>NZ_JAAOYS010000006.1:0-283553 GCF_011759495.1 Dyella sp. SG562
AAAAGCCCGGCCAGCCCTCACGGACCCTCAGCAGCTTTGCTGCTGAGGGCGCCAAGCAGGGTGCCCTTTCTTCTTGGTTACTTCTTCTTTGGGCAACCAAATGAGATCACATATAGACTTCGCAGCTTGCTCAGGGATCGATGCTTCACGTGGATACAAACATCAAGGTCTATAGCTACTTACGCTTCAGTGACGCTCGCCAGTCCACCGGCAGCAGTGCCGACCGCCAGACCGAGTATGCGGCCACTTGGGCCTAGACGCGGCAGCTGCAGCTCGATGCATCGCTCTCCCTCCGTGATGAAGGATTGAGCGCCTACCACCAGCGCCATGTGAAACAGGGGGCCTTGGGCACCTTCCTTAGCGCGGTGGACGAGGGCCGCATTGGCGCCGGGTCCGTGCTGGTCGTGGAGGGCCTGGACCGCTTGAGTCGCGCCGAACCGCTCCAGGCCCAGGCACAACTGGCTCAAATCATCAATGCCGGCATCACCGTGGTGACCGCCAGCGATGGCCGGGAATACAACCGGGAGGGACTCAAAGCCAACCCCATGGATCTGGTCCATAGCCTGCTGGTGATGATCCGAGCTCATGAGGAAAGCGATACCAAGAGCAAGCGGGTCAAAGCGGCCATTCGACGTCAATGCGAGCAATGGCTCGACGGCACTTACCGCGGCCGTATCCGCAATGGCCGGGATCCCCAGTGGCTGGCTTGGCAGGCGGGTGGCTGGCAGCTGATCCCGGAACGGGTCGAAGCCGTCCGTATGGCCACCGACCTGTTCCGGGCCGGGCATGGGGCGGTGGCCATCGTGGATCGTCTCAATGCGACCGGGCTGTCGGTCTCGACTAAGGGGAGCCGGGCAACCCATCTCTATAAGCTGTTTCGCCTGCCCGCCCTGCGGGGCACGAAAACCCTGACGGTCGATGGGGTCGATTACGCCCTGCCCGACTACTACCCGGCTCTGCTGAGTCCCGAGGCATTCGACGAACTGCAGGGCCAAATCCGACAGCCAGGCCGGCGCAAGGGTAAAGGCGAACTGCCCGGCATCATTACTGGCCTACGCCGCACCCATTGCGGGTACTGCGGGTCGGCCATGGTGGCCCAGAACCTCATGAGTCGAAAAAAAGACGATGACGGCCGGCTCCATGACACCTACCGTCGCCTCTCCTGCGGGTCCGGGCAGGCGTACCGCCGTTGCCCGGTGGGTGGCAGCACGAGCATTGCCCCGATCGAGCGGGCGCTGTTGGACTTCTGTTCGGACCAGATTAACTTGGATGCCCTACTGGATCGCGGCGCCATAGACCCACCCGCCCGCCAGAAGCTCGCCACCGCCAAGGCACGCGTCGCCGACGTAGAGGCGCAACTCAAGCGCTTGACCGACGCCTTGCTGCAGGACGACGGTGCAGCGCCTGCAATCATCCTGCGTAAGGTCCGCGAACTGGAGGATGAAGGGGAGCGGCTGCGGCGAGAGGTGGCTGACGCCGACGCGGAATGGGCGGCCATATCTCGGAAGGTGCCCACGACCGCCGACGCTTGGCGTGAGCTGGTGATCGGGGTGAAAAGCCAAGATTACGATGCACGTCTCAAAGCTCGGCAATTGGTCGCCGACACCTTTGCCCGCATTGTGGTGTATCGCGTGGGTGTCGAGCCTGGCGAAAATGCCGGCTCTGCGTTGGATCTGGTTCTGGTACCGCACGGCGGTCACCCGCGGGCACTGCGCGTTCACCGCAAGACAGGGCAATGGCTTGGCGCAGAAGAGGTAAGTACCCAAGCCTTAGGTGTCTGACCCATATAGTTTCTGCGTCGCGAAATGAATCCGGTTCGAGATCTGTTAACCGTCTACGAAAGCGGGGGCGTACCACTGGCTCAATAAGAAAGCCAGACAAGGGGTCAGACGGCGCGATACCCGAAACGGGACTTTTGTAAGGCTATTATGCGCTAAGTGCCACTGGACCAGACTCGAATGCACCCCGGACCAGGGGCGCTTCACCAAGGGAGGATAACCACGACACCGGAAGATGCCGCCAAGGAAAAAGCTTTGCGTAAATCGCTGTTGCTATCCACCGAAGGAGAGCTTCATTGAGCATCGAAAAAGGACTTACCGAGATACTACGGACCGGGCAGGCCGGGCCCTTTTTATTCGTGGGCTCAGGGTTCTCTAGGCGATATGTCGGTCTAGAGGACTGGAAGGGTCTCTTGTCACGCTTTTGTGTGGCCGGCAGGCCCTTTGAGTACTACCTCTCATCAGCTGATGGGGACTATCCCAAGGCGGCCTCGCTGCTGGCCGAAGCATTTAACGAACACTGGTGGTCCGCCCCTGAGTATGCAGACGCTGTGTCTCGTGATAAGGGAAAGATGTCCGGCATTACATCGGCGCTTCGTCTCGAAATCTCTCGCTACCTGTCGACCCTCGACCAAAAAAAAGCGAAGGCCTCCGAATATGCCGAGGAAATCGAACTGCTGGCAGGCCTTAACGTCGACGGTGTCATCACAACAAACTGGGACCTTTTGCTCGAACAAATTTTCCCCGACTATCGAGTGTTCATAGGACAAGAAGAGCTGCTCTTCTCCAATCCACAGCAAATTGGTGAGATTTACAAAATCCATGGATGCTCGACAGCCCCCTCTTCCCTGGTGTTGACAAGCGATGACTACAAAACGTTCCAAGAACGCAACGCCTATCTCGCAGCAAAGCTCATCACAATTTTTGTCGAGCACCCAATAGTTTTTCTAGGCTACTCGATATCGGACGAAAACATTCTCGGTCTTCTTCGCGCCATCTCTTTGTGCATTGGCAAGGAGAATGTGGAGAAACTTCGCCGGAACCTCATCTTTGTCCAGCGCTTGGAATCGGGAGATTCTGCCGGCATTTCGGATACCTACCTGACAATTGACGGAGTACAGATTCCGCTGGTGCTCGTGAGATCCGATGATTTCAAGCCGGTCTACTCTGCGCTCGGGGCCGTCAGGAGGAAAATCCCAGCCCGCGTCCTTCGATATTGCAAAGAGCAACTGTACTCTTTGGTGAAGTCTGCCGAACCTGAGAAGAAGCTTTGCGTAATCGACTATGAGGAGGTCGAGAAAAATGCAGAGGTCGAGTTTCTCGTCGGCGTTGGCGTCACGGAACTGGCAGGGAAAGGCATTGGAGAGGTTGGTTACGGCCGTATCGAAGCCATCGACCTGTTCAGCGACCTGCTCCATGACGGCAAGAAATTCGACCCCAAGCAAATCCTGGAAAACGTCATCCAGCCGGTCGGCAAGAGCACTAAAAACATTCCCGTATTTAAATATTTGGCTGAAACTGGAATCGTTGACCTCAAGGCCTATCGCAAGTCAGGCCTTCCGCTCGACAAGTGGGTCCTTAGACCCCTCGAAGATTTCAGAGTCAAAAGTTACGCCGCTGGTTTTTTTAAGCGACGTCACATGTCACTCCAAGAGCTCATCGACTCCTGCACCGCCGAAAGTGCATCCCTCTATATTCCATGGATGTCAGTGGACAAGATAGACCTCGATGTCCTGCTGGACTTCCTGCGGAAGAATGAAGCAAAGATGGACTACAAGACTTCGCCCTACGCGAGCAATTTTCGAAAAGTCGCAACCCTGTATGACCGACTCAAATGGGGATGGAAGGCCTGACTGACTTTTCTCCAGACATTTCGCCGGCGTCTAGAGCGCTCTGTCGGACCCAAAATCCTTTCGAATGGCCGGTCGAACAATCGATCTGCTTGGCGACGCCCCGCCTGTGGACCGGGCTCACCTGACGATGCACAACCACCGCAGCTAGCCAAGACCTCCGGTTGTTTTGGGGTCATATTTAGAACGGCCAACTCACCTCCGCCAGTTCACGCCTACGACTTTCGCCATAGACAGCGTCTACGGAAGATGCGTATTCGACAAGCCCCTCCACATGGTGTCGGAGACCAATGACGGAGCTGAACCCTCGGCGCTCAGCATGGCGAGCCGGACCGACGTCTGCTTTCCTTAGATAATGCAGGTGCTGTCGGAGCCGTGCCTTGAACTCCCGCGTGAGATGGGGGGTGTTCCGGTCGACCAGTAGACCTAGCACGACCTTTCTTGCGCCTGGGGGAGACACCGTTGTCTTCATTGTTTGAGGTCGCAGCCCAAACTTTCGAAGGCCGGCGTACACCTCTGATATAACCCCCGCACAATCTTTGCGAGAGAAATCCCCCGACGTGGAAAAACAAAGGTCATCTGCATAGCGGCTGTATGTGAGTCTGTATTTTCTTGCCACTTCGGCCAGACACTCGTCGAGCGCAATGGATGCGAGGTTGGCCAACATCGGGCTGGTCGGTGCGCCTTGAGGGAGACCTCCCTTGCGCCAGCACTGATAGCTCTCGATTTTTGGCCACCTGTGGGCCTGCGTGTGCCAGTAAGGCGAAGGAAGCTGCCTCAGAGCACTCCGAACCCTTGTTGATAGGCGTGCCATTTCGAAACTGAGTAGGGGCTGATAGCCCAACCGTCGAAATGCCCGATATGCCGAAACCTCCGTAATCGATTCAAAGAAGTTCATCACGTCAATCTTGATGAGCCATCTTGCATCGCAGTGCAAAGCAGCAGCCTTGAGGGGCGACGACCTCTTTGCATACGCGGTGCTCGTTTCGTGAGGGTAACCATTGCTCAATATTTCTTGAGCAATCCACCGCTGCACCCTCATAAGGAAGGGAACCGGCGCGGAGATTAAGCGGAACCGCACCCGGCCCTTGAGTGGCCGCTTTCTTATACGGAAACTCCGGTAGAACTGGAAGTCATGCCGCTCGACTACTGCGCGCAGAAAACTGTACGGAACACCGCATCGCACGGCAAGATGATTGAGCGAAAAGAGGATTGGCACATGGCGATTTACTGCCCTGATGCTCTTCGCCGTGAGGTTTGCATTCGCAAGGACCCGGGGGGCGATGCCCGCCTCAGTGCCTTGCTTTTGATAGAGCTGAGGGAGCCAGTCTTCCATCTACTTTGACACCCGTAGGGTGAGACAGGTCACGCGATGGAGGAAGGCTTTCGCTCCGGTCGCTCGCGACCATTGCGTGACCTGCCTGAGCATCATGCGAGAGCTATTACAGGAGGCAACAGAGTCTGCGCCCCACCAGCATGGAAGACATGCGCTGGCGCCACCGAAGTGGCTGAACTAAACAGAAGGAACTGGCCCCCTCAGCGCACTTGGATAGTACGCCGTTTCCGGCGTTTTTTGCACGGGCTCTTCAGAAGAAACTTTCTTAGAGCGAAGACTGTCGAGTTGTCTTCGGCCGGCATCGGTGAGCCTGCCACGTCCGTCCAGCCACCCGTGAGAGACGGCCTTGTCTGTCGAGGTCACCACCTCCGAAATGGTAAGCCCCGTCATTTCGGCAATGGCCGTAGCGTTGCCTGGATTTCGCCCCGACGCCGCGAGCGTCAAAATCAGCGCTCCAGCGGGTCCGGCAAGCCGAAAAAAGAGCATGCTTCGGGAAAGACGCTCCTGACGCATCGACTGTAAACGGTCTTGAACACCTCCGACATCGAGCTGGGAGACAAAGGCCTCCCGTGTTCCCGAAGTCACCCTCCCCTTGAACAAGGGTATCCATGTCCCGCTTTCCCGCCAAAACATTGTGGGGACATTGTTCGGAGCACCATGCGCGAACGCAATCAGAGCGCCTGTCCCCCCGAAACCCAGGGCAGCACGAGCGGCACCTCGCTGGTCGAATTTTGATGAGCGACTAGCCGGCGCATATCGTGCGCAAAGGTCCATCGCCAAGTGGAAGCGGCTTCGACTGAAACTTCCCTCAATCGTCGGGCAGCGGACAGCAAGCTCAATGGATGGAAGTGCCGGGTGTTCCTCGACCAATTTGCGCCCCCGTTCCGTCGCGGCATAGGCAATGACGGAAAAGGATATGCCGAATTTGCGTCTATTCGACCACCAACTGCGCACCGAAGCGACCTTCCACGCTGCGGTAAGGTTTTCGCAGATTCTTTTTCCGCTCCCTATACAGTCGGTGACAAAAACGATTCTTCGTATTTTGTGACGACGAATGGAATCAGGGCCAGGGTGATTGAACGCCAAGGTTGGGTTGCTACGACACACCTCTGTGACAAGCTGGCCCACAACGCCCTCGCTCCCAGTCTCCAAGCTGTCGGGCCGGGCTGACATTGCCGGATACTTTCCTGTAGCGCGCCTCGGACTTCCCTCCGGTTGCGAGAATAAGGGAAGCACTTCACCGCGCTGCGAGCCGAACGGTTCCTCCCTCGGCACTTCGCGCTCGACGTAAAGAGCCACCGGCTTTCCGTCTTCAATCAACTTAGTCATCATCCTTTGAAGCTCTTCCGCAAATGCGTCGCGCGATACGAGCCGCATTTTCCTGAGCATTTCCGTGGCCAGAGGCTGGTCTTTGGCTTCGAACTGTGACAACCAAGCCTTGGTGGGCTCAGACGAGATGAACTTGGCGTTACCAGCCATGCCGTTCCCCTTCGACAGCGACAGCTTGAGTGTAGGAGATGGCCAAGCGCAAAGCAGGTGTGCGACGCATCATGCCATTGCATACCTGCTCTCAACTTTTCGGCGCCTCGGCAGTCGCGGAGCGTTGCACATTCAACGCTGCCCCATCGTCACTCCATGACGGCAGGACCCTCAATTGCACCAACTTGATGCAAATTACTCCCGCGCGCCTATCTATAGCGAATCTAGCTTGGCACTCGCAGCCACCAACGGGGCAGTGGCTCCCGGTGAAGCATCAGCACCAGCCCATTCTTTACATTTTTACCAATTACTCGATGAACAATTTGACATTTCCCTGGGTCGGCCTGTAGCCTATTTCCCATAGGAGGCAGTCATGGCCGAGAACGAGTCCCTGGACTTCGGGCATCGAAATCGCTGGTTCCGTAGCCGAAAGATCCTTCAGGATCCCCTAAGCACGTTAGATCAATTCATCCATAACGCGGCGGAAGACTGCCGGGAAGCTGTGCGTCGGCTGCCGCTGGCACTGCGCAAAGGGCCCGCACTCCTTGCACTTGTGAAGGCGCTGGAAACTGGCTCGATCGTGGCTTTACAAGAGGTCGTGGCCACCTTTACCGAAAAGCGCATTGCTAGCATCACCCTATCGGCCCTGCGATCCAGTCCTTCGGCCGATGCCAAAGACCTGGCAGGGGCGGCAGCAGAGAGCATCATCTCCACGCTAATTGATCAGATCACGGCCAGAGCGAAACGAGAACAGCGGTTTTGCTCCGTTTCGGAACAGGCCGAGTTACGGAAGAGCCTAAGGCAAGAGTTCTCCGTCAACATACCGGCGCTGAGCGACACCCTTGAAACGTCTCTGCGCGGTGATCCAGTTCGTCGGATCAGAAAGCCCTTTCCATCTGTCCGCATGGCGCCAAAGGATGTAGCACGCATGTCCTTGATCATTTCCCCACCGCAAGCGGATCAGCCCCATGCGCGCTGACCCTTCCTCCATCCAGGTGCAGTACGACGCAGGTCGCGTTTCACTGACGGGTGCCATCGAACAGGACGTCGTGATTACCACGCAGAGAATGCTTCACCAGCTCATGGAGACGGCTACCCCACGTGCGGTCGACTTGATCTCCATTGCAACAGGCACCTACGCCATCGATCGCGTGATTCTGCGAACTGACAACGATCATCAGAACGAGTGTGGACTACGCACGCTGCGGATAAAATTCGAGGTTTGGGATCATGCATTCTGGTCTCAAGCTGCTGTCAAGGAACTCCTGACTGATGTCCTCTGGCATCTAACTGGAGATACGTGGCTACTGTCGTTCTCTCAGCGGCCCCATCCCTACCAGACGACGACTCATCAGGGATTGCTGCAATTAGGAGAGCCTCACCCGACCCGAGTAGCTCTTTACAGCGGCGGACTGGATTCAGCAGCTGGCTTGGCCAATCGATTGATCGATGACAATGATACTTTTATGTTGCTGACAGTAGGGCATCAATCTTCCATTCGCTCCAACAGCATCGAACAAGTGGGTTTGCTGTCGAGGATACTCAATACCACTGCGCCCCACCACGCTTCCTTCATGGTCAAGCTCATCGGAGGTGTGGCAGGAAACATGAAGTACCAGGAGAAGTCGCAGCGCGCGCGAGGATTTCTGTTCTATGCGACGGCCGCGACCCTCGCGGACGCCTGCGGCGTAGACAATATTGAAGTCTTCGAGAACGGTGTGGGTGCGATTAACCTTCCACTATGTGAAGGCGGACTGGTCGACGGACTGTCTACTCGAGGTGCCCAGCCCGGCATTCTGAAAAAGATCAGCCAACTGGTTGGCCTGGCGCTCGATCGGGCGGTCTGCCTATCCCTCCCTTTTCTGCATTCAACAAAGGCGGAGATGCTGGCCCCACTGAAGGGAAAGCGCCTCATGATCGATTGGCTGACGCGATCTCGGTCGTGCATTCACTCTTCGCTTCGCATATCCGGGAAGCGGCATTGCGGGCACTGTGCCGCCTGCATCGAACGTCGGCAGGCCTTCCATGCTGCTGGGATCGTCGATGACCCACGAGATTATGTCGTTGATTTGTTCAACAGCGGCATGCCGAAGGAACTCGACTACCTCTTGACGTATCTGGAGAATGCCCGCGCCTGGGCAGCGCACCACCCCTCCGTCAGGAGCCGACTGGAGCGTCATCGCATCCTGTCAAACATGACGCACCTGCCGCTGAGCTCCATGGAGGACCTCATGATGAGGCATGCCCTCGAAACCCTAAACACATACGGGCACTTTGAAGTTCGTGAAGCCGCATAGCGGCTCACAACTCGCCACTTGGATCTTCTATGAAATCCCTAGTTGAACGCCTCATTTCGGCCCGAAAGGCCGCAGGCATCTCCCAAGCCATTGCTGCCGAACACCTGAACATCAGCCGCCCCACTTTTATTGCCATCGAGAAAGGAACGCGAGAGGTCAAACCCAATGAGCTAAAAGCGCTGGCCCTGCTGTACAACATCTCCCTCAATCGATTGATGCGCCAGCATGCACCTCCCACCCAAGTCGCCCCCCACCTGCGTGCTGTCGTTGAACGCGAAGGCGAGGATGCCGGGCTTGAAGCTGCTGTGGCTAAGTTGGTGGAGTTCGTAGACGACTACATGTTTCTCCTGGACAAGGTTCAAGGGCACGCGATGCCCACCCCTCCTCCTCAGCCCGCACGTACTCCACTACCTGTAGAACGTTTTGCCGAAGATCAAGCTAGCGAACAACGTCGCCGTCTTGGCTTCGGCGATCGAGAACCTATCGGTTCGTTACGCAAGACGCTGGACGAAATCGGCGTACACGTATTCATCGATGGATTGGATTCAAAGTTGGCCGGCTTGTATGCCTATGTGGAGAACTTCGGCTATTGCATTCTTGTCAACCGTAAGCATCCACAAGCCCGCAGGCGATGGACCATTGCCCATGAGTTTGGGCATTTTCTCTTCGACCGAGATCGCCGAGGCGTTGACTATGTCGAGCCCATGCAACGGAAGCCTGAGAACGAGCGTTTCGCCGATGCATTTGCAATGCACTTTCTTATGCCGGGCGAAGGCATCAAGCGGCGTTTCCATGACACGTACCAACAAAAGGGTGATGTCAACGTCGGCGATGTCCTGCGGATCGCCGATTACTATGGCGTGTCGCTTATGGCCATGATCCTACGCTTAGAGTCCCTGGGACTAGTCCGGCGGAACAGTTGGAATGATATCCAAGCCTCAGGCGCCAATATCCGAGACATTCGCACCGAGGCTGGTATCGAAATTCAAGAGGACAAAGAGTCCGTCGAAATCTTTCCGGAGCGATACCTCATGCTTGCAATTGAGGCATGGTCATCGCAGAAGACTACGACAAGCCAGTTCGCCAAGTTGATTCGGAAATCCATCATAGAGGCAAGGGATTTTGCTTTCGCAAGGTTGCAGCAGACCGAGGACAACCAATCTGTGATCAAGTTGAGTCTGGGTGAATCCCTGCTTTATCGGGGACAGCCAAACGCATGACGCATTACTGCTTGGACGCCTGTTCCATTATCAACCTATTTTGCGGATGGGAAGGTATACAGGAACTCCATACCTTCGGTGCATCGTGGTCAACGACCACGACTGCGTTGCGGGAATTTAAAGAGGTCAGGGTCCGGCAGGCCGATGGCACCATCATTCGCAGCCCGATTGAGCATCCTCTTCTTCTTCAACAGTATCCGCTGGCCATTCTCTCCGACCTCAGTGATAACGAGCTTGATACGGCTACAAATCTGAGTATTGAAATTGACGACGGCGAAGCCGAGTGCCTAGCTGTTGCATTACACCGCAATCTGGTCTTCGTCTCAGATGACGCCCTGGCCATCGCAGCGGCCGAAAGTCGAGGTGCTCAAACGGTTTCATCGTTGGACTTGATCAGTCAATGGGCCGACCTTGAGCCTCGCCGACCGGCATTGCTGTTTGGAATTCTGGAGCGCATTGAACTCCTCGCACGCTATGTACCGCCCCGAAGCCACCCGAGGCGTGGCTGGTGGGAAAAAGTTCGACACGCGCGCCCAGGATAGCTCCGGTATGCCTTGGTTATTGCATCGCGGGGGGCGCCCAATGACGTTGCCCGTTCCGTCACTGCAGGTGTACTGATCGCAGTAATGCCCCCTTAGCCGACATCCGCCGGCTTCGCCCGGAAACGTCTCTGTGGCGATATCTACGGCGGACCCCATGGCCTATGTCGATGCCGGCGCCAATGGCGTCTTCGTTACCGGCTTACGGCTTCCACTCCATGGAGGCACCAGGTCGACCCTGACCTATTTCCAGACGCACTCCTGCCCATTCGATAGAAAGTGACGGCACCGTCAGCTGCGACGAAGACACCTGGCGGGAGGTGAATGCGGTCATCCATGCCATCCGCAGAAGCTGTTTTCGCTGGTACCTTCGATGGTCAGATGACCTCGACCGGTCCGTCGCCTTCCAGGCAGCACTGAAACGGTCTGGCACAGCTTTTCAGATCGAGTACCACATCCTACTGACCGACAATGCGTATATGTACTGATTGACCACTCCCTAAGCGTCGCCGTAAGTACTGCGTCCCTGGCTTTTGCTCGACGACGTTTTGAATGGTGGTACTTGTAACGCTCAATTTTGCCGAGTCGATCGATTTCCAATCCCACATGATCGAAACGAAGAATGAGTAGTCCTGGCCCCGAGTACTGAATATTTGCGGGTCCGCTTCAGATACCCGCACATGAAGATCAAAACCCCTACGTAGACGCGGCTGCTCTCGGAGATACCCTGCAAGTTCCGCCATATCTAACGGCTGACCATCTGTAGGTGCGTCCTCTTTGGGATAAATCTCTTCGATAGCCTTCCCGGCATACGAACTCGCGGCGATGTCCTGAAACTGGATCTCCACCTCGTCCGATGCGGAGAGTTCGCGATTATGCACCCAAATCAAGTGCTTAGTTTCTCCGGGGTCGCCGTAGTAGCCACCAGTCACGTCAAGAATGGCGATTTCCGGCGAAATCACATCGCCTTGAATCCGCACCGAAAGAATATTGAAATTCTCCGAGGACACGGCAGCGGCGACCACATTGTTGATCCGTATGACAAGGCCTGGGTGCAGTTTCATTGACCCTACTTCCGTATTTTAAACGACTATAGCTTGCGGTTGAGACCATGTCCTAAGAAGCGTCGCGCAGCTTGTCGGATGCCCTAGCTCCGTCGCGCTCCGACGGCCGGATAGTGACCCGAGGTGGGCGCAAAGTCCTAAGGCACGTAAGACGCAGGAAGCCCTTCATGCTGGTCACGTATGTCCATTGTGGTGCTCGGCTCGAGTTCGTTGGCATGAGCGAGATCCGCGGATAGGACCATGGCAAGTGCGAAAGTGATGCGGGTTATTTCCATCGACGCGTCCTTGCTCGTCAGTAGTGGGAACTCCCTCGACAAGCACAGCGGCGTCCGCTGACCGAGGACTTTCGTTTTTTTCGCGTCCACGACGACCTTCGCGGACTTCCACCCGGGTGCGGGATGCCCCGCTCCCTGCCCCGATACGGGTGGGAGAAACGCTGACGGCAGGAGTAACACCATGAAAGACGACTGCATCACCACCCCTCTATACCGCGCCATCGATCAGGTGGACGCCATCGACACCTTGGGCGCTAGCCTGGCGGTAGGCCTTCATGCTGGCGTGGTCACTCACGAACACGTCCAGACGCTTATAACCGTGATGGCTAGACAAATACGAGGGCATTTGGAGGAGCTGAGGGTCGCGATCGATGGTCTTTCCTTATAACGAGGTCCGTGTGGACATCACTCAACTGGCTTTTACCTACAAGCAGCATCCCTTGCGTGCTCGGCTGATAGACGCGGTCGCCTGGTATGACCTAACCGATCTATGCACCTTACTCGGCCGAGCGTCACTCGAGGACGCGACCGCCTTCGTGGCCTCCGCCCATCCCCAGCGCTTGTGCTGGCTGGCCGGAGACGCAGATAGCTCCCCATGGGTCGACGACGACGGGCTGTGGTCAATCGTGAGTTTGGCGGGCTACCGCTTCACCGACGATCTGGCCCAATGGCTGCACCTGGTAGTAGCGCCAGAGATTCGCCACGCCATGTACGAGCAGGCCCCGAATGGAAATACTCCCGAAGTGCGCGAGTTGTGGCATGTGATTGATCAGCTTCTTGACATCGGCTTAGTTAGGGACCATGGCTGCGGCACGGAGAGACTAGCCATCAATCTTGCCGAAACAATGCTTGCGGCACTCCGTCGCGGTCTTCCATTACCTAGCAAGGCAAGGCTGAATCGCCTTCTTGCGCAGTCCAACACGCCGGCATACCTCGGACGCATGCGCATAACCCATAGCCAGCGCCAGACTCTTTGCCTGATCTTTGAACGAGTTTGACTGGAGTTCGGTCCAGGCCCAGGGGACTCTTTCCAACCCTGCATCAATCCGCATCAATACTCGCCCTAGAGGAATCCCCCTCCACGCCAAGTAGATCCTAGCTCGGCGCCGTTACATCTACTGCGTCAAAAGAGAAGGGAGAAGTGCGCAGGCGAGGAGGGGGGACGACCGCGCGCGCCAGGGTCGAACCAACCCGGTTGGTCAATTACTGACCAGGCCTGCGTCCCTGGTAGACGGACTCCTACGGGCCGCGCGCCCGCACTCCCTCCGACAAGGCTCGCGCCCTTCCGGTGCGTCTATGGAGGGCTGCTCATGCCACTTTCACACCCGGGTGCTAGATTTCCGCATCGATAGAACGGTCGATTTCATCAACGCAAAAAGGGTCGCGTTATATGCACCTGCTGTCACGCGCAGTTTTCGGAGTCGGGCTCGCTGTCGGCCTTTGTGGCACAGCTGTGGCCGCATCACCCAGCACTGGGCTTGGCCAGTCTTGGCCCAATGCGCCCGATGTGAGCACGAACCCTAATTTCCACGTCTATGTCTTCGACTTCGGTGGGATTCGATACATCCAGGTCAACGACATCAATGGGAACGTTCTCGGCAGCGTCGGCAGCGCCGGCGGTACCTTCCTTACCCTTCCCATTGGGCGGTACGCGAACCTAGTCGATACCCCCTCGCAACCTGCAACCCTTCCTGCAGCCACGCAGCCGGCCGCCGCGCCCAAACCGATTTACGATGACGGCACCACGGCTATCACCGTTACACCGCTTTCTAACGGCGCCATGCAGCTCCGCGCCGCCGACACCTGTGGTGACCCTGTCACTTGCAATATCAAGGTGCAATGAATGGATGCGCCAACCCCGCTCAGGGGTGGGGTTGGCCAGGATGCTGTAGGGAAATGAGCAGCCGTCGCCCGAGGGGCAACGGCCGATCTCGCGTAACGCCTCGATACGTGGCCGCGCGATCTTCGATAGCCCGCCGCCCCAGACCGCTGGAAAGCAGCCGAAGCCATGGCAGCAGCCGATCCCAGCCAATGTGCGCCGCGCGCTCGGGATCACCGATGGTCTGCACCAGTACCGTCATGCGTTGCGGATCGCGCGCACTGCAACGCACTTTGACCAATACCTCACAGACGTTCCTCAGGGCACAGGCATCGCTAACGGCATCGCAGATGAGCCGATAAGCCACAAGGTGCATTGCCGGGTGAAACATGCTGGCTGGTCCTCGCACATCACACGAGAAGGCCATCCCCGCTGCTTCGAGATATCTGGCCAAAGCACCCTGCGACAGCATCCCTGGTAGCCCTCTATCGCGGTACATCAGCGGATGCATAGCATCGCTTAGAAGCAAGAGCTCCCCCTTCGCTGACTCCGCAAGCCGCCGATAGTAGCGATCTTCGTTCACCGGCAGGTAGTTGCAGACGCGAGCGAAAAGATGGTTGAACATGGCATCAAACGCTTCGCGCGTGCGCTCAAGAGAGGCCGCGGCGCCACGTAGCTGCGATTCACCCAACTCCATATTTCGCTGCGCAAGCGCCATTGCGATGCGCGAGTCCACGCGCTCTTTCTCCGCCCGTCGATGGAGCCCTGCCACGTGCTCGCCAACAAGCAGCATGGTGGCGATAGCCAAGGCCACCAGCGTCTCGGCCTGCAGTGTGGTCGCATCGACCTTTGCCGGCATCAACAACATAGTCCCAACGCTAGCAAGCGTGCCAGCAAATGCAGCCCCCTTCCAGCCATGCCGAAGGGCCAAGAATACGACCGGGAGAAACATGGCCATCTGCGCGACAGGTCGATTCTGTGCGTCACGGAAGCCAGCCCACCCAACGAACAGCATCACAGGAATGGCCAAGAACGCCGTCTCGAACAGGAGTCGACTGTCTACCACCTTGTGTAGCCAAGAGCGCCACTTCCCCTGCGCCTCACTCACAAGCTGGGCGATAACCATCACGGAGGGGGCTACGGTCAGCACACCCAGCAAATTGCCAAGCACAAGCCGCGGCACAACCAGACCGTAGTCAAGAACATAGTTCGGTGGCAGAGGCGTTAGAAGCAACTGGCCAAGCGTGATTCCCGTCGCCATCGTGGCCACCACGAAAGCGCATAGAACCAGACCTATAACCTGGAATGTTCCCTGACGCGGGAAGAGAAGCCCTCGCTCACGGAAGATCCAAACGATAGGCATGTAATACGCGATGGTTGGCACCAGGTTTACCGTCGCCCACAAGGCTCCGTATTGCGGATAGCAATCGATGCTCACGTACGCCATGCGAACCAGGCCACCGAGAGCAAGCGCCGGCCAATACCGATATCGCGCCAGGAGAAGCACACTCAGATGAAAACCGGTAACGATGATCCAGTGGGTAAAGGTCACCTTGCTGATCAGAAATAGCATGGCGCAATACAAAGCGCCCGCCGTAACGTGCCGAATCAGGGCATCAGCCCTTGGTCCAACCCGCATCGTTCTTCCCCTTGCCAAATCCTTGTGGTGTACCACTCGAAGGCTGGGATCACACCGAGCCCAGCGTGAAACGCCTGTGAATCCTACGCGACTCTCCGAGCCGGCACAGCAGGTTTCATCGGCCTCTCCGGCGTCGCCGCTGGGAGACCTATTCGATATGCTCACGCACACGTAGACGGAACTCACAGGGAATCTATGAGCGGCATTTGGGAGAAGGTTGGTTTTGGAGTGGTATGGACGATTGTAGGGGCAGGTGCAACAGCCCTTGGGTCAAGCACCTATTTCACGGAAAGGCATAAAGGCGATACGGACGAAATCACATATCTACGTGGCCGGGTGCATGACCTAGAAAATAAGAATGATGAACTTCGCAAAGAAGTGGGGGACTCCAAGGCATCGAATGAAGTCGCAGGCGAACTGGTTACGTGTCACGCGCAACTGGAGGACATGAGACGTGTGCAGAACACAGCAGCGATCCAAGAAATCCGCAGGCTCGAAGAGGCCGTCACCCAGGATGAGCATCGCCTAACAAGCGGCGTTCTTTATAACTGGACCAATGGCCAGCGCAGCGATGATGAATCACCAAGTGACCGCGTATTGAAGGAACGACTGACAGCGGAACGCTCAGATCTTTCGGCGATGCGCCAAAAATTAGTGTGCGCACCGTAATTTCTTTCGAATCACTCCGCTAATTTGGCCATCTAAACCCAAGCCAAAGCGCCGCCGGTCGATTTTCACATTTCATTGACATCGCCTCCTGAGATGCTGATGCGCCGGTTCGCGGTTTGCCCGACCGGCAGCATAGGGCTTTACGGATGACGCCGCGCCGCTGACGGACCGCAGCGCGAACTTAGGATCGAGACAACAACGGCGAAGGAGACAGGGATGGCCGCTATACAGAGGTGTCATAGCCGCACGCGTCGCGTGTGGCTTTCGGTGTGGGCGCTAGCCCTCTGTTTGGGATGGGTGGGCGCGACTAGCGCCACGACCTACTACGCCATCCCGTTCTACATAAAAGACTTCGATACGAACAACAACCCCGTGCAGTATTCGTGGGGGGAAATCAGCCTAGCGCTCGATGGGACCAAGCAGTTCCTTGCAGCCCGCTACCCCGCAGGAGCAAATTGCCAGGTCGCCTCAGCCTATGAGAACGCGACACAGCAGGCGCAAGGCAACGTCGCGAAGGTCTACTACGTCTCGACGGACCCGAGCAGCTTCGTCTGCCCAAGCAACGTCATCGAAATTCAGTTCACCGCGTACGACAACAACCCGGAGAAAAACACGGGCGATTCGGGCAACTGCAACGGCGGTGATGGTGTGCAAGGCGGCGATGGCATCGTCACCTGCCCTGGCACCCCTTTGGTCTTGGACCCGATCAATCTGGCGACGGGTAATAAGTACGACCAAGAATCCGATTTCGATGCTCTGCCTTGGCTGACTTTCCGGCGCTTCTACAACAGCCAGGCCAGTGTGCGACCGGCGAGCATGGGGCCACAGTGGCGCCACTCCTTTGACCGCTCTCTGCTGTTCCAGAACACGCTCGTAGGCGGTGGCGGCACGTCCTACATCCAGCTTCTCCGGGCCGACGGTCGCAGCGAGCGCTTCATGCCTACGGCCAATGGCGGTTGGGCAGCTGACCCCAATATTCCGGACACGCTGACGGCCGACAGTACGGGCTTCACCGTCTACGTGGCCGGCCCGAATCAGTTCGAGCGCTACTCGACCTCGGGGCAATTGCAATACATCGCCGATGCCACCGGCCAGACAACGACGCTCACCTATAGCGGCGGCAAGTTGCAGACGGTGACCGATCCGTTCGGCCGAACCCTGCAGTTCGCCTATGACGGTAGCGGCTTGCTGCATACGGTGACACTTCCGGACGGCGGTGTACTGACGTACGGCTACACCAATGGAACGCTGACCTCCGTCCAGTATCCCGATAGCAAGACCAAGCAATACGTCTACAACGAATCGACCTATACCGGCGGGGCCAACTTCCCCTATGCCCTGACCGGCGTCATCGATGAAGCGGGCGTTCGCTACGACACCACGGGCTACAGCGCTACCAATGGTCGCGCGGTATCGTCGTCGCATGCCGGGGGCGCCAATGCGGGAAGCGTGACGGGCGGCAGCAGCTCATTCGCTACGATGACGTTTCCGCTCGGCGCCTCGGGCAATGTCTCTATGAAGGACGATGGCTATGGCGCCATCAAGCTGACGGGTATGTTTGCGGCCTGCAACACCGATTGGTGCAAGCAACGCTATCAGTCGATTCAGTACGACACGAACGGCTATCCCAGCCAGTACACCGACTTTACTTTCAACGTCACCAAGCTCACCTACAACACGGCGGGCCTGGAAACGCAGCGGATCGAAGGCTACAACCTGGCGTCGCTCGGACAGCAACGCACGATCAATACCACCTGGGACACGACGCTTCGCCACCCCTTGACGCGGGTCACGCTCGACAGCAACAACAATCCCATCACGCAAAGCGCCTGGGTGTACAACAACACCGGCCAAGTCACCGCTCGTTGCGAAGTTGACCCGGCTGTGACCGGCGCTGCTGCTTACACCTGCGGCAGTAACGCGCAGGCGCCTGCCGGCGTGCGTCAGTGGACCTATCGAGCGTGGACACCACCCAGTGCCCCGTCGTCGGCCTGAAGCTGACAGAGGACGGGCCGCGTACGGATGTCTCCGACATCACGCATTACAGCTACTACATGACCACGGATACGTCCGGCTGCGCTGCAGCGGGCGGTGCGTGTCATCGGGCGGGTGACCTCTACCAGGTCACCGACGCGCTCGGCCACGTGGCCACGACCTCCGCCTACGACCTGGCAGGTCGACCAACCCGCCAGGTCGATGCCAATGGCGTGATCACGGACCTGACCTATACCCCACGCGGCTGGCTCAAGACGCGCACGGTCGCCGGGGCAACGACGACGTATACCTACAAGCCGTATGGAGCCGTGGAGTCCGTCACCGATGCCGATGGCGTGACGGTCACCTACACCTATGACAGTGCCCACCGGCTAACTGATGTCACGGACGCCCAGGGCAACCACGTTCACTACACGCTGGACGCGGCGGGCAACCGTACGGACGAGGCGACCTACGCCGTTGGCAGCTCCACCCCGAGCCGCCACGTGTCCCGCACGTTCAATAACCTCGGCCAGCTCACCAAGATCATTGATGGCTTGAACAACACCATCTTTGATGCCAGTGCCAGTGGCGCCTACGATTCGAACGGCAACTTGGTGACGTCGGTCGATGCGCTGGGCGTGACCCAGACGCGGAGCTACGACGGCCTGAATCGCTACTCGGGCCTCCAAAGTAGCGCGACCGTCAATGGATCGACGGTCGTTTCATCCACTAGCTACACCTACGACGTGCTGGATAACCTTACCCAGACCCTCACGCCGGACTACAAGTACACGACCAGCGCTTACGATGGCTTGAGCAACCGGAAGACGTTAACCAGCCCCGATACCGGCACGACGTCCTCCACGTTCGATGTGGCTGGCAACGTGCTGACCCGGACGGACGCCAAGAACATCGTTGCCACATCGAGCTACGACGCGCTCAACCGCGTTCTAACGACCACGTACGTCGATACCAGCCTCAATGTCGCGTACCACTACGACGAGGCCGACAGCGTCACCGGCTGCGTAGGCTCGTATCCGGTGGGTCGTCTGACCCGGATGGTCGAAGCCAGCGTCACCACCGTGTATTGCTACGACGCCCGTGGCAACATCACGCAGAAGAGCCAGAGCCAGGGTTCAGCGACGGACGTTACGGGCTACTCGTACACCTCGGCCGATCGGCTCGCCAGCGTCGCCACGCCGAGTGGTACATCCGTCCAGTATCAGCACGACACCGTAGGTCGCATCAGCTCCATTACGGCCTTACCGCCCGGCACGACGGGCGCCGGCACCGGCAATATCGCGACCAGCATCACCTATCTGCCCTTCGGGCCCGTGGCGAGCTACACCCTAGGGAACGGCCAGACGGTGACGCGCACCTACGACCTGAACTATCAGGTGACGGACGCCACCAGTCCGGCGCTCAACCTGCACTTCGCCCGAGATGCCATGGGGCGCATCACGGCCCTGGGCAATGCGCCTGGCGCCAACCCTGCCACGGAGACCTACGGCTACGATTGGTTGTCGCGGCTTACCGGCGTGAACAACGCAGCCGGCACAAGCGTGGAGTCCTACACGTACGATGCCATCGGCAATCGCACGGGCAAGACCGGTAGCGGTCTTGCGACGGGCACGTATAGCTATTACCAGTATCCCCACAACTGGCTGAGCTATATCGGCAGTGCCGCCCGCGCGTATGACAACAACGGCAACACGACTGCCAGCTCGGTGGGTGGCGAATCGTTCGGGTTCGGCTACAACGGCCGGAATCGGATGACCATTGCGCAGCGCAATGGCAGCACCGTCGGCACCTATACCTATAACGTCCTTGGCGAGCGTATCGCTAAGGTGGCTACGCTGCCAGCGTCGCTAAGCCAGCGCTTCGCGTATGACGAGAACAGCCAACTCATCGGCGAGTACGGCGGGACCACCCGCGACTACATTTGGCTGGAAGATTTGCCGCTAGCGGTCATCGATACGCAAGCCGCAGTGAGCACCACTGATTACGTGCACGCCGATGGCCTCAACACCCCGCGAGCAGTCACCGACAACACCGGCGTGACGGTATGGCAGTGGCCATACCAATCCAATCCGTTCGGCGAGACTCAGCCCAGCTCGACCGGCGGTTACACGCTCAATCTTCGCTTCGCAGGGCAGTATTACGATACTGAGTCGCGTATCGCGTACAACGTCAATCGCCACTATGAAGCCGCGACAGGACGCTACCTGCAAAGCGACCCAGCCGGATTGACTGCCGGCCCGAGCACCTATGGCTATGCTTACCTTAGCCCGCTGACCTTCACAGACCAGCTAGGCCTCCTCCCGAAACCGCTACCTCCGGAACGTCAACGACTCCGCAATTGCAAAACTCCGGAACTGGAGCAATGCGAGGCACAATGCGCGGCAAACGGAACCACGGTGCAGAGTTGTAAAGTGAATCAAATTTGGACGACGAGAATTATCAAAGGGCCGCTATCGGGCCAGGGTTGGCATGACAGTGAAATGAGCTGCTCGTGCAACGAGCCGCCAGAGCCGTCACCCTTTGCGATACCCGACGAGGCCCCCTCGCGAAGCCGATCAGCTTCACCGGCCTGCAATTGCACAGACCCTATCGAATGCGCCACACACTAGGGAAGAGACTTTGATGCCTACTTTCGACAAACGTGAAATTGCCCGTGCCGCTGAGCCTGTTAGCAGTGATGAACTAGCTATCGGCGACACCTACTTCTCCGTCACATATGCCGATGAAGACATGAAAATCCCACTAATGGAATCCATGACGTTTATCGGAAAAAACTTAGGTGATCATGACGAGACTGAAACCCTATACTTTCAAGATGCGGAGTCATACAGAGAAGGAATTCGCCTTTCTGATGACCCCGAACCTGGAAGTTGCAACTTCTTTTTCTGCGGTCCGGACCAACTCGATGCCATATTCGACTTTGAGCGAGCCTTAGAAGAGCTAATGAGGTGCTCTCTCCGAAGAGCAGCAACCTGACTGGGTGCGATTGATGATCACTTTCGATAAGCGCGAACTTCCGTTGGCAGCGGACCCAGTCAGAATCAATGAACTGAAAATTGGCGATACATATTTCAAGATCGCCTATATCGATGAAGATATGACCATTCCGTTGATCGAATCGATCGTCTTTATCGGACTTAATTTGGATAATGATGACGAGGAGGACATCCTTTACTTCCAAGACATGGAATCCTATCGATCTGGGATTCGCCTCTCCGACACCGACCTGGATCCTGATGCCGCGATGTTTTACGCGACCCAAGCAGATGCGCTCCAGGCAACGTTCCACTTTGAAGGGGCACTCGAAGAGCTAATGAGATGCTCCATTCGCCGAAAGAATAGGTGAGTGTGAGTGGCCTAGCCGAGAGGGCGGCCATGGCCACATTCTTCGTTCATAATGCCGCGCATGCAACCGCCAACGACTAGAACGATTGGCGCACGCAAGCCGCCTTGCACCGTCAAACCTAATGACGATCACTTTTGAACAGCGCGCGTTACCCATGTATGCGCAGTACGTCAACAATGACAAGTTGGTCATTGGCGAGACCTACTTTCATGTCTCGTACGTCGATCAAGACATGCTAATACCCACGGTAAGCTCACTGGTCTTCCTCGGAAGGAATTTGGACAATGACGAAGTAAATACCCTCTACTTCCAGGACGCGGACTCCTACTTTGCGGGGTTGCGAATCACCGACAAGGAGCCCTATCCCCATAGCATGCAGCTCGAAAGTTTTCCCGAAGATAGCCCTTCGGTCTTTGAGTTCGAGTACGCACTCGAATGCCTTATGCTCTGCTCCCTTCGTCGAAAGCAGTAATGCCTTATGCTCGCCGCTCGTACCACGGCTATTGGCCGACGCGGGTAGCAAGCCTTCATGGCATCGGCGCTGACTAACCAAAGGAAAGGCGCTCTATGGATGATATAAGGCGAACTCAATTGCTCCTGCAATGAACCCTCGCGGAGACCTTGGATCGAACCCGAGAATCCAACCGCTCACCCGAGCGAATCATCCCGGCCTGACCCGACTATTTCCATCCTTCAAGTCTCGATAACAAAAAGTCATCAACCACCCCTTCTCCACGAGCGCCGCAAAAACATCTCCAGCTAGCTGCTGCGCCGGAGCCGCGCCGGCATCGACTTTCAGTGCTGGCTTCTCCGGCACTTCGTAAGGCGAGCTTACTCCCGTGAAATGAGGCAGCCGGCCCGACCTCGCTAATGCATAAAGCCCTTTGGCATCACGCGATTCGCAGACCTCGATATTCGTCGACACATGGACCTCCAGATGATTTCCATGCGCCTCGATCATTTTTCTGGCCTGCTCCCGTGCGTCCGCATAAGGCGAGACCAGTGCGCAAATGGCGATGCCGCCATGCTTTGCGATCTCGCCGGCCACATAGGCGACTCGCAATACGTTGGCCAGCCTGTCTTCGCGAGAGAAGCCAAGGCCGGCTGAAAGGTGTCTGCGCACATCGTCCCCGTCGAGGATGCTGACGGTGCGGTCCGTGTGCTCCATCAGCAAGGCGGCGAGCGCCTTGGCTATGGTGGACTTGCCTGCACCGGGCAGGCCGGTGAGCCAAACGACGATTCCTTGCCGCGCGCGCGGACGGATGGAGTCGCGCAGAATGGCGACGACCTCTGGGAAACTGAACCAGCCGGGCACCTCTTCCCCGCCGGCCAGACGCTGGCGGAATTCGGTTCCGCTGATCGCCTGAGCGACATCTCCCTCGCCTATTTCATCGGCGGTGACGTGGATACCTCGATTGGCGGCATAGACCATCTCCTGGTACGGAAGGATGTGCATCCCGAGTTCATCGGCATACGTCAGCACCAGGGCTTGGGCCTCATAGGGCCCGTAGTATGGCTTGCCGTTCGCGTCCCGGCCTGGGCCGGCATGGTCGCGTCCGACGATGAAGTGCGTGGCGCCGTAGTTCTTGCGAATGATGGCGTGCAACAGCGCTTCGCGCGGTCCGCCCATGCGCATCGCCAGCGGGAGCAGCGACAACCTGATGTTGGCGTCGCCGTAGTACGGCAGCACGGCCTGGTAGCAACGCACGCGGGTGACATGGTCCACATCGCCTGCACGAGTGCGGCCAATCGCGGGTTGCAGCAACAGCCTTGCGCCGGTCTCGGACATGGCGCGCATGGTCAGTTCGAAATGAGCGCGGTGCAGCGGATTGCGAGTCTGAAAGGCGACCACGCTGTGCCATCCGTTGGCATCGAACCATGCACGCAGACTGCGCGGCGTATCGCGCAAGGTGGCGAAATCGGCATGCGCCGGCAGCTGAATGCCGCGAATCCGGCCGCCAAGACAGACCTTCCCTGCCCTGTTGAGCACTTCCGCCGCGCCGGGATGGCCGGTGTCGAGCGTGCCGAACACGCGCAAGGCCTCGTGCCTGTTATCCGGGCGAAACACATCTTCCACCGCCATGACCGCCAGCGGCGTGCCATCGCTGTCGCGCAGGACGACTTCATGGCCCGGGTGCATGCCATCCGCCACGCCCGCGTCGACATCGAGGGTGATCGGCATCGGCCACAAGCTGCCGTCGGCCAGGCGCATGGTTTCGACCACGCTCCGGTAGTCGTCGCCGTTCATGAAACCTTGCAATGGCGAGAAGCCGCCATTGAGAAGAAGCTCGAGGTCGCAAAGCTGACGATCATCGAGCGTTATCGCGGGCAGCGCCGCGCTGCGTTTACGCAGCGCGGCGGCTTCGTCCTGCGCAAGCAGCGGTTCGACGAGTAGACCCCCATGTGGCGGATTCGGATGGGGGCGGGATAGCGCCCTATGGTCTGCCACTGTGTCCAGCTCGTTCACCCGTCCCCCTGC
This sequence comes from Dyella sp. SG562, assembly GCF_011759495.1. Lineage (NCBI taxonomy): Bacteria > Pseudomonadati > Pseudomonadota > Gammaproteobacteria > Lysobacterales > Rhodanobacteraceae > Dyella > Dyella sp. SG562. The sequence continues at coordinate 23,789 of NZ_JAAOYS010000006.1, forward strand.
GCAGCACTTCTCTTCCCGATCTCCCTGCCGAGCCTCTGACCGCGGCAGCGTGCCTCACCAACGCACCCGTACACCCACGTTGGCCGACTCTTCCCGATACTTGCTGCCGCCAAGCTCGCGGCTGGCCGACAATACGCCAAACAGACTCACGCTGGTATTGAGCCTGGCTTCCACGCCTGCGTCCAGGCGCGCCGTGGTGCCAAGATCCTGGTTGGGCAACAGCATGGAGTTTCCACCCACCCCAGGCTCGACGACCTGCAGGCTGTCGGTCGCCTGATTGAGTGTCCTGAGTACGGTAAGCGTCATCCATGGCCGGATCATCGCACCGCGATCGGTGGTGAATACGCGCTCCATGCGCAAACCGGTGCTGGCCGTGCCCATCCAATGGTTCGCGAAAATCAGCTCCCGCTGGTTATTGTCGACCATGCTGTTCCAGTGCACCTGGGTGGCCGCCAGTTTGGCGAACGGCTCGAGGGTCCAGCCGCTGTCCAGACGGTAACGGTGCCCGGCTTTCGCGCTGACGGTCACGCTGCCGCCACTGAGCGATTGGGTAAAGCCATCGGGGGTGCGAATGCGCGCGCGGGCGCGCTGGCCGCTCACCACGGTGTCCAGATAGCTGCCGTCGTTCCAATAGAGGCTGCCGTACCAGCCGGCCACCGGCGTATCCAGGCGGATGCCGGCCTTGCCGATACCCGGCAGGCCGGTCGAGTTGCTTCCGGTGGTCCAGTAGTTGCCGTGCAGGTAGCCCACGAAGGCACCGATGCGGCCCGTTCCGCTGCTGTCCGAGCCCACGTAGTCGTAACCGACATACATGCCCACGTCGCTGCCGGACGTGGCGACGCCGGGATCGGCGCCCAGGTCCGTGCTGCTGGCGGTGGCCGCGACCCAGAAGCCATGGCAGTCGTCGATGAAGCGCGTATCGGCCTGCTCGGTGTCGCGCTGCTCCGGCTTGTTGCCGCACAGCGGGCGCTCGGTGCTGCGCATGCCAGCCAGGCGCTGATGCACCAGGTCGTCGTTCTGCCGCGCCATCAGCGCGCCCAACGTCGGCAGCACGGCATAGGCGGGCAGTTCGGGCAGCAGGCCGGACTGGGCCTGCAGATACCAGTTCTGGTCGCTCTGCTGGCCGAAGCTCCACGGAAACGCGCTGCCGCCCAGCCGTACCGCGCCATCAACCGTGTTCGCCGGCACGAAGCTTCCCGGCGTAGCCGGATTGTCGTGCGGGCTGGAGATCACCAGGATCGACACCTTGCCCGCACCGGAAAGCTTGCTGCCGTCGCTGCCGAAGGCGATGCGGGTCACGCCGCTGACGTCGCCGCCGACGTCCAGGCCGCCGGACTTCAGGGTTTCCGCCGATACGTCCAACTGCAAGGTGCCGTTCTTGGCGACGTAGTCACCGCTGATTGGCAGGCGGCTGCTGCCCACGTCGATCAGGCCGGCGTTCTCGATGCTACCGCCGAAGGACGCGCCGGTGCGGGCGAGCAGCTTGGAGCTGCCGTCGATCGCCAGTGTGCCGCCGCCCAGGTTCAGTGGCGCGCTCAGGCTCAGGCTGCTGGCATCGAGCAGCTCCATGCGCTCCCAGCCGCTCAGCGCGGGCAGCTTGGCGCTATCCAGCGTCAAGCCGCTGAAGCTGAGGCGATCCGTGCCGCCGCCGCCATGGAGTGCGGTGACGCCGCTGATGTCGCCGCCGACGAAGGACACGCTATCGTTGCCGGCGCCGAAGTCGAAGGCGCCGCGCACCGTGCCCATCGAAGTGAAGCTGTCGTCGCCGCTGGTGCCGCCGTACTTGCCTTCGACCTGCAGCGTCGCGCCGGCAGCCACCGTGGTGGCTTGCGCGGTGATGCTGCCGCCGGCCGTCACATCGAGCACGCCTGCGCGCACATTCACCGCGGTGAGGTCCGAGCTGGCCGGGCCATTGACGTTGAGCACGCCGGCGCCGGTCTTGCTCAGCGTCTCGAAGCCCTGCACCGCACCCAGGTCGGCGACAGTGGCGATGTCGGCGTTGAAGGTGTCGTTGCCGGCGCCCGCGGCCACCGTGCCGATGATGCGGGTGTGGTCATGGATGGTCAGCGTGTCGTCGCCGTCGCCGAGCGCCAAGCTGCCGCCGGCGGTATCGAGCGTGCCGGCCACGTCGAGCACGTCGTTGCCTGCACCAAGGTCGCCGGTGGCGCGCAGGGTGGCGCCCTCGCCCACCGTCACCGTATTGGTGCCGGCGCTGCCGCTCAGCACGGTGGCGGTAGCGCCCGCGTTCTGCACGGTGCCGTTGACGTTGAGCGTGGTGCCGTCGGCCAGGGCCACGGTGGGCGTTTCCAGTTGGCCGGCGACGGTCAGCGTGCCGCCGTTGATGGCGCTGCCGCCGGTGAAGCTCTGGCTGCCGGTAAGCGTGGCTTCGCCGGCGCTGTCCTTGCGCAGGAATTCAAAGTTGATCGTGCGCGAGGCATCGAAGCTCAGCGCGCCGGTGTTGTCGAGCACCACCGTATCGCCGAGGTTGTGGCCGCCGCCGCTGATGGTGTTGTCGAGCACCGCGCCATCTTTCAGCGTAAGCACGTCGTCGCCGCCGCACAGGTCGATGCTGCCGGAGCCTGCGACCGTGCCGGCCACGGTCATGTGGTCCGCGCTGTCGCCGCAGCCGAAGTGGCCATCCACCTTCAAGGTGGCGCTGGCCGCCACCACGGTGTCGAGCGGCCCCCCGGCGATGGCGGCCACGGTGGCACCCGTGGCGATGTTCAAGATGCCGCCGAGCACGTTGACCTGCTGCAGGTTGGTAGTGGCCGGGCCGTTGATATTGAGCACGCCCGTGCCCGTCTTGGTCACGCCCTCGAAGTTGACCAGGGCGCCGAGGTCGGCCGCCAGGTTGATGTCGTAGACGCGCGTGTCGAAGCCCGCGCCGCCGTCCACCGTGCCCTGCACCATCGTGCCGTCGTGCACTACGAAGCTGTCGTCGCCATCGCCCAGCGCGAAGACGCCGCCCGCCGTATCGAGCGTGCCGCGCACGTCGAGCACGTCATTGCCCGCGCCGAGATCACCCGTGGCAAGCGCGGTGCCGGTGATCGCGACCGTATTGACGCCGGCGCTGCCGGTAATGGCGCTCGCCGTGCCGCTGCCCGCATCGAGCGTGCCGGTGATGCTCAGCGTGGTGTCGTCGCTCATCGCGACGCCCGGCGTGTGCAGGCTGCCATTTACCAGCAGCTGGCCGCCGCCGAGCGTGGTGCCGCCGCTGAAGTTCTGGTTGCCCACCAGGGTGGCGGTGCCGCTGTTGGTCTTGTCGAGGAACTGGAAGTTGGTGACGGTGCCGTTGCCGAAGCTCAGCGCCTGCGCGTTGTCGAGCATCACCGTGTTGCCGGTGCCGTACGCACCGCCGTCGAGGGTGCCGGTAAAGCCGCTCATGTCGGCGCCGTCGCGCAGGGTCAGCACGTCGTCACCGGCGCCGAAGGCGATGCTGCCGCTGCCGCTGAGCGCGCCGGCGAGGGTCATGCTGTCGTTGCCGGCCGAACCGCTGAAGCTGCCGTCGACCTGCAGGGTCGCGCCGTTGGCCACGGTGGTCGTGACTACGCCACTGAGGTTGCCGGCCGCGCCGACGTCCAGCGTGCCGCCATCGACGTGGACCGTGGTGAAGGCCGAAGGGGCCGGGCCGGCGACGGTCAAGGTGCCCGTATTGGTCTTGCTCAGCGTCTCGAAGTCGATGGCGCCACCGAGCACGGCCTGCCCGGCCAGGTCGGCGACGAAGGTGTCGTTGCCTGCCCCGCCGCTGACCGGCGTGGCCAGGCCCGACAGGTCGGCGCCGTCCTTGATGGTGAACGTGTCGTCGCCGTCGCCGAGGTTGATCGTGCCGCTGCCGAGCACGGTGCCGGCGACGGTGAAGCTGTCCGCGCCGCTGGTCCCCAGGTAGCTGCCGCCATTGGCCAGCTCCAACGTCGCGCCGGCAAGGATGTCCGTATTGACGGCGCTGACGCTGCCTGCACCGCTCACGCGCAGCACGCCTTGGTTGACGTTGACGTCGATGAAGTTCGACGTCCCCTGGATCTCCAAGGTGCCCTGCCCGGACTTGCCCAGCGATTCAAAGCCCAGCAGGCTGCCCAGCGGCGCGGTGTGGCCGCCGCTGATGTTGACGTCCAGCGTGTCGTTGCCGGCGCCGCCGTCGATCGTGGCGCCGGCGGTATTGGTGGTGTCGAACACCTTGAAGGTGTCGTCGCCCGCGCCCAGCGAGAACACGCCGCCCTGGGTCTGCAGCGTACCGGCCACGCTGAGCACGTCGTTGCCGTCACCCAGGTCGCCGGTGGCGACCAGCAGCGCGCCGGCGGCCACGTTGACGGTGTTGACGCCGCTGCTGCCGGTGATCGCCGCGGCCGTGCCCGCGCCGCCGTCGAGCTGGCCGTCCACATTGAGCACGGTGCCATCGGCCATGGCGACCGTCGGTGTGTCGAGCTGTCCCGCCACGGTCAGCGTGCCGTTGTTGAGCAGCGTGCCGCCGGTGTAGGACTGGGTACCGGTGAGGGTCGCCTCGCCGGTGTTGTCCTTCTGCAGGATCTCGAAGTTGGCGACGCGGCCCGCATCCAGTGTCATGGCGCCGGCGTTGTTGAGCACGACCTTGTCGCCCGTGCCGGCGTCGCCGTCGATCGGCTGCGCCAGGCCGGCCAGGTTCGCGCCGTCGTTGAGGACCAGCGTGTCGTCGCCGCCGCACAGATTGATGGTGCCGCTGCCGGAGACGGTGCCCGACACGTTCATGGTGTCGTTGCCGGCGCCGCAGCCGTAGCTGCCATCCACGTTCAAAGTGGCGCCGCCGGCGACGGTGGTGGTCAGTGGGCTGCCCGCAGCGGCTTCGATGCTGGCGCCCGCGGCCACGTTCAGCGTGCCACCGAGCACCTGCACCTCCTGCAGCGCGGTGGCGCCCGGCCCGGCGACGTTGAGCGTGCCGGCGCCGGTCTTGGTCACGCCCTCGAAGTTGAGCAGCGCGCCAAGGGTCGCGACGCCGTTGATGTCGTAGGTGCGCGTATCCAGGCCGGCACCGCCATCGACGGTGCCCACCACCGTGGTGCCGTCGTGCACCACGAAGTTGTCGTTGCCGTCGCCCAGCGAGAACACGCCGCCGCCGGTATTGAGCGTGCCGGTGACGTCCAGCGTGTCGACGCCGGCGCCCAGGTCGCCGGTCGCCAGCAGAAGGCCGCCGCTGCCCACGGAGACGGTGTTGCTGCCGGCATCGCCGCTGATCAGCGTGGGCGTGCCGGTACCCGCATCGACGCTCCCGTCGACCTGGAGCGTAGTGCCGCCCGCCACGCTCACGGTGGGCGTGTGCAATGTCCCCGCCACGTTCAGCGTGCCGCCGCTGAGCGTGGCACCGCCCGTGAAGGTATGGGTTCCGGTCAGCGTGGCGGTGCCACTGTTGATCTTCTGCAGCAGCTCGAAGTTGCTCGTGCGGCTGGCGTCGAAGGTCGATGTGCCGGCCGCGTCCAGCACCAGCGTGTCGCCGGTGCCGGTGCCGCCGCTGATCGTGTTGTTGAGCACGGCGCCATCCTGCAAGGTCAGCGTGTCGTTGCCGCCGCACAGGTCGATGGTGCCGCTGCCCGAGACGGTGCCGGCCACGGTCATGCTGTCGTCGCCGGCGCTGCAGCCGTAGCTGCCGTCCACGTTGAGGGTGGCGCCCGCAGCCACGGTGGTGGTCAGCGGAATGCCGGGGCTGCCCACCACGCTGCCGGCCGCGGTCACGTTCAAGGTGCCGGTCTGCACGTTGACGGCGTTGAAGTCCGAGCTCAGCGGGCCATTGATGTTCAGTACGCCCGTGCCCGTCTTGGCCAGCGTCTCAAAGCCTTGCACCGCACCGAGGTTGGCCACCGTGTCGATATGCGTGTCGAAGGTGTCGTTGCCCGCCCCTGCGGACACGGTGCCGATGATGTTGGTGTTGTCGTGGATGGTCAGGGTGTCGTTGCCCGCGCCGAGCGCCAACGTGCCGCCGCCGGTGTTGAGCGTGCCGGCGACGTCCAGCACGTCGCTGCCGTCGCCCAGGTCGCCGCTGGCCAGCAGCGTGCCACCCGCGCCGACACTCACCGTGTTGCTGCCGGCACTGCCGGTCAGCACCGACGGGTTGCCGCCCGCCGCCTGCACGGTGCCGTCCACGTTCAAGGTCGTGCCGTCGGCCAGGCTGATGGACGGCGTGGTCAGATTGCCTTCGACATCCAGCGTGCCCTGGTTGATCGCGGTGCCGAGGGTGAAGGTCTGCGTGCCGGTCATGGTGGCCGTGCCGGTGTTCTGCTTGACCAGGTTGCCGAAGCCGGACGTCTGGTTGCCGTTGAAGCTCAGCGCGCCGGCGTTGTCCAGCACCAGCTGGTTCACGCCGGTGCCGCCATCGACGCCTACGCCGGCGAGCGTCGCGCCGTCGCGCAGGGTCAGCACATCGTTGCCGTCGCCCAAGCTGAGCGCGCTGGCGCCGGTGTCCAACGTGCCCGCCACGGTCACGGCGTCGCTGCCGTCGCCGAGGCTGCCATTGGCGCGCAGTACGCCGCCGCTGTTGATCAGGACGGTGTTGCTGCCACCGCTGCCGCTGAGCGTGGCAGGCGCCGCGCCCGCTGCCTGGACCGTGCCGTCGACATTGAGCAGCGTGTTGTCGGCCATCGTCAGGGTCGGCGTGGTCAGCGTGCCGTCCACGTCCAGCGTGCCGCCCTGCACCGCGGTGCCGGCGCTGTAGGCCTGCGCGCCGGTCAGGGTGAGCACGCCGCCGTTCTGCTTGGTCAGTTGCTCGAAGCCGCTGACGCCCGCACCGCTGAAGACGTACGGGTTGGCGTTGTCGATCACCAGCTGGTCGGTGCCGGCGCCGGCGTCCACGCCCGTGCCGGCGATCGAGGCGCCATCGTGCAAGGTCATCACGTCATTGCCGTTGCCGAGGCTCAGCGTGCCCGTGCCGGTGTTGAGCTGGCCGGTGAGATTGAGCGCATCGCTGCCGTCGCCCAGGTCGCCGCTGGCCAGCAGCGTGCCGCCGCCGTTGACGGTGATGCTCTGGTTGCCGGCGTCGCCGCTGATCGCGGCGGGCGCGGGACCGGCGGCCTGCACCGTGCCGTTGACGGTCAATGCCGAGGTGCCGGTCATGCCGATGGTCGGCGTGGTCAACCCGCCATTCACCTGCAGCGTACCGGCGCTGATCGTCGTCGCGCCGATCTGGTTGGCCGCCGAGGTCAGCACGCTGGTGCCAGAACCCACCTGAGCTAACGTGCCGGGACCGCTCAGCGTGCCGCTGAAGGTAAAGGTGTCGCTGCGATTGAGCGACAGCGTGGAGGTGGGCGAATCCACGATCACGTTGCCCGCGCCCGCGTTGCCGGTGGTGCCGCCATTACCGATCATCAGATTGCCGTTGTTGATGACGGTATTGCCGGTGTAGGTGTTGTTGCCGGTAAGGACCCAGGTGCCGCTGTCGTTCTTGGCCAGCGTGGTCTTGCCGGTGCCGTTGTCGCCGATGGCGCCACCCATCGTGTTGGCGCCGGTGTTGGTGCCGCCCAGGGCGATGGTGCGGGTCGCATTGGTGCCGAGCAGCGCGACCGCGCCGGTGTTGGTGAACTGCAGCGCGCCGGTGCCGGAGGACTCGATGTAGGTAACGCCCGTGTCCAGCGTGAACTGGCGGTCGCTGGTGTCGCCCGCGCCGGTATAGCGCAGCGTCGAGCCGTTGCCGATCACCAAGTTGGCCGCGGCGCTGGACGAGGCGCCGATGCTGCTGGCCTGCCCACCGTTGGCCATCTGGTCGACGCTGAGCACGCCGCCGTTGATGCGGGTGATGCCGGTGTAGGTGCTGTTGGCATTGGTCAGGCGCCAGGTGCCGGTGCCGGTCTTGGTTAGCGAGGTGACGCCCGCGCCGTTGTTGTCCAGTTGCGCGGCCAGCAGGTTGTAGCCGGTATTGCTGCCGGTCAGGGTCAGCGTGCGCGCGGTGTTCGCGCCGGCCAGCGTCACCGGCGCGGCGCTGGTGAATTCGACGATGCCGGTGCCCGAGGCATCCAGCGTGCCGCCGCTGGTGCCCAGGGTGAACTGGCGATCGGTGCTGCTGCCGGTGCCGACATAGCGCAGCGTGCCATTGATCGAAAGATTGGCCGGCGCGGCGCTGGAGGCGCCGATCGAGCTGTTCACGCCGCCGTTGTTCAGGCAGTTCACCGTCAGCACGCCGGCATTGATGGCGGTGCTGCCGGTATAGCTGTTGTTGCAGCCGGACAGTATCTGCGTGCCGGCACCGTTCTTGATCAGGCTGCCGGTGCCGCTGATCGCGCCGGCGTAGGTCTGGCCCAGGCCGTCCCTGATCGTCAGCGTGCCCGTGCCCATCGCGATGTTGCCGCCGGCGGCGCCGCCGCCGATCAGCGCGCCCGCGTTGGCATTGAAATTGTTCATGTCCAGCAGGGCGCCGGCGGTATTGTCCAGCCAGAAGGAATTGGTGCTGCCGAAAGCCGTGGCCGAACCCGCGCGCAGCGTGCCGCCTCTGACGCGGGTGTTGTTGGTGTAGGTGTTGTTGCCGGACAACACCAGCGTGCCGGCGTTGTCCTTGTACAACTCGCCGCCGCCGACGACCTGGCCGCTGAAACCGAGCGTGGTGCCGCTGACCACGTCGATGACGCCATAGCCGGCCAGATTGAAGCCGCGATCGATGCTGACGGTGCCGCCGGTGTAGTTCAGATTGCCGTTGGTGAAGGTCAGATTGGCCGACGCGCTGCTGGACGCACCGATGCCGCTGGCCGCGCCGCCGTTGGCCAGGCAGTTCACGGTCAGGGTCGCGCCCTGCAAGTTGGTGGCGCCGGTATAGGTGTTGTTGCAGCCGTTGAAGGTCTGGTTGCCGCCGTCGGTGCGCCAGACGCCACCGGTACCGCTGATCACGCCCGAGTAATTGCCGTTGCCGGAGACGATGCGCAGCGTGCCTGAACCGAGCGTCACGTTGCCGCCGTTGGCGCCGCCGCCGTTGAGCGGACCGATCATGTTGTTGAAGTTGTTGAGGTCCAGCAACACGCCAGCGGTATTGGCCAGGTTGGTAGGCGAACCGGTAAAGCCACCGAGCGCGTTGGCCGCGCCGGCACGCAGGATGCCGTTGTTGACGGTGTTGCCGCCGGTGTAGGTGTTGGCGCCGCTGAGCACTAGGGTGCCGGCGCCGTTCTTGGTCAGTGAGCCGGCGCCCACGATGACGCCGCTGTCGGTCAGCGTCGTGCCCGCCGCAGTCACGTCGACGATGCCGCCGCTGCTGCCCAGGGTGAAGCCGCGGTTGGTGCTGGCGGTGGCGCCGGTGTACTGCAGGCCACCGCCATTCAAGACGAGGTTGGCCGAGGCGCTGCCGCCTGCACCGATGCTGCTCGCCTGCCCGCCGTCGGCCAGGGTCGTAGCGCCGAGCAGGCCGCCGCTGACGGTGACGATGCCGGTGAAGGCATTGGCGGGATTGGCCAGGGTCAGCGTGCCGGGGCCGCTCTTGAGGAAGTTCGCACCGTCCGGGCTGCTCACCAGTCCGCTGAAGGTCAGGTTGGCGGCCGCGTTGGTCACCTGCACCCCGCTTTCGATGATGGCGCCGGACTTGGCGAAGGTGAAGCCGCGGTCGCTTGTGTCCCCGGTGCCGGTGTAGCTGAGCGTGGCGCCTTCCAGTGCCAGGTTCGACGGCGCGGCGGACGAGGCGCCAATGCCGCTGGCCACGCCGCCGTTCTTAATGCTGCTCACCGCCAGCGTGCCCTGCGCTACGCGTGTGGCGCCGGTATAGGTATTGCCGGTATTGCTCAGCGTTACCAGGCCGGTGCCGGCCTTGACGAAGCCCGTGCCCGTGCCGTTGTCGACGATCTGCGAGGCGATGGTGAAATTGCCGGTGCTGTTCTGCTGCACGGCCAGGTCACCGCCGCTGGCGCCGGTCATCATGCCGCCGGTGATCAGCTGATTGGTGTTCGCCACCGTCGGCGCCACGATGATGGTGCCGTCCACGCCCAAGGTCTGGCCGGGGCTCACCGTGACCGTGGTGGACTTGGGCACCGTGTAGCGCAGGCCCGCCAGTTGCTTGGTGCCCGTCACGGTGCCGAAGAAACCGGTGGCATCGGTGATGTACTCGTTGTTCAACCAGTTGGCGGCGTTGTCCTTGTTGGTGTAGTCCAGCGGCGCGAACGCCGTGATCTTGCCGCCCACCACCTTGGCGTAGTCGGTGCCGTTGACGGTGGCCCAGCCGCCCAGCGTCGTGTTGGTGGTGGTGATGCTGCCGCTGGTCGGCAGGTTGAAGTTGATCAGTCCGCCGGTGCGATTGATCGCCCCCAGGTTCACGGTCAGGCTGCCGCCGGTGCCGGATTTGGCGTCGATGGTGTTGTTGCTGGCGGTGACGTTGAGGCCGTTGAAGGTCTGCGTATCGCTTTCGCCCGCCGCGCCGACGATGTTGAGCCGGCCGCCGACCATATTGAGCGTGGAACTGCTGCTGACGATGTTGCTGGTCGGGCCGCCGGCGGGGCTGAAGTCCAGCGCAAGCACGCCGCCGCCGATGGTGGTGGCGCCGGTGTAGGTATTGGCGCCGGTCAGCGTCTGCGTGCTGGCACCCAGCTTGGTGAGCCCGCCGGTGCCGGTGATGTTACCGGCGTAGCTTGCCGTGGTGCCTGCGGCGGCCTGCAGAGTGAGCGTGGCGGTGCCCAGGTCCACGACGCCGCCCGTACCGGCGAGTGTGTTGAAGCTGCGGTCGAAATCGTTGAAGTCCAGCGTGCCGCCATTGACCTGCGCGGCGGTGGAGGCGCCGAAGGCGGTGGCCGTGCCGGCGCGCAGCACGCCTGAGTCGACGATGGTCGTGCCGGTATAGGTGTTGGCGCCGGTCAGCGTCCAGCTGGCGCTGCCCGCGCTGCGCAGGTTGCCGGTGCCGGAGATCACGCCCGAAATGAGATTGTCGGCGCCGGTGAAGCTGCCGCCCAGGGTGGCCGTATTGGAGATGCCGACGGTACCGCTCAGGGACAGGGCGCCGGCGCCGTTGCTGTTGAGCGAGCCGTTGGAAATGCCCCAGTTCTTGTTGGTCGATTCGCCGGCGCCGACGTAGGACAGATTGCCGCCGCTGATGGAAACCGACCCGGCGCCTAGCGACCCGGCGACGCCGGCATTGGCGATCAGCGATGCCTCGACCTTGCCGGCGCCACCGATCGACGCCGGGCCGGTGAAGGTGTTGGCGATGCCCAGCCGGACCGTACGCCCCGCGCTGGCGCTGAAGGCGATGCCGCGGGCGTCGTTGGCGCTGATGACGCCCAGCAGCTCCATGTCGGCTGACTGTGCGGCGAAACCGACGGCATGGCCTGCTGCGCCGCCGGCGGCAATGTTGCCGGTCAGCCGCAGCGTGCCGCTGCCTGCGTTGAACAAAGTCGCGGAACCCGCATACGCGCCCGGATTGATCTGCCAGTTGCGGTTGGAGCTGTTGCCGGTACCGGTGTAATAGACCTGGTTCGGTCCGAGGGACTGGCCACCGCCCGGTCCGATGACGATGGTTCCGTTGGCGACCGTGGTCGGGGCGCCGAGCGCGCTCGCCACGCCCAGGTCGGCGATCGAAGTGAAGGCGTTGTAGCTGCCGGACCAGCCCGTCTGCGTAGTGAACCGGGTCTGCCCCTGGTAGTCGTTGGCGTTGTTGGTCAGCGATACGCCGTCGGCGACGCTCAGTCCGCCGGCGCCCGTGTAGCGCACGCCGCCCACGCCGGTGCCGCCAATGCTGGCGATGCCGCCCGTGAGGTTGGCGGTGCGGCTCGACGAAATCATGCCCGTGGACGAGAACGACCGCCCGTTGGCCAGGTAGATCTGGTTGGCCGCATTGCCCAGCGCCGCGTCGCCAATCGCGCCAATGCTGAGGCTGCCACCGATGGCGTTGATGTCGCCGGTGAAGCTGTTCGCGGCATTCAGAACCAGGGCGCCGCCATTGATGGTGATGCCGCCGCCAAAGGTATTGCTTCCATTGAGCGTCAGCGTGCCGGCGCCGCCGGTGATCAATCCGCTGGTGCTGGTGATCGGCGAGGCGATGGTGGTGCTGCCGGTCGTCACCGTGATGGTGGGATTGGTGCCGCCAAGCGTCAGGCTGCCGCCGGTGAGCGAATAGCCCGTGGTCTGGAACGTGAGGTTGTGTACCGTCATCGCCCCGCCCAGCGTCACCGTGCCGGCCGTGCCGCCGAAGTACGCGTCATAGAGCGCGGCGTTGTTCCAGGCGCTGTAGGGCCCGCTGACGCCGTCGTTGTTCGGGCTCCAGAACGCGTTGGTGGTGTTCCAGGTGCCGGTGCCGCCGTAGCCGAGGCTGGTGCCATTGACATCCCAGTAGCGATCCACCGCATGCGCGGGCGCGTGCAGCGCCAGCAGGGCGGCCACGATGCTCAGGCGCAGTGGCCAGAGCGAGTGCTGGCCCGCGGACGCGAGGCGATCGGCCGTGCTGCCGGCAGCTCCAGCGCGCCGGTCAACTTGGGTGCCGGCTTTGCCGTGGCGTGTCGCCAGTTCGGATGCCACCACCCAGGTGTGCAAGGCGCGCGACCAGACGATGCGAAAAACACGATTCATGAGCCCGTTCTCCCCTATTGGCTCCCACGGATGCGCAGGTCAGTCCCGGCGCGTCTTGGCGCGTACGTCCGCGTACGCTGCAGCTCGATCGAGTACGGCAACGAGCGCCCCATGGGCGCTCCAGAATGTTTGTGCGAGCGCATCACCAGCCGGTACGTCGCCCGGCGTGCGCTCGACCGCGGCCAGTGCATCGGCGGCGCAGTCTTCGCCGATGAAGCGACAGCCCCACGCGGTGCGATGGGCCAACTCGCGCACCCGCGCCCATTCGCCGGCGATGGCCGCGTGTTCCATGCGTTGCAGATCGCTGCTGACTGCGTGATGGAACACGCACAGCACCACGCCGACCCGGCAGGCGTCGTGGCCAAGCAAGGCCGCCAACGCCGGATACGCCGGCTTCCCCTCGTGATAGATCGATTCCATCGCCCGCTCCTTGCGCTGTGGGAATCCGCCGGCCGCCGCCCTGCCTCGGATCGCCAGCTTCATGCGCAGGCTAGATTCGGCGCCCGGGTCAAGCTAGTGGGAAAACTCTTAGGGTGGTCGGTCGCCGCCAGCCTGCCCGGCGCCGGTTACACCACGCGCACGCTACGGAGGTTCGACGGCGCATGGCGCCAGAACGCATCGTTCTCGAAGCGCCGGAACAGGTCCGGGGGGAGTACCGTGGCGCGCTCCTGCGCCACCACTTGCCGGCCTACCGCATGCAAACCCGGCATGCCGGTACGCTCGTCGAATTCGCTGGCGTCGAAGTGCACGTTGTCGAAGTCGTGCCGGAACGGCGGCTCGCCGATGAAGTCGTACACCGCCGCCAGGGCCATGGCCGGATCGCGCACCAGGGTTTCGTATTGAAGCAACATCAGGTGCGACGCGTGTTCGCCGAAGAACGCATCCTTCAATGCATTGTAGGCATGGCCCACGATGCCCTCGCCCATGGCGAAGCCTTCGACGCGGTGGTAGACGGTGCCGCCGGTCTGGAAATTGGCCATGAAGGAGGGACGCAGGGCGTTCCTCTGGATCGCTCGTTCCAGGCTGTCGACGATCCAGGAGACGTGACGGACGCAGGCGATCACCTTGAACTCCGGGAAGAGCCGGTTCAATACCGGCAGCTTCGCGCACCAGGTGCGGTTCGTATCGAAAATGACCTGCGCCGTGAACTCGGTGCCGTAGTAGCTGGCGAAGAGGCCGCGCAGCACGCGCTGGCGTTGCTCGTCCGAGATGAAGGCAGCGTATTCGTTGCGATCGCTCATTTCCCCCAGCATGGCGTCGACCATGCCAGCGAGCGGGCTGCTCATATGCGCGTGAAAGCGGGGGTTCTGGCGCAGCAGGGCCGCGAGCAGCGTGGAGCCGGACCTGGGCAGGCCGGAGATGAAGTGAATCGGTTGCATCCCTGTTCCCCTTTCCTTAGCGATGGCTTGGAAGAAGCCCGGCGCGAGCGTATGACACGACGCCACGCCTGTCATTCGACCAGGAAGTCCAGCCCGTGGTGATTGAGGAATGCGCCGATCTCGGCCTTGGAACGCAGGCCGAGTTTCTTGAAGGCGTTGTACTTATGCGTCGAGACGGTCTTGTAGCTGCGCTGGCTGTCGATGGCCAGCGCCTGCATGTTCTCACCCTTGGCCAGCGCGATGATCACGTTGCGTTCGGTCTGGCTGAGACGATGCCAGGGATGATGGCGGGCTGCTTCCACGTCGATCGAAGGATCGACGAAGGTCTGGCCCGCAACCACGGCGTGGATGGCATCGATGGCCACCTGCGGCCCGCTGCATTTGGAGATGTAGGCCGTGGCCCCCTGGTCCAGCGCCGCCAGCGCTACGCAGGGGCTGGTATTGCCGGTGTAGACGATGAGCTTCGGCGAGGCGCTCGTATCGCGCACGGCCTTGAGGAGCGGAATGCCTTTGGGCGATGCCGCCATGTCCGGCTCCAGGATGAGGTAGTCGTAACAGGCTTCCTTCAGGCGCCGCAGCAGTCCGCAAGCACCCCCGGCGGTATCGATGCGGGAAATCCGCTCGCGAAATGCCGCCTGCAGCATTTCGGAAAGCGCCACAAGAATGATGGGATGAGCGTCGGCAATCAGGAACCTCATTGTTCCTCTCCCCCGAAAGACGTGCCTGCAAGGATGTGGTTCGGCGTCACCCCCATGCCCATCCGGAGCACGTGCGTCCCAGCCTGGATCGACCGCACCGATACTTGCTGCGGCGAAATCTTACGGCTGGAACATCGGGTGTCATTCTGCCCTCGGCCATGTCGGAGGTGGATCGTTTCACCCCACCCACAATGGGGGGGCTTCCCCGGAATCGGCCGCCTCAGCTGGATGTCACGCAAGGGTCGAATGTGTGCTTTTTGTGAAAGGGCGCGGCTTTGCGCGAATGCGCCATGGGGTTGGCTTCGGCATACCGTCTCGTAAATTCTTGTCGGCGCGACTTATTATCCGCTCCGGGTCGGCGAGTCCTATTGAAGCTGCCGGATAGCCCGAGAGCGGAACTATGGCCGGAGGCCATACCAAGGGGGTGATACATGGCGATTCCCGGCCAGGCGATGGGCGTGGCTCTACGGCGCTCCGCCGAAAAAAACAGACGAGGCGCGCGCCGGGTTGCTTCCGGCCAATGAGCGAGCCTGAGTTGATTCTCAAGACGACGCCGCCGCGCCTACTGCGCGGCGTAGCGAAACGTGAGCGGCTTCATGCTTTCTGGCTCTCGGCGCGCGAGCGTGCGGCTATCCTGGCGACCGCCCCCGCCGGCTTCGGCAAGACCACCGTCTTGCTGCAATGGCGCCGTCAATGGCTGGAGCAAGGCGCGCTAGTGGCGTGGCTCAGCGCCGATGTCCGGGACGAACCGTTGCGTTTTGTCCTCGCCCTGCTGCACGCCCTCGCCGGAGCTAGCGGCAAGGCGGTGTTCGGGACCCTCGCTGCCCGGTGCGAGAACAAGGCCGACCAGGACTTGGCCATGCTCACCGCGCTGCTGGGCGAGATCGCGCTGCTCGGCACCGAGACGGTGCTAATGCTCGATGATGCGGAGCGCTTTCCCGAGACGACCGTGCGCTCCTCGCTGCCCTATCTGCTGCTCAATGCGCCCGCGAACCTGCACGTGGTCATCGGGTCGAGGGCGCCGTTATCGCTTCCCCTCGCCGAGCTGGCGGCGAAGGGCGGCTTGGCGCAGCTCAAGGCTGACGACCTGCGGTTCCGCCTCGAGGAATCCATCGAGCTGCTGGATCGGCGCCTGGAACGACGGCTTAGCGTGCATCAGGCCGCCAAGCTTCACGATGCCGTGCAAGGGTGGCCGATCGGCCTGCAGTTCGCCATTTCCAGGGTCGAGTACGAAGAGGATCCGGCCGCGTCGGTGAGCAGTTTCTCGCCACGCCAGGGCGACCTGCAGCATTACTTTGTCGATGCCCTGCTCGGCGATCTGTCCGCTGACGAGTCGGACTTCCTGATACGCATCGCCATCCTCGACTATCTCCAGGCCGGATTGTGCGCGGCCGTGACCGGTCATGCGGGAGCGGAAGGTCTGCTCGACCGGCTGGCGAGGGGAACCCCGCTGATCATGAGCGGACACGAGGACTGGATACGGCTGCATCCGCTGGCCAGGGATTTTCTGCTGGAGCGTTTCGAGCGCCTGCCATGCGACGAGCAGATCGAACTGCACGTGCGCGCTTCCCGCTGGTTCGCCGAACGCGAGCGCTTCCATGAAGCGGCGCGCCACGCCATGGCGGCTGGCGATGAAACGCAGGCGCACGCCTATGCGATGCGGTCACTGGCGATGCTCGGCGCACAGGGGCGGCTGACCGAGGCGCGCGAATGGCTGGCTTGTATTCCTGGGCGTATCCTGGCGCGGGATATGTCGCTCAAGCTGGTGGCCGCCTGGGTGTTCGCGCTTGGCGATCGCAACGAAGAGGCCTTGCGCGTCGCCCTGAGGGCGGCCGCCGATCCCGCGAGTACGCCGCTGCGGCGCATGATCGCGCTGCGAGTGGCGGGCGGCGCGGCGATCTATGCGGACCGACTCGGTCTGGTGGCGGAGCTGGTGGCGCAATGGCCGCCGGTGGACCATATCGAAGACCCTCTGTACGTCGTGGCACCCTTGAACGGCAACGCCATTCTTGCGTTGCACGCGGGACGCACCGCGGAAGTGCGCGAACTCACCGCGCGCGTGGTCGCCCATGGCGAGGGTGGCTCCCTGCGTCTCGCCGCCGCGCTGGCACGAACCATTGCTGGCCTCAGCTATCTATGGGACGGCAGTGCCTATCAGGTCGAGCTGACCCTGAGCTCCGCGCTGAACATGGTCGAACGAGAAGAAGGCCGGCGCAGCACCATCGCCAGCACCTATGCCGCCGTCCTGGCCGCCGCCATGCTGCAGCGCGGCCGGACGGATACTGCGCAAGCCTTGCTCGCCGATCGGCTGGACGTGATCGAGAGCGGCTTTCCCGACATCGTGCTGACTGCCTATTACGCACTGGTCCGCATCGCGCTCGATAAGGGCGAGGAACGGCGCGCCCTGGCAGCGCTGGACAACCTCGAGGCGTTGGCTCGCCGCAGGCAATTACCACGGTTGCAGCTGCATGCTCTGGTCGAGCAGATCCGCATCCACGCGCTGAACCGGCGCACCGAAACGGTCATGCGACTACTGGCGACGCTGGACCAGCTTGCACCGGTGTTCCGGCGCAAGGCATACGTGCCTTTCCTTTCGCATTTTTTGCTGACAGCGGCGATCGCCAAGGCTTACGCGGCCCTCGGACGCCAGCATCTCGATGAGGCGGAGCGGCAGTTGAAATCTGCCGATGCGCTCGCCCATCAGCTACATCGCAACTACGACGCTCAGACGCTCAAGGTGCTGCGCGCGGTGCTCGCGCGGCAGCGTGGTGCCGCCGAATCGGCCACCCTGATGTCCGAAGCGATCAGCCTGGCCCGACTTGGCGGCAACGTCCGCCTACTGATCGATACTCACCCCGAAGCGGTGCGGATGGCCAGCGAACTTCATCCTGCCTACGCCGCTGAGCCGTCCACGCAGAATTCGGAATCGGCCGAAGCAGTGTCCCCATTTGCCCTGCCCGTAGTGCCCCTCTCGGTGCGTCAGGGTCTGCTGACCGCCAAGGAAGCCGAAATTCTTCATCTGCTCGACAAAGGCCTGTCGAATAAGCTGATCGCGCGCACGCTCGACATTAGCGGCGAAACCGTCAAATGGCATCTCAAGAACCTGTTCCAGAAATTATCGGCCGGAACCCGCAAACATGCGGTCGATCGGGCGCGGCTGCTCGGGCTAGTGAACGGGGAAGTTTGAGATTCCTGCGATTGATTTGCTGAAACAGGAGTCAATCGAGCGTGGTGGTAATCGCGACATGCGCAAGGAGCAGGAGAACGCTGACCCGGCATAGCGCCGGCAGTCCCCTGAGCCACGCAGTTACCCCCGCCGCACCCGCGCACCCTTTAGAGGTCGATTTCGACGCAGCTATCCACAACCCGCCAGAATTGGTCTGGCGCAACCTGTCGGGTATGAAATGCGAAACCGTGGCGACGCGCTTTGACGCATGCATAGACACCGTTCCGACAAGCCGAGGATCCCGCATCGGCCATCATCAATCCCGTTTCGACAGGACTTTCTGGGCTAGCCGGTGCCGCCTTTCCTGCGGGAACGTGCGGCGGCACCGGAAACAGGTAATGGAGGTAACCCGCCTTTTTTTGTCGCTCAAGTCATTGATTTTACGAAGATCAATGATTACTAAAGAAGGTGATCCGAGGTAACCCCAAAGGTAATTACTTTCTAAGTGATTGATTTTTCGTGGCCAGCCCCATCTACATGATTACCTCTTAAGAAGGTAATCCAT
Organism: Dyella sp. SG562; assembly: GCF_011759495.1. Lineage (NCBI taxonomy): Bacteria > Pseudomonadati > Pseudomonadota > Gammaproteobacteria > Lysobacterales > Rhodanobacteraceae > Dyella > Dyella sp. SG562. Next base: position 42,077 of record NZ_JAAOYS010000006.1, read on the forward strand.
TACTTTCTGATCACCTCATAGATTACCGTTCAGAACCGCTTTTACCACATTGATTTCACACGAAAAACCTATCTACCAAAAAGCATGATTACCTTGATTACCTTTTTCCGACGGAGTCAAACATTTTCTAGCTCATGAAAGAGCGACACACCTAGCCATCGTCATCGACGGCAATCTCCACGATCACGCAGTTGCACGCCGCCGCGGCACCGAAGGCGACACTCGTCAAAACGCAACCACCCATCGCACCCACGCGGTCAGTTGGATAGACGCTTTCTTGGAGGTGTTTGTCCCACAGCACGCCCCCTACTTATCGCCGCCTTCGCAGTCGCTTGTGTACAGACCCACTCATACACCCTGGCAAGCTTGCCCCGGTGATTTGCCGTGCCGACGATAGTGGCCTCATTCGCCGCCCATTCCGCTATGTCGCACACCCATTGTTCTGGGAGCCCCCATTCAGAACAGCCTCTTCTTGCCCGGCGTTGGGACGAGCGTAATGCTGTTTGTTATCACCATGACCGCGCTCGCAGACGTCATCGCTCCTTCCTGGTGACCTCTGCCGAAACGCTCGTATCCTCATCCCCCTTGCTGGAGCATGCATGATCGGCATCCCCTCAACCGGCAACCTGACTCAGGCTGTCCTTACCGCGGTCTGCTTCGAAGGCCTCTCTGCTGAGACCCGGCAAGGGCGGAAAGCGATGCTCGCCATCATCGACGAGAATGGAAAGGTCATCGAACGAGGCCCCGCTGTTGCCAGGGAGGCCTGGAATGTCACGCTCGCCTGCTACAAGAATTTCCTGGTAGGACAAGGACACCTTAGGGTGTTCTCCGGTCCGCCAAGCACTACAAACTGAGACACTACAAAGCGGCTTAACGGCCGCTTTTTTTTCGCCCACATGAAAAGTTTATATAGACTTGACTTTGGGCACGCAAAGAAGAAGTAACTCGCCCCGCGGCAGCGGGGCGAAACACTCGCCAACGGCGAGACACCCAACCGTCAACGCAACAACCGAGCGACAAAGTCCCCGGATTCCAGCTTTCGCTGGAATGACGAGCGAGGCCTACGCCGGGATGACGAAGTTGAGACGATGAGGCAAGACCGTTGCTCACCCCAACCCTCTCTCCCACGGGGACTACCTTCGGGTCACCCAGAGGGGAGAGGGGGTACGACGTTCGCCCCTCAGATGGAATGCCGGTAAGGCTTCCCGGACTGGCAATCCTGCACGTCCTCCTGCGTCAGCCGCGCATATGGACGCAGGCTTTCCTCCTTGGCGACCATCACGTCCTGCGTCTGGCGCATCTTCTCCAGCGAGGCGCAGAACTGCGGCGAATGCGGGATCTTCTCGGCATCGGCCTCGATGCCTTTCGATGCGCCATCGGTGCCGTGGATCATCGAGCCGAACAGCAGCCGCGGCACCGCATACCTGGTCAGGCGCGAGGCGGCATCGAACGAGATGTCGATCACTTCCAGCGAGGCTTCGCGGTAATCGAGAACGGCCGCGCGCTGATCGGCGGTCAGCGCCAGCGGCTGCTTGTCGATGGTCACGCCGCCGGTCACGTCGATATAGGCCTTCGGCACGTCCTTGTCGCCGCGCAGTTCCAGCGGCTCCTGGTGCATCTTGATACGGTCCGCTTCCATATCGCGCCTGGCCGCGCCGGAACACCCCGCAAGCACGAGCGCGGCAACGGACAGCAGGAGGAGGGGACGAACTTCCATGGCGCACTCGCATCGGCAAGCAAGGCGCAGACGATAAAGACGCGCCGCACCGCCTGCCCCGTGCCAAAGGTCGCCCTCCCCCAGAAGTCAGGGCCGCGCCAGGGCCTCGGCCAGCGCCGTGCTCAGCGGCTTCATGTAGTAGCTGTCCGCCGGCACCGCGTGGACGCGCACGCCATGCTGCGCGAGTGTGTCGGCCACCACCGGCCCGACCGCGGCCACCACGACGCGCGACAAGGCCTCCTTCGACACGTCGGCGCCGGCCAGCCGGAACAAGCGCTCCACCTGCTGGATGCTGGTGAATGCGATGGCGTCGATCTCGCCCTGGCGCATGCCTTCGAGCATGGCCAGCACGTCGGCATCGTCGGCCGCATCGGCGTAGCGGTAAGGCGCCACCGGCAATACGTGTGCGCCCGCCTCGGCGAGAAACGCCATCAGCGGCGCATTCGGCTCGGTGCCGTACAGCTGCACGCCGACCTTGCGTCCGCGCAGATCCAGCTCGCGCAAGCAGGCGATCACGCCCGGGGTCGTCGCCGGTTCCGCCACCAGGCTGGGGCGCAAGCCCAGTTCGCGCAGCACGCGGCCCGGCTTGGGGCCCCGCGCGATGATCCGCACCCGGGCCAGGCGGGCGATAAAGCGCTCGCCCCACTCCGGTGCGTGCCGATCCAGCGCATCCAGCAAGCGGCTCAATCCTTCGCCGGTAAACAGCACCAGATCGTCGCAGGCGCCGTCGTTGAAGCGGCGCAGCCAGTCCAGCACCGGCGCTGGATCCGCGGCATCGCGGATCTCCACCAGCGGACAACGCAGCACGGTGGCGCCGCGGCGTTCGAGCAGCGTGGCGAAGACGTCCAGCGCGCGCGATTCCGGCACGGCGATGCGGCGTCCCGCCAAGGCCTGTTCGGGCGCCGCCATCAAGCCACTTCCATGCACGGCAGCGCCGCGGCGGTTTCTTCCGCCACCAGCGTGCCGAACCAGCTGTGTTTGCGCGCAAACGCGGCCACCTCGCCCACGATCAGCAAGGCCGGCGTGCCCACCGCATGCTCCCTCGCCAGCCTGGGCAGATCGCGCAGCACACCCGTCACCACGCGCTGCCGCGGCAGGCTGCCGTTCTCGATCAGGGCCACCGGGGTTTCCGGATCGCGCCCCCGCGCAAGCAGGCGCGCCGTCAGCATGCCGATCCGTTCCACGCCCATATAGACGGCCAAGGTCTGGCGCGGCTGGGCCAGCATGGCGTCGCTCAAGGTTTCCGCCGCATCCTTGCCGTGCGCCGTCACCAGGCACACCGACTGCGCCAGCTCGCGATGCGTCAGCGGGATGCCCGCATAAGCCGCGCAGGCCACGGCGGCGGTGATGCCGGGCACGATCTCGCAGTCGACGCCATGTTCGCGCAGAAAGGCCAGCTCTTCGCCGCCGCGGCCGAACACGAACGGATCGCCGCCTTTCAGCCGCACCACGCGCCGCCCGGCCAGCGCGTGCGCGAGCATCAGCTCATGCGTCCGTTCCTGCGGCACCTGGCGGCCACCGCAGCGCTTACCCACGTCGATGCGCTCGGCATCGCGCCGCGCCAGTGCCAGGATGTCGTCGCCGATCAGCTGGTCGTGCAGGATCACATCGGCCTGGCCCAGCGCACGCAGCGCCGCCAAGGTCAGCAGGCCGGGATCGCCTGGGCCGGCGCCGACCAGCGCGACGGAACCACGCGGCTGCACATCCTTATCGCCACTCAAGGCATCGAGCAGCACCCGCTCCGCCTCCTCGTGGCGCGCACGCCGCAGCAGCTTCAGCACCGGGCCGTCGTGCAGCCAGCCATAGAAGCCGCGGCGCTGCGCCAGATCGCCGTAGCGCCGCGCGATGCTGCCGCGATGGCGCTGCGCCAGCGCCACCAGCGAACCCAGCGCATGATCCAGCACGCGCTCCAGCATCTCGCGCACGCGGCTGGCCAAGGCCGGCGCGGCGCCGGCGGTGGAGATCGCCACCATCAGCGGCGCGCGGTCGATCACCGCCGGCACGTGGAAGCGCGACAGCACGGCATCGTCGACCACGTTGACCAGTATCCGCCGCGCCCCCGCATCGGCCGCGATCCGCGCATTGACCGCCTTGTCGCCGGTGGCCGCCACCACCAGCCACACCTCGTCGAGCCAGCCCGGCTCGTAGTCGCCGCGCAGCCATGCCACCGCGCCGTCCTGCGCCAGGCGCGCCAGCCCGGCATCGAGCTGCGGTGCTCCCACTCGCACCAACGCACCGGCCTCGCGCAAGGCGGCCACCTTGCGCCGCGCCACCGTGCCGCCGCCCACCACCAGCACCGGCAAGCCCTGCAGATCGGCAAACAACGGATACAGCTTCATCGGTACGCCCTCCAGCCGCATCCGTGCCCGCTCATGCCGCGGTAACCGCGCGCGTCTCGGCGATCAGCCGCCGCAACTCAGGAATACAGGACCCGCAATTGCCACCCGCACGCAGCTCGGCGGTGATCTGCGCCGGCAGGTCCATATCGTTCGCGCGGATCGCCTCGAGAATGGTGTTGCGCCCCACGCCGAAGCAGGAACACACCACCGGCCCGGGATCGCCGCCACCGCCCGGCGGCTCGCCCGACAACAGGGCCAGCCGGTCGGCTTCGTCCAGCCGCTCGCGCGCGAACAGCGAGGACAGCCATTGGCGCGACGGCAGGTGCGGTTGCGCCGCAAGGAACAGGCAGGACTCGATGCGGCCATCGCGCAGGTGCACGGCGCGGTATACGCCGGTCTCGCGATCCTCGAAGGCCAGCCAGTCCGCGCCGGTTTCATCCGCCCCCAGCCAGCCCTTCGCCCAGGCATCGCAATCGGCCGGCCGCTCGCGGTGCGCCAGTTCGTAGCGCAGAAAGCGGTCGCCGCGGATCAAGGTCCAATAGCTCAGCGCCGACGCCGGCAGCGCCTGCCGCGCCAGCGCAAAGCCATACCAGCGCACCGCGAACGGCTCGACCCGCACCGGCGTGTGCTTGAACTCCGGCTCGCCGGAGACCGGATCCACCGCCGGATTCACCACCCCGCCCACGCGCGCATCCGAAGCGAATTGATCGCTCCAGTGGATCGGCACGAACACCTGCCCCGCCAGGATGCCGCCGCCATGGCGCACCCGCCCCACCATCGCCCCCCAGCGCGAACTGACCCGTGCCAGCGTGCCTTCGCGCACGCCGCAGCGCAGCGCATCGTGCGGATGCATGTCGATAAAGGGTTCGCCGATATGGCCGTTGAGCCGCGGCGAGCGCGCGGTGCGCGTCATGGTGTGCCACTGGTCGCGGATGCGGCCGGTGTTGAGCACCAGCGGATACTCGCGGTCGACGGCATGCACCGGCGGACGCGAAGCCGTGGCGACGAAACGCGCGCGGCCATGGGCATGGCTGAAGCGGCCGTCCGAAAACAGGCGCGGCGTGCCCTCGCCCGCTTCCGTCACCGGCCACTGCACCGGCGCGAGCGTGTCGTAGGCTCGCCGATCGAGCCGCGCCAAGCTCCCAAGATGCAGGCGCCTGTACGCAGCCGGCACACCATCGGCGGCAGGCTCGCGGTTGCGGAAGGTCGTGAGCTGCGCATGCTCGACGAAAATCTCGTGCGGGTTGCCGAACTCGAAACCGCGCTCGAAACCCATCCGCCGCGCCACCTCGCACACCACGCGCCAATCCGCGCGCGCCTCGCCCGGCACCGGCAGGAACGGCCGCTGCCGCGAGATGCGCCGCTCCGAACTGGTCACCGTGCCGTCCTTCTCGCCCCAGCCCAGCGCCGGCAGCAGCACGTGGGCGAAGGCATTGGTGTCGGTGCGCTCGACGATGTCCGAGCACACCACCAGCTCGCAGCGCGCCAGCGCGGCGCGCACCTTGTCCGCCTCGGGCAGGCTTACCGCCGGATTGGTCGCCATGATCCACAGCGCCTTGATCCGCCCCTCGCCCACCGCATCGAACAGCTCCACCGCCTTCAGGCCCGGCTTGTCGGCCATGCGCGGCGACTGCCAGAACGCCTGCACGATATCCCGGTGCGCCGGTTCGCCCAGCTCCATATGCGCCGCCAGCATGTTGGCCAGGCCGCCGACTTCGCGCCCACCCATCGCATTGGGCTGTCCCGTGATGGAGAACGGCCCCATGCCCGGCCGGCCGATGCGCGCGGTGGCGAGATGGCAATTGATGATGGCGTTGACCTTGTCGGTGCCGCTGCTGGACTGGTTCACGCCCTGCGAAAACAGCGTCACCACCTTCTCGTGCCGCGCGAACAGGCGATAGAATGCCACCACGTCCGCCGCCTGCAGGCCGCACTGCTGCGCCACCTGGGCCGGGTCGCCCGCCTCCGCCTCGGCGGCCGCCAGCGCCGCATCGAAGCCTTCCGTATGCGCATCGATAAACGCGGGATCGATCACGCCATGGCGGAACAGAAACGACAGCAGGCCGTTGAACAGCCGCACGTCGGTGCCCGGGCGGATCGGCAGGTGCAGATCGGCGCCTTCGCAGGTGGCGGTAAAGCGCGGATCGATCACCACCACGCGCGGACCGTCGCGGCCGTCGCGCGCCTGCGTCACGCGCTGGAACAGCACCGGATGGCACCAGGCCGTATTGGAACCGACCAGCACCACCAGCTCGGCCTGCTCCAGGTCTTCATAGCAGCCCGGCACCACGTCCTCGCCAAACGCGCGCTTGTGGCCCGCTACCGCGGAGGACATGCACAGGCGCGAGTTGGTATCGATATTGGCCGTGCCCAGATAACCCTTGGCCAGCTTGTTGACGACGTAATAGTCCTCGGTCAGCAACTGCCCGGATACGTAGAACGCCACCGCGTCCGGACCGTGCTCCGCCACCACGCGCGAGAAGCCGTCCGCCACGCGCTGGATCGCTTCATCCCAGCCCGCACGGCGCACCACGCCATCCGCCTCGCGCAGCAGCGGATGCAGCAGCCGCCCTTCCATCCCGACCGTATCGCCCAGCGCCGAACCCTTGACGCACAAACGCCCGCGATTGGACGCATGCGCCGGATCGCCCGCCACCCGCGCCGCGCCGTCCGCGTCCACACTGGCCAGCACGCCGCAACCGACGCCGCAGTAGGGACAGGTGGTGCGTACCGCTTCGCTCATGTATCGCGCCGCTCCACCTGCACGTCCTCGCCCTGCCGCCGCACCGCCCAGGTGCGCACCGCCTGCTGCGGTTGCTCCAGGCATTCGCCGGTACGCAGGTCGAAGTGCTGCTTGTGGATCGGCGACGCCACCACCACGCGCTCGCCGAGGCTGCCGACCAGCCCGCGCGACAGCACCGCCGCGCCCGAGCAGGGATCGAGATTGTCGATCGCGTAGAGCTCCTCGCCGATGCGGAATACCGCCACCTGCTCGCTGCCCACCAGGGCGCAGACGCCGGTGGACGGCACGATGTCGCCGATGGCGCAGATGGACATCCAGCCTGCCTGTTCGCTCGTCATGGCCTCACTCCGTCTCCACCACCACGGGAATGCCGCGCAATGCGCGCTTCTCCTGCACCGTCGCAGGCCGGATCTGCCCGCGCTCCGGCACGAAGGCCACGCGGTCGTCGCCGGCTTCGCTGTTGACGAAGTGGCGGAAGCGTGCGCGCACCGCGGGATCGGTCACCGCACGCTTCCACTCGCAGGCATAGGTGTCGACCACCAGGGCCATTTCGGCTTCGAGTTCCGCGGCCAGGCCCAGCTTGTCGTGCACGACCACGTCGCGCAGATAGTCCATGCCGCCTTCCAGCCCATCGCGCCACACGCTGGTGCGCTGCAGGCGGTCGGCGGTGCGGATGTAGAACATCAGGAAGCGGTCGATATAGCGAACGAGGGTGGCCGTATCCATGTCGCCCGCCAGCAGCTCGGCGTGCCGCGGCTTCATGCCGCCATTGCCGCAGACGTAGAGATTCCAGCCCTTCTCGGTGGCGATCACGCCCACGTCCTTGCTCTGCGCCTCGGCGCATTCGCGCGCGCAGCCGGACACGGCGAACTTCAGCTTGTGCGGCGAGCGCAGTCCCTTGTAGCGGTTTTCCAGGTCGATCGCGGTGCCCACCGAATCCTGCACGCCATAGCGGCACCAGGTGGAACCCACGCAGGACTTCACCGTGCGCACCGACTTGCCATAGGCATGGCCGGATTCGAAGCCCGCTTCGATCAGTTCCTCCCAGATCAGCGGCAGCTGCTCCAGCCGCGCGCCGAACAGATCCACGCGCTGGCCGCCGGTGAGCTTGGTGTACAGGCCGTACGACTTGGCGATGCGGCCAATGGCGATCAGTCCATCCGGCGTCACTTCGCCGCCGGCCATGCGCGGCACCACCGAATAGGTGCCGTCCTTCTGGATATTGGCCAGGAAGTAGTCGTTGGAATCCTGCAGCGAAGCGTGTTCCTGCTGCAGCACGAATTCGTTCCAGCACGAGGCCAGGATGCTGGCCGCCACCGGCTTGCAGATATCGCAACCCAGCCCCTGGCCATGGCGCGCCAGCAGTTCGTCGAAGCGGCGGATGCGCTCCACGCGCACCAGGTGGTACAGCTCCTGCCGCGAATACGCGAAGTGCTCGCATAGATGGCTGGTCACCGCCAGGCCCTGGCGCACCATCTCCGCCTTCATGATCTGGGTGACCAGCGGCACGCAGCCGCCGCAGGTGGTGCCGGCGCGCGTGGCCTCTTTCAAGGCGCCGATGCTGGTGGCGCCCTCGCCCACCGCCTTGCACAACTGCCCCTTGGATACGTTGTTGCACGAACACACCTGGGCCGAGGCCGGCAGCGCATCGACCGCCAGCCCCGGTTTCGCCTTGCTGTCCGACGCGGGCAGGATCAGCGATTCCGGCGCCTCCGGCAGCTCCATGCCGTTGAGCATCATCTGCAGCAAGGTGCCGTACTCGGCGGCATCGCCCACCAGCACGCCACCGAGCAGGCGCTTGCCGTCTTCCGATACCACCAGCCGCTTGTAGACCTGGCGGCGCTCGTCGCTGAACTGATAGCTGCGGCTGCCCGGCGTGGCGCCGTGCGCATCGCCGAGGCTGGCCACGTCCACGCCCATCAGTTTGAGCTTGGTCGACATGTCGGCGCCGGCGAACTCCGGCAGGTCGCGCGCTTCCTCGCGCGTCAGCAGGGCATGCAGATGCTTGGCCACCACGCGCGCCATCTCGTAGCCCGGCGCCACCAGGCCGAACACCTTGCCGCCCCATTGCGCGCATTCGCCGATGGCGTAGACGTCGCGGTCGCGCGTGCGGCAGAAGTTGTCGACCATGATGCCGCCGCGCTGGCCCACGCCCAGCTCGCATTGCCGCGCCAGTTCGTCGCGCGGGCGGATGCCGGCGGAGAACACGATCAGGTCGGTCTCCAGGGTGCTGCCGTCGGCGAACTTCATGGCGTGACGTGCGCTGGTACCGTCAATGATCTCCTGTGTGTTCTTGCCCGTATGCACCACCAGGCCGAGTTCCTCGATGGTCCGGTGCAGGATGCGCCCGCCACCGTCGTCCACCTGCACCGCCATCAGGCGCGGCGCGAATTCCACCACGTGCGTTTCCAGGCCCATGTCGCGCACGGCCTTGGCGCATTCCAGCCCCAGCAGGCCGCCGCCGACCACCACGCCACGTTTGGATTGCGCGCCCCATTCGGCCAGTTCGGCGAGGTCGTCGAGCGTGCGGTAGGTGAGGCAGCCGCGGCGGTCGTTGCCGGGGATCGGCGGCACGAACGGCGTGGACCCGGTGGCGAAGACCAGCTTGTCGTACGGAACGACGTCGCCGTCGGCGGTGGTGACCCGCTTGAAGGCGCGGTCGATGCGCGCCGCGCGCGTGGCCAGGCGCAGATGCAGGCCGGGATGATCGAAGAAGCCGGGCGCCACCAGCGACAGCTCGTCCGCGCTGCGGCCGGCGAAGTAGTCGGACAGGTGCACGCGGTCGTAGGCGGGCCGGCTTTCCTCGCACAGCACCGTGATGTCCAGGCCGGGCGTGCCCAGCGCCACCAGTTCCTCCAGCAGCTTGTGGCCGACCATGCCGTTGCCGATCACCACCAGTCTCGTCGTCATGCGCGTCGCCTCAGTCGATGGCCAGGGCCGGCGCCGGCGTATCCACCGGCCCTTGCCGCAATACCCGCTCCTCGGCCACGTGTTCGCGGCTGAAGCGCACGGCGAGCGCGCACAGCGAGCCGGCCAGCACGAAGCCGCCCAGGTACATGAAAGTGAGCTGCACCGAGCCCAGCGATTTCTGCAGGAAACCCGCCGCCACCGCGCCCACGTTGCCGCCGGCACCGACGATGCCGGCCACGCCGCCCAGCGCCTTGCGGTCAATAAAAGGCACCAGCGCATACGTCGCGCCGCAGGCCATATGAGTGAACAGGCCGAAGGCGAGCATCGCGGCCACCGCGGTGGCGGCGCCCTGCGCGCTGGAGAACCACAGCAGCCCGATGCCTTCGAAGAACATCAGCAGGCACAGCAGGCGTGCGCGCGCCGGCAGGCCGTGCCGGCGCACCAGCCGGTCGGAAGCGATGCCGCCCAGCGCTCGTGCGAACAGGGCGAGCAGGCCGAAGCCGCCGACGGCCAGCCCCGCATCGCGCAGGCTCAGCGAGAAACGATCCACGTAGTAGCTGGCGGCCACGCCATGCACGAACAGCTCGATGCCGAAGCAGCCGGCATAGGTGACGAACAGCAACCACACGCGATAGTTGCGCGCCGCCGCGCGGAACGCCGCCCAGCCGCCGGGCTTGCCGCCGTCGATGGCGATGCCGCGCGCGCGCAGCTGGCGATAGTCGCCTTGCGGGCTGTCCTGCGTGCAGCGCCAGTACAAGATGCCGACGACGACCATCAGCACGCCCGGCAGCAGCATCGCAAGACGCCACCCCAGGCCCTGCCCCACGCCCAGCGCCAGCACACCGGCCAGCACCCATGGCATCGCCGCCTGCGCCGCGCCACCGCCGGCGTTACCCCAACCGGCCGCCGCCGCATTCGCCGTGCCCACGACCTGCGGCGCGAACATCACCGAGGTGTGGTACTGCGTGATCACGAAGCTGGCGCCGATCATGCCGATCGCCAGGCGCATGACCAGCAGGGATGCGTAGTCGTGCACCAGCAGCATGCCGAACACCGGCAGCGAGCCGAGCAGCAGCAAACCGGTATACACGCGGCGCGGCCCGAAGCTGTCGCACAGCGGTCCGATCAGCAGCCGGCCGAAAATGGTGACCGCGACCGCGGCGATATTGATGTCCGCGACCTGGCCCGGACTCAGATGCAGCTCGCCGCGTATCAACGGCATCAGCGGCGCGACGGAAAACCACGCGAAGAAACACACGAAGAACGCCAGCCAGCTGAGATGGAACGCACGCATCTGCGGCGTCCGCCATTGCAGCAGCTCGATCCGAGTCGCCTTGCCCGACATGCGCTTTCCCCCGCAGAGAACGAACACGTTGTGCTGCTATGCAACACGTGTGCCATGGGAGAAAAGCGTTGGAATTGCGGTGTTTGCTGAAAAGCTGGCGGATTCAGGCGGCTATTTGTGCACCAAGTTCATTCGTGCATGGAGGGCTTGCACCAGTGCAGTGCAGCATGCACCACCGCCGTAGGTTGGGGTGAGCCGGAGGCGAACCCCAACAAGCCCGCCATGCATCGCAACGTTGGGGTTCGCCTCCGGCTCACCCCAACCTACGGCGGTAACGGCGCTATCTCAGCGTGCCCCGCCCGTCTGCGAAAAACTCAACTCCGTGCACTTCTGCGCGCGCGCCTGCTTGTCCGTATCGCTGCCCGCCGCCATCGCCGCGCCCAGGCAATTGGTATACGCGTCGGTCGCCGCCGCGCGCCCCGCGCCTTCGGCCAGGCTCTGCGCCGCGATGCCGGTGGAGAACACCTTGCCGATCGCCAGGCCCACCGCGGTCGTCCCCGCATCGCTCTTGCCGTCGAAACGTCCATACACCGACAAGGCATCCTCGCGCACCAGCCCAAGCTGCTTGGCGGCTTCCAATGCGGCGGGCCGCTTGGCGGAAGCGGCCTGCTCGGCCGCGGTGAGCGACGGGGTCAGCTGCTGGATCTTGCTGTCGATGGTCTGGTTGGTCGCCTGCGCGCTGGCCAGCTGGCCCTTGGCTTCCTGCAGCTGGCTGGCGGCCTCCTTGGTATCCAGACGCGAGGCCTTCAACTGCGTCAGCCGCGACGACGCCGCGGCAAGCTGGCTTTTCAGCGGCTCGATCGGCGTCTTCTGGCTGCTCAGTGCCTGGATCGAACCCTTGGTGGTCTCCGCTGCCTTGGCCGCATTCAGATAGTCGTTGACCTTGGCCAGGTTCGCCGCGTCCGCGCTCTGCGGTTCCAGGTCGTTGGAGTTCGAATACTTGGCGCGGACCTGCTCCAGCACGAGATCCGAGGTGCCCGCCTTGTTCGCGCCCGCCACCGATACCGGCACGTAGGCCGCATCCAGCTGGTCGTAGCCGATGCTCAGCGTCGCCCCCGACGCGCTCGCCGGATTGGACGTGACGGTGACGCCGAAACTCACCCGCGACGAATACACCAACGCCGCCTGCGGCAACGGCGCGCACGCCGCCAGCGCCAACAGGCTCAATGCCACTGCCGTCCTTGCACGAAGATCCATGTCATCCCCCTTGATGTGTGTTGACCTCACAGACGTGCTCCAACGAACCACCGCCCTTGCGCAATTGCTCCCTGATCGCTGCCGCCTCTTCGGCGCTGCGGATGATCACGATCAGCCGGCACTGGTCCGGCTCCTTGCTGCTGACCACCAGCTGCCGCGCCCAGCCCAGCGAAGTGCCGTAGGCCACCGGCACCATGCCGAAGCCCGCGGTTTCGACCAGCAGCAGGGACGCGCCCGGATCGGGCTCCAGGCGCAGCACGCCGAGCCGGTAGGACACCGTGGTCTTGCCCCCTTGCACCACGCGCACCTGGGTGCAGGCCGCCAGCGCGACGCATACGGCAGGCACGGCAAGGCGCACGGCCCAGGCCCACACCCGAAGGCGCGGGCAGTCGCGCAGCTTGAACAAGGCATTCCCCCTGATGGAATGGCCGCGGTCGAATAACACAGAAATCGATAGCCGGGCGTGAAACCGGGCCGCACGCCGCCTAGGAATATTTCTGGCCGCCGGCAGCCGGCCAAGCCGCCGAAGCGCCGCCCGCAGCTGGCCCGAAACGACAAATCCAAGCCTTTCAGGCACATCCCCGGGCGCCCGGGAAACCGCAAAAACTTACGTCGATCAGGCCCTTGCCGGCGCAGGAACGAGCCGCTAATTTTTGTGAGCGCGGACACGCTTGGACGGGTCACAGGGGGCTCGTCGGCGGCGTCCGCGACTGAAGGGGGACAAAGGAATGACTCTTACGGCTGGGCCTTCGGGCCGCCGCCGGGCATGGAACCGCCCGTGCATGGCGCGCGCTTGCGCGCCTGCGAAACGCCACCGCCATCCGCTGCCCCTGTGCGCCCTGCTGGCCTGGTCCGCGGGTTCCGCGCAGGCCGCCAATCCGCCGTCCTACGACTGCCTGATCGAGCCGACCCAGACGGTCGAGCTGGGCGCGCCGGTGAGCGGGCTGATCGACCGCGTGCTGGTCAAGCGCGGCGACCGCGTGGCGCACAACCAGGTGCTGGCGACGCTGGAATCGCATGCCGAACAGGCGGCGGCAGATCTTGCGCATTACAAGTCGCAACTTGCCGGCCCCAGCCAGCAGGCGCAGAGCAAGATCGAATTTTCCCAGCGCAAGTTCGCCCGCCGCCGCGACATGGCGGCGGAAAAACTCATGTCCAGGCAGGACAGCGACGACGCCGAGGCCGAGCTGAAACAAGCCCAGGCCGAACTGGTCACCGCCAGGGAAAACCGCGAGGTGGCGCGCCTGGAATACGTCCAGCAAAGCAGCCAGCTCGCGCTGCGCACCATCCGCAGCCCGTTCGACGGCGTGGTGGTGGACCAGATGATGTGGCCCGGCGAAATCTTCGAGCCCGGCGCCACCAAGCACGCCGTACTCAAAGTTGCGCAGCTCAATCCGCTGCGCGTGCGCGTGGTGATGCCGCTGCGCGCGTTCGGCGAACCCGCGGCCGGCATGGAGGCCAGCATCGCACCGGAGATTCCCGCCGGCAGCCATTACAGCGCGAAGGTGGCCAGCGTCGACCGCATGGTGGACGCCGCCAGCGGCACCTTCGTGGTCTTCATGGACCTGCCCAATCCCAAGCTCGACATCCCTTCGGGCGTGAAGTGCAAGGCCACCCTGGCCAAGTAAGCCAGCACCGATTCGAAACGGCGACGCCAGCGCGGCGCCGGCATGCAGCACCGCACGCACCCTATTCATCTCAACGTCGATCGGCCACCGCGCATGCGCGGCAGGGCCTGCCAAGAGGGCAACATGGAACAGTCGCACGGCAACAGCAACGGCAAGCTCAACGAAACCTCCGCCGCGGAAGCGATCGACACCGCACCTGCTTCGAACACACCGGCCATCCGCTTCGAAGCGCTGGAACCGCGCGTGCTGCTGTCCGGCGACGTCAATCCCGCCGCGCTGTCGATCAACGGCGCGCTCGATGCGCCCGGCCAGCAGAAGCAGTACCAGTTCACCGTGCAGGACACCAAGCGCGTCGTCTTCGACAGCCTGACCAACCGCTCCGATCTCAACTGGACGCTGACCGGCCCGAACGGCACCGTGGTCAACGGGCGCCAGTTCTCCGACGACGGCAACAGCAGCAGCATGCCGGCGTTCGACCTCGGCAGCGGCACCTATACGCTCACCGTGGCGGGCTCCGCCGATGCCACCGGCAGCTACGCCATGCGCATCGTGGACGCCACCGCGGCCGCCAATCTCACGCCCGGCACGGCCGTGTCCGACACCCTGGTGCAGGGCAACGAGACCAGCGTCTACCGCTTCGACGCCAGCGCCGGCCAGCAGTTCTTCTTCAAGAGCAACAGCGTCAGCGGCGGCTCCGCCTACTGGCGCCTGATCGATCCGTACGGCCGCCAGGTCGGCCCGCACTACAGCATCGGCAGCGACCCGGACACCTTCAGCGTGCCCAGCAGCGGCGAATACCTGCTGCTGGTGGAAGGCGCCTCGTACAACACCGCGCCGGTGAGCTACAGCTTTACGCTCAATCCGGTGGTGAATCCGCAGCTGCCGCTGACGCTGGACCAGGTCACCACCGCGGTAACCCAGCCCGGCCAGACCAACTACTACAGCTTCACGCTCAACGCCGACACCCAGATGGCGTTCGACGCGCTGAGCAACAATTTCAACTGGGGCCTGAGCGGCCCCAACGGCGACATCGTCGCGCCGCATAACCAGTCCGAAACCAGCAACGCCTTCGAACTGTCGGCGGGCACCTACACACTGGCGGTGCGCGGCTACAACGGCCAGGCGGGCAGCTATGCCTTCCGCATGCTCACCGATGCCTCCGCGCATACGCTGGCCGTCAACACGCCGATCAGCGGCACGCTGGACCAGCCCACCGGCTCGACCATCTACAAGGTGGCGCTGACCCAGGGCCAGAAGCTGTACCTCGGCAGCCAGTCGCCCACCGGCGGCACGGTCTACTGGCGGCTGCTCGATGCCTACGGCAACCCGGTGCAGAGCAGCTATCTGGGTTCGGGCACGGCGCCGTTCACCGTGGCCTCGACCGGCACCTACTGGCTGATGCTGGACGGCTATATCTACAACTCGCCCACCGCGGCCATCGGCTACAACTTCCAGCTCAACCAGGTGCCGGATCTCACTTCCGCGCTGAGCATCGGCACCGCGGTGAACGGCTCGATCCCGCTGGCCGGCCAGTCGGCGGTGTACTCCTTCCATCTGGCCGCGGCCACGCAGCTGGCCTTCGATTCGCTGTCCAGCCGCGGCGACATGCTGTGGTCGCTGGCCGGCCCGCGCGGCCAGGAAGTCAACAGCCGCTCGCTGAATTCCTCCGACGGCAACTCGGGGCAGAACGTACTGGCGCTGCCGGCGGGCGACTACACGCTCACCGTGCAGGGTTCCGGCGATGCCACCGGCGCGTTCGCCTTCAACCTGCTGGATCTGTCCACCGCCGCGGCGCTGGCGCAGGGCGCGCCGCTGTCCGGCACGCTGTCGCCGGGCAATAGCAGCACGGCTTATCAGTTCACCGCCGCGGCGGGCGACAGCGTCGCCGTGCACGCGGCCAGCGCCACCGGCGGCAGCGCGGTGTGGCGGATCGTCGACATGTTCGGCCGCACCATCGGCACCGGAAATCTGTCTGGCGACAGCGCGGCGGTGAGCCTGGCCAATGCGGGCAGCTACACGCTGCTGATCGAAGGCTATGTCGGCAACACCGCGCCGGTGAATTTCCAGGCTCGCCTGGACAACACCGGCAACACCGCCCCGGCGCCGCTGCCGGCAGGCGATCCGCTCACGCTCGGCAGCGTCACCGCCGGCACCTTGGCGGCGTGGAACAGCACGCAGACCTACCGCTTCACGCTCGGTGCGACGACTCAGCTGCTGCTGGATGCGCAGCAGTCCGGTAACACCTACTGGAACCTGCAAGGTCCGCGCGGCACCGAATTCAATACCTGGGTTTCCAGCGGTGACCAGATCCTCACCCTGCCCGCCGGCGACTATGCGCTGACCCTGCAGGGCGCGCCGTCCAGCGGCTACAGCGCCGGCGCCTACGCTTTCAGCGCGGTCGACCTGTCCACCCTGCCGAACCTGCAGCTGGGCCAGCAGACCATCGCCCAGCGTTCGCCGGGCAGCGCCGCCGCGGGCTACCGCGTGCAGGCCAGCGCCGGGCAGACCCTGCTACTCAACACCGACTACATCTCCGGCTACAGCCCGACCTGGCGCCTGGTCGGCCCGCAGGGACAAGTGCTGCCGGCGCAGTCCGGCGACAACATCGGCACGCTGTTCCGCGTTCCGGCCGACGGCACCTACACGCTGCTGGACCTGGGCTACTACTACGACAGCTACGCCACCGACCGCGACACCTTCACCCTCAGCGCGACGGACACCAGCACCACGCCGCTGTCGTTCAACGACGTCGCCCACGCCACGCTGGCCGGCCGCCAGTCGATCGCGCAGTACAGCTTCACCCTGGATCACGCGCAGACCGTGGTGCCGGACTTCCTCGCCGGCGCCAACGGCAATCCGTCCAACCTGCAATGGATGCTGCGCTCCACCGCCGGCACCATCGTCGGCTGGCAGTGGGCCAGCTACGACCAGGGCACCATGCAGCTGCTGCCGCCGGGGCAGTACACGCTGCTGTTCCGCAGCAGCAACGACACGCCCACCGACCTGTCCTTCCGCGTGCTCGACCGCGGCATCGCGCAGGAGCTGCAGCCCGGCACGCCGGTGCAGACCACCCTGGTCACCGACCAGACGCAGCTCTTCCGCTTCAACGCCAGCGCGGGCGACCACTTCTACCTGCAGAGCGACCCCAGCGCGCAGACCAACAATGCCGACTGGCGCATCCTGGCGCCGGGCGGCGCCGTCATCGCGTCGGGCTCGATCTACAACGGCTACGACAACGCCGACATCGCCGCGACCTATACCGGCGAGTATCTGCTGGTGGTCTCGCCCTATGTGGGCAACAGCGCGCCGAAGTCGCAGCCGCTGAACTTCACCCTGGGCCTGCGCAGCGCGCAGAACGCCGCGCTCACGCTGGGCGCCGATACCGCCGGCGCGATCACCCAGCCCGGCCAGAGCATCCAGTACAGCTTCACCCTGGACGCGCCGACCTCGGTGCTGATGAACACGCCGGTCAACAACGGCTCCTACCTGCGCTGGAGCCTCACCGGCCCGCGCGGCCCGGAAGTGTCGCAGCGCGATTTCAGCTATTCGAGCCAGAACCTGCTCGACCTGCCCGCCGGCACTTACGTGCTGACCGTGGCCTATGGCGATCTCTCCACCGGCAATTTCCATTTCAGCCTGCTCAACCAGGCCGCCATGCCCGCGCTGGCGGCCGACACGCCGACCACCGCCTCGCTGCCGGCCGCCGGGCTGCCGGCGCCGTACCGCTTCGACGTGGCCGCCGACGGCGACTTCCGCCTGGAAGGGCCGCAGGACGGCAACTACGAGCAGTGGCAGGTGCAGAACGCGCAAGGCCAGGTGATCGCCAGCGGCAACAGCAACTACGACAACGCCACGCCGTTCCACCTCGCCGCCGGCAGCTATGTGCTCAGCTGGCAGAACGCATGGAACGCCAGCACCGACGCCGCGGTGAACTTCGTGCTGCGCCACGTCGTCACCACGGTGCAGCCGCTGGTGCCGGGCACGCCGGCCACGGCCGCCATCGCCACGCCGGGCCAGCGCTACGCATACGACTTCGCGCTCGGCGCGCCGGGCGCGGTGCTGTTCCAGAGCCTAGCCCACCGCAGCGACCTCAGCTGGCAATTGCAAGGCCCGCTCGGCAACGTGGTCAGCAGCGCGGCGATGGACGGCAGCGGCGACCTGCTGCTGCAGCTGCCCGCCGCGGGCAACTACCGGCTCACCGTCATCCCCAATGGCGCGGCCACCGGCGCCTTCGCCTTCAACCTGTTCGACTTCAACGGCACGGCCGCGCTCAGCCTCGGCGCGGCGCAGACGGCGCGCATCGCACCGTCCGGCAGCAGCGTGCTGTACGCCGTGCAGGGTGCGGCCGGCGATTACCTCGCATTCCACTTCGACAGCATCGCCGGCAGCGGCGCATCCGCGCGCGTGCTCGATGCCAGCGGCAACGTGGTGCTGAACTTCGGCAACGTGGCCGCCGGCCAGGACCTGCTGTTCAAGCTGCCGCACGGCGGCCGCTACCAGCTGCAGCTGAGCGGTAATGGCGATGGCGCCGAAACCGACATCGGCTACAGCGCCGCGCTGACCACGCCTGCGCATGCCAGCCTCACGCTCGGCACCGACGTGCAAGGCCACAGCAGCGTGGCCGGCGTGCCGGACAGCTATGCCTTCGCCATCGCCGCGCCCGCCACCGTGCTGGTCGACGGCTTCGGCGACGCCGGCCAGCGCTGGAACATCCGCGCCGCCGACGGCAGCCTGGTGCAGACCGGCCACACCGGCACCGCATCCGCCTGCCTGCTCGGCCCGGGCACCTACACGCTGGAAGTGCTTGCAGACGATGCGTCGCAGCTCGGCGCCTACGGCGTGCGTATCGTCGACTTCGCCAGCGCGACCGATCTCGCCATCGGTTCGTCCAGCGTCAGCGCTGCCGACAGCCACGCCCTGGTCTACCGCCTCACCGCGGGCGTGGACCAGTCGGCGATCCAGCTCGCGGTGAGCACCGCGCAGGGCAGCGGCGCCAGCATCCGCGTGTACGACGCCGGCGGCCGGCTGGTCGCTTCCGGCAGCGGCGCGCTCGCCGCCACCACGATCGCGCAGAGCGTCGCCGCCGGCACGCAGCGCTACCTGGTGATCGATGGCGCCGCCGCCGACTACACGGTGACCTCCAGCGAAACGCAGGCGCCGCCGGCGCCGCCGCTGGCCTGGGGCGGCTCGGTCAATGGCAGCTTCAACTTCGTCGGCGACAGCGCAAGCTACCGGGTGACGATCGGCTACGCGCAGACCCTTGCCATCGCCAACCTGCTGCGCGACCTCGGTTCGCACGGCGTGCACTGGCGCCTGACGCCGGCCGGCGCTTCCAGCGAGAACCCGTGGTCCGACGAGGACGCCAGCGCCTACGCCGCGCTGCCCTATGCCGGCGACTACGTGCTGACCATCGCCGCCACCGCGGACCAGGCCAGCTACGCGTTCCAGACCGTCGACACCGCCGCCGCGGCTGCCTTGCCCACGGGCACCAGCAGCGGCCAGCTTGCCGCCGGCCAGGCGGCCCTGGTCTACCGCTACGAAGCGAACGGCTCCGGCGCGCTGCATATCGCGCTGGACGCCAGCGGCGACAGCTCGCTGGCCTGGTCGCTGTACGACCTGGGCGGCAACCTGGTCGCCGATGGCGCGGCCGGCACCGCGGTGGATACGCCTGTGCTGGGTACCGGCTCCTACCGCCTGCTGCTCGCGCGCACCGGCAATACGGATGCCGCGTTCGCGCTGCACGTCGACGCCGTGGCGCCGCCGGCCGCGCAGCCCGGCGACAGCCTCGCCGGCAGCACCGATCCGGTCACCGGCTTCGCGGTCTACCGCATCACGCTCGACCACGACATGCGCGTGCTGCTGCACAACCTCGGTTCCGACGGCGACATCCAGTGGGGCCTGACGCCGATCGGCGGCGAGCCTGCGCTGGCGTGGCTGCAGAACAACAATCCGGGTTCGCTGGATGTGGAAAACAGCGCGCCCTCGCTGCAGCAGCTCACCGGCGGCAGCTACGAGCTGTGGATCCGCAGCGACAGTCCGGGCGCGCATTACGCCCTGCAGCTGCTCGATCTGTCCGACGCGCCGGCGCTGCCGGCCGGCGGCGTGCCGGGCAGCATCGCCGGCGGCGCGGCCGCCGTGGCCTATCGCTTCACGCTGGCCGCGCCCAGCGCACTGCACCTGGCGTTCGGCGTGGCCGACGCCTCGTCGCTGCGCTGGAGCCTGTTCGACACCTACGGCAACCTGATCGCGCAGGCCGTCGACGGCAGCGACACCGACCTGGCCACCCTGCCCGGCGGCGACTACGTGCTGGTGCTGAAGGGCCAGGATCCGGAGGGCGCGGACGTCGCCTACACACTGGCGCAGAGCGCCGCCACGCTGCCGCAGATTCAGCCGGGCCAGTACGTCAACGGCACGCTGAGCGGCAATCCGGACAACCCCCAGGGTTACCGCCTCAGCCTCGATCACGCCACCAGCCTCCTGCTGAGCCGGCTGGTCGACGGCGGCAACATCCAGTACAGCATCTACTACAACGGTTACCCCTACGACGCGCAGGTCCAGGGCGACCGCTATTTCCTCCCGCCGGGCGACTACGACATCCGCGTCACCGGCAACTGGAGCGGCGAGAGCTACGCCTTCGCGCTGACCGACCTGTCGCAGGCGCCGTCGCTCGATGGCGCCGGCAGCGCGCAGGCGCAGTTCGACGCCAGCCATACCACCGCGGCCTACACCTTCACCAGCGACGGCCAGTCCGCCTACGACTTCGGCGTCGCCGGCGGCGACGAGGCTGTCGGCGTCGAGTGGGTGCTCTACGACGAAAACGGCTACGCGGTCACCTCCGGCAGCAGCGGCTTCCATCGCCAGCAGCTGTCCTCCGGCACCTACACCCTGCTCGCCTACCCCGACACCGTCGGCGGCACGGATCCGATTTCCTATACGGTCAAGGGTGCACCGGTTGCAGTACCGGTGTACGCGCTGACGCCCGGCGCCGACCAGCCGATCGTGCTGGACGAGGCAGGCAACTACCACGCCGGCTACAACTTCAGCCTGGACGCGCCAGGCCGCTTCATCGCGGTAGCTGCCAACCTGCCCAACCAAGCGATCTATTTCGACGTCGTCGACGCCACCGGCCAGATGTGGAGCAACGGCACCGTCTACCTGTCGAACGGCCAGACCACGCTGCTGCAGTTGCCGAAGGGCACTTACACGCTGCGCATGTACAGCTACGGCCCGGTCGGCACCGACAGCAGCTCGTCGCCCAGCTTCCGCCTGATCGATGTGGATGCCGCGGCGGACCTGTCGCCCGGCACCACCGCCAGCGCCGACCTGGCCGACACCTCCGGCGCGCAGGTGTGGCATTTCACCGGCCATGCGGGCGACAGCATCGGTCTGTCGCTGCAGGCCAGCAGCACCAGCATCGGTTCGCCGCAGGCGCTGTGGTACCTGTTCGCGCCGGATGGCAGCGTCATCTCCTCGGGCTGGGTCGGCACCGGCCTCGCCCAGCTCAGCCTCGATTTGTCGGCCACCGGCAACTATGCGCTGGTGCTGTCCCATGCCAACGGTCCGCTGACGATCACCGCCGGCAACACGCTCACCGGCCATATCGATCCGCCGGTGCTGCCGACCGCGCCGCTCACGCTGGGCCAGGCCAGCAGCGTCACGCTGACCAACAACGACGCGCGCGCCTACACCTTCAAGCTGGACCAGGCCGCGCTGGTCTCGGTCAACGGCTGGGCCACCAGCTGGGGCATCCAGTGGCGCCTGCTCGATGCCAACGGCCAGGTGCTGTCCGGCAACTTCCCCGGCTACGAAGGCAACTTCATGCAGCCCGAGCGGCTGGCGGCGGGCGACTACACGCTGGAGATCGACGCCTCGCTGGACGGCTCGGCGGATCTCGACTTCAGCGTCGCCACGCAAGCCCAGGCCACCGTCGCCGACGGCGCACTCGCGGCGCCGGCGGTGCTCGGCCTGTACGGCTTCAAGGTCAAGGCCGGACAGGACTACTACGTCACCGGCGCGCCCGGCAGCCAGGTGCAGCTCTACGACGCCAGCCTCAACGCGCAAGGCTCGTACTGGTTCAACGACAACACCGGCTACTACGTGGTGCACGCCGACAGCGACGGCACCTGGTACGCCGCGCTCACCAACACCTATTTGAACGACAACACGGCCACCGCGCTGCGCATCGCGGCGCCCACGCCGCTGCTGTCGGGCCAGAGCCTGGCGGATACGCTGCCGGCCGAAGGCGGCGTGAAGCTGTACAGCATCGACCTGGACCACGACCAGGTGATCAGCCTGTGGATGCCCAGCTACAGCGACGGCGTCTCCGCCGAATTCCAGCTGCCGGGCCGCAACTACCAGCTCAACAGCAACGGCTACTACACGCTGTTCCTGAGCAAGGGCCACTACGTCATCCCCGTCACCAGCCGTGGCAACGGCGGTGGCGGCGGCGAATCCTTCGCCGCGGCGATGAGCGAAGGCGCCAACCCTGGCGACGCCAGCTACACGCTGATGTTCCAGAGCTTCGCCGACGCCATCGCACTGCCGCTGGATACGCCGGCCACCGTGACGCTCAACCCCGGCCAGCTGCAGACCTACGCCTTCCAGGCGCAGGCCGGACAGCGCCTGCACTTCGTGCCGCAGCCCGGCAGCAGCGGCGACGGCGCGTGGGAGATCTTCGACGCGCAGGGCCAGAACGTGTGGAGCGACAGCTCCTCCAGCAACGACGCGCTGCCGGCCTTCGCCAGCAGCGGCACCTATTACCTGGTGTGGTCCGCCACCGGCGATGCCGCCGGTCCGGCCAGCTACGGCTTCGCGCTGGACAGCACGCAGCCGGCCGCCAACGGCACGGCGCAGCTCGGCGACACTTTGCAGGTCGACACCCAAGGTACGTCCGACACGGTCTATTACGACCTCAACGTCGCGGCGCCCACGCGCCTGCTGCTCGACGCGCTCGCCAACACCGGCGCCGGCTACGACTGGCAGCTCACCCAGAACGAGAACTACCTCGGCTGGGGCAGCTGGATGCCCGGCAATGCCGCGGTGCAAGGCATCACCCTCGCCGCCGGCAGCTACCGCCTGACCCTGCGCGCCAAGGGCGCCGATGCCAGCCACCTGTCGCTGGCGCTGCTCGACGCCGCCACCGCGGCGCCGCTGCCGCTCGATGCACCGCTCAACGACAGCATCGCCCCGGGCCAGGCCAAGGCCTACGCGTTCGACGGCAACGCGGGCGACACCTTGCACGTGGCGTCGCAGGACCACGGCACGCTCAGCGGCCAGTGGATCCTGCTCGACCCGAACGGCAGCATCGCCGCCAGCGGCGACCTCACCAGCGCCACCGACGTGGCGCTGAATGCGAACGGCCGCTACGTGCTGCTCTACCAGGCCGATGCCGGCAGCAGCACCGCGCCGGTGGCGTTCCAGTTCGAACTGAGCCACGTGCGGGTGCAGCTCGGCGACGTGCTGCGCCCCACCGGCCCGGCCACGTACAGCTTCCACCTCGACCGCGCCACCCACCTGCTGCTGGACCTGGGCTATCTCAACTACGACGGCTACCTCAACTGGCACATCGCGCGGCACGGCCAGACGCTGCTCGACAGCCAGGACGACGCCGCCCAGCCCGACGCCGCCTTCGAGCTGGAAGGCGGCGACTACCAGCTGGTCATCGACAGCATGCCGTACGGCTTCGACAACGCGCGCCTGCGCCTGCTGGACCTGGGCACCGCCACCGCGCTGACGAAAGGCGCTGCCACCACCGGCGACACCGTCGCCGGCAATGCCGAGCTGTTCCGCTTCGACGCCAACAGCGGCGACACCGTCACCCTGGACAGCAGCGACAACTTCAGCTGGACGCTGTACGACGAGTTCGGCCACTACCTGCAGCAGGTGCAGGGCGCCGGCAGCATCGCCAACCTGCCGCGCACCGGCAGCTATTACCTGGTGCGCGAGACCCAGGACGACGGCAACGCCGCCGCGCAGAACTACAGCTTCACCCTCACCACCTCGCACCTGCTGCCGGCGCTGCCGGTGGGCGGCGCCGTGCAGGGCCTGCTGCAGAACGGCAGCCTGGCTTATCAGCTGCAGGCCAGCCAGGGCACGTCGCTCCTGGTCACCATGCCGTCCGAACAGAACGTACGCATGGACGTCTACGACGGCCAGGGCACCCTGCTCTATTCCTTCGATCCGCACAGCGCCAACCGTGCGGTGATCCTGCCGGGCGCGGGCAACTACACCTTCCGCTTCGTCGATCTCAACGGCAATGCCGGCACGCGCTGGATCAACTTCAAGGCGCTGGACCTGTCCACCGTGCCCGCGCTGCTGCCGGACGTGCTGACCACCGGCACCTATACGCCGAGCAACGGCCCGCAGGTGTTCCAGCTCAACCTCGCCCAGGCCAGCGAGTTCTGGTTCGACCCGATCAACACCACCGGCCAGCAGAGCTATCTGAACTGGCACCTGGTCTCGCCCTACGGCAGCGAGGTCGCCTACGGTTCGATGTACTACCAGAGCGGCGCGCTGCCGCTGGCGGCGGGCAACTACTACCTGGTGATCGACAACCCCGGCTACGTGCCGTGGAGCTCGGTCAACTACAGCTTCGCCATCAAGGCCGGCTATACCGCGCTGCAGCCCAACACCGCCGTCAGCGGCACCGCGCCGGCCTCCGGCGTGCCGCTGCAGTACACGGTGCACCTTGACCACGACTCGGTAGTGGCGTTCGACGCCCTCAACCTGCCCAACGGCGCCTACTGGAAGCTGACCAGCGCCAGCGGCTCGCAGGTGTTCTACCAGCAGATGGGCTACACCTACTCGTACAACTACAGCTACGACTTCAATGGCCTGCTCGCCGCCGGCGACTACCTGCTGACGGTGTGGAGCAACAACAGCAGCGCCAACCCCTTCAGTTTCCGCATGCTCGACGCCGCGCATGCCACGGCGGTGACGCCCGGCACGCCGGTCAGCACCACCATGGACACCGCCGGCGGCCTGCAGCTGTACAGCTTCGACGTGGAGGCCGGCGCGCATTACTTCCTCGACGCGCTGCCGGGCCTGAGCGCCACCAGCAGCGGCTACGTGCCGACCTGGACCCTGCTCGATCCGCAGGGCCGCACCGTGTTCTACCAGCAGAGCATGGGCAACGATTACGGCAGCTGGAACGGCAGCAACTACACCTACCAGTTCAACGGCAGCGGCATCGACCTGGGCCACCTGCTGGTCGGCGGCCGCTACACCCTGGTGCTGGCCAACTCCAGCTACAACAGCGGCGGCAATGTCACGCCGAACGTTTCGTTCAACGTGGTGCGCGTGCCCGACACGCCGGTCACCGTGCTGGACACGCTCGTCGTCACCCCGGCGCCCGACCTCACCGTCACCTCGGTGAACGTGTCGCCCGCCGGCACCCTGCAGACGGGCCAGAGCGTCGACGTGCAATGGGTGGTCGCCAACCAGGGCGTGCTGCCGGCCAGCGGCAACTGGAACGACCGCATCGTCATCCGCAACGTCGCCACCGGCGTGATCCTGGCCGACATCAGCGTGCCGTACGACGCCTCCGACGCGGCCAACGGCCCGATCGGCGTGGGCGATGCGCGCACGCGCCACCAGCAGATCCGCCTGCCGGACGGCTCCTACGCCGCCGGCACCATCAGCATCACCGTGCTCACCGACGCGGACAACGTGGTCAAGGAGAGCAACAGCGCCGGCAATGCGGAAAGCAACAACGCCGCCAGCATCACCGCCACGGTGCAGCTGTCGCCGTATGCCGACCTCACCGTGCAGGACCTGAGCCTGCAGCCGTCGAGCGCGTTCCAGCCGGGCCAGAGCGTCAACGTGAGCTGGAGCGTCGGCAACCAGGGCAACGTCGCCGTGGCGCAGCCGTGGAGCGAAACGCTGGAGGTGCGCAACCTGTCCACCGGCAAGGTGGTGGCCACCGTCACCCTGCGCGACCTGCTCGACAACGGCCCGCTCGCCGCCGGCGCCACGCGCCAGCGCACGGCCAGCTTCACCTGGCCGACCGGCGTGGATGCCTCCGGCAACTTCGCCATCCGCGTGATCGCCGACAGCCTGGGCGAGATTCCCGAGGCCAATGCCAATGGCACCGGCGAGAGCAACAACGTCGCCGAGATCGACCAGGCGGTCGGCCCCGACCTGCAGGTGCAGAACCTGCAGGTGGTCAGCACCACCGTCCAGGCCGGCGGCCTGGTCACCATTACCTGGGAAGACTGGAACCAGGGCGCCAGCGCCACCGGCACCGCGTTCAACGACCGCATCACGGTCAGCCGCGTCGACAACGGCATGAGCGTGCTCGACACCAGCCTGGTGTACGACCCCACCGCGCTGGTCAACGGCCAGGTCAACGGCCCGATCGGCCCCGGCGAGCATCGCCTGCGCAGCTTCACCTTCCGCCTGCCGGACGGCCTCAAGGGCACCGGCAACTTAAGCATCACGGTCACCGCCGACCAGAACGCGGCCGGCGTGGGCGTGCTCTACGAAACCAATCTCACCCACGACGCCGAGAGCAACAACAGCGCCGCCACCGCGGTGGTCTCCGCCGCCGTGCCGTACGCGGATCTGCGCGTGGACAGCATCGCCACGCCGCCGAACGCGATCGGCGGCCAGCCGGTGACGATCAGCTGGACCGTGGCCAACCACGGCCAGGCGCCGACCGGCGATGCCTGGTCCGACGAGATCGTGCTGAGCTCCGACGCCATCATCGGCAATGCCGACGACATCGTGATCGGCACGGTGCGCCGCAACGGCGCACTGGCGGTGGGCGGCAGCTATACGCAGAGCGCCACCCTCAACCTGCCCCTGCTCAACGACGGCCACTACTACCTGGCCGTGCGCGCCGACAGCCAGGGCGAAGTGCTGGAACCGGATACGCGCGGCAACAACGCCAGCGTGGCCAAGCCGATCACGGTAGCCGCGGCGTACGCCGATCTCGGCGTGGTGTCGGTGAGCGCGCCCGCTACCGCGCTCAGCGGCGAGAACGTGCAGGTGAGCTGGACGGTGTCCAACACCGGCAATGCGCCCACCAACCTGGCGCTGTGGAACGACCGCGTGGTGCTGTCGCGCACCGGCGTGCCCTCGGCCGACGACATCGTGCTGGCCGGCTCGGTCACGCATGCCGGCGTGCTCGCCAACGGCGGCGCCACCTATACCGCCACCGCGACGCTGACCCTGCCGCGCGACCTGGTGGGCGACTACTACATCCTGGTCACCACCAACCTCAACAACACCGTCACCGAGAACGGCCACACCGGCAACAACGCCGGCGCCACCACGGTGCCGCTGCACATCACCCTGGCGCCTTCGGCCAACCTCACCGTCAGCGACGTCAGCGGCCCGGCCGCGGTGCGTCCGGGCGATGCGGTGAGCCTGAGCTATACCGCGCACAACACCGGCACCGGCGACGCCACCGGCGTGTGGCGCGACCGCGTGTATCTGGACGACGGCCAGGGCCACCAGATCGAAGTGGCCAACCAGTTCTTCACCGGCGGCCTCGCCGCCGGCGCCAGCGCGGCGCGCAGCATCGCCTTCAGCCTGCCCGCCGGCTTCACCGAGGGCACCTACACCTTCGTGGTGCGCACCGACACCGACAACACGGTGTACGAACGCGACGGCGAGAACGACAACAGCGCCTCCGCCGCCACGCCGGTGGTGGTGGCGCGTCCGGATCTCTCGGTCAGCAAGGTCATCGGCCCCACCCTGGTGCTGTCCGGCAGCAACCTGCACGTGCAGTGGACGGTGACCAACAACGGCGGCAACGCCAGCGGCAACTGGCTCGACCGCGTCTACCTGTCGCACAACGGCACGCTGACCCAGGTCGCCGAGCTGGCGCACAGCGGCCCGCTCGCCACCGGCGGCAGCTACGACGCCGCGGCCGATATCCAGCTGCCGCTGGATGCCAATGGCGACTACGAGATCGTGGTGGTCACCGACGCCGCCAGCGCCATCGATGACCACAGCCGCGCCAACAACGCCGCGCAGCAGGACCTCACCGTGCAGCTGGCGCCCTATGCCGACCTTGCGGTGAGCGCCGTGCAGGCGCCGTCCACGCTGATCGCCGACCCGGCCACCATCGACGTGAGCTGGACGGTCAGCAACAACGGCACCGGCGCGGGCAGCACGTCGCAGTGGGTGGACCGGGTGATCCTGTCCACCGACGGCGTGCTCGGCAACGGCGACGACCGCGTGATCGGCGAAGTCGCGCACAACGGCGCGCTCGCCGCGGGCGCCAGCTACAACGGCGCGCTCAGCGTGATGCTGCCGCCGGGCACCACCGGCCGCTACAAGCTGTTCGTGGTGACCGACGCCACGCACCAGGTGTTCGAGAACGGCAACACCGCCAACGACACGGCCCTGCTCGGCCACAACGTCGACGTGATGCCCAAGCCGTACGCCGATCTGCAGGTGAACTCCGTTTCCACCCAGGGCACCCCGGTCAGCGGCCAGCCGCTGACCCTGACCTGGACGGTGAGCAACCAGGGCATCGGCATCACCGACAGCTCGGAGTGGTCGGACCAGGTGTGGCTCAGCGCCAACCCGGACGGCACCGGCGTGATCGCGCAGTTCGGCAGCGCCAGCCATATCGGCCAGCTGGCGGTGAACGACAGCTACACGCGCAGCATCACCGTCACCCTGCCCAACGGCATCCAGGGCAATTACTACGTCAATGTGCGCACCGGCGGGCCGTTCGAGTTCATCTACGGCGACAACGACACCGGCCACAGCGCGGCCGTGCCGGTCACGCTGGCGCCCTCGCCCGACCTGATCGTCAACTCCGCCGGCATCGCCCCGTCCTCGCCCGACAGCCTTGCCGCGGACGGCACCAGCCTGCTCGAAGGCAGCCTGGCCGACGTGACCTGGACGGTGAGCAACCAGGGCCAGGCCGATGCGCTCGGCCCGTGGACCGACACCGTCAAGCTGGTGCCCGCCAGCGGCACCGGCGCGGCCATCGTGCTCGGCAGCTACACCTACGACCGCCCGCTCAAGGCCGGCGAAAACTACAAGCGCACCGAGCAGATCCGCCTGCCGGCGAAGATCGAAGGGCTGTACCGCCTGCAGATCACCACCAATGCCAACTTCGGCGGTGCCGGCGCGCAGGTGTACGAGTACGGCGCGGCCGCCGGCAACGACGTGCTGCTGGCCAGCAACCCGACCCCCATCGCGCTGCAGCCGCGTCCGGACCTGCAGGTGGGCGCGGTCAGCATTCCCGACCACGTCACCGCCGGCACCACCGTCGGCATCCAGTACACCGTCACCAACCTGGGCACGGTGCCCGCCAGCGGCCACTGGCGCGACAAGGTCTACCTGTCGCACGACGGCACGCTCAGCGGCGACGACCAGCTGGTCGGCACCTTCGACAACGGCAGCGCGCTGGCGCCGACCCAGAGCTATTCCAACATCACCGGCAGCATCAGCATCCCGATCCGCTTCCCGGGCGATGCCTACCTGATCGTGGTGGCCGACGCCGACAACAACGTCGACGAGTATCCCAGCGACGGCAACAACGCCAAGGCGGTGCATTTCTACATCGACCCGGTGCCGTTCTCCGACCTGGTCACCAGCGGCGTGACCGCGCCGGACCAGGCCGTGCACGGCGGCACCATCGACGTGCGCTACAAGGTCAGCAACCTCGGCAGCGCCACCACGCGCGGCCTTACCGCCGACGTCAACAGCTGGACCGACACCGTGTGGCTGGCCAAGGATCCCAAGCGTCCGGGCGCCAACAAGGGCGACGTGCTGCTGGGCTCGATGGTGCACACCGGCAATCTCGCCGTGGGCGAGGACTACCTCGGCGACATGCAGGTCGCCATCCCGGATGGCACGCTCAGCGGCCAGTACTACATCACCGTCTGGACCAACACCTACGGCACCATCCTGGAAGACACGCTGGCGTCCAACATCAACCAGGACGACGCCACCCAGATCGACAACAACGACTACAAGGGCCGCCCGATCAGCGTGCTGGGCATCACCCCGCCCGACCTGGTGGTGACCCAGGTCAACGCGCCGGCCAGCATCGACGCCGGCGGCCCGGTCAGCTTCAGCTACACCGTGCAGAACCAGGGCGACCTGTTCACCGGCGGCTGGACCGACACCATCTACGTGGCCGACAACGCGGACCTGAGCAAGGCCACCCGCATCTGGACCATCGGCAGCTACACGCAGAGCCGCACGCTCAACAACGGCGAGAAGTACACGGTCAACCAGACCGTGCAGCTGGCGCCGGACATCGTCGGCAGCTACATCATCGTCAAGACCGACGCGCTCAGCCAGGTGCGCGAACTCAACGAAGCCAACAACGCCACGCCTTTCGCCGCGGCGGTGATTCCGCACCCGGCCGACCTGCAGGTGACCGCGGTGCAGGTGCAGCCGCAGAACTACTCCGGCGAGCTGACCCCGATCAGCTGGACCGTCACCAACTTCGGCCAGTCCGTATGGCCGGGCACCGTCAGCTGGCAGGACTCGGTCTTCATCAGCACCGACCCGACCTTCATCCCCAGCCGCGCGATCGCCCTGGGCAAGTTCGAACACCAGAACACCAACGGCCTGGCCGCCGGCGCCAGCTACACCACCACCGCCAACGTGGCGCTGCCGCCGGGCACCAACGGGCGCTACTACATCTACGTCATCACCGACAGCGCGCGTCCGGACAGCTCCGGCCTGCCGCCGCGCGCCGCCGACGAACTGCTCGGCGGCGGCGAAAACACCTGGGGGCTCAACCTCTACGCCAGCTCGGTCTACGAAGGCAGCGCCAACAACAACAACGTGGGCAGCAGCCCGCTGGACATCACCTATCGCGAAGCCGACCTGCAGATCGACAGCATCCAGGTCTCCAACCCGGCGCCGAAGTCCGGCGACCAGATCACCGTCACCTGGGTGGTGACCAACCGCGGCAATCGCGCCACCCGCGTGAGCAGCTGGAACGACGGCGTGTACCTGTCCAACGACAGCTCGCTCGATCCCACCGACTACCCGCTGGTGGAAGGCTCGCTGTACAGCAACCCTGGCCGCGTGCAGCCGGTTTCCCTGCTTGACGCCAACGGCAAGCCGCGCTTCCTGCAGCCGGGCGAGTCGTACACGATGTCGGCCACGTTCCACCTGCCGCAGTCGATCAGCGGCAACTACAACGTCATCGTCAAGACCGACACCGCCACCACCAAGGACTGGTACTACAGCGAGCCCAGCTCGATCCGCGACGGCCTGGACGTGGTCACCGGCAACGGCCCGGGCGCCGTGCTGGAGTTCCAGAACGAGGGCAACAACGTTTCCTCGATCGCGCTGCCGATCACCCTGGCCACGCCGCCGGACCTGCAGGTGAGCCTGGTCAGCGCGCCGGCCTCGGTGGTGGCCGGCCAGAGCTTCAGCGTCGACTACCACGTGACCAACGCCGGCGGCGACACGCCCAGCGACCAGGGCCAGTGGAACGACCTGATCTATCTCTCGCGCGACCGCTTCCTGGACGTCAACCAGGACCGCTACCTCGGCTACCTCGGCCACAGCGGCGGCCTCGCCGCGGGCGGCGGCTACGACGGCCACTTCTCGGTGACCGCGCCGCGCGACCTGGACGGCCCGTACTACGTGTTCGTGATCACCGATCCGGCGCGCGCGTTCGGCGCCGGCCCGTACGGCCAGGTGCTGGAATTCGGCAACGACCAGAACAACGCCACCGCCGCGCCGCAGCCGATGCTGGTGCAGACGCCGCCGCCGGCGGACCTGAAGGTCACCGACGTGACCGTGCCGCCGCAGGCGCAGGTGGGCGATACCGTCACCGTCAACTACACCATCGTCAACGACTCCACCAATCCGGCCTACGGCCAGTGGACCGACGCGATCTATCTGTCGATGGACAACGTGTGGGGCCTGGACGACATCCTGCTGGGCAAAGTCACGCACAGCGGCGACCTGGCCGGCGGCGCCAGCTACAGCGGCAAGCTCACCGCGCAGCTGCCGCCGCTGAAGGACGGCCACTGGCGCATCATCGTGCGTCCGGACCTGTACAACGAGGTCTACGAAGGCGGCATCAGCTACGGCCCGAACGGCCTGGTGATGGCGCCGGGCGAGGCCAACAACCTCACCGCCTCGGCCGCCACCATCCAGACCCAGGTGCCGCCGCTGGCCATCGCCAGCCCGCTGCAGACCACGCTGTCCAGCGGCGACGTGCAGCTGTACAAGGTGACCGTCGCGGCCGGCCAGACCCTGCGCGTGATGCTCGACTCGATGGCCGCCAGCGGCGACAACGAGCTGTACATCCGCTATGGCGACATCCCGACCACCTACGCCTACGACGCGGCCTACAGCAATCCGTCCGCGGCCGACCAGCAGGCGCTGATCCCCAGCACGCTGGCCGGCGACTACTACATCCTGGTGCGCTCGCGCAGCGGCAACGCGGTGCCGGCGACCCTGCGCGCCGACCTGCTGCCGCTGTCGATCACCAGGATCACGCCGGACAACGGCGGCGTCAGCGACGACGACCACCGCTGGGTGACGCTGGACATCTACGGCTCGGCCTTCCAGGCCGGCGCGCTGGTGAAACTCAGCCGTCCAGGCGTCTATGAGGCCGAACCGGACCGCTGGCAGGTGCTGGACGCCACGCACATCCGGGCCATCTTCGACACGCGCAACTTCCCGCTGGGCCTGTACGACGTCAGCGTGATCAATCCGAACGGCCAGAGCGTCACCGAGGCGAACCGCTATCGGGTCGAGCGCGGCATCGAGGACGACGTCACCATCGGCATCGGCGGCCCGCGCAATCTCAACCCGGGCGACGGAGCGACCTACTCGGTCTCGCTGCAGAGCCTGACCAACGTCGACACCCCGTACGTGCGCTTCGACGTCGGCGCGGTGGAGATGGGCTACAACCAGTACCTGCTCGACGGCCTCAACCTGCCCTACGCGATCTTCGGCTCCAATGTCGGCGGCTCGCCGTTCGGCAACGTCAGCGGCTCGCCCGCCAACAACCAGGCCTACGGCCAGACCGGCTCCACTCTGCCGCGCACCGATATCCCGTGGGCTGCGCTGGACGGTACGCTCAACACCGCCGGCTACAACCTGGCGCCGGGCTATGCCTTCGACGTGGCCGCGCACGGCTTCGTCGGCATGAGCTTCCGCCTGCAGACCTATCCGGGCCTCACCGCCTGGATCAACCGCGACTTCGCCGGCCTGCGCGACGCGCTGTACGCCACCCATCCGGACTGGAAGGCGCAGGGCATCCTCGATGCCGGCGTCAGCGGCCTGGACAAGATTTCGCAAGGCTTGACCGCGCGCTTCCTGTCCACCGACCCCGAAGACATCATCTACAAGATCGAAGCGCTGTCCGAGTCGTTCCAGCTGAACGTGGTAGCCGCCGCCACCGCGCTCACCCGCGACGAGTTCATCGCCGAGCAGACCGCGTACGCACTGAAGCTGCGCACCGCCGTGCTGGCCGACCCCGGCGCGCCGAGCAACCTGGCCACGCTCGCCGCCGACGCCTCGCAGTGGGTGAACGGCTGGCTGGCCGCGCTGGAAAGCGCCGGCATGCTGCTGCCAGCCGACCAGGCGCCGCCGATCACCACCAATCCGCAGGTGGTCAGCCTCAACGCCACGCTCGCCGCCGGCATTCTGATGTCCAAGGGCGGCGACAGCTACCGCACCCAGGCAGACCTCCTCGGCTTCTTCGCCAAGGTGCAGCAGTGGTACGGCGATACGTCCACCTATGCCGGCGATCCGAATGCCGCCAAGGGGCCGATCGACCACTACGAAACGCGCACCGACGACGACGGCGACGAGATCGAAGTGCCGGTGCCCGCCCTGGCCGATCCGGCCGACTACGACCAGCACGCCGGCCGCACGCTGCAGTTCGAGAACTTCCAGATCTTCGTCGGCAGCCAGGCCGAGCTGGAATACCTGCGCGCGCAGGGCCTGCTCGACGACAAGTTCAATCCGCTGCCGGGCAAGAGCCTCAACCTCACGCAGTACCTGCAGCTGGTTGCGCAGCAGGCCGGCGCCACCAATGCGGCGATCAGCGTGCAGGGTCCGCAGGGCCAGGCCGTGGCCGCCGATGGCAGCGTGTACGTGCCCGCGGCCACGCCGCTGCCGTATACCTTCGCCTTCAGCAATCCGACCGGCCAGGGCGTGGGCCAGATCCGCATCGTGTCGCCGCTGGATGCGGACCTCGATCCGCGTTCGGTGCGCCTGGGCGACCTGAAGATCGGCGACATCAACATCCACATTCCCGCCGACCGCGCCAACTTCCAGGGCGACTTCGACTTCACCGGCAGCAAGGGCTACATCCTGCGCGTCAGCGCGGGCGTCGACGCCGAGACCGGCATCGCCACCTGGCTGCTGCAGGCGATCGATCCGATCACCGGCGAAGCGATGCAGGACGCCAGCCGCGGCCTGCTCGCCGGCAGCAACGCCGGCGGCTTCGTCAGCTTCACCGTGGCCGCCGCGCCGGGTGCGGCTTCCGGCGCGAAGATCGCCATGCAGGCGCGCGTGTTCTTCGACGACACGCCGCCGATCGACAGCGCCACGCTCAACGTCACGCTGGACGCCAAGGCGCCCGGCACCACGGTCGCCGTCACCTCGCTGGGCAACAACGCCCAGGGTGCGCCGACCTACGACGTGAAGTGGAACGCGCAGGACGATGCCAGCGGCATCCGCTTCGTCACGGTCTACGTCGCCACCAACGGCGGCGACTTCAAGATCTGGCAGCGCCAGGTCGCCGCGGGCACGAACGAGGCGGTGTTCACCGGCGAAGCCGGCAACCACTACGAGTTCCTCGCCGTGGCCACGGATCTGGCCGGCAACCGCGAGGCGGCTTCGGTCAGCAATGCGGTGCTGCCGGACGACGGCGCGCGCCAGCAGGTGCTCGACGGCCTGGGCGTCACCCCGGGCGTGGACCAGACCGCGCAGGTGCCGCAGGCGCCGCAGGACCGCGACTACCCGAGCAATCCGCTGTTCCAGCAGGCCACGCAGATGCTGCCGGGCGCGGTGGCCGGCGTGAATGCCGGCGATCTGAAGAACGTGCTGGCGCCGTTCGCCGTGCGCGGTTTCGCCGACGGCTTCGCCACCGGCGCGGCCGATATCGGCGCGATGGCGATGGTGCAATTGCCGGATCAGTCGATCCTGGTCAGCGCCGGCCAGCAGCGCAACGAGGTGTACCGCTACGGCAAGGACGGCGGCCACGGCACCACGCCGCTGTTCGTGCTCGACCAGCCCGTGCTCGACATGGCGGTGGACGCGTACGGCCAGCTGTGGGTGATGACCGGCAACGAACTGCTGCAGGTGGACGCCGGCAGCGGCGCCATCGTGCGCCGCATGCAGGGCCCCAGCCAGCAGCCGCTGACGCATGCGCTGGCGATCCAGCCCGGCACCGGCGACATCTATGTCTCCGACGGCGCCGGCATCGAGGTGTTCCACCCGAACCAGGCCGACCCGAACAAGGCCTGGCAGCACTTCAGCAACACCCGCGTGGGCGACCTCGCGTTCGGTCCGGACGGCCGCCTGTGGGGCGTGCGCTGGACCGGCAGCGACATCACCGCGGCGGACCCCAATGGCACCACCGACATCGTCAGCTTCCCGATGAGCGGCATCACGCTGGGCCGCGCCGAGCTGGAATACCGTATCAAGGGCGTGGTCGACAGCATCGCCTTCGGCGCACCCGGCTCGCTGCTCGACGGCATGCTGGTCGCTTCCGGCGCGCTGCCGCAGCACGTGCAGGTGGCCGGCGTAGCCGACACCACCAGCGGCTCCTCGGTGTGGACCATCGAACTGGCCACCCGCCGCGTGCTGCAGCTGGCCGGCGGAGGCACCCAGGGCGAGGCGATCCTCACCACCGCCGACGGCCGCATCCTGGTCGCCGAAACCCACCACATCGACGAGATCGCCCCGGCGCGCGCGCCGAGGGTGATCGCCACCAGCGTGCCGGACGGCGCGCTGATCCCGCTGCCGGTGGGGCAGATCGCGGTGCAGTTCGACCAGGACATGTGGCTGGGCACGGATGCGCAGTCGGCGCTGAGCGACGCGTCGAGCGTGCTCGATGCGGACAACTTCCAGCTGATCGGCGCCACCACCGTCACGCCGCACAGCGTGCGCTGGGATGCCGCTACGCACACGGCTTACCTCGATGTCTCCGGCCTGCCCGCCGGCCACTGGCAGCTCACCATCAGCGGCAATCTGCGCAGCGCCGCACAGCTGCGCATCGGGCAGGACACCGTCAGCGGCTTCACCGCGCTGCTGGACATGAGCACGCAGGTGCAGCTCACCTTCAGCAACACACGCTCCGACCAGAGCACCGGCGCGGTCAGCTACGACGTCAGCCTGAAGAACATAGGCACGGACGACCTGCATGGCCCGCTGATGCTGCTGCTCGATCCGGGGGCGTATTTCGGCATGAACATCGGTGGCGCGACGCAGGGTACGGGCGATCAGTCCGACCTGTGGGTGCTGGATCTGACCAGCGCGCTGCAGGCGCTGGGCGGCAAGCTGGCGGTAGGCGCCACGCTCGCCAACCAGACCATCAGCGTGGTGCCGGCCAGCCACTTCGGCGGCGGCCTGGCGGACCTGGCGAAGTTCAACCTGGGGCATGGTGTGTATGCGGTGCCGCAGGCGAATCTGCCGCCCAGCATGGCGATCTCCAGCAGCGGAGTGGTCGTCGCCGCCGATCCGGCCGGAGACACCGGCGACGATGCGGGCGACAACGTGGGCGATCCGTCCGGCCTGGTACCGGATCCGTCCACCGATACCTTCCAGCCGGCCATCATCGGCCAGCCGTGGAGCGCGCAGATCGAAGCCAGCGACAGCGACGGCACCTCGTTCTTCTGGCAGCTGGTGCAAGGCCCTGCCGGCCTGACGATGACGCCGCCCGACGGCTACAGCGCCAGCGCCGACGGCGTCTACCGCTCGACGGCCACGCTGAACTGGACGCCGGGCATCGGCGCCTCCGCCGACAACCTGGTGGTGCTGCGCGTGCAGGACAGCCGCGGCGGCGTCGCCCTGCGCACCTTCCACCTGCCGGTCACCGGCGGCAACCGCGCACCGGTACTCGCACCGCAGGACACGGTGAGCCTGAGCGAAGGCCAGTCGCTGACGCTGCCGCTGATCGCCGCGGACGCCGACGGCGACGCGCTCACATTCAGCATCAGCAACCTGCCACCGGGCGCTTCGTTCGATGCGCGCAACGGCACGCTCAACTGGACGCCGTCGTACAACCAGGCCGGCACGTATCACGTGATCGTCCGCGCCAGCGACGGCAGGCTCACCAGCAGCGAAGGCTTCGACATCGTCGTCAACCAGGCCTGGACCGCGCCGGTGCTCGGCGCCGTGGCGAACCAGGTGCTGCGCGAGGGCGACAGCTTCGGACTGCAGCTGCCCGGCAGCCTGCCCGGCGGCCTGCAGCTGGCCGACGGCACCAGCGCGACGCTGAGCTACAGCGCACCCAACCTGCCGGCCGGGATGACGCTCAATCGCGACACCGGCTGGCTGAGCTGGACGCCGGACTACAACCAGCACGGCAACTACGACGTGCTGGTGGTGCTGACCGCCACCTACGACCTGCCCAGCGGCGAGCAGACCGTCACCTCGGTGCAGCAGACGCTGCACTTGAACGTGCTCAATGCGAACGGCGCGCCGCGCTTCGACGGCAACCTGGGCGACGCCTGGAACATCCTCGAAGGCCAGCCGCTCAGCATCAGCGTGTTCGCATTCGATCCCGATAACCCGGGCTTCCTGCCGAAGGCGCGCCTGGGCGACGACGGCCAGTCCGCGGACCAGGGCTCCGCCGCACCCGCCAGCGTGAGCTACCAGGTGCTGGGGCTGCCGCGCGGCGCCACCTTCGACCCGGATACGCTGCAGATCAACTGGACGCCAGGCTACGACCAGAGCGGCAGCTACCAGGTCACGGTGATCGCTACCGACAACGGCGACGGCACCGGCACGCCGGCGGTCGCCCAGGTGGTGATCCCGATCGTGGTGGCCAACACCAACCGCGCCCCGGTGATCGCCCCGATCGCCAACGCCACCATCGACAAGGGCGGCTCGCTGGACATTCCGGTGGACATCGTCGACGTCGACGGCGACCCGATCACCGTGGCGATCAACGGCCTGCCGCGCTTCGCCACCTACACCCAGAATCCGTCCAGCGACAACGGCCACGTGACGGGCACCATCCACCTAGCCCCGGGCGACAACGACCGCGGCGACTACACCATCACCGTCGCCGCGCACGACAACGGCAATGGCGATCCGAATCGCGTGATGGCGCAGGCCGTCAGCTTCGTGGTCACCGCGCGCGCCGTCACCGAGCCGCCGGTGTTCAACCTGCCGCAGCAGATCGTAGCGGTGGCCGGCCAGCCGATCAGCCTGCCCATCGCGATCAGCGACGCCGACCAGGATGCGCTGCACCTGAGCGCAAGCGGCCTGCCGCAGGGTGCGCAGTTCAGCCAGCAGGTGCAGTACGGCCAAACGCTGCTGACCTGGACGCCCACCGCCGACGACGTCGGTCCGCACGACATCGTGCTGACCGTCACCGACAGCGGCCTGCCGCCGCAGGACCAGGGCTACACCAACCCCGCCAACCCGGTGCCGAACGTGGTCAGCCACACCATCCGCATCGTGGTGCGCGCGGCCGACACGCCACCGCAGCTGCTGGGCCTGCGTCTCAACGGCAACGCCGTGGCCGACAGCGGCGACGTGACGACGCCGGTGGTGCTGAGCGCCAGCGAAGGCGCACCGCTCACGCTGGACCTGTTCGCGGGCGACGCCGACGCCGACCTGATCAACTGGACCGCCAGCGGCCTGCCGCAAGGCATGCTGCTGAACATTCCCGCCGCCAACAACGGCGGCCAGGCCACGCTGAGCTGGGCGCCGGGGATGTTCGCCGCGCAGAGCGACAACCTCAACGGCAGCAGCCCCGGCACCTACCGCTTCAGCGTCACCGGCAGCGATGGCGCGGCCAGCTTCACGCGTAACTTTGAAGTGCACGTCGCCAACGTGAACCAGGCGCCGCAGATCCTGCCGATGCCCATGCAGCTGGTGAACGAAGGCGACACGCTGTCGTTCAACCTGCGCGCGATCGACGCCGACGGCGATCCCACCCACCTGAGCCTGATCTACGACGACAGCACCCCGGCCGGCGTGGCCTTCGACAACGTCACCGGCCATTTCGAATGGACGCCGGGCTACGGCGTGGTCGACAACGCCGTGGCGGGGAACCGCAACTTCAGCTTCACCTTCAAGGTCACCGACGGCAGCCTGGTCACCACCCAGACCGTGCAGGTGCGCGTGTTCGACGTGAA
Organism: Dyella sp. SG562; assembly: GCF_011759495.1. Lineage (NCBI taxonomy): Bacteria > Pseudomonadati > Pseudomonadota > Gammaproteobacteria > Lysobacterales > Rhodanobacteraceae > Dyella > Dyella sp. SG562. Next base: position 81,227 of record NZ_JAAOYS010000006.1, read on the forward strand.
CCGTGCGCCGACGCTCGCCGTCAGCAGCCACGCCGTGACGGTGGGCCAGACCGTGAGCCTGCCCGTGCAGCTCGGCGGCGCCGACAACCAGCAGGGCATCTACGCCAGCGATCCGGATGGCAGCGTGCAGACGCAGGGCCTGAGCGTCAGCTTCAGGGGCCTGCCGGAAGGCGCCAGCTACGACGCGCAGACGATGCGCCTGAACTGGACGCCCGGTCCTGGCCAGGTCGGCGACTTCGTGGTCACCGCGCAGGTCAGCGACGGCCATGCCACGGTGCAGAAGACCTTCACCCTGCGCGTGGTCGCCGATGCTTCGGCCAATGCGCCCAATGTGCTGATCGACAGCGTGCCGAGCACGCCGGCCCTGCCCGGCCAGACCGTGCTGGTCACGGTGCGCGCCAGCGGCTTCAGCGCGATCACCGGCGTGCAGGTGCAGGTGCGCGGCACCGGCCTGGGCAGCGACCAGTGGCAGACCGTGACGCTGGACAGCAGCGGCCGCCTGCACCTGCAGGCGACCCACCCCGGCATCATCGAAGTGCGCGCCACCGCCACCGACGCGGATGGCTTCGTCGGCACCCGCGACAGCCAGCTGCTGATCCGCGACCCGGCCGACACGCAGGCTCCGCTGCTGAGCTGGAGCGGCCTGCTCGCCGGCGCCGATGCGACCGGCCGTCCGCTCGAGCTCACCGGCCCGGCGGCGCTCCAGGCCACGTTGCAGGACCTGCAGCTGACGGGCTACCGCCTGCAGATCGCCGCCGCCGGCAGCGACAGCTGGCAGACGCTGGGCAGCCAGTCCTTCGGCGCGGTCGATACCTCGCTGTCGGCGACGCTGGCCACCCTGGATCCGGCGCAGTTCGCCAATGGCGTGTATCGCCTGCGGCTGACCGCGTGGGACCTGGCCGGCCGCACCAGCGAGCTGGACACGCAGCTCATCGTCAACACCGAACAGAAGAGCTTCGACCAGCAACGCGCCGCCGATGTGGTGTTCCAGCTCGGCGGACACGCCGTGGCGATCGACCGCAGCGTCGCCGCGCAAGGCGGCGCCGACTTCGGCAACTGGACGCTGGACGGCTTCGACCTGCACCTGACCACCGACCAGCCGGCCACCACGTCCACCGGCGCAACCGCGGCGTGGACCGTGGGCAGCCACGTGTGGCTGCAGGTTCCGGGCAGCCTGGGCGACCCCAGCGCGCCCACGCGCTATCTCAGCTTCACCCTGGGCACCACGGGCAGCGCCTTGCCCGGCGGCCCCGGCGCACCGGTGGTGTACAGCGCCGGCTTCGGCGCCGACCAGGGCTGGCAGCTGGCGGCGGTCGACGGCGATGCGCTGCAGCGCCAGGGCACGCATCTCTACAACCAGCTCACCGGCCTGCCCTGGGTGCCCGACGGCTATGTGCTGACCGCGCCCGACGGCACCAGCTACAGCCTGGATGCCAGCGGCAAGCTCACTGGCGTGAACTTCGCCGATGGCAGGCAATGGCTGGTCTCCGATGCCGGCATCGCACTGGTCGGCGGCAGCGATGCCGACCGCGTGAGCATCGTGCGCGATGCGCAGGGCCGCATCGTACGCATCGCCGGCCCGCTCGGCGGCGCCGGCGGCCAGCGCACCATGGTCTATGCGTACGACGAGCAGAACCGCCTGGTGCTGGCCCGCGCGCTCGACAGCACCGGCCTGGGCACGCCCTACGGCTACGGCGCCGACGGCAAGCCTTATGCCGACACCGTCGCGGCCAACCTCGGCACCGCTGCCAACTGGATGGGCAATGCCAACGCCAACCAGTGGAGCGGCGACCTGCAACCCGGCCAGTCCACCTCGCTGGCCTTCCAGATCCGCGACAGCGAGCTGGCCTCCACCGTCAAGGTGCCGGGTGCCGGCGGCGCGCTGATCGTGGCGGTGAGCGTGCAGTTCGACCAGGCGCAGTCCGACCTGCAGGTGATCGGCGGCGACGTGCTCGGCCAGACCCTGCTCAACGGCGTGCGCACCTTGCTGGTGCGCGTCACCGAAGCCGGCCTGAAACTGCTGCGCCTGAGCGGCAGCGGCCATGCCACCGTGCGCGTGTCCATCGCCGGCGATCTCAACGGCGACGGCCGCATCGATGGCGCCGACAGCGCGGCCTGGACGCAGGACGCCGCCAGCGGCAACCTCGGCGGCGACCTCAACGGCGACGGCATCGTCGACCAGAGCGACCGCCAGGTGCTTTACGCCAACTACGGCTGGCGCGCCAACCTGCCGCCGGTACCGGTGGCCAATCTGCCGGCCACGGTCACGCACACCGACCTGCCGACCAGCATCGCGCTGGCCGCGGTGGCGCAGGACTACGAAGGCGACGCGCTGTTCTGGCGCGTGCTGAGCGCCACCCACGGCACGGCCACGCTGAGCAGCGACGGACGCTCGGTGATCTTCGTGCCGGAAGCCGGCTACAGCGGCCCGGCGAGCATCTTCGTCGGCGCCGACGACGGTTTCGGCAGCAGTGCGCCGATCCAGCTCAACGTGCAGGTCAGCGCGGCGCGCCTGACCGCGATCCACCTGCAGCCGGCCGGCCTGCTCGAACCGGGCCAGGCCTATGCGATCAAGGCCACGGTGGACTTCGAGGACCAGCTCGGCGTGGATGTGAGCACGGCGCTCGGCTACCTCAACCTGTCGCTGGCCGACCTGGCCGCGCTGGGCGCGACCTCGCCCGCGGCGGTGACCCTTGATGCGGCGCGCGGCCTGCTGATCTGCAACGGCTCCGGTCCTGCCCTGCTGCAGGCCAGCCACCAGGATGCCGACGGCCATGTGGTGCGCACCGAACAAGCCATCAACGTCGATTACCTGCAGGACGACAGCGGCAGCAACTCCGGCGGCGACACCGATACCGACGATGGCGACGACGCGGCGGCCGCCCCGGGCGGCCCCGCGATCCTGATCCCGGACGTCTATCCGGACACCATCTCGCTGCAGGCCGACGGCACGCGCCAGCTCAAGGTGCACGTCAGCAATCCCGATACCGGCGTGACCATCGATGCCAACCAGCCGCTGCCGCCCGGCTGCGCGCTGCTGTATCTCTCCGGTGACGACAACATCGCCACGGTCAGCGCCTCCGGCCTGATCACCGCGCAGCATCCGGGCGTGGTGACCATCAGCGTGGTCTACCTGCGCAGCGAAACCGACATCTTCGGCAACATCGTCAACCAGACCATCGGCCAGCGCGACATCGTGCTGCACGTGGACGTGGCGCAGGTGGTCGACAGCGACGCTGGCACGCCCGCGCCGCAGAGCGTGCAGGTCCACAAAGACGAAGGTGCCGTGGTGGCCGCCGCCACCGGCGAGACGGTGATGATCGGCGCGGGCGTGCTCGCGGCCGATACGGCCGTGTCGATCCAGCGCATCGACCTTGCCTCGCTGCAGGCCGCCACCGGCATGGCCGCGCCGGCGCCCTCGGTGCTGCAGGCGCTGGGTGCGTTCCACCTGGACATCGGCCAGGCCGCCAGCCAGTACCCCTTGCAGATGGCCATTCCCGTGCAGGGCAGCGGCATCGCCCAGCCGGGCGACGAAGTGCTGTTCCTGCGCCGCGGCACCGTGATGGCGCCGGACGGCACCATGCACGACACCTGGTGGCTGGTCGACAACGGCTACGTCGGCGCCGACGGCGTCGCGCGCACGGCGAGTCCGCCGTACGACGGCCTGCAGGCTTCCGGCGACTACGTGGTGTGCCGCCGCCTGCCGGGCGTGATCGGCAGCATGTTCGAGCTTGGCGTCGGCGCCGGTGACTGGGCCACGTTCGGCGGGCTGGGCGTGAGCCTGGCAGGCGGCCTGATGGGCGCGGACATCACCTCGGAGATGATCGGCATCCTCGCCAGCGCGGCCACCGGCTTCACCGCCGGCAGCTACCACTTCGGCGTGCCGCAGTTCGCCGACATCCCGCTGCCGCAGCTGGATCCGGGCCAGAACTACTCGCTCGACGTCAGCGCCCTGCTGCCGCCGGCACCGACGGTGGCGGGCAACATCGTGCTGCCGAACATCACCGACATCTCCTACGACACCGGCGCGCAGAAGCTGCACGTCGATCTCGACAACAGCAACCCGGGCGACTTCAAGGGCGACATCGTCGTGCGCGTGCTGTTCCCCGACGGCAGCCACCGCGACATCCAGACCCTGGCCGGCGACGCCAACGGCGACGTGGCCATCGACGTGCCTGCAGGCATCGCCATCGGCAGCGTGCGCTGGCAGCTGGTGCGGCGCATCCCGAACCAGAGCATGGACGGCTCCGGCAACCTCACCGGCACACCGCCGCTGGAGTACGCCGGCAACATCGCCGCGGTGGTGCTCAAACCCGACATGGGCGCCGTGCTGACCCGCACCGGCGTGCAGTTCATCCAGGAGAACCACGTCGTCGGCGAAACCAACCTGCTGGACATGCTGGGCACGCCGAACGATTTCGACGGCACCTACCTGACCGGCACCAAGGTCAACCCGATCGCCTTCTCCGGTGACCTCAGCCGCTGCTACGTGGGCGGCAACGGGGTGATCTACGTGATCGACATGGTCAGCTTCCGCCTGATCGACACCATCAGCACCGGCGACGGCAAGAACATCACCAGCCTGGTGGCGGTCGGCAACGTGCTGATCGTCGGCGAAGGCAACGGCTATGGCGTCGGGGCCGGCAACAACCGCCTGCTCGCCATGGACATCGACCCGGGCAGCCATTCGTACAACGTGCCGGTTTCGATCAAGGGCACCGGCATCGAGGACTCCACCTACGGCGTCACCGGCATGGCGCTGGGCGCGGACAAGAAGACCCTGGTGGTGGCCGTGCCGCGCAATCCCAACAGCGTGATGCTGGGCAATCCGAGCAAGCGCGGCGACGTGCTGATCCTCGACCTGAGCAAGCTGGACTTCGCCACCGGCGAGATCGCCGCGCCGGTCGTCGCCCTGCTTCCCGGCGACGGCTTGAGCGGCAAGGCGCCGCAGATCGTCTCGGCCACGCCGGACCCGGACCGCTACCTGGTCTCCAACGTGGCCGACTACGACCGCGGCCTGTCCACCCTCACGCTCACCCGCGACGCGGACGGCAACGTGGTCAGCGCGACCATGTCGGCCATCGACATGTCGCAGCCCACCAATGCAATCCAGATCGACCGCACCAACATCCAGCGCGCGCAGAGCGCAGTGCTGGTCGAGCAGGACGGCGTGGAGTACGCGATCGTCGCGGACGACAACTACAACTTCAACGACCCGTACTGGAAGGCGATGTTCGAGGCGCCGGACTTCCTGTTCCCGCCGTTCGGCCCGCCGATCGCCGTGGGCGGCAGCGCCAGCGCGAAAAAGGTGGCGGTCGGCGGCAAGCTCGGCATCGTCAAGGACCCCTTCGGCAAGCTCGGCACGCCGCAGTACCTGGGCGCGACCCTGCCGCTGGACGGCTACGGCATCATCAACCTCACTGTGTCCGAGGACGGCCGCGTGCTGGTGGGCCAGCTCAAGGGCGGCTTCGGCACGGTCGACCAGAACCAGCAGAACCCGAACCAGAACGCCGCATGGAACGTGGCGGAACTGATCCAGGCCGCGCTGGCGATGCCCGACGGCCAGGGCGACAGCAAGCACATTCCGCTCCCGGGCGATGCCCAGCAGCAGATCCCGCCGCCCTCGGGCGGCTCGGCCAGCGCGCCGGCCGGCGCCTGGTTCGACGATGGCCCGCTGCACGTTTCCACCTCCGGCGACATGGGCGACGTCATCCAGGTCGACGTGCGCGACCTGGTGGCGAGGCAGTTGCTGATCAGCGCGGGCACACTGGCGGCCAACCTGCTCAACCTGCCGTTCACCAGCCTGCCGCCAGCCGCGCAGGCCGCGGTCACCGCGCAGATGGCCAAGCTCGGCGGCTTCGACCTGTTGCCGAACGAAGCGCAGACCTTCTCGGTGCCCGCCTCCGGCACCAACAGCAAGGCGCTGAACTTGATCACCCAGGCCGGCCCCAAGAAGAAGGGTTCGCTGGCGACGCTGGACGTGGTGTCGCGCGACGCCAACGGCCAGCCGGTCTCGTTCAAGGACCAGGGCACGCTGTTCCTGGTGCCGAACCTGACCCAGGCCGACGAGGATGCACTGCGTGCCGGCCATACGGTGGGCGCCAAGAGCATCGACGACCTCGCCGTGATCTTCTACGTGGAAGTCACCGGCGCCGACGGCAAGGTCACCAAGGAACAGCGCAGCGTGGTGCTGAAGGTCACCGCCAACGACTACACCAAGGCCTCCGGCACGGTGCTGTTCGGCGACCGCCCCGCGTCCGATCCGGGCTATAGCGCGATCCACCTGAGCGGCGCGGTGGGCATCGGCCAGAAGAACGACATCGTCGACGTCTACCGCATCGAGCAGCGCCTGAAGTACCTGGGCTATCCGGCGCTGGGCCTGACCACCGCGAGCGCGGACGCGCTGCAGGACTTCAAGGTCGACGGCAAGTTCGGCGAAGCCGAAGCACGCGCGCTGTCGCTGTTCGAGGAGGTCACCGCCGGCACCGCCAGCTCCTTCTCGTACTCGAAGAACGCCTCCATCAACAACGGCGCCGCGCTCGATTGGCTCAACGCCTACAACGCGCCGCACTGGATGCAGTTCTTCGCCAGGAGCGGCGACGGCTACGCGCAGACCAATGCCGACCTGCCCAACTGGAGGAACCTGCAGACCGATGCCGGCGGCGCCGTATTCGGCACCAGCTGGCTGTTCGACCTGATGGTCGCCTCGTCGCGCGCATCGGTGGGCGCCAAGGGCAACCAGCCGCTGCTGTTCGACGGTTCGGAACAGGCCAACCTGGTGACCGTCACGGTCGGCAAGAAGAACAACACCAGCACCAACCATCTGGGCGCCAACTTCAAGCTCGGCGTCGACAACCAGTACATCTCCGACAAGAAGACCTTCACCGAGACCGACAAGGACAAGAGCAACCAGACCATGGTGGCTGGCAACGACAAGGCCATCGATCTGACCGCCGCCCTGGTTACCTTGAAGACCACACCGGGTTTCGACCTGGCCGCCTTTACCGGCAATACCTGGAGCTACGGCAATGCAGCGGCGCTCACGGCGCTGCTGCCCAAGGTCAACAACACCAAGGGTGCCGACAACGAACAGGCTGCGCTAAGCGACTTCCTGTCGGTATACGGCACGACCCAGAACGAAGGCGCGGCCGGAGCCGGCAACCATGACGGCTCATGGGAGGAATTGAGCGGCTTGATCCACAACGGCAATGCCAGCCAGGCGGTGTCGTCGCTGTTCGGCGACGGCACGCAAGGCGGCGGCCTGATCAATGCGTCCAACGTAGGCCTGGGCGGCCTGGGCTGGTCGTGGCCGCTCACCGCCGAATCGCTGGCCCATGCGTTCAACCACTCGGTGGACAGCATGACGCCGTGGGTGAGCTCCATGAACAAGATGCTGACGGAGTTCCAGATCAATACGCCGGACCGGGCCGCTGCGTTCTTCGCCCAGGTCACGGCGGAGAGCGCCGGGCTGAGCCTGCTCATCGAAGATCCTGGTTACTCGGTGAGCTTTATCCTCAAAGCCTGGGGCAAGTACTTCCAGTACAGCGCGGCCAATGCAGCGGAATGCCCTAATCAGCCGGTGATTCCACCCAACGCCACCACCGCGCAGAAGGACGCGGCGATCAAAGCTGCCGAGCAGAAGAACATCGAGTACTTCAAGGCCCACCACACCGCCGATCCGCTGGACCTGCTCGACTGGGTCTATTCGACCGATAAGGGCAACGGCACATCCAAAGGCACCTATGCGCAGCAGACGGGACGCTTGTATCGAGGCCGCGGCGCGACCCAGCTGACCGGCTGGACTAACTATCACAACTTCGCCCTGTACATGCAGGCCAATCATCCGGATATCGCAAAGGCCCCGGGTGGCGGCGACTTCGTCACCGACTTCATGAAGGATCCGGGCAAGTACATGAACCTCGACTCGGAGAGTGGACGGTTCTTCCTGCTAGCGGCCGGCGGCTGGCATTGGGATGTGAACCATGTAAATGCGATCGCCGATCGCGGTGCCAGCGCCATCAACGACGTCACGCTGGCGATCAACCCTGGCTTTGCCGGCAACGCGGCCAAGCTTACCGAGCGCGCAACCATCTACGCCGCTGTCCGCAAGGCCATCTTCGAAGGCGGCAATTCGTACAGCAACATGCGCCTGCTGCTCGGCAAGCTGGGCATCACGACCAAGGTCAGCCAAGGCGGACAGAGCGACTTCACCATCCACCTGCGCCGCCCCGCGTCCGCACCGACGGCGATTGCTCCACGCCGCGACACCGCCGCCGCGCCGGCCGATGCGCCGAACGGCCCGGTGCAGTCCACCAGCACGCAAGCCGTGGGCACGTGGACCAGCAGCCAGGCCAGCACGGGCTCCACGCTGGACACGCTGGTGCAGCAGGCCGCCGCGGCGACCACCGTCGCCAGCCTCGATGCCGGCGCGCTGGGCGAGGAACAGGGCACGGCGATCGCGCTGGACGACGACGGCAACGGCTATGGCTGGTACATGGGTTCGATCGACGGCGCGGACGATTTCCTGCCGACGGCTGACCCCAATGTATGGATCGCCAAGGCCGGCAGCGCCGCCGACGGCAAGATGGACATGCTCAGCGTGCTGCTGCACGAATACGGCCACCTGCTCGGCTTCGAGCACAGCCCGGACGGCCGCGATTTCATGAACGCGACCCTGCAGCCGGGCGTACGCCGGCTGCCGACCCAGGCCGAACTGGCCGCCATGCTGCAACTGGCGGCGCAGTTGAAGTCAGCGCCAGCGAGTGCATCGAACGACAGCCACTACGACGTGGTCGTAGCGCCGTCCGGTTCGACGCCGTCCGCTTCGGCCACGCCGGCGGCGAACGCCGCCGGTCCCGCCCAGGCCTTGTCGGGCACGCTCGATGTCAACAACGGCTGGAGCAGCACGGGCAACGTCGCCATCGCCAACGGCACCGCGACCCTGGGCGAAAGCACCGGCACGCAGACGCGCATCAGCCAGAGCTTTATCGTCACGGCCGACGAGCAGTTCCTGCACTTCACCGTCAGCGGCGTGCAGCTGCAGAACCCGGGCGACATGCCCGAGGACGCCTTCGAAGCCGCCCTGCTCGATGCCACCACGGGCGCCTCGCTCGGCGGTGCGATCGGCCTGAGCGGTACCGCCTCGATGCTCAACCTGCAGGGCGACGGCAGCTCGTACCTCGGCCAGGGCGTCAGCTACGTCACCAACGCCGACGGCAGCCGCACCTACCTGGTCGACCTGCGTGGCATTGCCGCCGGCACCGCGGTGAACCTGTCGTTCGACCTGCTTGGCTTCGGCCCGGCGGGCAGCCACGTCACCGTCAGCGACGTGGCCCTGATGGGCCTGCCGCAGGCCAACGATGACCTGGTGCAAGGCCAGGAAGACAGCAGCGTCAACGTCAATGTGCTCGGCAACGACGTCAACGCCGCCGGCGCCACGCCCACCGTGGTCACCGGCCCGGCGCACGGCAAGCTCACCTTCAACGCCGACGGCAGCTTCACCTACGTGCCCGACGCGCTGTACTACGGCAACGACAGCTTCACCTACCTGCTCGACAACGGTAAGGCGCAGTCCAACCTCGCCACGGTCAACCTCGCCATCGCGCACGTGAACCATGCGCCAGGTGCGAACGACCTGACGGTGACGCTGCAGGAGGACGGCACGGCGATCGTCGACCTGCGTCCGTTGAGCTCGGACGTGGATGGCGACGCCCTCACCTACCGCATCGTCAACCAGCCGCAGCACGGCTCGCTGACGCAGAACGCCGACGGCACCTACACCTACACGCCGGGCGCGCTGTTCTACGGCGACGACAGCTTCACCTACGTCGCCAACGATGGCACCGCGGATTCGCCGGTGGCCACCGTCAGCCTGGTGGTGATCCACGTCAACCACGCGCCGATCGCCATCAACGCGCAGGTGCATACGCCGGAGGAACAGGCCTACAGCGGCCAGGTGCTGAGCTACGGCACCGACGTCGACGGCGATCCGCTCACCGCGGTGCTGGTCAGCGGCCCGCAGCACGGCAGCCTGCAGTTCAACGCCGACGGCAGCTTCACCTACACGCCGGACGCGCTGTACCGCGGTACCGACAGCTTTAGCTACCAGCTGAGCGACGGGCAGCTGAGCTCGGCGGTGGCGACGCTGACCTTCACCATGGATCCGGTGAACCACGCGCCGACCGTTGCCGACCTCAACGCCGTCGTGGCCGAGGAAGGCCTGCTGACGATCGATCCGCGCAGCGGCGCCAGCGACGTCGACGGCGATGCATTGAGCACGGTGATCGTCAGCGGCCCGCAGCACGGGACCCTTACCCGCCTGGCCGACGGCAGCTACCAGTACGTGCCGGATGCGCTGTACCGCGGCGACGACAGCTTCAGCTACAAGGTGAACGACGGCATGGTGGATTCGAACGTCGCCACGGTGAAGATCACCGTGACGCCGATCAACCACGCGCCGACCGCCGCCAATGCCGATGCCACCTTGCCGGAGGACGGCCGCCTGACGCTGGATCCGCGCAGCGATGCCAGCGACGTCGACGGCGATGCGCTCACCGCCGTCGTCGTCAGCGGCCCGACCCATGGCACGCTCACGCAGAACGCCGACGGCAGCTTCACCTACGTGCCGGACGCGCTGTACCGCGGCAGCGACAGCTTCAGCTACAAGGTCAACGACGGCAGCGCCGATTCCAACGTCGCCACCATCACCTTGACCGTGACGCCGGTGAACCATGCGCCCACGGCCCAGGACGGCAGCGCCACGGTGGCCGAGGACGGCGCCATCGTGCTCGACCCGCGCGGCAACGCCAGGGATGTCGACGGCGATCCGCTGTCGGTGGTGATCGTCAGCGGTCCGGTGCACGGCGCGCTGGTGCGCAATGCCGATGGCAGCTTCACCTACACCCCGGCCGCGTACTACGCCGGCGGCGACAGCTTCACCTACCAGGTGAACGACGGCACGGCCGATTCCAACGTGGCCACCATCGTGCTGACGGTGACGCCGGTGAATCACGCGCCGGTGGCGGTGAACGACACCGCCGCCACCGAACAGGGCGTGCCGGTGACCATCGACGTGCTGGCCAACGACAGCGACATCGACAACAGCACGGGCGTCAACGCCGGTTCCGGCCGCGCCGCCAACGCCGGCCTCACCGCGCGCATCGTCAGCCAGCCGGCCAACGGCACGCTTACCGTGAATGCGGATGGCACGCTGACCTACAAGCCGAACGCGGCCTTCAGCGGCACCGACAGCTTCAGCTATGTCGCCAACGATGGCGTGGTCGATTCGGCGCTTGCCTCGGTAACGATCACGGTGCGCGCCACCAACCATGCACCGGTCGCCAACGACGACACGTTCAACGGCAAGCAGGGCCAGCCGCTGAACTTCAACCCGCTGTCCAACGACACCGACGCCGATGGCGATGCGCTGTCGCTGGTGCTGGTGTCCGGCCCCGCGCACGGCACACTGACGCGCAATGCGGACGGCAGCCTGAGCTATGTCTCCAGCGGCAGCTGGACCGGCACCGACACGCTCACCTACCAGGCCAGCGACGGCAAGTCGCTGTCCAACGTGGCGACGGTGCGGCTGGTGGTGGCTTCCGCCAACCAGGCGCCGGTGGCGGCCAACGATACGGCACGCGTGCACAACAACCAGACCGCCAACATCCGGGTGCTTGCCAACGACACGGATGCGGACGGCGACGCGCTGAGCTCGCGCATGGTGGCGGGACCGAAGCACGGTACCGTGGTGCACAACGCCGACGGCAGCTTCAGCTACACCGCTGACTGCGGCTACACCGGCACCGACACGTTCACCTACGTGGCCAACGACGGCAAGGCCGATTCCAACCTTGCCACCGTCACCATCACGGTGCTCGGCCCGAACCTGCCGCCGCTGGCCTTCGACGACGGCGCCTGGGTCAACGAGAACGGAGCGGTGAAGATCGATCCGGTCGCCAACGACTGGGACATCAACGGCGACCCGCTCACCGCGCGCATCCTGTGCGGCCCCAGCCACGGCAGCCTGGCGCTCAACGCCGACGGCACCTACACCTACACGCCGGATGCGAACTGGTACGGCCTGGACGGCTTCACCTACGCCGCCAACGACGGCCAGTTCGATTCCAACCCGGCGATGGTGTGGATCCACGTGGCGCACGTGAACCAGGCACCGGTGGCCAACAACGATGCCGTGACCGCCCGCGCGGGCCAGGCCACGCGCATCGACGTACTGGCCAACGACAGCGACGTGGATGGTGACAGCCTGCATGCCACGCTCACCGCCACGCCGAAGCACGGCACGCTGACGCGTAACTGGGACGGCAGCTTCAGCTATACCGCGCAGGCGGCCTTCGTCGGCACCGATACGTTCGTGTACGTGGCCGACGACGGCCAGCTGAAGTCGGCTCCGGCCACCGTGACCATCACGGTGCTGGCGCCGAACCATGCGCCGGTGGCGCGCGACGACCAGGCCACGACGAACGCCGGCACGCCGGTGCGCATCGACCTGCTCGCCAACGACAGCGATGCCGACGGCGACAAGCTCGCCGCCCGCATCGTCTGCGGCCCCTGCCACGGCACGCTCAGCCTCAACCCGGACGGCAGCTACACCTACACGCCGAACAAGGGCTGGTACGGCACCGACAGCTTCAGCTACCGCGACAGCGACGGCACGGCCGACTCCAACACCGCCATGGTGTGCATCACGGTGGCGCCGGTGAACCACGCGCCCACCGCGCGCAACGCCAGCTTCCAGGTGCAGAAGGACGGCAGCGTGTGCATCGACTTCGGCTGCCTGATCGGCGACGTGGACGGCGACTGCCTGACGCTCACCCTGGGCAAGGCCGCGCACGGCACGCTGACGCGCAACTACGACGGCACCTACACGTACCGCCCGGCGCATGGCTATACCGGCACCGACGGCTTCGCGTACACGGTGAGCGACGGCAGGCTCAGCGCCACGGCGACGGTGAGCCTCAATGTGGTGGCCAATGGCGGTTGCTGGAACGGGCAAAGCGTGATGGTCGCCGCAAGTGCGCAAACCTACGGATGGTCGGCCGGCACCGGCGGCTATATCGTGGTCCTGCGCAGCGCCGCCGACAGCAGCGCGGCCCCGTCCATCGACTGGCAGGGCGACGCCAGCGCGGCGATCGGCAGCTCGGAGAACGTCGGCAGTGCCTGGTGGAACACCCTGGTGGCCGATCCGCTGCTGCCGCCGGACGATCTGGCGGCGCAGAGCGGCTTGTCGGTGAAGCGGGTGAACTGAGCGGCACAGGGGCGGGTCCAGGCCCGCCCCTGCGGCATCACTAAAGGAGAGGCCTCAGGGCCATGAAAACGGAACGCGTTTTTTGCTCAAGGACCCTGGCGCTGTGGGTGCTTGCCGCCGGAGCCATGCCCCATGCTCAGGCCCAGTCGTACTTCGGCAGCCCGGTGGAAGGCACCTTGTGCCATGCCGGCGAGACCGTGATGTTCGCCTGCCCTTCGGGACAGAAGCAGATCGCCGTGTGCGCGGCCGCCACCGGCGGCTCGCCGTTCGGCACGCTGCATTACCGCTTTGGCAGCAGCAGCAACACGGAGCTGGAGTTCCCCGCCCGGCTCATGCCCCCGCGCGAATTTGCCGGCGGCAACAGCCTCGGCGACGGTGGACGGGGAACCCTGGTCTACCTGCGCCTGAATAATGGGGACACCAGCTATACGGTGTACGCGGAGGCGGTCAATCCTACCTATCAGGGCACCGATGCCAGCGAGCGCAGCGGCGTCATCGTCGAAAGGCATGGCAAGCTGCTCGCCACGCGCAAGTGCGATGCGCAGGCGCGCACCTATTCGGGCATGCTGCTGGACCCGAAGTTCCTGGGCGACGCGGTGCCGCTGGACCCGAAAGTGCCGCCCGGCTTTCCCACTTACAAGCAGCCTTGAACCGCGGGGAAAACCTCATGACACCGGATCGCCGTTTTTCGCTGTATACCCTCGCGATCGCCTGCCTGTGTGCAGCAGGCTCGCCGGACGTCCACGCGCAATCCTCTTCCGACGGCCCCACCCAGGGCAGCCTCTGCCCCGCCGACCAGACCACGCTGTTCGCCTGCTCCTCCGGCCAGAAGCAGATCGCCGTCTGCGGCAAGCCCGGCAACGACACCTACGACGAGCTGCGCTACCGCTACGGCACCGAGCGCAACCTGGAAGCGGATTTCCCCAACGAACGCGAACCGGTGCCGCCGCGGCTGTTCGCCAGCGGCAACCAGGCGAGCAATGGCGCCGGCGGCACGCTCACCTACCTGCGCTTGAGCGATGGCCGTTCCACCTTCACCGTGTTCTCGGAGACCAGCTCGCCCGCGCCGGGCGCGGCCGGCTACGAAAGCAGCGGCGTGCTGGTCGACAACCACGGCCATACGGAAACGCACCTGTGCGATGGGCAGACGCCCGCCCAGGCGGGAGGCCTGTCGGATCGGAAACTGATCGGCAAGGCGGTGCCGCGGGATGATCGCGTGCCGGAAGGTTTTCCCACCTATCAGGCAACGCCTCAGGCAGCAGACCAGGCGGCGCCTGAGACACCGGCGCAACCGTCGTCCTGAGCAAACGCGGTGCGGCGATGCCCCTGCATCGCCGCGCGCTTACGACTCCGGCGGCACGATCACCACATTGTGCAGCCCTTCGCGCCGAGCCAGCCCCGGCCCGAACTGCACCACGTGCCCTTCCTTCATCACCACGGTGTAGTCGGTGTGCGTCACCGACATGCGCGAGCGGTGGCGCGCCAGATAGGTGTAGACCTCGAAATCGCCCATCGTGCTCAAGGCGTCCGGACGGCCCAGGGTGGCGACCACCTGGTCGCGGCTGTTGCCCGGATCGAGCGCGGTGATTTTCTGGCCGGTGGTGTGGCAGCCGGCCAGCAAGGCGGCCGCCAGTACGGCCGCTCCCATGATGCGCTTCATGACTCCCCCTGAGACTGGCGCTGGATGCGCCGCGCGCTGGTGAACGAGGCGGGATGGTAGCGCAAGTTTGGATGCTTCGAAGCCTCACATCAGAGCCGTCATCCCGGCGTAGGCCGGACGAGCGCGCAGTGCGAAGAACGCCCGCAGGGCGGCCCCGAAGGGGTGAGCGAAGCGAATCATCCAGTGGCGAAAACGTTTGTCGATGCAAAAGCAGACAAGAGCAAGGCTCTTAAGCCTTTTCGCGACAACCGGATATCGCCGCTACTGGATCCCGGCCTGCGCCGGGATGACGAAATGCGAGGCGCCGCGCCACTCGCAAAACCTTGCGGAAAACCTGAACGCGCCAGCCCTTGGCACACCCCCGGGCCGATGCCAGAATGCCTGCGCTTCAGGGGGAAATCGTCGGAACTGACGCCAGAGCGCACCGTGCGGTTTCCGGTGCGTGTCCAGTCGTTGCGGTCCACGACGGACCGGCCTCTCCCTCCGGGCACTACGAAGGGATTTGAGGTGCGACGCGAAAGTCTTTACGCGAGGGAGCTGGTTCCGGTACGTCCCGGAGGATCGCCGGTGCGCCGCCGCGCCCTGCCGCTGGCGCTGCTGTGCGCCAGCCTGCTTGTGGCGATGCCGGCGCTTGCCGCCGACACCGTCACCTCGCTCGGCGAACTGTTTTCCATCGCCCACGACAGCGAACCCGGCTACCGCGCGGCCAAGGCCAGCCTCGATGCTTCGCAGGCGCGCACGCGCCAGGCCTTCGGCGCGATGCTGCCGCAGATCTCCGCCACCGCCAGCAGCAATGGCAACCGCCGCCGCTACGACACGCTGGACCGCGTCACCCACACCTTGCACGACCGCTATCACGGCGACACCGGCCAGCTCAGCCTGACCCAGCCGCTGTGGCGCCCCGCCAACACCGCCAGCCTGCATCAGGCCGAACAAGTGGAGCGGCAGAGCGAATACCAGCTCAAGGACACCGAGCAGCAGCTGTACCAGAAGCTGGCCTCCGCCTGGTTCGACCTGATGGAAGCGCGCGACGCGGTGGAGTTCACCGCCGCGCAGCGCGACGCCTTGCGCGCGCAGTGGGATATCGCGCGCCGCGCCGTGGAACTGGGCGCGCAAGGCGAACCGCAGGCCGAGGACGCGCACGCCAAGTACGAGGAAGCCGCGGCCGATGCGGAGTCGGCGCAGGCCGACCACGCCACCAAGCTGGCCGCGCTCGAACAGTGGGTAGGTCCGGCGGAAGACCTGCAGCAGCCGTATCTGGACGACCAGCTCGAACTGCCCGACCTGATCGGCAACGACATCGACAGCTGGCTGGGCCAGATCGACGCCAGCAGTCCCGCCCTGCGCGCCGCCGCGCGCGCGGTCGCCGCTGCGGAGGACGAAGTGAGCAAGCAGCGCGCCGGCCACCAGCCGACCCTGGACATGGTGGCCAGCTACGGCAACACCGACCAGAACGTCGGCAACTTTCCCGGCCAGGCCGGCTACCGCATCCGCACCTTTACCGTCGGCCTGCAGCTCAACGTGCCGATCTATTCCGGCGGCACGCAGTCGGCGAAGGTCGCCGAAGCGCTGGCCCTGCGCGACAAGGCGCGCGACGACCTGGAAGCCGCGCGGCGGCAGGCTGTCCTCAACGTGAAAACTTCCTTTCTCGCC
Source organism: Dyella sp. SG562 (assembly GCF_011759495.1). Classification (NCBI taxonomy): domain Bacteria; kingdom Pseudomonadati; phylum Pseudomonadota; class Gammaproteobacteria; order Lysobacterales; family Rhodanobacteraceae; genus Dyella; species Dyella sp. SG562. The sequence continues at coordinate 97,804 of NZ_JAAOYS010000006.1, forward strand.
TGGCGCGCGGGCCTGGCCAAGTCGCATGCCGCGCGCATCGCCATTGCATCGGCGCAACGCGCGCTGGCGGTGGCCGAGCGCGGCACCGACCGCGGCCTGAAGACCGAAGCCGATACGCTGGCCGCGAAACAGCAGATCGCCGCTTCCCAGCGCGACATGCGCAAGGGCCGCTACCAGCAGCTCACTGCATACATCAAGCTGCGGGCCACCCTGGGCGACCTGAGCATTGCCGATATCGACGAGCTGGATCAGTGCTTCGTGCCCGGGCGCATGAACGCTACCGCCTCGCTCAAGCCGGAGCGCGCGCCGCAATGAACGCCCTGCCCGCCACACCCGATCCTTCCGCGCCCACGCCCTTGCCGCTGGACGGCTGGACGCGCTTCATCACCGCGCGCACCTCGGCCGAATTCTGCGACGCGTGGCTGGCGGTGCTGCGCGACAAGTTCGCGGTGATCGCGCAGGCGGCGATCCTGGTCGAATCCGCGGACGGACAGAACTTCGTGCCGATCGCGGTGTTTCCGCAGGCCAACAGCGATATGGCGCGCATGGGCGAAGCGGTGCAGCGCACGCTGGCCGAACGCCGCGTGGTGGTGCAGCCCTGTGCGGAACCCGCCGGCCTGTGGCACGTGGCGGCGCCGCTGTCGGTGCACGACCGCGTGGCCGGCGCGGTGGTGCTGGAGCTGAGCGCGCACGACGAAAGCCTGCCGCTGCTGCTGCGCGAGCTGCATTGGGGCAGCGCTTGGCTCAGCAATCTGTTCGCGCGGCGCGAGCACGATGCCGCGCTCGCTTCGAGCGTGCGCTCGCTGGGCGTGCTCGAAGCCATAGCGATTGCGCTGCGCCACGAACGCTTCCAGCAGGCGCTGTTCGACCTCAGCAACGAATTGCGCCGGCGTTTCGGCGGCACGCGCGTGGCGATCGGCCTGATGCGCCATGGCGAAGTCAGGCTCACGGCCTTGTCGGAAGCGGCGACATTCGAGAAATCCTCGCCGCTGGTGCACGCCTATGCCGCCGCGATGAACGAGTGCTGCGACCTGGCCCAGCCGGTGGAAGCGGCGGCGCCCGAACGCGAGGCGCCGGACAGCTTCCGCGCGCATACCGCCCTGCTGCAGCGCACCGGCGCCGGCCGCCTGCTCTCGCTGCCGATCGCGCAGCAGGCCAGGTGCGTGGCGGTGGTGACGATCGAGCGCGAAGCGCCGACGCCGTTCGGCGAGGAAGAGCGCAAATGGATGGACACCTTCGGCGCGCTGCTGGCGCCGGTGATCGCCCAGCGCGTGGATGCGGAGCGCGGCTCGTGGCAGCGCCTGCGCGACGAAGGCCGCCATTTCCTGGCCGCCTTGCTCGGCCCGCGCTATCTGCTGTGGAAAGCCGGCGCGCTGGCCGCGGCGCTGCTGCTGGCCGTGCTGGTGTTCCTGCCGGTGCCGTACCGCGTCTCCGCCAAGACCGTCACCGAAGGCGAGATCCAGCGCGTCGCCGCCGCGCCGTTCGAAGGTTTTCTTGCCGCCAGCTTCGTGCGTGCCGGCGACACCGTCGCCAAGGGCCAGCCGCTGGCCCAGCTCGACGACCACGATCTGCGCGTGGAACGCAGCAAGTGGGCCAGCGAGCGCGATCAGTACGACAACAAGCTGCGCGAGGCAATGGCCGGGCACGACCTCACCGCCATGCAGGTGGTCGGCGCGCAGTTGCGCGAGGCGCAGGCGCAGCTGGACCTGCTGGACGACAAGCTGTCGCGGGTGAAGGTGCTGGCGCCGTACGACGGCGTGGTGGTCACCGGCGACCTGAGCCAGCAGATCGGCACGCCGCTGGAAGCCGGCAAGAAGCTGTTCGAGATCGCGCCGCTGCACAGCTACCGCATCATTCTTCAAGTGGACGAGCGCGATATCGCCCAGGTGCGCGAAGGCCAGGACGGCCAGCTGGTGATCACCGGCCTGGCCGGCGCGCCGATGCCGTTCACCGTCGCCAAGATCATGCCGGTGGCCACCGCGCAGGACGGCCGCAACTTCTACCGCGTCGAGGCGCGCCTGAAGCAGGATTCGCCGCTGCTGCTGCCGGGCATGGAAGGCGTCGGCAAGATCGGCGCGGGCCGGCGCAAGCTGGGCTGGGTGCTGCTGCATGGCCTGTTCGACTGGCTGCGGCTGAATCTATGGAGCTGGGGCCTGTAGCCCATGGCGCGCAGTCCGTTCAGTCCGTCCTGGCATAGCGTGGCGCAGCTGCGGCCGCGGCTGATGCCGTATGCCACGGTGCAGCGCGTGGTGTTCCGCGGCAAGCCCTGGTACGTGGTGCAGGACCAGACCGGCGGGCGCGTCTATCGCCTGTCCACCGCGGCGCATGCATTCATCGCGGGCATGGATGGGCGCCAGACCGTGCAGGCCTTGTGGGAGCGCGCCAACACCTCCGAATCGCGCGATGCATGCACGCAGCCGGAAGTGGTCGACCTGCTGGTGCAGTTGCATGGCGCGGATCTGCTGCAGACCGACGTGGCGCCGGATTCCGCCGAAGCACTGGACCGCCACAAGCGCAAGCGCACCGAGACCATCCGCCAGTGGCTGCTCAATCCGATGAGCGTGAAGCTGCCGCTGCTCAATCCCGACCGCTTCCTTACCCGCCTGTCGCCCTACCTCTCGTGGTGCTTCGGCCCGGTCGGCGCGCTGCTGTGGCTGGCCGTGATGCTGCCGGCCATGGTGCTGGCGGCGCAGCATTGGGGCGAGCTGACGCATAACCTTTCCGACCGCGTGCTGTCGTCGAGCAACCTGCTGGTGATGCTGGCGGTGTATCCGGTGGTGAAGCTGCTGCACGAGCTGGGGCACGGCTTTGCGGTGAAACGCTGGGGCGGCGCGGTGCGCGAGCTGGGCGTGATGTTCCTGATCTTCGCGCCGGTGCCGTACGTGGAGGCGTCGTCGTCCGCGGCGTTTCCGTCGAAGTACCGGCGCGCGCTGGTGGCGGCCGCCGGCATGCTGGTGGAGCTGTTTCTCGCCGCGCTGGCGCTCTACGTGTGGCTGGCGGCCGAACCCGGCGTGCTGCGCGCGGTGGCGTTCAACGTGATGGTGATCGGCGGCGTGTCCACCTTGCTGGTCAACGGCAACCCGCTGCTGCGCTACGACGGCTATTACATCCTGGCCGACCTGATCGAGATGCCCAACCTGGCCCAGCGCGGCACCGCCTGGTGGACCTGGTTGCTGGACCGCCATGCCTTCGGCTCCGCCGACGCGGTGAAGCCGGACGAGACGCCGGCCGAGCAGCGCTGGCTGTTCTTCTATGCACCGCTGGCGTGGTTCTACCGCACCACGGTGACGCTGTCGGTGATCTTCCTGGTGGCGGGCAAGTACTTCATCGTCGGCGCGCTGATGGCGTGCTGGAGCGCGTATGGCCTGCTGGTAGGGCCGATCCGCAAGGGGCTGAAGCATCTGCGCACCGCCGGTGCGCTGCATCGCGTGCGTGCCCGTGCCTATCGCCGCACCGCCGTCGCGGTTGGCGTCCTGCTCGCCGTGCTGCTGTTCGTGCCGGTGCCGTTGCATACGCGCGCCGAAGGCGTGGTGTGGCTGCCGGATCGCTCCATGCTGCACGCGCAGGAGAACGGCTTCTTCCATGCCTGGATGGCGGCGCCGGAGCAGGCCGTGCGGCGCGACCAGTCCGTCTACCTGATGGACAACCCGCAGCTGCAGGCGGAGCTCGCGGTCGACCGGGCCAAGCTGGACGAAGCGCAGGCGCGCTACGACGCGGATGCCTTCATCGACCCGGTGAAAGCCCAGGTCAGCGGGCGCCAGTTGGCCGAAGCGCGCGAAGTGCTCGAACGGGCGGAACTGCGCGCCGCACGCCTGATCGGCCATGCCGGCGGCGACGGCCGCCTGATCGCCGCCACGCCGCAGGACATGCCGGGCCACTACTACAAGAAGGGCGAGCTGCTCGGCTACGTGCTGGCGCCGCGCGACCTGATGGTGAGGGTGGTGGTGCAGCAGGACGATATCGACCTGGTGCACCAGCGCCTGCACGGCGTGCGCTTGCGCCTGGCCGATTCGCTGGGCGAGGAACGCGCCTCCCGCGTGGTGCGCAGCTTCCCCGGCGCGGTGGACGAATTGCCCACCGCGGCGCTGGGGCTCAACGGCGGCGGCGCCATTCCCACCAACCCGAACGACAACAACGGCGTGAAGACGCTGCAGCGCGTGTTTATCGTCGACGTCGCCCTGCCCGCCGGCATCGCACCGCCGTTCGGCGAGCGCGTGCACGTGCGTTTCGACCATGGCAGCGAATCGCTGGCGCGCCAGGGCCTGCGGCGCCTGCGGCAGGTGTTCCTGGGGCATTTCGGTGTCTGACGTGCGCGCCCTGCTGGCGGACCGCGATCTGCGGCTGGGCGATGGGCCTTATCTGGAACGGCTGGATGCCAAGCGCTCGCGCTGGGAGGACCGGCTGCGCGCGATGCTCGACAGCCTGCCGCGCTTCGACCGGCGGCGCGTGCGCGGTTTTCTGGCCGCGACGGCAGCGCGCGAGGAGGCCGCACGTGCGGCCAGCGACGAGCAGGTGCGCGAACGCCTGCGTGCCGCCGCCCACCGCATGCATCTGGAAGGCTTTACCGATGCGATCCTGCCGGAGGCATTCGCGCTGATCCGCGAAGCCTCGCGCCGCACCCTGGGAATGCGCCATCACGATGTGCAGCTGCTCGCCGGCCGCGCGCTGCTGCAAGGGCGGCTGGCGGAGATGTCCACCGGCGAAGGCAAGACCCTGGCCGCCACCCTCGCCGCCTGCGCCGCGGCCGCGACGGGCGCCGCGGTGCACGTGGTGACGGTGAACGACTATCTCGCCGAGCGCGATGCGGAACACAACCGCGCGCTGTTCGATTTCCTCGGCATGAGCGCCGGCGTGGTGCTGCAGGACATGTCGGTGGCGGACCGGCGCAAGGCCTATGCCTGCGACATCGCCTATGTATCGAACAAGGAGTTGACGTTCGACTATCTGAAGGACTGCATTGCGCTGGGGGAAATCTCGGCAACCCAGCAGCGCCTGCGCGAGCTGGCCGGCGGCGCGCGCGGGGAGCCGCCGATCCTGCGCGGCCTGCATTTCGCCATCATCGACGAGGCCGACAGCGTGCTGATCGACGAGGCCAGCACGCCGCTGATTATTTCCGAGACGCTGCCGGACGATCTCGATCCGGCGGTGTATACGCAGTCGGTGGAGCTGGCGCGGACGCTGCTCGCAGGCACGGACTACATCAAGGGCCCGCGCCGCGATATCTGGCTGACCGAAACCGGCCGGCAACGCGTGCGCGCACTGACCTCGACGTTCGGCGGCCTGTGGCGCTCGCCGCTGTGGCGCGACGAGTTCGTGCAGAAGGCTTTATCGGCCGTGCATTGCTTCACCCGCGACCAGGACTACATCCTGGCCGAGGACAAGGTGCAGATCGTCGACGAATCCACCGGCCGCGTGATGCCGGACCGCACCTGGGAGCGCGGCCTGCACCAGATGATCGAGTGCAAGGAAGGCTGCGAGATCACCGGCCAGCGGCGGACGCTGGCGCAGATCACTTATCAGCGTTTCTTCGGGCGCTATCTGCTGCTGAGCGGCATGACCGGCACCGCGCAGGAAGTGGCGCTGGAGGTGAAGCAGACCTACGGCCTGCCGGTCACGCGGATTCCCACGCACAAGCCGAGCCGGCGCCGGCGGCTGGCGGACCGCATCTGCGCCGACAGCGCGCAGCGCTGGCGCGAGGTGGCGCGGCGGGCGATCGAGCTGGCCGCGAACGGGCGCGCCGTGCTGGTGGGCACGCGATCGGTCGAGGCCTCCGAGATACTCGGGCGCCTGTTCGAGCAAGAAGGCGTCGAGCACATCGTGCTCAACGCGCGGCAGGACAAGGGCGAGGCGGAGATCGTCGGCGACGCCGGCCAGCCCGGCCGCATCACCGTCGCCACCAACATGGCCGGCCGCGGCACCGACATCAAGCTCACCAAGGAGGTCGAAGCCGGCGGCGGCCTGCATGTGATCCTCACCGAGTTCCACGAATCGGCACGGGTGGACCGGCAGCTGTTCGGGCGCAGTGCGCGCCAGGGCGATCCCGGCACGACCGAGGCGATCGTCAGCGTGGACGACGACCTGTTCAAGCGCTTCGCACCTGCTGCCGGGCGCCGCCTGATGGCGCTGCTGATCCGCGATATGCAGCACAGCGAGCGATGGTTCCGGCGCTGGGTCACCTATGTGCAGGACCGGGCCGAGCGGCATTACCGGAAGCAACGGGTGGAAACGACGCGGAGGGATGCGGAGTGGGTGCGCGCGCTCGGGTTTGTCGGAAAGACCAGGAAATAGCGCGGAACAACCAAGATTCCGGCCTTGCGCGCCAAGCCTTCATAGCAACTGCCTTAAAGGTTTGAGGCAGGGACTTACGCCCCGCCGAGCGCGGCCAGGCGCCGGCACTCTTCCGCCAACGTCACCAGGTATGGATCGCCCTCGCGCCTGCGCAGCATCAGCAAGGTGATGGTCTGCTGCGACGTATACGGCGGCACCAGCGGGATCAGCCGCACGCGTGCATTGAACGACTCCATCCGCCCCGGCAGCAGGCTGTAGCCGACGCCGCCGCTGATCAGGTTGGTCAGCGAGAAGATGTCGCCTACACGCATCGCCACCTGCGGCTGATAGCCCGCGCGCCGAAACGCCTGCTGGAAACTCGCCGCCGTGGCGAAGTCGTCTTCCAGGCAGACGAACTTCTCGTTGCGCACCTCGGCCAGATCGAGCGAATTCCGCCGCGCGTAAGGCGAATCGGCAGGCACGGCGAAGAAGATGCTGTCCTCGAACAAAGGCACGGCCAGTAGCTGGTCGTCGTCCACCGGCTCGCTGAGCGCGATCACGATGGCATCCAACCGCCCTTCCCGCAGCTGCTCCAGCAACAACCGGTTGGAGCCGAGCGTCAGGTCGATGTCCAGGGCCGAGTTGCGCAGCTTCATGCGCACCAGCAAGGGCGGCATCGTGCGCGTGGTCAGCGAATACAGCGACCCCACCTTCAGGCGCGGCGCGGACAAGCCGGCGATCTCCCGCACCCGCCGCACGCCCTCCTCCGCCTCATGCAGGGCGCGCTGCGCATGTTCGGCCAGCGCATAGGCCGTCTGCAGCGGGATCAGCTTGCGCCCGTCGAGCTTGAACAGCGGACAGCCCACCGCCTGCTCCAGCGAATGCAGCGCGCGGTGCACGCTGACCACGCTGTAGGAAAGCCGCTCCGACACCTTGGGCATGTTGCCCAGCTGCATGAAGGCCAGGAACACCTCCAGCTTCTTCAGGGTGAAGCCATCGTCGATGGCCATGCCACGCTCCCAGCCACCGGCAATCATTAGCCTGAAGCTAATGAAATTACGCTTAGCTTGATTGAAGCGCAACCGGGCGCCGCCTAGAGTCGCCCTCGCCTTTTCCGCGAGAGCCACCCGATGACGGCCCCCTCCGCAGCCACCGCGCGCTGGACCACCCGCCGCACCGAGAAGCAGCGCCGCCTCGCCGCCGTGAGCGGCCTGGCCCACGGCAACCAGCTGCCGGCCGCGCGGCTGACCGAAGCGCTGGAACGCCTGATCAGCCCCGGCGACCGCGTGGTGCTGGAAGGCAACAACCAGAAGCAGGCGGATTTTCTCTCCCGTGCATTGGCCCAGGCCGACCCGGCCAGGCTGCACGACCTGCACATGATCATTCCCAGCGTCAGCCGCGCCGAGCATCTGGACCTGTTCGAGCGCGGCATCGCGCGCAAGCTGGATTTCGCTTTCGCCGGCACGCAGAGCCTGCGCATCTCGCAATGCCTGGAAGACGGGCTGCTGGAGATCGGCGCGATCCACACGTATATCGAGCTGTACGCGCGGCTCTACGTCGATCTCTCGCCGAACGTGGTGCTGGTCGCCGCGTACAGCGCCGACCGCGAAGGCAATCTCTATACCGGCCCCAGCACCGAGGACACGCCCGCCCTGGTGGAAGCGGCCGCCTTCCGCGACGGCATCGTGATCGCCCAGGTCAACGAGATCGTCGACCAGCTGCCGCGCGTGGATATTCCCGGCTCCTGGGTGGATTTCGTGGTGCCGGCGGACAAGCCGTTCTTCATCGAGCCGCTGTTCACCCGCGACCCGCGCCTGATCACGCCGATCCAGATCCTGATGGCCATGATGGCGATCCGCGGCGTCTACGAACGCCACCAGGTGCAATCGCTCAACCACGGCATCGGCTTCAATACCGCGGCGATCGAATTGATCCTGCCCACCTACGGCGAGCGCCTGGGCCTGAAGGGCAAGATCTGCCGGCACTGGGCGCTCAATCCGCATCCCACCCTGATCCCGGCCATCGAGAGCGGCTGGGTCGACAGCGTGCATTGCTTCGGCGGCGAGCTGGGCATGGAGGCTTATGTGGCCGCGCGTCCGGATGTGTTCTTCACCGGACGCGACGGCTCGCTGCGCTCCAACCGCCTGCTGTCGCAATTGGCGGGGCAGTATGCGGTCGACCTGTTCATCGGCTCCACCTTGCAGATGGATGGGCTGGGCAATTCGTCCACCGTCACGCGCGGCCGCCTCACCGGCTTCGGCGGGGCGCCGAACATGGGCCACGATCCGCACGGCCGCCGCCATGCCACGCCGGCGTGGCTGGACCTGATCCAGGGCGACGATCCGCTGCAACGCGGCCGCAAGCTGGTGGTGCAAGTAGTGGAAACGTTCCAGGCCGGCGGCAAGCCCAGCGTGGTCGAATCGCTGGATGCGGTGGCGGTGGGGCGCGAGGCCGGCATGCCGCTGGCGCCGGTGATGATCTACGGCGACGACGTCACCCACGTGCTGACCGAAGAAGGCATCGCCTACCTCTACAGGGCCGAGTCGGTGGAGCAGCGCAAGGCAATGATCGCCGCGGTGTCCGGCGTCACGCCGATCGGCCTGCAGCGCGACCCGAAGGCCTTGGCGCAATTCCGCCGCGACGGGCTGGTCGCGCTGCCCGAGGACCTGGGCATCCATCCCGGCGAAGCCGACCGTTCGCTGCTTGCCGCGAAGAACATGGCGGAGCTGGTGGCCTGGTCCGACGGGCTGTATCAGCCGCCTGCGCGCTACCGGAGCTGGTAATGGAAACCGCCGTCCGCTCATCGGCAGCCGTCACGGAGCAGGCGCAGTTCGCCGCCTGGCTGGCCGGCCAGGTCACCGGCGCGCTGCTGGACGAAGTGATGCTTGCGCCCAAGCCGGGGCTGGTCGATCCGCGCCATCGCGGCGCGCACAGCGACATGCACTGGCAACTGCTGAGCCGCTCCGCGCATGCATTGCGCCCAGGCTTTCAGGCGATGGCGATGGCCGCGTATCGCCAACCGGCCGGCAGCGCACTGCGCGAGCGCATCGGCGCGCTGGGACGCGAAGCCGAGGCCGCGATGCTGGCCGCGACTGGCGGCATCAATACGCATCGCGGCGCGATCTGGGCACTGGGCCTGCTGGCCGTGGCCGCGGCGCAAGCGCCGGACGAGCTGACACCGGCGGCCATCGCCGCGCGCGCCGGTTCGCTCGCGCGCATGCCCGATCGCCTTGCGCCGGAACACACCGGCCACCCGGGCGAACGCGCCTGCCGCCGCTACGGTGTCGGCGGCGCACGCGGCCAGGCGCAAGCCGGCTTCCCGCACGTGCTCGGACAGGGCCTGCCGACCCTGCGCGGCGCGCGGGCGCAAGGCGCCACCGAACACGCGGCGCGGCTGGATGCCCTGCTCGCCATCATGGCCACGCTGGACGACACCTGCGTGTTGTCGCGCGGCGGGCCGGAAGCGCTGCAGGCACTGCAGGCGGGCGCCCGCCGCACGCTGACGCATGGCTGCGCCACGCTGGCCGGCCGCCGCGAACTGCGCCGCCTGGACCGCGAACTGCTGAGCCGCCACATCTCCCCCGGCGGCGCCGCCGACCTTCTTGCCGCCAGCCTGCTGCTGGACCGCATCTCCCGCGCTTAAGAGGACTGCCGATGCAAACCCTCGCCTTCACCTTCCCTGCCGCCGCACCGGCGCATGGCCGCGCGCTGGCCGGCGTGGTCGCCTCCGGCGACCTCGAAGTGCTGCTGGAACCGGCGGCCGACCGGCACATCAGCATCGAAGTCACCACCTCGGTCGAGGGCATGGAGCGCACCTGGGCGGCGCTGTTCGCACGCCTGTTCGCCGAACCGACGCGGCCGGCGGTGCGGCTGCAGATCAACGATTCCGGCGCCACGCCCGGCGTGGTGAGCCTGCGCATCGCGCAAGCCTTCGACGCACTGGCGCAGGAGCACTGAACGATGGACGCACAACGCCTGCTGGCCCGCCGCAGCTTCACCGAACTCCATGCCCGCGCACGCGCGCAGGCCTTGCTCGATCCCGGCAGCTTCCGCGAGCTGATCGATCCATTCGAACGGTTGGCGTCGCCATGGCTGCCGCGCCAAGGCATCGTCACCCAGGCCGACGATGGCCTGGTGGTGGCGCGCGGCCTCCTGGATGGCAACCCGGCCGTGGTGCTTGCCATCGAGGGCGCGTTCCAGGGCGGCAGCATGGGCGAAGTGTCCGCGGCGAAGATCGCCGGCAGCCTGGAACTGGCGGCCGAGGACAACCGCCAGGGCATCCCTACCCGCGCCGCGATCGTGTTCGAAACCGGCGGCGTGCGCCTGCAGGAAGCCAACCTCGGGCTGGCGGGCATCGCGGAAATCCAGGCCGCCATCGTCGATCTGCGCCGCTACCAGCCCGTGGCCGGCATCGTTGCCGGGCCGGTCGGCTGCTATGGCGGCATGTCGATCGCCGCCGGCTTGTGCAGCTATCTGCTGGTCACGCGCGAAGCGCGGCTCGGCCTCAACGGCCCGGCGGTGATCGAACAGGAAGCCGGCATCGCCGAGTTCGACTCGCGCGACCGCGCCACCATCTGGGGCCTGAGCGGCGGCGAGCAGCGCTATCGCAGCGGCCTGGCCGACCGCTACGTGGAAGACGATGCGGCGCAGATCCGCCAGGCCTTGCTGGCCTGCATGCGCGCGGGCCGGCCCGGGCGTTGCCGCAGCGAACGCCACGATGCGTTCCTGCCGCCGCTGTCGCAGGCCGACGGCGCCCGTCCGGCGGGGCCCGCCGAGGTCATCGCCGCGTTCGGCGAGGAGTTGCGCGCATGAATACCTCCAGCCAACGCGGCCTCGTGTGGTGGCAGGCACTGACTGGCGGCACCGAGCCACTGGCCGGCTACGCGGCTTCGCTGCGCGTGGCCGATGCAAAGCTCGGCGACGACATGGCGCGCTACATCGCGGTGGTGCCCGATCCGCACAATCCGTTCCCGCGCGCCCGCCGCGGCGAAACCGGCCTGATCGAAGGCTGGTCGCTGGCGCGGGCAGTGCGCGACGCCATCGAAGCCGACCGCGACCGCGGCCTGCGCCGGCCGATCGTCGCGGTGGTCGACACGCCCAGCCAGGCCTACGGACGCAACGAGGAAGCCTATGGCATCCACCAGGCGCTGGCCGCCGCCGCGGACGCCTATGCCACGGCACGGCTGGATGGCCATCCGGTGATCGCGCTGCTGGCCGGCAAGGCCATGTCCGGCGCCTTCCTCGCGCACGGCTATCAGGCCAACCGGCTGATTGCGTTCGACGACCCGCAGGTCATGGTGCACGCCATGGGCCGCGACGCGGCGGCGCGCATCACCCTGCGCAGCGTCGACGAACTCGACGCGCTCGCCGCGGATATCCCCCCGATGGCTTACGACATCCACAGCTATGCCTCGCTCGGCCTGCTGTGGAGGCTGCTCGCCGTCGACAACCCGGCGGCACCCGGCGCCGATGCCATCGCCAAGGTGGCGAACGTATTGCGCGAAGCGGTCGCCGATATTCGCGGCGACGCCTCCCGCGGCCTCGAAAGCCGTCTGCACGGCCCGCTGCGCAAGGCCTCGGCCGACGTGCGCGCACGCCTGCGCGCGCAATGGCGCTAGCGCATCGTCTTCCACTCATGGCGCGCCGCGGCGCGTGGAGGTGCTTGTGATCGTCTACGGAACCACCCTGCTCGCCCTGTGCTATCTGGCCGGCCTGCTGCTGGGCGAGGGGCTAGGCCGCCTGATCGGCGTGGGCACCAATGTCGGCGGCGTCGGCATCGCCATGCTGCTGCTGATCGCCGCGCGCATCTATCTGCACCGCCGCGGCGCGCTGCCCAGGGAAACCGAGGCCGGCGTCGGCTACTGGGGCGCGATGTACATCCCCGTGGTGGTGGCGATGGCCGCGCAGCAGGATGTGGTCGCCGCCTTGCGCGGCGGTCCCGTGGCCTTGATGGCCGCGCTGGGCGCGGTGCTGGTGTGCGGCGGCTGCATCGCCTTGCTCACCCGCACGGGCCGCGACGACACCTCGCTGCCCGAATCCACCACCGAACAAGCGCTGAGCTGAGGACGCACCCATGCTCGAAATGCTGGACAAGATGCTCAACAAGAACGGGCTGGTCGCGGCATTCGCGATGGTAGGGCTGGTGATGTGGGCTTCCGTGCTGCTGTCGCGCAAGCTCACTTTCGGGCGCGTGCACGGCTCGGCCATCGCGATCCTGATCGGCCTGCTGCTGGCGTACTGGGGCGGCGTGCAGACCGGCGGCCAGCACGGCCTGGCGGACCTGACCCAGTTCGCCGGCATCGGGCTGATGGGCGGCGCCATGCTGCGCGACTTCGCCATCGTCGCCACCGCCTTCGAGGTGCAGGTGGACGAGGCGCGCAAGGCGGGCCTGATCGGCGCGATCTCGCTGCTGCTCGGCACCTTGCTGCCGTTCATCGTCGGTGCGTCCATCGCGCATGCGATGGGCTATCGCGACGCGGTGAGCATGACCACGATCGGCGCCGGCGCGGTCACTTATATCGTGGGGCCGGTAACCGGTGCGGCGATCGGCGCCAGTTCCGACGTGATGGCGCTGAGCATCGCCACCGGGCTGGTCAAGGCGATCATCGTGATGGTCTTTACCCCCGTGGCGGCGCGTGCGCTGGGCTTGTCGACGCCGCGCTCGGCCATGATCTTCGGCGGCCTGGCGGGAACGGTAAGCGGCGTCAGCGCCGGCCTGGCGGCGACCGACCGGCGGCTGGTGCCGTATGGCGCGCTGATCGCCACGTTCCATACGGGCCTCGGTTGCCTGCTTGGACCGTCGGTGCTGTTCCTGGCGACCAAGGCCCTGGTGGGTTGAGCGCGTGGCCGCCGTGCCGAATCCACCGGCGGTGATGGCGGAACGGGAAGCACCGCGTCCGCACGACCTGCTGTGGGCAAGCGACACGCTCGAGGTGCTGCGCTCGCCCTCGCCGCTTCCGGGCTGGGTCGATGCGGCCTGGTTTGCGGCCGCGCCGCTGGTGGTGCGCCGCGAACGTGCGCCAGCGGGCCTGGTGCCGGTGGGCCTGCGCGGCGAGCAACGCCATCAACGGCATGCCGCTTATCTGCCGGCGAGCGCGATGACAAGGCGCACGCCGCCGGAAATCCTGGCGCGTACGCGCGCGTGGGAACCTTGGGGCGATGCCGCCGGCCATCGCTGCCGCTGCGCCCTGCGCACGCTGGCGCCGCTGCTAGACGAATTGCCCTGGGCCTGGGGCATCACCGGCGGCGTGGGCTTCGCCATGGCAAGCGGCCTGCCGGTGCTGCGCGAAAGCAGCGACCTGGATCTGCTGCTGCGCATCCCGCGGAAGCCGGATCCCGCGGCACTGCAGAAGCTGTCGCAGCATTTCGCTGCAATGCCGATGCGCGTGGATGCGCAGGTGGATACCGGCCACGGCGGTTTCGCGCTGGCCGAGTGGCTGCGCGGCGGCCCGGTGCTGCTGAAGACCGGTGATGGCCCGCGGCTGGTGGCCGATCCCTGGGGCGCGGCGGCGCCATGAGCGTCCTCTTCACCTTTCCCGGCCAGGGCGCGCAGCGGCCCGGCATGCTGCATCGCCTGCCGGATACGCCGGGCGTGCGGGAGACGCTGGATCAGGCCGCCGACGTGCTGGGCCGCTCCATCGATGCGCTGGACGACGAAGCCAGCCTGCGCTCCACCGAGGCCGTGCAGCTGTGCCTGCTGATCGCCGGTGTTGCCGCCGCGCGCCTGCTCGCCACCCTGGGGGCGCTGCCCACCATGGTGTGCGGTTTGTCGGTCGGCGCATTTCCCGCAGCCGTCACCGCGGGGGCGCTGGATTTTGCCGATGCCTTGCGCCTGGTCGCGCTGCGCGGGCGCCTGATGGAGCAGGCCTATCCGCACGGCTACGGCATGACGGCCATCGATGGCCTCGCCGCTCCCGCCTTGGAATCGCTGCTCGCCGGGCTGCGTGCGGATGGATGGCCGGTCCACCTCGCCAATATCAACAGCGACACCCAGCTGGTCATCGCCGGCAGCGACGAGGCGATGGCCATCGCCGCCGAACAGGCGCGCAAGCTGGGCGCGCGGCGCAGCCAGCGCCTGCGCGTGGCCGTGCCGTCGCATTGCGCCCTGCTCGACGCGGCTGCCGCCGCCTTCGCGCGCGCCTTCGACGGCGTACCGCTGGCGCGGCCGCGCATCGCCTGTCTCAGCGGCAACCTGGCCCGCCCGCTGTTCCGTCCCGAACACATCGCCGCCGACCTTGCCGCCAATATGGCGCGTCCGGTGCTATGGCTGGACAGCATGCGCGCGGCCTGGGAACGCGGCGCGCGGCTGGCCGTCGAAATGCCGCCGGGCCGAACGCTGACCCGCTTGGCCGGGAGCAGCTTCGACGGCCTCGCCATCGCCGTGGATGACCACCGGCTGGACAATGTCGCCGCCGCGGTGGCGGCGGCCACCTCATGAAAAAGCCGGTGGACGCATCGCGCCCACCGGCTTCGCACTCACTTCCCTGCACGATTCACCACTGCCGCAGCGGTGGTTTCGGCATGCCGGTCAGGGAGTCCAGGTTGCCTTCAGCGTCACGCCCGAGAAGGACGTATAGCCGCGGATCATCACGTAGTACGTGCCGGTCGACGGCGTGCTGAAGCTGCAGCTCTCGTTGTTGCCGTTGAGGTACGGACGGCAGTTGTAGCTGGACGTGGTCGGCGCGGAGCCGAACTTCACGTACAGGTCGCCGTCGCCGCTGCCGCCCGAGATCGCGATCTTCAGGTTGCGCGCACCCGCCGGGATCGCCACGGTATAGGCCAGCTGCGTACCCGTGGAGCCCGACAGGCCGGTGACCGGCACGCCGTTCTGCAGCGCGGTGCCGCCACCGCCGCCGCCCGAGCAGCTCACGCCCACGGCGGTGAACGCCGCGGTCACGTCGGCCTTGGTGTAGCCCTTGTCCACCGCGGCCTTCTCCACGCCGCAGGCGCCGTCCTTGTAGTCCGACGTCGCGGTCCAGTACACCGCATTGGCGCCTTCGAACACTTCGAATGCCTTGCGGGTGTTCCAGCCGCTGGTCTTGGCCAGCACGCAGAACGCCTTGTTGTAGACGCCGCTGGAGTAGTGCACGTCCAGACCGTCGTAGTAATCGGCCGCGTTGTCGATCGACGAGCCGTCCTGGGTCGGGTTGCACATATAGCGCAGCGCGCCGCTGCTGGACTTGAAGATCTCGGCGCCGACCAGGAAGTCGTTGTTGCCGTTGCGGTCGAAATACTCGGCCGCTTCGCCGGCCATGTCCGAGAACGCCTCGTTCATGCCGCCGGACTGGCCGCTGTACTCCAGGTTGGAGTGCTGTTCGGTGAAGCCGTGGCTGATCTCATGGCCGGTCACGTCCAGCGACACCAGCGGATAGAACGTGGTGGCGCCGTCGCCGAAGGTCATCGAGCTGCCGTCCCAGAAGGCATTCTCGTAGTTGCTGCCGTAATGCACCTTCATCACCAGCACCTGGTTGAGCGGCGGTGCGCCGAACCAGCTCTGGTAGAGGTCATGCACCACGCCGCCGAAGTGGTGGGCGTCGTTGATCGGTGCATAGGCGCCGTTGACGTCCGGCTCGTCGCTGTTGGAGCAGGTGAAGCTCCACAGCGTGCCGGTGCCGCTGGTGGAGTGGTTCATGTTGTAGGTCTTCACGTTCGCGTTCTGGAACGTGCAGGTGCTGCCCGACTGCGTGACATTGAGATACGGATACTGCGTACCGTTGTACTGGTACATGCCGGTCTTGGCGTTGCCGCCAGGGCCCGTGGCATTGGCATTGGTCAGGCCTTCCCACTGCTTGATCACCTGCCCGGTGTTGGCGTCGACGATGGCCGTCGGGCGCGAGGCCTTGGGGCTGTCGACCACATACGAGGTCAGGTACACCAGCCGCGCGCGGCCGCTGGCATCGGGATACACGTACAGGTCGGCGCGCTCGTTGCGCGGCGCCGTCGCGCTGGTCGGCAGGAAGCCCTTGGTGGCGCGCAGCGCCGACAAGGCCTGCGCCGTGCTCAAGCGCGGCGTGACCGAGCTCAGGTCCACCTGCACGTTCTGCAGTACGGCGCCGTCGGCGGTCAGCGAGTTGCCGGCCGCGTCCTGCTCGACCGCGATGCTGCGGCCGTAGACCGGCACGCCCTTGTAGTACTGCTGCATGCGCACCTTCTGCGTGCCTTGCACGGTCTTGACCGCACTGCCCGCGACGAAGGTGTTGTCGGCGCTCAGGCCCAGCTTCGCGGCGAGCTGATTGCCCGGCGCGGCACCCAGGCTTTGCGCCTGGAGATGCTTCATATCAGCTGCATGCACGCTGGTTACGCCGATCAGCCCCATCACGGCGAGCCACAGACATGCACGCTTTTGCCCCATCTTTGCACTATTCATTTGCGGTGTTCTCCAAAGGGTTATGAGAAACCACCGGGCAGCGCGAAACACTCCCCAAAACAGGAACGTTTGCTTGCAAATACGATTGTGAGAAGCAAGCCGTCCCCATTCCTGCCTGTCGGAAAACAGGCAAGAACCTACGCCGCACCGGCGATGCGCTTCTGTGCAAACGAGTTACCAGGAATAGCCGCCGAGCCCCTATTCGACGGCGGGGGGACGCTATCACGCGGGGCGGTCAATGAAACGTGACAATCTACGGTTTACGCAAAGAAGTGCGAACTGGGTCGTGAATCATACGAATCGGCGAGAGAACCTGCTTTTTCGATTGGAGCGATCCAAATTCTTGCGGCGGACTGGCACCGCTTATGGCGTCTTCCAGGCCGCAGTTGTCAACCGATCGCCAAGCGCCGTATCCGCATTTATGCGAGAGCCGGCGCGGTCACCAGCGCCAGGCAGATCAGACGTAACGCGCTGCTGCCATCGTCACGATCGCAATCATCAGCAGGCCGGCAGCGACGCGATGCGCGATCAGGACGCGCGCGGGCAAGACGGCATCGCCAGCTTCGGCGCGCGCCTCGCGCAAGGCGCCGCCCACCACCGCCACCTGCACGATCAGCGCTGCGAAGGCGCTCAACGCGCCGATCATCAGGCTGCGCTCCATCGGTCCGAGGGCTCCTTGATGGATCGTATGCCACAGATAGCCGCCCGTAAGAATGGCAACCGCGGCAGCTCCCATCTGCGGCCGGAACAGGCGCTTCGTTTCACTGCCGCCGGTGCGTGCCAGCGCGGCGGTGCTGCCTGCCCAGAACACGGCGGCGAGAACGTGGAGAGAGATGGCGACGACTAATACGTATGACATCGGATGGCCCCAGCGTGGCGGATTATATTGACTATACATGTTGTATATATAAACACAAGGGCCGCCGGAACCACGGCATCGGCGCATTAAAAAAGGCCCGCGTCTGCCGCGGGCCTTCGCACTGCGCATGCCGCTTCAAGCGTGCTTATTTGACCGGATGGATCTGCGTAAAGATCACCTGCCACTGCCCGTTGCGTTTCGCCCACACATCGACGAAGCGTCCGCGGAAAGTGAACTCCTTGCCCTGGCTGCTGCCCTTCGCATCCACCATGCCGGCGAGCACCGCGCCATCGCTCCACACCTTGCTGACCTGATCGTAGAGATTGACCGAGATGGTCTTGTTGCCGGGCGCGGTCTGGTCGGCGATGAACTGCGCCTTGGTCAGGTTCTTTCCGGCGGTGCCGGCCAGCGTGTAATCGTCGGCGAGCACGCGTTCGAGTTCGGCCTTGTCGGCCTTGAACTGCGCGACGTCGTAAGCGGTAGCCGCGGCGGCGAGGTCTTTGGGCAGCTTGCTGTAGTCGCCGATTTCCTTGGCTTGTGCCGCGGTGGCGATCAAGGCGACGCAGATCGATGCGAGTACGAGCGATGTACGCATATCCCCTCCCAAGTGGATGTTCACGAGCACGACGAGCCGGAAAATCGGGAACGGAAATCGGGGGAAGCCAAGGCCGGCATTGGACTACCCGCCCGCCGCCGCTGCCTATGGGCCAGAAGTCAGTGGTGGCAACCGGTTGGCCATATCGCCATCCGGATAAAACGGCGAAGGGCCGGATCCTCCCGCAAGAGAAACCGGCCCTTCCCTGCTTCAGCGTTTATGTCTTTCAGGCAGCGCCGAACAGCGCCATGGCCTGCTCGTTGAAGCCGTTGACGAAGCCATGCTCGTTCGGCCCCACGTTGGCGCGGAACGCCTTGGCGTTCTCCACCAGCACTTCGTCCACATCGGTGCCCAGCACCTCGATGGTCTCGGCGATGAACTCGTCCAGCGGCATCGCCTGCTCCGCCTCCTGGCTGTTGAGCAGCTCGGTGCGCACCCACGGCGGCGCGAGCTCCAGCACGCGCACGCCAGTGTTGCGCAGCATGAAGCGCTGCGACAGCACATAGGAATGCAAGGCCGCCTTGGTCGCCGAATAGACACCCGACACTGCCAGCGGCACGAAGCCCAGCACCGAGCTGGTGTACGCAACCACCGCGTTCTGTTTGGTCTTCAGATGCTCGATCAGTGCGGACGTCATGCGGATCGGACCGAGCACATTGGTGTCGACAGTTGCGGTGAGCATGGCGTCGTCGACCTTGCCGCCCACGCTGTCGATCTGCATCACGCCGGCGTTGTTGATCAGCACGTTCAGATCGGGATGCGTGCGCACCAGCTGCGCGGCGACGCGCTCGATGCTGGCCGGATCGGTGATGTCCAGCTCGACCGCCTCCATGCCAGGGTTGGCCGCGATCACGGCATCGAGATGCCCGCGCCGGCGCCCGGCGATGATTACCTTGTTGCCGCGCCGGTGCAGCGCTTCGGCCAGGCCGCGGCCGATGCCGGAGGCGCCGCCGGTGATGAAGATGGTGTTGCCGCTGAGTTTCATGAGAGGTGTCCTTGCAGGAGGGGATTCACAATGGCGATCACCATTGATGTGGCGTAGAATCCGCTCGCGCCCGGATGATTGTCAATGGCGATCACCATCGTATTTTTTAATCGGTCCGATAGACGGCCACCGGAAAGGAGCGCGCCCATGGGCGTCACCAAGCAGCAAGCCATTGAAAACAAAAAGGCTATTGTCGAAGCTGCGGAGAAGCTTTTCCGCGAACGCGGGGTCGCCGCGGTGGGCCTGGCCGAGCTCACCAAGGCCGCCGGCTTTACCCAGGGCGGCTTCTACAACCACTTCAAATCCAAGGACGCCCTGGTCGCGGCGGTGATCGACAAGGCGATGGAAGACGGCGCCATCCTGTTCAACTGCGGCCTGCAGGCCGCCAAAGCCGCCAAGGCCGCGCCGGTGAAGCGGCACGTGGAGTGGTACCTGTCGAAGGAGCACCTGGCCAATATCGAGCAGGGCTGTCCGCTCACCGCGTATGCCGGCGACGTGCGCCGCCTCGGCGCGGAGGCGCGGCAGTCGTATGCGCACGGCCTGCAATGGAATATCGAGCAGTTGGCAAGCCTGATCGACAACGGCGACCCGCAAGCGAAACGCCAGCTGGCGGTGGCGCTTTTCAGCCAGCTGGTGGGCGCCTTGGTGTTGTCGCGCGCGGTGGCCGAGGCGGACCCGGCGCTGGCCGAGGAGATCCTGGAAGCCGGACGCCAGCAGTTGCTGCTGGCGCTGGAGAAGTAAGCGCGGCGCCCCGCTGCCGTCCGCGCCCCGGCGCTAAGATGCCCCTCTCAAGGGGAGCCGGGGGCAGCGATGTGGAAGCGGGTGGCAGGTTACGGCGCACTGCTGGCGGCGGGAACGCTGGCCCTGCAGTGGCTGGACTACCAGCGCATGGCGCGCCTGCACTCCGGCGACATCTATGTGTTCCTGATCGCCGCGGCCTTCCTGGTGCTCGGCATCGTGCTGGGGGTACGGGTATTCGCCAGGCCCGCCGAAGCCCCCGCCTTCGACGGCAACCCCAAGGCGCAGACGGCGCTGGGCCTCAGCGGCCGTGAGCTGGAAGTGCTGCACGAACTGGCCGCCGGCCACTCCAACAAGGAGATCGCCGCGCACCTGCACGTATCGCCGAACACGGTGAAGACCCACGTGGCGCGGCTGTTCGAAAAACTCGGGGCAAAGCGTCGCACCGACGCCATCCGGCGGGCACGCGAGCTGGGCATCGTGCCCTGAGGCCGCTGCTTTTGAGGTGAAAACACCCGAATCATCCATTCGGGCGATTGCCGCAGGACGCCGGATCGCGGCCAATGGCGCCACCATCCATCGCTGAGGAGCAGCACCGTGTTGCGCACCATCCTGAAGTACGGCCTGATCGCCGGCCTGGTCGTCGGCGGCTTCGAACTCGCCACCTTCGTGCTGTTCTCCGGCATGCCGCCGCTGAAGTACGGCATGGTGGTCGGCTACACCACCATGCTGATCGCCCTGAGCGCGGTGTTCGTCGGCATCAAGCGGCACCGCGACGTGGACCGCGGCGGGGTGATCGGCTTCTGGCCCGCGCTCGGGGTCGGGCTGGGCATCAGCTTCATCGCCGGCATCTTCTACGTGGCCGCGTGGGAAGCGGTGCAGTCGATGATGCATATGGATTTCGCCAGCTCCTACGCGCAGGCCATCATCGCCAGCCAGAAGGCCAAGGGCGCGAGCGCCGAGGCGCTGGCGAAACTGACCACCGAGATGGAGGCGTTCAAGGTCCAGTACGCGAACCCCATGTACCGCCTGCCGATGACCTTCACGGAGATCTTCCCGATCGGGGTGCTGGTGTCGCTGGTCTCGGCGGGGTTGCTGCGCAACAGCCGCTTTCTGGCGGTGCGGCGGGGATAAAGAGCATAAGCTTGAGGTCATGGATCGAAACCTGAAACGGAGAAGAAACGCCATGACCAGGGATGACGCCGAGCGCTTGAACGTGGTGTTCCTGCAGATCGTCGGCCGGCTGGACGAAACCGCGGCTTTTGTGCAGGAAAAAAGCGACAAGACGGAGTGGCACCTTTATCGCCAGGCCGTGGGCAGCGCGATGGCCGGGGTCTTCGAACTCGCGGAGGGGCTATGGGCGCGCTTCCCTGATCTCAGGCCCGAGCAGCTCGGCGGCACTTACCAGGTCGATCTGCTTATCTACGAGCCGCGTTTTTACTGAATTGCGATAAGCAGCGCTTGGAAATGGAACAGGCGCGGTGAAGTATTTTCACCGCGCCCGCTGTTTTCTCCTATTGGAACTCAGAGCCCGATCGCCGAAACCCGCGTCGCCCAATTACCCAGCGCGCCGCGCGTGCCGCCGCACTGGAACAGCGGCGGCGTCAGGTACTGCGCCAGCGTGCAGGTCTGCGCGACGTATTCCGAAGCCAGCCAGATCGTATTGCCGTCGGCCGCGGCCGCGCCGTAATCGCCCCAGCGCGGACGGTTGTCGCCCAGGTAGGGAATGCCGGTAAAGCCATCCCACGGACCCGCGCCCGCCGCGGCGATATGCACGTCGCCGGCGCCGGCCTTCGCATCCAGGCTGGCATAGCCCGCGCTCGGATAATCGTTGGGTCCGACCACGGTGAACGCGATCACGCCCCGCCCGCTCTGTGTCACGGCTGCCGCGCCGTAGGTGAGGTTGGCATCGGGCAAGGCCAGGGTGCCGTTGGCGAAGATGCCGCCGGAATCCGGATTGATCACGAAGTAGTTGATGCCCGAACCATGGCTGCCATCGCCGAGCAGCACGTCGGTATCCAATGTGCCCCACAGCTTGCCGTTGGCATAGCTCACCTGCTGCATGCGCGAGTCGTTCACCGCCAGGTCGCGTGGCGCGGGATAGACGAAGTTCGGATAGCCGAGGTAGGCCGGTGCGCAACCGGTCAGCGCAAAGCAATCGCGCAACGGCGTACTGCCGGGCTTCTGCCTCGCAAGACTGCTCGGCACGGCATACGGTTGCACGGTCAGCGGCGCCACGTTCAGCGACACGGCTGACGGCGTGGTGTCGATCGCCCGCGTATTCGTCACGGTCCACAGCCACAAGGTGTTGGACGTACCCGAGTCGTAGAACACGGCATCGGAACTCAGCAGGTATTCGGTGCCGTTATGGCCGCCGGCGTATTGCCCGCCGGAGGAGATGGCCGGCCATACCGTGAATGCGGGCGCGGGGATATCCGGATCGCCGCCGTTGAACATCGCCACATTCGCCGGCTGGCCCGACGCCAGCGCCTGCTTGGAAAGCACGTAGATCTGCGCGCCATAGAAGCCGTCGGCGAACAGCGCGAACTCATTGGTGGTCAGGAAGATCGCGTTGGCGTCGGCGCCGATATGCGGATAGTCGCCCAGGCAGAAGCCGCCCGCGCAGGCGTGATCGGGCGTGCCCTGCGTGCCGTTGTTCTGCACCGGCAAGCGGTAGATGTTCCAGGCGCCGGTGGGATCGGCGGTCTGGCTGACCGCGATGTCCAGGTGATTGGTGCCGGCGAAGGACGACGTGGTGCCGAAGCGGTCCAGCGTCAGCACGACATGGAACCAGCGCCGCGTGCCCGCATCGTAGTAGCAGCTGGGGTCGGTGATTTCCGGTCCATAGGCCCCCGTGGCGCGATTGATCGCCGCCGGATAGTGATAGAAGGTGTTGAGATCGACCGGCCCGACCAGCTTGTTGCCGGCGCTGCCGTAGATGGCCATCACGTCGTTGACGCTTTCCACGACGAAGCCGTTGCCCGCGCACAGGCCCTGATCCGGCGGCTCGATCGAAAACTGGTTGCCGCCGTTGGCATAGCGCTGGTCGTGGAAATTCAGGCCGTCGAAGCCGCCGAGCAATTCGGGGCTGGATTTGGCCCGCTTCGCATTCGCCTGCCGGTTGCTGCCGGCGTTCCCGTGCGGAAGGCCGCGGTTGATCACCGGTTTCGAGCCGACGTCACCCACGTCGCCCGAATCGGCATCGCCGGCGCTGGTCGCCGGATCCAGTTCCAGGCTGGTGATCGGAGCGCCGCCCAGCGGCGTGGTGACCGGCACCGTGGTACCGCCGCGTTGCAGTTTCAGCGTGGCTGGCGATGCGCCCAGGGCGCACGTGGCGAACGCCATGGAAGCCATGGCGAAAAGCAATCGAGTCTGCATAGCACTGGGTCTCCCGTTCGTATCGATAGGTGACCGCGCCCCCGGTAGAACGCCCAGATCGGCTGCGCCGACCAGCGCTCGCGCAAGTACGCATAGGTTGCATATGCGTGCGGGGACGATAGGCGCATCGGCCGATCGGCGCCATCGTCCATAAGGCCGGGAACAGCGCTTAAAAGACAGCTATGCGTAAGCCTGGCAGCCCTGGCGGATTCGCGCTGGCTTCAGCGCTGCGCTCCGGTCGCCGCCATGTGCACGCGCAGGATCCGCCGCAACTCCAGAATCGCCGCCGGCGTCTCCTGCACGCTATGCCACGAAGGCACTGCCAACTCCGACTCGGCACCTTCCAGGTGCGCGCTCTTGTACGGCACCACGCCGTCGCTGCTGTCAGCCAATGGCCCCGGCGGCGTATAGACACCGACGATGGTGTGGTAGCGCACCGCGGGCGACATCGGCAGATCCGCCGCGGCCATGATGAAAGGATCGGTATCGCTGAGGTTGTCGACGCTGTTGGGAATGCGCACCGGCGTACCGCCCTCGCCGTCCTTCAGCAGGTCGGCCACGCCGGCCACTTCCTTCAGCACATTGGCCGGCAGGCGGATCAGGTTGGCCATCCAGCGCGCCAGCGTGTTCTGCGCATACGGCGTACCGCGCTGCGGCGAGGCCAGGAATACCGCGCGCGTCACCTGCGGCATCGGCGTGAACTGCAGATACGGCGCCAGCCGCTCGCGCAGGCGCGCCTGCTTCGCCTTCGAAAGATTGTCGCGCGCCGGCATCAGGCTCCACAGCTTGTCGCCGCTGGAGGACACCAGCAGGCGCGCGATCACGCCGCCCATGCTGTGGCCGATCAGCACCACGTTATGGGAAGCCCTCGCCTGCCCGCCCGGATCGAAATGCTGGAAGGTGGCGTCGAGCGCCTTGCGGATATTGGCGAGGTTCACCGCGATCGGCGCATTGGTCGGGTAATAGATTTCCCACACCTGGTAATTACTGCGCAGCTCCTCGTCGCCCATCACCTCGTTGGATACGTTGATCCATGCCTCCGGGCTGCTGGCCAGGCCGTGCAGCATGACGACGGTCATGCGGCTGGGATCGTAAGGCTGCATCAGCAGCACGCGCGGCGTCTGGATGCCGCCTTCCCTGCCCAGCAGCGAACGGATCGACTGCGTGGCGAAGCCCGAACGCGCCAGCCACACACCGTAGGCCGCGGTGAAGTTGCCGGCCAGCGGCACCTCGTGCCCGGCCACGGTCATGGTGTCGTCGTGATAGGGATCCTCGACCTGCACCGTCGCCTGCCTGGTGGCGAGCACTTCGTCCAGGTTGGCGCCGTCGAACAGGATGGCGCCGGTCATCGACACATAATCGGGATCGCGCCACGGCACATCCCTGGATGGCGCGTCCGGCGGCGCCACCGCCACGAATTCCGAACCGAAACCGTCGCGCCGGTACACATTGCGCACGCCGTTGAAGCGCAGCGTCGAGGCGGGAATCAGCTCCGCCGGATCGGTAGCCGCACCTGCCCAGCGCACCGCCGGCTCGTTGCCGGTGACATGCCAGCCGGCCAGCTCGGCATGCCTGGCATGCCGCTCCAGCCGTGGCAGCTCCTGGAAGAAGCGCGTCATCGAGCGCTGTACGGCAAAGTTGTAGAAGCCGATCACCCGCACCTGGCGCAATTCGAAGGAGCGCTCGGAGGGTTGGCGCTTCGTATAGAACAGGTAGGCATAGGCGTAGCGCCCCGCCTGCAGGTAGGCATCGAGCGCCTGGTCGCTCATCTGCGTATCGCGCGTGCTGCGGTCGGTGCGGATGGCCAGGCCCAGCCACAGTTCGGACAGCGCGGACAGCCGCTGCTCGTCGTCCAGGCCCGGCGAATGCAGCACGGTGTCCACGCAGGCCGGAAAGGCCCGCTCGCAATCGCGCGCCGCCAGCGCCACCACGTTGAGCGACTGCACGGTCTGGTCGCTCAGGCGCCCGGTGCTGATCACGTCGCCGCGCTGCTCGCTCACCGAATCGTGGGCATTGATGCGGCTGACGCCGACCATGGCGCAGCCATGCAGGCATAGCAGGACCGCCAGCACGACGCAGCGCGCGAGCAAGGCGTGGCTTGGGTGTTTCATGCGTGCACAGGCCCTTGGGTGCTTCGGAATGAAGCACGCGTGGGCGGATTTTGTCACAGGAAGGTTGCCGTTCCGCAGGGCACCCCGTCCCCTGCGTTACGCCTGTTCGGCGCGAATCGCCGCCAGCGAGCGGCGCTGGTTGCCTTGCTCGTCGAAATTGGCAGGCGCCAGCCAGGCGTCGAAAGCCGCCGACAGCGCCGGCCAATCGCGGTCCGTCATGGCGAACCATGCGGTGTCGCGGTTGCGTCCCTTGTAGACGACGGCCTGGCGGAAGGTGCCTTCGTACTGGAAGCCGAGCCGTGCGGCGGCGGCGCGCGAAGGGGCGTTGAGGTCGTCGCATTTCCATTCGTAGCGACGGTAGCCCAGCCCGTCGAATACATAAGTCATCAGCAGGTATTGCGCTTCCGTCGATGCCGGCGTGCGCTTCAGTGCCGGCGAGAACGCCACGAAGCCGACTTCGATCGAGCCGTTGGCCGGGTCGATGCGCAGCAGCGCAAGGGTGCCGACCGCGCGGCCGCTGGCGCGATCGATCACCGCGTAATGCAACGGGTCCGCGCTCGCTTCCACTTTGTGCGCGTGGACCAGGTAACTGGCTTCGTCCTCGAACGGGCCGATGGACATATAGGTCCAGTCGCGTCCGTCGGGGGCCATGGCGTAGGCGGCATACAGCTCGGCCCCGTGGCGTTGCGCATCGAGCGGTTCGAGGCGGCAGTAGCGGCCGTCGAGCGTCACGCGGCCCGGGCGCGGGCGTGGGGCCCAGCCGGGCACGGGCAGTCCGATGGGTTGTCCGTAGGTGTTGGCGGTGTGGGACAAGGCGCGGTCTCGCTGGGTGGAGCCGGCGGCGGGCCGGCGTGTTTGAAGATCGTAGGCAGGCCTAGGTACCATGAAAAGCGCCAGATCACGGCAGTTTTATGGTGCCACACGATGACGCTTCCCCGTGCCCACCGCCCGACCCGGCAGCAGCCATTGGATGCACCGCTATCGCGCGCCCGCAGCGCGCCATCGCTGCAACGCCAATTGCTGCTGCGGCTGCGCGAAGCCGTGCTCGGCGGCACGCTGCCGGCCGGCAGTCCCTTGCCGGGAACACGCGCGCTGGCGGAGGCGCTCGGCATCTCGCGCAACACCGTCATGGCCGTCTACGAGCAACTGCTGGCCGAAGGATTCGTGCAATCCGACCGGCGCGGCACGCGCGTCACCGAGCTGACCCGGCCGGCGCGCACCAGGCAGGCGGCGGCGGCGCCGGTGGTTGCGCGCAGGGTGGCGAACCTGCGTCCACGCGCAGCCACGCCACCCGCGTACGAGGGCGGCCATTTCCGGCCCGGCGTGCCGGCGCTCGCGCAATTCCCCACCGGCACATGGCGGCGCGCACTCGATCGCGCCATGCGCGGCCACGGCCCCGCCGCACTGGGCTATGGCGACCCGGCCGGCGAACCCGCATTGCGCGCGGCGATCGCGCGGCATCTCGCCGTCACCCGCGGCGTGCACTGCGAACCGGCCCAGATCGTGGTGACTGAAGGCGCGCAGGATGCACTGGTCTTGTGCATGCAGTTGCTGACCAATCCGGGCGACGTGGCCTGGACCGAGGAACCCGGCTATCGCGGCGCACGCACGGCCATGCATGCCGGCGACCTGGAGGTGGTGCCGGTGCGCGTCGACGCGCAAGGCATGTGCGTGGAGGCTGCCGCTGCGGGCGCGCCGGCGCCGCGGATCATCTATACGACGCCGTCCAATCAATATCCCACCGGCGCGGTGCTCTCGGTCGCCCGTCGCCTCACGCTGATTGAAACGGCGCGCCGCCATGGCGCCTGGGTGATCGAGGACGATTACGACAGCGAGTTTCGCCACACCGGCGAACCGGTGGGCGCGATGCAAGGCCTCGTGGCCGATGCGCCGGTGCTGTACCTGGGCTCCTTCAGCAAGACCATGTTTCCCGCGCTGCGGATCGGCTTCCTCGTACTGCCACATGGCCTGATGCCCGTAGTCGCCGACGCGCTGCGCGAGCTGCAGCGCGGTGCGCAACGCCATGCGCAACTGGCGCTGGCCGACTTCATCGACAGCGGCGAATACGCGCGCCATCTCGGGCGGATGCGGCGCTTGTACCGCGACCGGCGGCAGGCGCTGCTGCAAGCCCTGGAAGGCGTTTTCTCCATCGAGCATCAGGTCGAGGGCGGCCCCTGCGGCTTGCATCTGACGGTGCGGCTGCCGGCGCGCTATCCGGATCGCGAACTGGTCGGCGCAGCGCAAGCGCACGGTGTAGGTGCGCTCGCGCTGTCCTCGTTCATGGGGAAGCCAGGCCCGGCCGACAATGGCCTGGTGCTGGGGTACGGCAATACGCCCGAGCATCTGTATCGGCCGTTGCTGCGTACGCTTGCGAAGCTGGCTCGCGGCATCGGCGCGCGTTGAGCCCTGGCCATCAATGGAGGGACCGGCCGAACCATCGAGCCACAGCGTTCCCTGCTTCGCCAGCAGGCAGCTCGCCTTCGCTGGCCCAGGCGACGAAGCCGTCGGGGCGAACCAGGAGGGCGCTCATGCCCAGGCTGTTTTTCGCATGGCTTGAGATATAGGCGACCCGATCGCTCCAATGTTCCGCCAGCGACTGCAGCGGCGCGCTTGCATCGAAATCGACGACCAGGCCCTTGCCCGCTTTCAGCCATTCCCCAAGCCTGGTTCCATCGGCCAGCTCGAAATCCGGCGCGCTGTATCCCGCCAGCGGGTGGCTTTCGCCGAGCTCATAGCGAAGCGCCACGCCCCATACGCGCTCGGCGAAATACGTCGCGCCGTCGCGCGTATCGATCAGGTCGCGGATGATCGCCTCCAGCGCACGCGAGCTGGCACTCGGCCGCATCAGCGCCACCTGCGCACGCGACCAGTCCAGCACCTTGGCGCCTATCGGATGGCGTTCGCTGGTGTAGGTATCGAGCAGACCTTCGGGTGCGTGGCCGTGGATGGTGGCGGCGAGTTTCCATCCAAGGTTCATCGCGTCGCCGATACCGAGGTTGAGGCCCTGACCGCCCAGCGGCGAATGGATGTGCGCGGCGTCGCCGGCGAGCAGCACGCGTCCGTTGCGATATGCCGTCGCCTGTCTGGCGCGATCCGTCCAGGTGGTTGCCAGGCGCAGGGCGGTGACGATGACCTCCACGCCGGAGACGCGGCGCAGCACGGCCTGCACGTGTTCGTGCGCGACCGGCTGGGTGCGGTGATAAGCACCGCCGTCGAAGTCGACCATCGCGATCGTTCCGGGTGCCGTGTAGGTGTACATGCCCGTGGCGGTGTAATGGCGCCCGGAGCGGAGCTGGTCCGGATTAGCGAGTTCGACTTCGACCGAGTAACCGGTGAATTCCGGGTCGGTGCCGGCAAACTCGAAGCCGCCCAGCTTGCGTACCTTGCTGCGTCCACCATCGCAGCCGACCAGCCAGCGTCCGTGAAAAGTTTCGCCTCCCGCGCGAATGGCCACGCCGTCATCCGACTGCTCGAAGCCGTCGACGGCAAAGCCACGCCGCACCTCCGCTCCCAACGCGTTCGCACGCGCGGCCAAAGCGGCTTCGAGGGATTCCAGCTCGATCATCATGCTGGTGCCCGCCGGCGTGGGCAGGCGGTACGGCCACTTCGAAGTGTCGACCTGGTCCTGATAGAACTGGATGCCGGCGAAGTGCCCCGCCGGCTGGCGCGGCTGGCCCAGCCAATGCGCCGCTGCCGTGCCGTTGGCGCCATCCTTTGAAAGTTTCGGCACGGGAATCCCGTCCAGCAGACCGCGGCGATAGAACGCTTCGATGGTAGGCGCGGACAGGCCGCGCATGCCGAACGGCAGGCGCTTCAGCGGCGAACGCGGATCCTCGGCCTGCTCCAGCACCAGCACCGAAACATGGGCCAGGCGCAGTTCGCAGGCGAGGAACAGGCCGACCGGGCCGGCTCCGGCGATAACGACGTCGTAGATCAAGGCGATTTCCTTGGGCGGAGGCCGGATTGAAGGGGGTGTCGGATGCCCGGCCAAAATGTTACACTGAGTGTAAGTTTTGCGGGACGAGCATCGACATGTCAAATCCGCCCGGTCTGCGGGACAGCAAGAAGGCAGCCACGCGCCAGATGATTTCGGACGTGGCGACGCTGCTTTTCGTCGAACGCGGCTTCGAGAACGTCTCCGTGGACGAGATCGCACAGGAAGCCGGCGTCTCCCGCAAAACCGTGTTCAATTACTTCCCGCGCAAGGAAGACATGGTGTTCGACCGCGAGGACGAAAGCCGTGAGCTGGTGCGCCAGGCCATCGCCGCCAACGGAGACCAGCCGCCTGTGCTGGTATTCCAGGCCTTGATGCGTGCATTGCTGGATGAGCAGCACCCGATGTTCCGCATCAACAAGCGCCCCATCCAGTTCTGGAGCACCGTCGCCGACAGCCCCGCACTCACCGTGCGTGCGCGCGAGCTGCAGGGCACGCTGGCCGACGATCTGGCGGCGATGCTCGCCGATGCCGTCGGCCGCCCGCACACTGATCCCGAAGCGCGCCTTGCGGCGACCATGCTGGTCGGCACGCTGGTGGTGGCATATGGCGAAGCGCTGTGCGCCTTCCGCGCGAAGCGGAAGGCGCGCGAGGCATTCGCGAGCGTGATGGAACGCGGCTTCGCCGGCGTGAACGCCGCACTCTCAGCCACCCCCTACATCGAAGCCAGCACCCCAAGGTAGGTTGGAGTGAACGCAGCGAACTCCAACAGGAACGCCACGGCCGGGCGCCCGTTGGGGTTCGCCGCAGGCTCACCCCAACCTACACGTCAGAGCTGCGAAAGCGTCGTCGCATTGAACTTCATGCCCAGGTTGCTCTCGAGATTCCCGATCGCAAACTCCAGCACGCTGAAGAGCTTCGCCCGATCCGCGGCATTGCCGATATCCAGGCTCGCCGTGCCGGCCACACCCGCCTGCCCCAGCGCCGCATTGAACGCCGCCTGCGCCTGCGCCGCCGAGATATAGCTGGACGAAGTGCCGGAAGCGTTCGCGTAAGCCAAGGTCTGGAACACGCTGGAGAACACGCTTCCCAGCGTTCCCGCGCTGACATACACGTGATTGGCCGGCGTCACCAGCGTGGTCGCGCTGGTCGTCGGTATCGGCTTGCCGTACAGCTGGTCCAGGTAATAACGCACCTGGTACGGATACTGCCGATACGTATCCTGCACGCCCCAGATCGAGCTGTACGCATCCACGGATGCCACCGTCGCCGGCGTGGCCGTCGCCCCCAGCCGGCTGTAGCTTCCTACCAGGCCGCCGTAATAGCCCTGGTTATAGGCCACGTTCAACAGCACGTCGAAGAAGTTGTTCGGCAGCGTCTTGAAATTGACCAGCGCATTGTTGAAGGCCGGCTGCCATGGCGTGACCCATCCGCCCTCGCCGGTGCCGGTCACGATCAGCGCGACAAAATCGTTGTAGTGGAAATAGGCCGTCAGCATCGGCCCGTAATACTTGTTGTTGAACGAGGCCGGCGTCGGCTTGCTGTACTGCGTGGCGGCGGTGGCCATGGTGTAGCCGATATGCTTCTGGATCGCGATGTAATTGATCAGCGAATGCCCGGCCGGCGCATAGCTGCCGGACACCATGTCCGCGGCGTAGTTGTTGATCTGGTACGGACCGCCCTGCCCCACGCCCATCACCGCCTGCTGGTCGGGCGAGGGATCGATCAGCGGACCGCTGCCGACATAATCCTGCGTGGCGATATTTTCCTGCAGCAGCTGCGCCAGCACCGAGCCGTAGACGTAGTCCTTGTTGAACTGCAGGCCGGGGTAGTACTCCTGCACCAGATGGCCGTACATCACGCCGGCGATCAGGTTGGACACGATCAGGTCGGTGTAGTTGTCGCCGGTGAGAACCAGCTGATCCTGCGCATTGCCCACGCCCAGCAGCAGATGGAAGTTGATCGTGCCGGAAGTGCTGCCAACCGGCGGCGGAGGTGGCGGCGGCGGATTGGTGCCGCCGCCGCAATTGGCGGCCACCGTCCACGGCTGGCCGCTGCCGGAAGCGCCGCTGTGCGTGGCTGGGTCGTCGCCGCGCGTCCACCAGTTGGCGGCGTAATTGACGCCGTTTTCGCTCGCCTGGTCGCCGCCGACGTAAATGGCCGAAGCGTTCCAGGCGGCCGAACAAGCCGGTTGCGATTGCGCATGCGCACCGATGGACCCCACGGTCAAAGTCGCCGTGGCGATCGCGCGCATGCCGAGGGTGGACCACTTCGCCAGATGCTGCTTGCTGGGCATGGACATGTCTCCGAGTGAAGGCTGCTGATAGGCCGCGCTCTCCGCCGGCCGGTATGACAACGATTCCCCTCTTTCCCGTCAGCCGCGCGCAGCCTCACGCATCCCCCCCCCTACCGGGCTGGATGAAAGAAGCCAAAAATGCGAACAGCAGCGCCCGTCGAACGGCGATGACAACGTTGTCTATCGTTGCGCCGTTATCGCGCCAGCGACCGTGATGCGGATCGCAAAGGCGGGGATCGTCGCGCCTGGCCAGCAGACGCGATCGAATGCCTGGCGCAAGCATCAGCCGGAGAAAAGTCCCTCTCCCATGCGGGAGAGGGACTTGGGGCCGTCACCACCGCATGCGGAAGCCCAACGTCCCGTTGAGCGCATGCGAATCCCCGAAGTGCTTCAAGCCGGTCGAAGCCTGCACTTCGCCGTAGACCGAATAGCGTCCGTCCGCCCAGTCCAGCGACGCGCCCAGGCCGAAGCCGCCCCACAGGCGCTCGTTGCGCGAGGTGAAGTCAGTGCCTGCCACGTTCACGCGCGCATCGCCGCCAAAGTTGCGATAGAGGTTGGCAATGGCGTAGACGTGCGTGGCGACCGAGCCGGACTCGCCCTGGCGCGCACTGCGGTAATCGGCCATCACGCCGGCACGTGCGGTGGTCGTGGTGCCCTGCTGCTGCGCCACGTGCGCGCCGAACGCATCGTTGAAGCTGTCGAAGCTGGCCTTGCCGTACGTCAACTGCGCCTGCGGAACCAGCGACCACTGGTCGCCCAGCCGGAAGCGCCGGCCGGCTTCCACGCCCAGCGCGTACGCGCTGCCCTTGTTGCCGTCTTCCAGCAACTGCGCCAGCGTGGTCGAACGCAGATCGGTATCGAGACTGGACCAGCGCGCCTGGCCGTCGACATAGAAACCGTTCTCGCCGTACCAGGTAAGCGTGCCGCCGATGCCGTAGCTGCGCGTCTTCAGGCGGCCCTGGCCGTATACCGACTGCGCATTCGACTGATAGCGGCCGTATTGCAGCGTGGCGCCGCCCACCAGCTTGCCGCCCTCGCCTTCGCTCAGCGTGGTGTCGATGCCGGCCTCGGCTTTCCAGGTCGACAGGTCGTAGCGCGTGGCGCTGGTGCTGGTCTCGGGCTTGAAGCTCTGGTCGCCGCCCTCGACGCGCATCCACAGGCCTTCGCCGGGTTTCATGTTGTCCTCGGCCTGCACGCCGGTCCACAGGCGGTCGCCGGTGCGCTGGAACAGCGTGCCCAGCGTATTGACCTGCTGCAGGATGCCGGCATAGGCCTCGTACAGCGGCACGCCAGGCTGGTACAGCGGCTGCGGATTGCCGGGGTTGCCCGGATCCGTCGGTCCAGTGGAACCATTCACCAGCGCCGAGCGCAGATACCAGTCGCCGTCGTTCGCATTGGCCGTGCCCTGGTACAGCCGATACGCATATGCGCCGGCCACCACCGCCTGCTGGCCCTGGAACACGTAATCGCCCTGCAAGGCGAATGTGCCGCCGGACGTGCCCTGCACATCGATCAGCTTGATGCCCTGCGCGGTCTGCGCACCCGCGCCGCCGACGTTGTTGACGCGCACCGCGGTGTTGCCGGAGGTGTTGCCGGCGACCACCAGCTTGTCGGTGGCGGAACTGTCGTCGCCAAGCACGGTGTTGAACAGCAGCGTGCCGCCCTGTCCGGTGTAATCGCCGCGCACCGTCAGCGTAGCGCCCGGCGCCGCACCGAAGTGCACCGTGCCGGCGTTGCTCAATGCGCCGATGCTTTGCGCGTGGCTGGCGAGATCGAGCGTGGCATTGCCCTGCACGGTGAACGCGGAAGCGGCGTTGAACGCATGGTCCACCGCCGCCGCCAGCGTGCCCGCCGCCACCGTGGTGGCGCCGCCGTAGTTGGACGTGCCGGCCAGCACCAGCGTGCCGTTGCCCACCTTGGTCAGGCTGCCGCTGCCGCCGATGCCGTTGGCCAGCTGCAGCGTGGTGCCGTCGTCGGTGTCGATGGTGGCGGCGCCGCCTACGCCGACCGTGCGGTTGCTGAGGATGTTGCCGGTGGTGTGCAGCGTGCCGTCGTCGATCGACAGGTTGCCGGAGGATTGGCCGAGGCTGCCGTCGTTCGATATCTGCAGCGTGCCGGCGTGCACCGTGGTGCCGCCGGTGTAGGTGTTGACGCCGGTCAGCACCAGGGTGCCGAGATCGTCCTTCACCAGCATGCCGCTGCCGGTCAGCGCCGCATCGATCGTGGCCGTCATGCCGGCACCGGCCGCGGTGCCGTCGCCCACGCGGATGGTGTCGGCGCCGCCGGCCAAGGTGACGGAACCGCCCGTCACGCGATAGCCGTCCACCTGGAACTGCATGCCCGACGCGCTCACCTGCCCGTTGGCGTTGTCCACCGTCACCGTGCCGCCCGCGCCGCCGAACACCGCAAACGTGCCATTGGTGTACGGCGCATTGAGCGCGCCGCTGGCGTCGGTCCAGTAGTCGTTGTCGGCCAGGCGCCAGGTGCCGGTGCCGCCGTTGATGGCGCCGTCGTTGGCGTGGCCCGGGCCGTCCCAGAAGCTCAGCGTCAGCCCGGCGCTGTTCACCAGATTGACCTGGTGGGCGATCGAGGTCTGCACGAAGGCATCGCCGCTCGGCACCGCACCGAGCGCGAGGCCGTTGTCGGTCAGCGCGCCGTCGTAGCTGAAGAGCCGATACACGCCCGCGCCGAAGCTGCCGCCCGCGGTGGCGGTCACGTCGAGCGCGCCGTCCAGCGTGAGGTTGCCATGCACCACGGTGAGGTCGTTGAGCGCGCCACCGGGCGTGCCGGCCTGGCCGAGCTGGTAGGCAAGCTTGCTGTTGGCGCCCAGTGCGAGGTTGCCGTTGATGGTGAGCGTACCCGCCGCGCCGGCATCGCCCGGACTCAGCGTGGCGCCGTCGGCCACCGTTACATTTCCGCCGATGGTGCCCATGCCGCCCAGGGTGGCGCCGCTCTGTACCGCGGTGGCGCCGGTGGCGCCGGACTGGTTGCCGTTCACCAGCAAGCTGCCCGACTGCACCGTGGTCGCGCCGGTATACGTGTTGGCGCCGCTGAGCACGGTGGTGCCACTGCCCTTCTGCACCAGCGCGCCGGTGCCGGAAACCACGCCGCCGAACGCGTAGCTGTCCGAGCGGTTGAATGCCAGCGTGCCGTTGTTCGCCACATCGCCCAGGACCGAGCCGGCCGCGCCGCCCTCGCCCAGCTGCAGCACGCCATCGGTGACGGTGGTGCCGCCGGTGTAGGTGTTGTCGCCCGCCAGCACCAGGCTGCCGAGATCGGACTTGGTCATGCCAGCAGTGCCGCTCAGCACCGAAGCAATGGTCGCCGTCATGGCGGTGCCGGCCGTGGTGCCGTCGCCGACGCGGATAACCGTCGGCGATGCACCGAGCGCGATGCCGTCGCCCTGCACGCGATAGCCGTCCACCGCGAACTGCATGCCGCCGCTGTTCACCGCGCCGAGGCTGCCGTCCACCGTCACCGTGCCGCCGGTGCCGCTGAAGATGGCGAAGGAGTTGTCCTGGTACGGCGCGTTGATGCTGCCGTCGGTCACCGTCCAGTTGTCGTTGCCGGCATTGTTCTGCCACACGCCGTCGCCGCCCTGGATCTGGCCATCGCCGCGCGCGCCGTTGCCGTCCCAGAAGTTGACGTTGAGGCCGGCGGTGTTGACCAGGTTTACCTGGTGCGCGATCGAGGTCTGCAGGAAGTAATCCGGCGACGGCACCGAGCCGATGCTCATGCCGTTGTCGGTAAGCGCGCCGTTGTAGCCGACGATGCGGTAGATACCCGGATCGAAGTTGCCGCCGGAAGACACCGCCACGTTGAGCGTGCCGTCCAGCGCGAGGTCGCCGTTCACCTGCACCAGGTCGTTGAGCGGACCGCCCACCACGTTGGCCTGGCCCAGATTCACGTTGAGATTGCTGGCGTTGCTCATGCCCAGGTTGCCCTTGACGGTGAGCGTGCCCGGCGCGCTGCCCACGTCGCCCGGGCTCAGCGTGGCGCCGTCGGCCAGCGCCACGTCGCCGCCGACGATGCCCTTGCCGCCGAGCGTGCCGCCGGCATCGACCGAAGTGGCGCCGGTCGCCGCACTCTGGTCGCCATTGATGAACAGGCCGCCCGCACGAACGGCGGTGATGCCGCCGTAGCTGTTGTTGCCGCTCAGCACGGTGGTGCCCGCGCCCTGCTGTTCCAGCGAGCCGGTGCCGGAGATCTGGCCGGCGAACGCCAGGGTGTCGGCGCGGTTGAAGACCAGCGTGCCGTTGTTGGCCACCGCACCCAGGAGCGAACCGCTGGCGCCGCCGTTGCCTACCTGCAGCGTGCCGGCCTGGATCAGGGTGCCGCCGGTGTAGCTGTTGTCGGCACCCACGATCAGCGTGCCGCTGCCGTCCTTGTTCAGCGAACCCGCGCCCGCGATGGCGCCGTTGAGCGTCAGGTCGGCATCGTTGAGGAAGCGCCCGCCCGCGCCGTTAAGCGCGACCGCGCGGCCGGAAGTGATGGCGGCGGTGTTCTCCAGCACGCCGTTGTTGAACGTCAACGCGCCGCTCGCATCGCCGAGGTTGGCATCGCTGGACACGATGATGCCGCCCGCGTTGATGGTGGTGCCGCCCGTATAGGTGTTGCTGCCGTCCAGGGTGAGGCTGCCGCTGCCGGTCTTGGTGAGCCCGCCCGCGCCGGTGACGGTGCCGCTCAGCTCCAGGTTCGCCTGCGTCTCGAAGGTGGCGCCGCCCTGGTTGATCGTCACCGCGCGCGCAGTGGAGATCGCCGCGGTATTGCGCAGCGTGCCGCCGTCGAAGGCCAGACCGCCCGCCGCGTTGCCGAGATTGGCATCGCCCGCCACCTGCAGCACGCCACTGTTGACCGTGGTGCCGCCGGCATAGGTGTTGGCGCCGCTCAGCACCAGGGTGCCGAGATCGTCCTTCACCACACCGCCGGTGCCGGCCAGGACCGCGGCGATGGTCGCCGTCATGCCCGCGCCCGCGGCGGTGCCGTCGCCCACGCGGATGATGTTCGGCGCGCCGCTCAGGGTGAGCGCGCCACCAGCGACGGTGTAGCCGTTCACCGCGAACTGCATGCCCGAGCTGGTCACCGCACCCAGGCCGTTGTCCACCGTGACCGTGCCCGGCGCGCCCATGAAGATGCCGAACTCGCCATCGGTATACGGCGCATTGTACTGGCCGGTCTGGTCGGCCCAGTTGGCATTGCCGGCCGAGTTCTGCCAGACGCCGCTGCCGCCGTCGATGGTGCTGTTGGCATTGCCGCTGGGGCCGTCCCAGAAGTTGAGCGTGAGTCCGCCGCTGTTGAGCAGGTTCACCTGGTGCGCCACCGAGGTCTGCACCTGGAAGCTGCCGGACGGCGTGGTGCCCAGTGCAAGGCCGTTGTCGGCAAGCGAACCGTCGTAGCTGATGATGCGGTACAGGCCCGGGCCGAAGCTGCCGCCCGGCGTCGCCGCCACGTTGAGCGTGCCATCCAGGCTCAGGTTGCCGTGCACCACGGTGAGGTCGTTGAGCGCGCCGCCCACCACGTTGGCCTGGCCGAACTGGTAATTCATCGCGGCGCCGGCATTCAAGGCCAGGCTGCCGTTGACGGTGAGCGTGCCCGCCGCGCCGGCATCGCCGGGATTGAGCGCGCCGCCATTGGCCACCGTCACGTCGCCGCCGACGATGCCCTTGCCGCCCAGCGTGCCGCCGTTCTGCACGGTGGTGGCGCCGGTCGCACCGGTCTGGTCGCCATTGACCAGCAGCGTGCCGGCCTGCACGGTCGTCGCGCCCTTATAGGTGTTGGTGCCGGTGAGCACGGTAGTGCCGTTGCCCAGCTGCGTCACGCCGCCTGTGCCGGAGACCAGGCCGCCGAACGTATAGATGTCCGAACGGTTGAAGGCCAGCGTACCGTTGTCCACCACGTCGCCGAGGATGCTGCCGTTGGCGCCGCCATTGCCCAGCTGCAGCGTGCCGGCGGTAATCGTGGTGCCGCCGGTGTAGGTGTTGGCGGCGGTGAGCACGGTGGCGCCGCTGCCTTGCTGCACCACGTTGCCGGCGCCGGAGATGGTGCCGGGCACGGTCGAAGTGTCGGCACGGTCGAACGCCAGCGTGCCCGCCGCGACGATGACGTTGGCGCTGGCGATCGAACCGGTGGTGCCGCCGGCGCCGAGCTGCAGGATGCCGCCGTTGATCACGGTGTTGCCGGTATAGGTATTCGTGCCCGTGAGCGCCCAGGTGCCGGCATCGTTCTTCGCCACCGTGGTGATGCCGCCGGAGGCGTCGATGATGCTGCCGCCCATCACGTTGAGGCCGGTGTTGGTGCCGCCCAGGCCCAGCGTGCGGTTGCCGGCGCCGGCATAAGCCGCCGAACCGGTGTTGGCGAACACGATGGCGCCGGTGCCGGAGGACTCGATCACGCTCGAGCCGGTGGACAACGTGAACAGGCGGTCGGTGGTGTCGCCCGCGCCGGTATAGCGCAGCGTCGCGCCGCTGCCGATCACCAGGTTGGCGGCGGCAGCGGAGGATTGGCCAAGGCTGCTGACCTGGCCGCCATTGGCGAGCTTGTCCACGCCCAGCACGCCACCGATGATCGTGGTGATGCCGGTATAGGTGCTGGCCGGGTTGCGCAGGATCCATGTGCCGGTGCCGGTCTTGCGCACCGAGGTCTTGCCCGTGCCGTTGTCGGACAGCTGCAGGGCCAGGCTGTTGTTGCCGGTGCTGGTGCCGGTGAGCGTGACCGTCTGCGTGGTGTTGGGGCTGCTGAAGGCGAGCGCGCCGGTGTTGGTGAACTGCACGGCGCCAGTACCTGAGGCATCCAGCGCGCTGCTGGCGGATGCGCCAAGCGTCAACAGGCGATTGGTACTGTCGCCGGCGCCCACGTACATCAGCGTGCCGCCATTGAGCACCAGGTTGCCGGCGCCGACGCTGGACGCGCCGATGGAGCTGGCGGTGCCGCCATCGGCGAGCTTGAACACCTGCAAGAAGCCGGCGTTGACCGTATTGGTGCCGGTGTAGGTGCTGGTGCTGCCGGAAAGGTATTCGAAGCCGCCGCCATTCTTGACCAGGCCGCCGGTGCCGGTGATTGCACCGGCGTAATTGGCTGCCGCCTGGCTGCTGGCACCGTTGGTCACCGTGAGCGTGGCGCTGCCCAGGTCGATATTGCCGCCCGTAGTGCCGCCGCCGTAGAAGTAGCTTACGTTGGTGTTGAAGCTATTGAGGTCGACCAGCACGCCAGCGGTGTTGTCCAGCGCCAGATAGCCGGTGCCGAACGCGTTGGCCGCGGCAGCGCGCAGGATACCGCCGCGATTGTAGGTGCCGCCGGTGTAGGTGTCGGCGCCGCTCAGCACCAGGGTGCCCGGGCCCTGCTTCTGGAACTGCCCGCCGCCTTGAATCGGGCCGCTGACGCCGAGCGTGGTGGCCGCATTGCCGATATTGATAGCGCCGTTGCCGCTGAGCAGGATGCCGCGGTCGATCGCCACGCTCGCGCCGGTATAAACCAGCGTGCCGCCGTACAGCGCGAGGTTGGCGGGCGCGCTGCTGGAAGCGCCCACGCCGCTGGGCTGGCCGCCGTTGGCAA
Organism: Dyella sp. SG562; assembly: GCF_011759495.1. Classification (NCBI taxonomy): domain Bacteria; kingdom Pseudomonadati; phylum Pseudomonadota; class Gammaproteobacteria; order Lysobacterales; family Rhodanobacteraceae; genus Dyella; species Dyella sp. SG562. The sequence goes on from NZ_JAAOYS010000006.1 coordinate 136,884, forward strand.
GGCAGTCGGTGCTGAGCGTGGAGGAGTTGAGCGTGGTGGCGCCGGTATACGTGTTGCCGCAGCCGCTCATCGTCTGCGTGGCGCCGTTGATCGACACGCCGCCGGTGCCGCTGATGGCGCCGCTGAAGTTGCCGGTGGTGTTGGTCTGCAGCGTGCCGGCGCCGAGCGTGACATTGCCGGCGCCGTACAGGCCGCCCACCCATACGTTGTGGCCGGCAAGATCCGCGGTCGCACCCGCATTGACCGTCAGGCGCCCCGCGCCCGAGCCATTGGCGGCGCCGCCGAACGCCTGGTTGGAACCGGCGCGCAGGATGCCGGCATTGACCGTGTTGCCGCCGTTGTAGGTATTGGTGCCGGACAGCACCAGCACGCCCGCGCCGTCCTTGGTGAGCGAACCCGCGCCAGTCACCGTGCCGCTGTCGGTAAGCGTGGTGGACGCCTGCGCGACGTCGACATGCCCACCACCGGAACCGAGCGTAAAGCCGCGGTCGGTCGATGCGGTGGCGCCGCTGTATTGCAGGCTGCCGCCGGTCTGCAGCACCAGGTTGGCCGGATCGCTGCTGCCGGCGCCGATGCCGCTGGCCGTGCCGCCGTTGGCCAGCGTGCCGACCGACAGCGTGCCGTTGCTCACCGTCAGCACGCCGACGAAATCGTTGGCCGCATTCGCCAGCGTCAGCGTGCCGGTGCCGGTCTTGTTGAAGCCGGCGTCGTCGGGGCTGGTGACCACGCCGCCGAGGGTCACGTTGGCCGTGCCGTCCACCTGGATGGTGCGCGACGGGCCGCCATTGACCAGGGTGAAGCCGCGGTCGCTGCTGGCGGTGGCGCCGATGTAGCGCAGCGTGCCGTTCTCGATGATCAGGTTGGACGACGCATTGCTCGACGCGCCGAGCGCACTCGCCGTGCCGCCGTCGGCGATGCTGTTGATCCTCAGCGTGCCGCCGCTGACCGTGGTCGCACCCGTATACGTGTTGCTGCCGGTGAGCGCCACCGAGCCGGCACCCGAGCCCCCCGAGGCGAAGCTGGTGGCGCCACCGTTATCGACGATGGTGGAGCTGATACTGAATACGCCCCCGCCGTTCTGCAGCACACCCAGCGGACTGCCACCGGCTCCGCCGGTCATACTGCCGCCCTGGAAGACCTGCGACGCGGTACCCGACAACGGCGAGACGATGATGCTGCCATCCACGCTCAGCGTATTGCCGGCGCCGATGGTCACCCCCGAGTTGGACGGCGCGGTGACCTTGAGGCCACCCAGCGCGACACTGCCGTTGACTGTGCCGAAGTACGGCGTGTTGGCATTGCCGCCTTCGTCGCTGACGATGTCGCCGTTGAGCCAGGTGCTGGCGTCGTCCTTGTTGGCATACGCGGTGAAGGCGGTGATCACGCCGCCGGTGACTTGCGCGTAGTCCGTGCCGTTGACCGTGGCCCAGCCGCCGAGCGCGCCGTCGGCATGCGTGGTGGTGATGGTGCCGCCGGTGTTGAAGCCGAAATCGACCAGGCCGCCGCTGCGGTTGATCGCGCCCAGGCCCAGCGTCAGCGTGCCGCCGGTGCCGGCGGTGGCGCTGATGCGGTTGCTGCCGGCGGTGACGTTCAGGCCGTTGAAGCTCTGGCTGTTGGCGCCCGCCTTGCCCTTGATCGAGAGCGTGCCGCCGGCCAGGTTGAGCGACGAGCTGGCGCTGACGATCTGGCTTGCCGGCGCGCCGGCCACGGTGAAGTCCAGCGCCAGCGTACCGCCGCCGATGGAAGTGGCGCCGCTGTAGGTGTTGGCGCCGCTGAGCGTCTGCGTGCCCGCGCCGAGCTTGGTCAGGCCACCGCTGCCGGCTATCGCGCCGCCATAACCGGTGGTGCCGCTGGCGGCGTTGAGCGTGAGCGAGCCGCCGCCGAGCTGCAGCGTGCCACCGGTGCCGGCGAGCGAAGGCGCGGTGATGTCGAAGTTGTTGAAATCCAGCGTGCCGCCGTTGACGACCAGGCCCTTCGAGTTGCCGAACGCATTGGCGCCGCCCGCGGTGAGCGTGCCGGCCTGCACGGTGGTGGTGCCCGCGTAGGTATTGGCGCCACTCAGCAGCCAGCTGCCGCTGCCGTTCACCACCAGGTTGCCGGTGTTGGATATGACGCCGCTTACCGTATTGGCGCCGGCGTAGCTGCCGCCAAGGGTGAGCGTGTCGGTGCCGCCGTTGACGAAGGCGATCTGGCCGGTATAGGAGAGCGCGCCCGTGCCGTCGTTGTAGAAGGCGCTGAGGCCGTCCGAGGTGAGCGTGCGGTTGGTCGAGGTGGCCGCGCCGACATAGCGCAAGGTGGCGCTCTGCAGGTTGAGGTTGCCGACGTTGTTCAGGCCGAACGAACTGGCGGTACCGCCATCGGCCAGCACGGAAGCGACCACCGTGATGGTGTTGATGGTGGAGGGGCCGGTGTAGGTATTGGCGCCGCCGAGGGTGATGGTGCGGCCCGCGCTGCCGGTATACGAGACCGTGCGGTCCGACGTGCTGCTGATCGTGCCCAGCAGTTGCATGTCGCCCGATACCGCCTGGAAGTTCTGGCCGGTCGTCCATGCGCCGGTCAGTCCGATATTGCCGGTCAACGTCAGCGTGCCGGTGCCGATGTTGCGCAGCGCGTTGCCGCCGCTGGAAGTGTTGGCGAAGCGCCAGTCGCGGTTGGACACATTGCCGGCGCCGCCGTAATTGAGCGTACCGCCCAGGCCGCCGCCGGCCTGCACCACGATCAGGCCGTTGGCCGCCGTGGTCGGCGCACCGACCGCGCTCGCCTCGCCAATATTGCCGACGGAGGTGATGCCATAGGTTCCGCCGGTATAGAAGTTGGTCACACCGTCGTAATTGCTGGCGGCATTGCCCATGACCACGCCGCTGCCGGCATTGACGTTGCCGGTGCCGGTGAAACGGGCATAGCCGACACCGTTGCCGGTCAGCACCACGGTGCCGCCGGTCAGCGTGACCACGCGAGTCGAGGCGAGTTGACCGCCGCTGGCGGAAAGCCCCGCGCCATTGGCCATGGTGATGCCATTGCTGGCCGCACCGAGGGCGGCATCGTTGGTGACCGAGATCGAACCACCGGTGATGTTGATGCCGCCACTGAAGGTGTTCGCTCCGTTCAGTGCCAGCGCGCCACTGCCGCTCTTGGCCAGCCCCGCGGTGCCGGCGATCACCGAGTTGATGGTGGCCGAGCCGGACACGCCGGGCGTGGTGCCGGCCAGGGTCAGCGTACCGCCGTTGATGCCGTAGCCGGCCACGTTGAAGGTGAGCGTGTTGACCGTGATCGGCGCCTTGAGCGTGACGATGCCCGCGGTGCCGGCGAAGATCGCGTTGTCGAGCGCGGTGTTGTTCCAGCTGTAGAACGGTCCCGCCACGCCATCGTTGGCGGCATTCCAATACGGTGAGACGAGCTCCCAGTCGCCGGTGCCGCCGCTGCCGTTGGAGCCGCCGTTGACGTCCCAGTAGCGGTCGGCGGCATGTACCTGCGGCACGGCCAGCGCAGCGAGCACCGCCAGGCGCAGCGTCCATGCGCCAAGGTTCGAGCGCGCCGGCGCTGCGCGCTCGTCCGCACCCGCAACGCCGCAGCGGCCACGCCCCTTGCCATGCTTCCCGGTGAGTTCGGAGGCAACGACCCAGGCGTTCAAGGCCCGCGACCACACGATGCGGAATACACGATTCATAGGTTTTCCCCTGTAAGGAGCAGCAAGCGTCCGCACGGCGGCGCACGGCCACCGACGATGGAAACAAAATGGAGTGCGCGGCGTGCCGCGCCTGGCGATAGCCGGAGCGGCCGGCTCAGCAGCGCGGCGGCGGCCGCGCCTGGTCGACGCGGCTCAGCGCCATGGGCGCGAAGCGGCGCTGCGGATTCGCACAGCTGCCCGCGAAGCAGATCGCTCGCGCTGCGTGCGTCATGGGTTGCCTGAACACATCGGCCCTGCCAGTTGAAGAACTCACGATCCCCCTCCGGCGCTGCTCCATGCGAGCGCCAGTGTCTTCAAACACGTCGGACGGCGGCCGGCAGATGCCGGTGTCGGTAGCCAGCAAGGCGAGACACCCCTGTCCCTTGTCGGACCATCATACGAAAAATATTACCCGCGTAAGGTGTGCGTAAGGTCACTGCTTTACGCATCCGCTTATTCACGTTGATTTCGCGGGCAGTACGCCTGGCGCCGTATGCAAAGCATGGCGAACGCGACGAAGTGAGCGCCCATGTCCCAGCCAGTGAGTGCACTTGCGGTTGGCGGCAAGCGATCGGGACCGGTGCGGCGCGCTGATGAGGTCGGGTCCGGATTCCCGCGTTTCACACCGATCTTTTGCATAGGCAGAGCAATCGCACGCCATGCATGACGCAAAATCACGGCCGGCGTGACGAAGCCCGCCGGCGCGGCGGCGTTTCAGGCCGGACGCTCCGGCTCGCCCGTGCTCAGTTCGACCCAGTCGAGCTCGGCCTCGACCTGCCGGAACGCATCGTCGCCGATCGCACCGGACAGGCGCAGGTCCTGCACCGCATGCCGCGACTTCGCCACCAGGCAGCGGCGCAGCACATTATCTTCATGGCCGCCGGGAGCGCGGCCGCGTTCGACGTTCTCCAGCGCTGCGGCAAGTTCGGCGCGCACGCGCATCGATGCCGGTGTCGGGTCCGCGGGCAGCTCGTCCATCGCGGCGCGGATCGCGGTGGCTCGCGCCAATTGCAGTTCGCGCTGCACGGTGCCGTCCGACGGCAGGCGCACCAGCTTCAGCAGCGGACCCAGCGTCAGGCCCTGGATCACCAGCGTACCCAGCACCACCACGAAGGCGGTCAGCTGGATGAAGTCGCGATACGGAAACCCCACCGGCAGCGCCATCGCCGCGGCGAGCGTGACGATGCCGCGCATGCCCGACCAGCCGATCACGGCCGCGCCCTTCAAGGTGGCCGGCGGCCCGGGCTTGCCGGACTGGCTGCGGCGCAGGCTGTTGAAGCGCACCAGCAGGTGGTGCACGAACACCCACGCCAGGCGCACCCCGATCACTACCGCCAGGATCACCATGGCCATGCCCAGCGAGTGCAGCCGCTCGCCTGCGCTCGACCTCTCCAGGATCGGACCCAGCTGCAGGCCGACCAGGGTGAACGCCAGCACGTTGAGCACCACGGTCGCCGTTTCCCAGATCGGGAACGACGCGGTGCGGATATGCGTCTGCATCGGCCGCGTGCTCAGCCGCGACATGGTCAGCGCGAAGGTCACCACGGCCACGATCGGCGACAGCCGCAGGCGCTCGCTGAGCAGCCAGATGCCGAAGGTCAGGCCGAACTGGAAGATCACCGCGCTGGGCGCTTCCTCGAAATGCCGCATGAAGCGGGTGATCGGCCAGGTCAGCGCCAGGCCGAACAGCACGCTGCCGAACACCACCAGGACGAACATCGGCAAGGCATCCGCCGCGTGAAAGCCACCCGCCGCCACCGCACTCACGGCAAGGCGATAGATCAGCAGCGCCGACGCGTCGTTCAGCAGGCTCTCGCCTTCCAGCACCATGCGCATGCGCAGCGGCACCGGCAGCCGGCGCAGGATCGCGGTGGCGGCCACCGCGTCCGGCGGCGCCAGCAGCGCACCCAGCGCGATGGCGGCCGCCCACGGCATATCCGGAAACAGCCAGCGGGCCGCCAGCGCCACCGCCACCGTGGTGAGCACCACCGCCACCAGCACCAGCGACAGCACCGGCAGCCACATCGCACGCAGGTCGCGCAGCGAGGTGTCGAAGGCGGCGTCCATCAGCACCGGTGCGACGAACAGCACCAGCACCAGATCGGGCGGGAATTCCAGCTTCGGCGGATCCGGCAGGCAGGCCAGCAAGGCGCCGCCCACCGCCAGCAGCACCGGATAGGGAATATTGATGCGCTTGGCGAACGAGGAGACGACCGCCGCGCCGAGCAGAAGCACCAGGATGGTTTCGAAGACCTGCATGGGCCGGGACTCTACATCACCAGCCACCGCACCCGCCGCCTTACGCTCCGGCCTTGCGCGCCTTGCCGCGGCTGCGCCGCACATTGGCCAGGGAGTCGCCGATCATGGCGTGCACGGCCGCGTGCGCCAGCGTGGGCTGCTTGCGGCGGATCGCCTCCAGCACCTTCTGGTGGTGCGGCAGCGAATAGCGGAAATCGGTGGCGTTGCGCGCGGACAGCACGAAGAAGGTGCCCAGCGCAGTATCGATCACCGCGAACAGCGAGGACAGCAACTCGTTGCCGGTGGCCTGCAGCACGGCTTCGTGGAAGCGCAGGTCGGCTTCGGCCCAGGCCTCCAGTGTCTGCGCCGCGTCCATCGCCTCGTAGGCGGACTGGATCTCGGCCAGCTGCGCATCGGTGCGGCGGCGCGCCGCGGCGGCCGCAGCCGCCGGCTCGATGACTTCGCGCATTTCCACCAGCTTGTCGATGAAATCGTCGGTGGGCATGGAAGCGCAGCGCCAGGCCAGCACGTCGGCGTCGAGCTGGTTCCAGTGGCGCGGCTCCTGCACGCGCGCGCCGACGCCGGCGCGCGATTCGATCAGGCCCTTGGCCGACAGCACCTTCATCGCCTCGCGCAAGGCGGTGCGGCTGACCTTGAGGCTTTCGGCCAGGGTCTCCTCGCGCGGCAGCACCTCGCCCGGCTTGACCTGGCCGCTGACGATGCGCTGGCCGATCTCCTGCATCACGTGTCCGTACAGGTTGCGAACGGGGTTCGGCTTCCTCATGGAGGGCGCGTCCTTGGCGGGGTGGCAATGGTGTATGGCGGCGCGATCTTGCCAACTTTTTGCGGCACCCGCGACCGGCGTAGGTTGGGGTGAGCGCAGCGAACCCCAACATGGCGCCTGCCAGGACGTGGCCGTTGGGGTTCGCTGCGCTCACCCCAACCTACGCCAACGTCGGCGCCGGATGGCCGGCTTACATCGCCGAGATCCGGTACATCACCGTCGCATGCGGCTCCAGCTTCACCTTGATCGAGCCGTCGCCCTGCGCATCGGCGTGCTTCCACAGATCGCGCATGCGGTACTTGCCGGCCTTCAGCCCCACTTCCCGGGCCGTCACCGCCACGTCCTGCGCGGCATCGCCTTCGTTGAACACCGCCACCGCGCTGCTGCCATCCTTCAGCGGCTTGACGATCACATGGATGCCCTTGGCGTCGCGCACCTGCTTGCCCTGCTTGCCCAGCGGGTCCTGGTCCACCGCGATCACGTCCTTGTTCAAGAGGATTTCCAGCGCGGACGGGCTGATCTTGCGAAGGTCCGTGCCGATCAGCAGCGGCGCGGCCATGATCGACCACAGGCTGAAGTGCGAGCGGTACTCCACGTCGGTCATGCCGCCGTTGCCCACTTCCAGCATGTCAGGGTCGTTCCAGTGGCCGGGGCCGGCATAGGCGTCGAGAACCACGTTCTCCTTGAAGATCTTCAGCATCGAGTCGTACTTGTCGCTGATGTCGCCGGTGGTGCGCCACGACGAGGCGCCGACAGCCGGGTCGGTGCCCCACAGCCAGGCCTTGTTCTCGCCCCACTCGCACAGGCTGTAGAAGATCGGCCGGCCGGTGGCGCGCAGCGCTTCGCCCATGGCGGCGTAGCGCTCCTTGGCGGGCTTCTTCTCGTTATTGCAGTTGTCGTACTTCAGATAGTCCGCGCCCACGGAGGCGAAGAACGCCGCGTCCTGCTTCTCGTGGCCCAGGCCGCCAGGGAAGCCGCGGTTGGCCTGGTGCGGTTCGCAGGTGTTGGTGCCGGCGCTGGAATACAGGCCGAAGGCGAAACCCTTGGAGTGCACGTAATCGGCCAGCGCCTTGATGCCGTGCGGAAAGCGCTTGAGGTTCGGCTGCAGGTTGCCCTGCTTGTCGCGCTGCCAGTCGGCCCAGCAGTCGTCGAGGTTGATATGGCGATAGCCGGCGTCGCGCAGGCCGCTGCTGATCATCTTGTCCGCCACGCCGCGGATCATGTCTTCGTTGAATTCGTCGCGGCAGTGGGTGGAATTCCAGTTATTGAAGCCCATCTGCGGCACGGCGGCGCTGGACCATTCCGGCTTGACGTCCTCGGCCGACGCCGCCGTGGCGAAGCTCACGGCGACACAGATGGCGAGGCGGGTCATCGTTGCGGAAAACACTTTCATCGACTCTCTCCAGGCGGCATTCGAAAAAAACGACGGGCGGCGCGCAGAAACCAGGGGGAGGCGCGCCGCCCGTCCGGGGAAACTCGCTGCGAAGCTAGGATGGTGCTGGGCGGGTGTTGGAACCGTGCTGCTCCGTCGCGCATCGAGCGCGACGGGCTCAAGTCGTTGTACTCCCCTGACATCCCCAGATAGTCAGTTAATCATACAAATATGAGCGAGGCCCGAATCATTGGTTGGGCATGCCCATGAGATCAAGCTGCGATGCAACATCCGCATGCAATGGCTTGTGTTCGCGGCAGGTATCGCTGGTCGGATCACGTGCAGTCGATGAAAATTAGACGTCCAAATCGACGGGCATGGGGCAGGATTGGATCGCGTATCGACGATGGAGCGCTGCATGACTTTGCCATTTTTCACGATTGGCCATTCCAACCGGAGTCTTGCGGACTTCATCGCGCTGCTGCACGAAAACGAGGTGGGCCTGGTGGCGGATGTCAGGGCGTTTCCGCGCTCGCGCACCAACCCATCATTCAATGAAGACGTGCTGCCGGCGTCCCTGGCGGCCGAAGGCATCGCCTATCGGCACCTGGCCGAACTCGGCGGTCGGCGGCGCAAATCCGAAACGGTGCCGGTCGAGACGAATGGCTACTGGACACACCAGAGCTTTCACAACTACGCCGACTATGCCTTGACCCATGTCTTCCAGGTCGGGCTGGAAACGCTGATCGGCCTGGGCCGCGAGCAGCGCTGCGCCGCGATGTGTTCGGAAGCGGTGTGGTGGCGCTGCCATCGGCGCATCGTCACCGATTACCTGCTGGCGCGCGGCGAAACGGTGTTGCATATCCTGGGGCCGGGGCATGTGGAAGCTGCCGAGCTTACCGAGCGTGCGAGACCGCATGCGGACGGCACCGTGACGTATCCGCCGGCGGGTGATTTGTTTGCTTAGCGCTGTGGCGAAGAGGGCTTGTTGCGAGCCTCAGCTCAACGCTCCGCCCGCCCCCTCACCCCGACCCTCTCCCCGGAGGGGAGAGGGAGATGCAAGGCAGCGCGAAAATCGTACGAAGAGCTCGCGGCGCAGCCGCGGCGTTCCGCTGGTGCGCTTTTGCTCCGGCTCTTGATCCACCGGGTCCCCTTGGCGCCGGCGGTGAGGGCTGGACGAAAAGGCCCCGCAGGGGGCGGGGACACGATGTCCCCGCCTTTTTGATCAGGGCATGGATGCCCTGTCAAAAAGCCCGGCCAGCCCTCACGGACCCTCAGCAGCTGCGCTGCTGAGGGCGCCAAGCAGGGTGCCCTTTCTTCTTGGTTACTTCTTCTTTGGGCACGCAAAGAAGAAGTAACTCGCCCCGCGGCAGCGGGGCGAAACCCTCGCCAACGGCGAGACCCACAAACGTCACCACGACAACCAAGCCATACAGTGACTGGATTCCGGCCTACGCCGGAATGACGAGCGAGGAGCGGGAAATTTGCGGGCTGCGAAAAAAGACGCCCAGGCGCGAGCGGAGAAAACAGGGACGGACGTCTCCCCCACCATGCCCCCTCGCGGAGGCACGGCGCCCGGGCATCAAGCTCGCTCAGTAATAGCCGACCACGTTGAGGAACACGCCCTTGTAGCGGTAGCCCAGCTTGGTCATGTCATCGTTGAAATCAGTGAAGTTGTAACCCAGCCCCATGCGGAAATGCTTGCTGACGTCGTAGTCCACACTGGCCAGCCAGCCCTTGCGGGTACCGCCTTCCGAAGCACGCAGCACGCGGTACTCGCCCATCACGCTGAACCCGCCCATCACGTAGCGGCGCGCCTGCCCCGCCAGCATCGTCGCCCGGTTGTCGTACCACGCCCCGGTGCCGCGGCCCTCGCGAGCCTCGCCTTCGCGGGTGGCCAGCTTCGCCGCGAACTCCCACTGCGTATCCAGCCGGTACACACCTTCCAGCGAGAACACGCTCGAACGCTGGTCGTAGTAGCTGTCGGACTCGGTCTGGCCCGGCGAGGACAGGTCGTACAGGTAGGTGTACTTGCCCAGCACCGTCCAGCGCACGCTGTTCCACGGACGCCAGGCGAAACCGACATTGGTCTCGTTGAAGCGCGCGTTGTTGCTCGGGTCCACCTTGTCGCTGGTGCGCGACCAGTTGATGCGGCCGGCCACCTGCCACGACTCGTTGATCTTGTAGCTGAGCCGGTGCGTGGTGACCCACTGGTCGCGCTGCTCGGCGCCGCGGTCGCGGCGGTATTCCAGCTTGCTGGCCCAGCTGGTGGAGGCGTCGGTCAGGCCGGCGTTGAGGCTGCCCGCATGGCGGTTGACGCGCCCTGCCCCGCTGGCCGCGTCGAGCTGGCCGTCCTGCAAGGTGAAGCCCAGCGTCCAGCCCAGGCTCGGATAGAAATCCATGCCGAAGGTATGGCCGATGCCGGTGTCCGGGCCGGATTTCAGCCACTGGCTCTCGTTATAGAGGTTGGTCTTGTCCGTCACGCGCCAGCGCTGGCCCAGGGTCAGGCCATCCGGTGCCTGCGACAGCAGGCTGGAATCGTTGTACAGCGCGGTGCTGTCCACCGAATAGGTGTACGCGCCATACAGCGAGTGATCCGGATTGAGGCGGTACTCGCCGTTGACCTGCGCCGCATTGCCGCGCGAACCGCGCGTGACTTCCGCCCCCGCATTGGACAGGTCGCCGAACTGGTACTTCGCACCCACGGTCACCGCATCGTTGGTCGGATACGCGCCGTTGTCGTTGTTCAACGTCACCTGCCCCGTGGCATACACATCGAGCGAGCTGCCGATGCGCTGCGTATAACCGAGGGCCGCCAAGGTGCCGGTGCCGCTGCGCAACTGGTAGGTCTCGGTGACGCGGCGGATCTCCGCGATCAGGTCCGACTTCTCCGCCAGCTGCCAATCCAGCTGCACCTGTCCCTGCTCCAGCGCATCGTTGCCGCGCTTGGCATAGCTGTAGCGCCCGGACAGGCGCAGGCCGTCCTGGATCTGCCCGGCGAACTCCGCGCCGTATTCCTTGACGGCCAGGCCCTGGTCGGCACGCGCCACCGAATAGCCGGCATCGACGTCGCGCCACCACGCACCCACCGTCCACTCGCGCGCGCTCCAGCCCAGTTCGCGCAGGTCGGCGTGCGCATCCACCGCCGTGGCATTGCCGCCGCGGCTGCCCGATGTCACGGGATTGGTGCGGATAAAGCTCAGGCCGCCGTTGTCCGAGTAGTAGATCGGCGCCACCGCGGCATCGCTGTGCGAGCGCTCCACTTTCAGATAGGTGCCGCGCCCCGCCTGCAGCGTGACGTCCGCGCCCTTCAGCGAGTAGTCGTCACTCGAACGGCCTTCGTCGACATAAGTGCCGCCCACCGCCACGTGCTCGCCGAACCAGTGCTTGGCGCGGATGCCCGCGGTGACGTCGTTGCTGTCGAAACCGCTGGGCACGTACTCGTAGTCGGCCAGCAGGTGATTCTCGTAGCCGCCCTGCGGGCGATCGCGGAACAAGGTGCTGACATTGGCCTGGGCGATCTGCGCCAGCGGCCGGGTCAGCAGCAGGCGTCCCTGCATCTCGTTGATGTCGTAGTCGACGCCGCGCACCAGGGTGACGCGCGACACCACGCTGCCGGTGGCCGGATCGCGCACTTCCAGCACCACCTGGTCCGAACCCGGCAGGATGTCGGTGTTGCGCAGGTAGTACAGGCTGCCGCCGGTGCCGAGGAACTCGGTATGGCCCAGCACCGTCTGCGCCTGCGACGCGAACGCCTTCAGCAGCGTGTTCGGATCGCCCAACGACGTGGCCTCGCGGCTGCGCCAGTCGATCGCCGCACCGTACAGGCTGCGCACGTACTGCGCGTACTGCGTGCCGGTGAAGCCGGTCTGGTAGTTGCCCCACAGCGCCTGGCTCTTGTCCCAGTCCAGGCGCAGGTACAGCTTGCCCTGGGTGTCGATGTCGCGGTACGTGGTCGAGTCGTCGCCGTACACCGGGTAGTACATGTTCGGATCGAGGCGGCGGAACACGTCCTTCGGATCGGCCTTGAAGAAGCCGTTGAACAGGCTGCCCGTGTTGCGTTCCGTGGTGTCGGCCTGGGCGGTGAACAGATAGCGCCCTTCCAGCTTGCCCTTCATATAGAAGGCCAGGCGCCCTTCGTCGAGGAAGCCGTCGCGGTAGCGCGGGTCCACCGTCAAGGCGGAAGCACCCGTGCCGCTGACCGAACTCTTCGACGCGGTGAGGTCGGCAATCGCCACCGCGAACAGATAGTTGTCGCGCACATTCACCGCCAGCGGATAATGGCTGGCAGCACCGCCCGCGCCGCGCAGGGCGACGTCGAGCGTGTGCGGCCCCGTGGGCAGCAGATACTCGGCGACGAACTTGCGCTGCTGGTCCACCGGCACGCTCTGCCCGGCGATGGTCACGGCGTACTGGTCCGGCACGTTCTGCCCGTAGACCCGCACGCGCGAACCGCGGATGGCGATGTTCTGCCGCCGCAGCGCATTGCCGCCGAAGGTGCTGTCGAGCAGCTCGCGGTCCTCCAGCTGGCTCGCGCTCATCGAGCGCAACTCACCGGTGGCGCCCTGCCGGCGCTGTTCCAGCGAGCGCTGCCGGTCTTCCGGCCGCACCAGCTGCAAGCTGCGCGGATAGGTTTCATCCACGCTGCCGTCCTCGCCCCAGGCGCGCAGCACGTAGCTGAGCTGCTGGCCCGCCTGCAGGGAGATGCCGGCCGGCAGCTTGCCGTCCCAGCTCGCCTGCACCACCGCACCGGGAGCGACGTCCACCGTTGCCAGCGGTGCGGTCAGGTTGGTGTCGTCGCTCCGGTAGATGCTGATCTGCATCTTGCGGATGAACGCGTCGTAGTTGCTGTACACCTGGAAGCGCACGGGCTCGGTGACCTGGCCGTGCTCGAACGCGGCCACCGCGCTGCCCTGCACATTGAGCAGGGGCGAGGTCAGCGCCGGATCCTCGGTGGCCCAGATCAGGCCGCCGTTGGGCAGATCCAGGCTGTAGCGGCCGCGCGCCGCCGGTGCGCTTTGCGTGGCGGTGGTGGTGGTGGCAATGGCAGCGGCGTTAGCCGACTGCGCCTGGGCGGGCGTCCAGGCGCCCGCGATGAGCACGCCGAGAATGGCGGCGTCCAGCGTCCTGATCTGCATGGTCCGGTTGGCCTTGGTCGGAGAGTGAGAGCGGCGGGCGTTCATGGCTGCCCTCCCGTCTGCTGGTCGCCACGCGTGGCGGCGCGCTCCGGTGGTCCACCCGGCTGCTCGTTCTGCGGCGCCGGCAAGGTCTGCACCGGCAGCTTCACGCCGAAGTCGAAGCGCGCCGGAATACCCTGGGTAATGCGCTTCACCTGCGGGTTCGGCGTGGTGAACTCGCTGTCCGGCGGCAGCGTGGCCGCGTCGACCTTCATGATGAAGTTGCGGCCGCGCGCCATGTTCGGCACGTCGATGCCTTCCAGGTGGAAGCGGCCATAGGCGTCGGTCTCGATCAGGTTGCCTTCCACCGTGCCGATGCGCACGCCGGGAATGCCGCGCTCGTCGACGCCGCGGTTGACGATCACGTAGTCCACGCGCAGGTTGCCGTCCGCTTCGGTGCTGACGCGGCGTTCCACCGTCAGCTTCTCCGCGGAATGGCCCGAAGCCGCATCGCCGCTCAGCGCCGTATCGCTCTGGCCGCCGCTGCGCAGGCGCACCGTGGTGCCTTCCGCGCTGGTCAGCTGGAAATCGCCGGTGAACTCGGCACGGCGCAGGCGCTGCGAGATCACGATGCGGCGCAGGTCTTCCGGCTGCGCCACCGTATCGCGTCCACGCAGCGAACCCAGGGCGATGCCATGCAGCAGCGGCGCGCTCGCATCCGCCTCCGGCTGCGGGCCGTGCCCGCGGTCCACCGTGGTGGAACCGGCGATGTACGCGCCCGGGGCGAAGCCGCCCTGCACGCGCAGGCCGTCGGCGGTGGCGCTGGCCTGCCAGCCGTCGCCGTTGCGGTCGTCGAACACGGTGCCGAAGGCGCGGCTGTCCTCGAACAGCGGATCGGCATCGCGCTGCACCTTGGCCTGCGCCACGTTGCTGGTGAGCACGCCGTTGAGCAGCATCTGCGCGGTGTTGACGTACTCGCCGCGGGCCGACGCGCCGGGACCGACGCGCATCAGGTACACCACCGTGATGCTCTTGCCGGCGCCGACGTCGATGCCTTCGACGCGGATCGGACTGCTGCCGGCCAGGCGCCCGCCGGAGTTGCCGACGTTGAGCGAATCGGCCACCAGGGTGAAGCCCACCGGCGGGGTATCGGCCAGCACCGCCTGGTGCACGTCGGCCTTGCCGGTGTTCTGGATGGTCAGCGTGTAGCGCACCACGTCGCCCACCTTCACCGTCTGCGGCGTGGCCTGCTTGCTCACGTGCAGCAGCGCATCGTCGCTCACCGCCAGGGTGATCGAGGCCGTGCTGCAGTTGGTGCGCAGCAGCGTGTCGCAGATGCGGTAGCTCAGCGTGTAGGTGCCGCGCGCGGTGCCCGCCGGCACGATCACGCTGCCGTCCGGGCCGATCGAAGCGCCCTTCAGGCCGCCGTTGTCCACCAGGGTGGTGATCACGCGGCCGGGATCGCCGATGACCGCGCCGCCCTGGGTGTCGTTGCCCAGCACCTTGCCGGGCGTGCCGCCGGTGGCGCCGTTGACCGGCGTGGTGCGGTAGTCGTCGTTCACCGCCTGCAGCGGCAGCGAGACCACCGCCACCGTGGCAACGGCGCTCTTGCAGTTGGCCGGATTGAGCTTCTCGCAGATCCGATAGGTGATGGAGTACGTGCCGGCCGGCGTGCCCGGAGCGACCGAGACCTGGCCGGTGGCGGGATCCAGCTGCACGTTCGGGTTGCTCGCCGGCGTGGTCACCGTGAGGTTGACGTTGGCCGGCGTGGCCTTGGCGCCATCGAGCGTGTCGTTGTCCAGCACATTGCCCGCGTTCGGCTTGCCGGCGCCGCCGTCGATGCCGGTGTAGCTGTCGTCGGTGGCGGCGATCTTGCCGGCGGCGACCGTGACGCTGGCCGTGGCGGAAGTGCAGTTGCCGGGATTGAGCTTTTCGCAGATCTGGTAGGTGATGGTGTACGTGCCGGCCGGCGTGCCCGGGGCCACCGAGACATTGCCCGTCGCCGGGTCCAGTTTGACGTTGGGGTTGCCCGGCGGCGTGGTGACCGACACCGTCACCGTCGACGGCGTGACCTTCGTGCCGTTGAGCGTGTCGTTGTCCAGCACGTTGCCGACCGACGGATTGCCGTTGCCGCCATCGATGCCGGTGTAGTTGTCACCCGTGGCGACGATCTTGCCGGCGATCACGGTGACGTTCGCCGTAGCGGTGGCGCAGTTGGCCGGATTGAGCTTCTCGCAGATCTGGTAGCCGATGCTGTACGTGCCGGCCGGCGTGCCCGGTGCGACCGAGACCTGGCCGGTGGCCGGATCGAGTTTCACGTTCGGGTTGCTGGCCGGCGCCGTCACCGTCAGGTTGACGGTGGACGGAGCGGCCTTCACGCCGTCGAGCGTGTCGTTGTCCAGCACGTTGCCGGCGTTCGGCTGGCCCACGCCGCCGTCGATGCCGGTGTAGGCGTCATTGGTGGCGACGATCTTGCCGGCGGCGACGATCACGCTGATCGTGGCGCTGGCGCAGCTGGCGGGGTTGATCTTGTCGCAGATCTGGTAGCCGATGGTGTACGTGCCGGCCGGCGTGCCCGGCGCCACCGAGACATTGCCGGTAGCCGGATCCAGCTTCACGTTCGGGTTGCTGGCCGGCGTGGTCACCGTCACGTTGACGGTGGACGGCGTGGCCTTGGCGCCGTTGAGCGTGTCGTTGTCCAGCGCATTGCCCACCGACGGGTTGCCCGCGCCGGAAACGCCGGAGTAATTGTCGCTGCCCGCGGTGATCGGGCCGGCCACCACCGTGGCGGTCGCGGTGGCGGTGGCGCAGTTGCTCGGGTTGAGCTTTTCGCAGATCTGGTAGCCGATGGTGTACGTGCCAGCGGGCGTGCCCGGAGCGACCGACACTTCACCGGTCGCCGGATCGAGCTTCACGTTCGGGTTGCTGGCCGGCGAGGTGACGCTCAGCGTGACCGTCGAGACCGCCGCCGCGCTGCCGTTGAGCGTGTCGTTGCCCAGCACGTTGCCGACGTTTGCATTGCCGAGGCTGCTGTTGATGCCCGTGTAGCTGTCGTTGGCCGCGGCGATCTTGCCGGCGGCGACGGTGACGCTGGCCGTGGTGCTGGCGCAGTTGCTCGGGTTGAGCTTCTCGCAGATCTGGTAGGTGATGGTGTAGGTGCCAGCGGGCGTACCCGGGGCGACCGACACTTCGCCCGTCGCCGGGTCGAGCTTCACGTTCGGGTTGCTGGCCGGCGTGGTCACCGTCAGGTTGACGGTGGACGGGGTGGTCTTCACCCCATTGAGCGTGTCGTTATCCAGCACGTTGCCGGCATTGGCCTGCCCCACGCCGCCGTCGATGCCGGTATAGCTGTCGGGCGTGGCGGCGATCGCTGCCGCGCCCACCGTCACATCCGCTTCGGCGGTCGAACAATTGGAGGCCTGCGCGGCATCGCAGATGGTGTACGGAATCTTGTAGGTGCCGGCCGGCGTGCCGGGCTTCACCGTGATGGTGCCGTCGCCATTGAGGGTGAAGCCGCCAGTGGCCGGCGGATTGCCGACACTGCCCCAGCTCAGCGTCACCTGCCCCTTGGCGGTGCCGATGGCCGGACCGGCGGTGGTGCCGAACTGGTCGTTGCCGACCACGTTGCCGGTGCTGCCGCCATTGGCGCCGTTCGGCACGTTGTAGCTGTCGTTCTTCGCGGTGATCTGCACGTCGCCGACCGGCGTATCGGTGGTGCCGGTGGACGTCACCGGCGAACCGCCGCCCGGCGGCGTGCCGGTGACGGTGGCGACGTTGTGCAGCGCCACGCCGGCATCCACGTCGGCCTGCTTCACCGTATAGACGAAACTGCCGCAGCTGGCGCTCTTGCCCGGATCGATCGAGGCCGGCGAGCACGCCAGCGCGGTGCCGCCGGCCATCGGGTCGGATACGGTCAGGCCATTGAGCGTGAGATTGCCGCTGTTGGTGGCGGTGATGGCGTAGCTGATGGTTTCGCCGACGTCCGCCTTGCCGTTGCCGTTGCTGTCGTTGAGCGTGGCGGTCTTGCTCACCTGCAGCGCGGGCGTGCCCTGCACCGTGGTGGTGGCGGTCGACGTGTTGTCGCCGGTGTCGGCGCTGGGCTCGCCCACCGTGGTATCGGTGGAAGCCAGCTTGACGTTGGCGGTATTGCTCAGCGTGCCGATCAGGCTGACCGGCGCGGTGGCATTGATGGTCACCACCACGCTGCTGTTGGCGGGCAGGCTCTGTACCGCCCCGGTGACCGTGTAGCCGGCGGCATCGCTGCCGGTGACATTCACGCCGAGCGCGCCGCACACCGCGCCGTTGGTGGCGCTGCCGCAGCTCACGCCGCCGGCGCTGACGCCGGTGATGCCCACCGGCAGGGCGTCGGTGAACACCGCGCCAGTGGCCGTGTGCGTGCCGTTGTTGCTGATCGCCAGCATGTAGCTCAGCGGCTGGCCAGCCTGCACGGTGGCGGGCGCGGTCTTTACCAGCTTGAGGTCCGCGATGCGCGGGATATTGGTGAGCGTGCAATCCACCCGGTCGCCCAGCTGTTGCAGGTCGACCTTGGGCGGGTTGGCGGGATCGAACGTGCCGGTGGGCAACACCGTTGCCGAACCCGGGTTGCCATTGGTGCAGACAATGTTGCGGTCGTACTGGTCCAGCGTGGACTTGCTGCCCGGCGCCATCTCCTCCTTCAGCGTGATCACGTTGCCCGGCATGGTCGCCTGGCCGCTGATGTAGGCGTAGTTGCCGGTGGCCGCGCCGGTGGTGGAGGTATTGATGATCTCCTGGCCCTTCACGTTGATCACGCGATAGGTGAACTGGTCGCTGGCGTCCAGGCGGCCATTCGGCAGCGCCTTGCGCAGGCGCACGCCGCCCCAGCGCACGCCGAAGGCGAAGCCCTGCAGGCTGCTGGCGTTGGTGTGCACCTGGCCCATCACGGTGAACGGCGAGCCGGTGCGCGTGGTCGAGAACACCACGGCGTTGGCGGTGCCGCTCTTGCCGACCATGCGGATGCAATCGATCATGCCGGCGCAGGCCGAGGCCGGCGTGTTCGGCACGCCCGCGCTGCCCGGCGCGCCATAGGTGAGGTTGTTGGCCGCGGATGCGCCCAGCCATTCCACCAGGTTGAACGTGCTGCCGCCGGAGACCACGCCGAAGTCGAGATACTCGTTGCTGTTGGTGCTTTCGCCGTCGGCGACCACCATCTCGAACGCGTTGGTGCTCTCCACCCCGCTGGGGCCGAACAGATGGATGTCGCGCAAGGCCACCGTAGTGTCGTTGGCGACAGTGCCGGTGTTGGTGTACAGCGCAGCGGTATTGGGCTTGTAGATGGTGTAGTAGCCGGTGCTGCCGCTGAACTGCGAGCCGGTCCAGCTCGGCGCCTGCACGCCCTTGAGGCCCGCGCTCGAACCCACGTTGCTGACGTCGACCGTAAAGGTCATGGTCGAGCCGTCGGGCAGGTTGAACGTCAGCGGCGTCGAGCCATTGGCATTCAAGGTGACGCCGTCGAGCTGCAGCCAGCAGATCTCGTCGACGTGCGCGCCCTTGGAGTTGGGATCGGCCATGCGGCATTCGTTTGCCTGCGCCACTTTCGGCATGGCCATGCCCAGCAGCAGCAGCGCCAGCAAGGCGAAGAGCTTCTGGTACAGCGTCGCCCTGGCGCGTGTCCCTGTCCCGCGATAACTACCCGGCAAAGCGGACATATCCGTTCACTCTCATGCTCGTGGCGTCCCGCGCGGCGGAACGGCCTGGTCGGAAAGTGGCGCAGCCGTACCCGCTCCTCCGGTGCGCGGAGAAGTGCATGCAGACGGCGAAAAGCCCCTGGCCGCCGCTGCTGAAAAGCAGGACGGTTGCGCCCTTGTGGCGGCTAGAGATGGGGTGAGGAGGTGTCGGCGGCAGTCCCTGCAGCTGCCGTCACGACCTCAGCGCGAAAGCCTTGCTGACGACACCGGTTACCCCCTTTGGCGGCGGCTCCGCGACGCTACGCGGCAGCCAGGCCAATGTCGGCATTTCCCATCGATGCCGAATCGGTGTCGTCAGCGGCGCGGATCGTAAGCTTGCCGCGGGAAGGCGTGGAAGGTGGTGCTGCGGGAACTTGCGTATTGCACGGCGGGACGTGCCGCCGCCGCGCCAAAACTTTGGCGTGCGGCAGTTGGCATGGGAGGGATGGGGAAAAGGGCTTTTTCAGCGGGAAAACCGGCGTCGCTGCAGTTGGCGACGATTTTGCCGAAGCGGCTGCGCCGGGTTGGCGTGGCATGCGGCAAAGCTTGCGGACGGCGCAGGAAAGCGGCGTGCGTCGTACTGAAGCGCATTTGGGCAGCCGCTTCAATCGCGTGGCGAGCAAACTGTGAACCAGCTCGCGCAGATGCTTGCGCGAAGCTGGCGCGCGCTATTCGCTGGTCGCCAGCTCGTCGCTGTGCGAGGCCTTGCGGAACTGGTTGGGCGTCACGCCCATGCGTTCGCGAAACGCCGTGATGAAGTTGCAGGAACTGCGGAAGCCCACGCTCTCGGCGATGTCCTGCAGGCCCAGCGAGGTTTCGGTCAGCAGCTCGCGGCCTTTGCGCAGGCGCTCCTCGCGGATCCAGGCGAACACGGTGGTGCCCATGTGCTGGCGGAAGATCGCCGAGAGGCGCTTGTCGTGCGTGCCCACCTTGCGCGCGATCTCTTCCAGCGGCGGCAAGGCCGCCAGCTGCTCGCGGATCAGCCGCACGGCGGCGCGCAGGGTGATCTCGTCGTGCGACAGGAAACTCTCGGCATCCGCCGGCGCCGCCGCATGCGCGCGCGGCCCCAGCCGCAGGTGGATGCGCACGCGGGCCAGCACCTCGTCGGGGTGGCTGGGCTTGAGCACGTAGTCGACGCCGCCGTGGGTCAGGCCTTCGAGGCGTTCTTCCAGCGCGCCGGCGGAGCTCAGGAAGATCACCGGCACGTGCTGCGTGCGCGGGGCTTCTTTCAGCAGGCGGCAGGTGGCGAAACCGTCGAGCACCGGCATGCGTACGTCGAGCAGGATCAGGTCCGGCTGCAGCGCCATGGCGCGCTGGAAGCCCTGGCGTCCGTCGGTGGCCAGCGTCACGCGATAGCCCTCGCCCCGCAGCAACTGCTGCAGGTGGCGAAGTTCTTCCGGCGAATCGTCGATCACCAGGATGTGCGGTGACGCCTGCGCTGGCATGTTTCCCCCTGTGGGCGGCCGAGGCCGCTGCCAACCGCCCGTGGCCATCCGGCCGCACGAGCGGAACGAGTATATAGCGGCTTTCGTTTCATCGTCCCCCCAGGCAAAACGGCGGTCCCCCCGGGCAAAGTCCACCCCGCCGGCGCGGACCTAAGCTCCTCTGCGTCGCCGCTCCGGCGCTGGCCTGGCCGCATCCGCACCATGCTCCTGACCGACAACCTCAACGACCTCTACCTGCTGACCCGCGTGATCGAGGCCGGCGGTTTCGCCGCCGCGGCCCGGCAGACCGGCATGACGCGTTCGCTGCTCAGCCGCCGCATCGTCGGGCTGGAGCAGCGGCTCGGCGCGCAGCTGCTGTTGCGCAACGCGCGCCACTTCGCCGTGACGCCGCTGGGCAACGAGGTATACCGCCACGCCCTGCTGATGTGCGAGTCGGCGGAAGCGGCCATCCATGCGGTGCAGGACGCGGCCGGCAATCCCGGCGGCCGCGTGCGCATCGACGTGCCGGACCTGGCCGGCGACCTGCTGTCGCAGGCGCTGGTGGCAGTGTCCGCGCAGCATGAGCGCCTGCATCTTGCGCTGAGCATGAACGGCGGCGTCGAGGCCTTGCTGGCGCAGCGCGTGGACTTGGCCCTGCATATGGACGACAAGATGCCGGACCGCGGCGACATCGTGGCGCACAAGCTCTGCCACGTGCGCATGGTGACGGTGGGCAGCCCGCGCCTGTTCCGCCGCCTGGGTTCGCCGACGCATCCGGACCAGCTGGAAGACCGGCATTGCCTGGGTTATCCGAGCGCCGGCGGCTCGCGCCACTGGACCTTGCGCGGCGCGCGCGTGCGCAAGCCGGCGGGGCCGCTGAGCACGGGGCATCTGTCCACGCTGCTGGTGGCGGCGCGCGAAGGGGCCGGAGTGGCGCAGCTGCCGCTCTACGCCTGCGCGGATGACTTGAAGGCGAGCCGGCTGCAGCGGGTGTTCGAGGAGTTCGAGCCGGAGCCGACGCCGGTGCATCTGCTGAGCCTGTCGGGGATGGCGTTGACGGCGGCGACGCGCGGGGTGGTGCAGAGCTTGCGCAAGCAGTTGGCGTTGGCGCGGTTGCCGGGTGTCACGACAGGCGAGCATTAGCTCTGCTCCCTCTCCCCTCCGGGGAGAGGGCTGGGGTGAGGGGCCGGGCGGAGCGGTGAGCTGAGGGTCGCTACAAGCTCAAAAAGCTCTTCTTTTCTTCGTAGAAGCGTTGCCGCGAGCACCCGCCCCTCATCTGCCTGCCGGCATCTTCCTCGCTCCTCAAAGCCGCGCACATCCATGTGCGCTCCCCGCGTGCTCCCCGGAGGGGAGAAGAGTTGCGGATTCATGTTTCGCTGCTTACGCCCGACAGCAGGCGATCGATATGCTCCAGCAACTGCTTCCCGCTGGCCGGCTTGAGCAACGCATCGTCGAACGCCACGCCATCCTCCGCACGCCGCGGCGGCAATGACGAATAGAGCAGGACCGGCACCGCCGCATATTCGCTGCGCAAGGCGCGCAACAACGCCCATCCATCCATTCCCGGCATGAACTGATCGGTCACCACCAGATCGATGGCCTGCTTCTGCAAGGCCGACAGCGCCTCTTCGCCCGACCCCGCCGGCACGCTCTCGAAGCCGAACCCGTCCAGCAGATCGCACAGCATGTCGCGGCTCTGCGGATGATCGTCCACCACCAGGATGCGCCGCCCCGCGCCGTCGATCTCGCCGCCGCCCTCGGCCGACAGCTCCTGATCCAGCTCGGCCTCTTCCGCCAGCGCCACGTCCAGCACGAAACCGAAGCGGCTGCCGCCGCCGGGCGCGGCGTCGATATTCAGCCGGCTGCCCATGCGCCCCAGGAGCTGCGTGACGATCGCCAGCCCCAGGCCGTAACCGTCGTAATGCGCGGCATTGCCGCCGCGGGCGAACGGCTGCGCCAGGCGCTCGCGTTCGGAGGGCTCGATGCCGATGCCACTGTCTTCCACCGCCACCTGCAATTGCACCCGGCCCGGCACGCTTGGCGCGGCGGTGACGGTGAGCTGGATATAGCCGTCGTCGGTGAACTTGGCGGCATTGCCGATCAGGTTGGCCAGCACCTGGCGCAGGCGGCGGAAATCCAGCCGGACCAGGGCGGGCAGATCCTCCGCATAGCGGGTGACGAAGCGGTTGCCGCGCCGCTCCGCCGGCAGCGCCGCCTGCTCGGCCACGCTTTGCAGGAAGGCGTGCAGATAGCCGGGCGCCTCCACCAGTTCCAGGTCGGTGAGCTCGTCGCGCGAGAATTCCAGCAGCTCGTCGATCAGGTCCAGCTGCTGCCGCGCGCTGCCTTCGATCAGCGCCGGATAGTCGCGCCGCCGGCTGCCCTGCCGCCATTGCCGCACGCTTTCGATGATGCCCGCCAGCGGCGAGCGCAGGTCGTGGCTGATGCGCGCCAGCAGCATGCCGCGCGCGCGCATGGCGCTCTGCAGCTGCTCGGTGCGCACCGCCACCGCCTGCTCCAGCCGCTGCGCATGCTTGACCAGCACGCGCACGCGCCAGCGCCAGGCCAGCGCGAATGCGGCCAGCAGCAGCAAGACCGCCGCGGCGAAGGCCGGCGTGCTGCGCCACCACGGCGGATTCAAGGTAAAGCCCAGGCTGATCGGCGCGGACAGGCGCCGCTGGTTTTCGTCGACCGCCTGCAGTTCGAAACGATAGGTGCCGGGTGGCAACGCGGCGTAGCGCACTTCGCGCGTCGATGCCTCCACCCAGTCGTTGTCGATATCGGACAGGCGGTAGCGGAAACGCACCGGGCTGCCCGAGCTGTTGCCCAGCACCGCGAAGCGCAACACCAGGGCGCCGCCGACGCCGAAGTCGGCTTCCGCCTGCTTACCCGCCAGCTCGTGCCCGTTGTAGAACGCCGAGACCAGCCAGGGATGCAGCTCGCGCGGCGCCAGCAGCTCTTCCGGTTTCAGCAGATGGGACAGGCCGATCGGCGTGCCGACCCAGACCGAGCCGTCCTCGTCGGCATGGAAGGCGCCATGATTGGTTTCGTCCCACAGCAGGCCGTCGCGCGAGGTCAGGCGCGTCCAGCGCTGCGCATTCAATACGTCCACGCCGTTGTTGCCGCCCACCCACAGGCGGCCGCGGCGATCGGCGCGCAGGAAGTACACGCGCGAATCGGCCAGCAGCGGATCGTCCACCGGCGTGAGCGTCACGCTGTCCGCATCGCCGGCCGCGCCGCCGAGCAGGCCGGGCTGCAAGGAGCTGAGCCAGAGCCGGCCGTCCGGCGTGACGGCCACGTTCTCGTAGCCGCCGAGCGCTTCTTCCGGCGCCACCCTGACATGCGTCCAGCGGCCGTCGGCGAAACGGAACAGGCCGGCGCGGCAGGCTGCCCACAGGCGTCCCGCGCGATCTTCCGCCAGATCCGAGCACATCGAGGTGGGAATCAGATCCGGCGCCGCGCGCTCCATCCGGCCGGTCGCGCCGTCGAGCGCATAAAGGCCGCCGAGCGTGTAGGCCCAGAAGCGCCCGTGGCTGTCCTGGAACGCGCCGCGCACCAGGAACGGCAAGGTGGCGACCACCGTGGTCTTGCGGCTGTCCGGTTCGTAGCGCAGCACGCGGCCGTCGAACAGGAAGTACCAGACCGAGCCGTCCGCGGCCGACAGCACGGTGCGCGTCTGGTGCGGCGGCGCCACCGCCAGCGGCCAGGGCTCGGCATGGTCCTGCCCCGCGCCGATCACGCTGCCGCCCCAGTCGTCGGCCACCCACACCGCGCCGGAAGGCGCGCGGTCGATCGACCAGATCAGCGAACCGCTCAGCCCCTGCGCGGACGTCCAGTTTTCCACCGCGTCGCGGCCGCTCCAGTGCAGCAGGCCGCGGCCGTAGGTGCCGATCCACAAGGTGCCGTCCTGGTCGACGCTCAGCGCCGACACGCCCACCTTGGGCAGGCCGTCGTCGGTGCCGAACAGCTCCCAGCGCTGGCCGTCCCAGCGCGCCAGGCCAGTGGAGCTTCGCGTCAGCACGCGGCCTTCGTGGTCCTGCGCGATATCGATGCTCGATGCCGCCACGTCCGCGCTGTTGCCCGGCATGTCGCGCGCGACGAACTGGTCGCTGCCGGGTGCGAGCATCCGCACCGTGTGGATGCCGCGCACCCACAGGCTGCCGTCGCGCGCGGCGAGGAAGCCCAGCCATTTGTCGGCCGGCACGCCGGCATCGGCGCCGTAGCGGCGCAGTTGTCCACCGCGCAAGCTGCACAGCTCGTCGCCGCAGCCGAACCAGGTGCTGCCGTTGGCATGGAAGACTGCGCTGACCTTGTCGAGTCCGGCAAAGGCCTGCCGCTGCGCGTCGCTGAAAGGCGCCGTCACGTTCCAGTGGCTGGCGCCATCGGGGCTGAGCAGCAGCAGGCGGTTGGCGCTCACCAGCCACATGCCGCCGGCATCGTCGGCCGCCAAGGTCTGCCCGCGATCGGCCAGCAGCGGCTTGCCTTCGGGACGCACCCAGCCGAAGCGGCCGTTCTCGCGCAGCTGCAGGCCCGCGCGCGACCCGACCCACAGGCGTCCGCGCACGTCCTCGTCGAAGCTGATCACCTCCGAAACCTGGAAGCCCTGCTCCGCGCCGACCTGGCTGAAGGCCATGCCGTCGAAGCGGTACAGGCCTTTCTCCGTACCCACCCATACGAAGCCTTCGCGGTCCTGGTAGATGCGCACCACCGAGAGGCTGGTCAGGCCGCTGCCCTGGTCGTACAGGGTGAGCGGGAGCTGCGCGGCCTGCGCCGCCAGTTGCCATGCCAGCAGGCAGGCGGCGAACACGAGCAGGCAGGCGCGCCGGACGGCGCATCGATGCGGGATCAGCGACTCGCCCCTGGTAAGAGTCACGGATAAAGCCTTTGGCGGGTGATGCGGTGAGCGGAGATGGCGCCCGGAACGAAAACCCTCGCTCCGTGGCCGGCGGAGTATAGGGGGTCGCACTTCCGGCGTGCCATGAAGATACGACGGCGCGCAACCAGCTCGTCATCCCGGCGCAGGCCGGGATCCAGTAGCGATAGCCTTTATCGAGTTATAGCGTTCGAGCGACGAGCTTTAGTGACTTCATGGCATGACCATGCCATGTCGCTGCTGGATGATTCGCTTCGCTCACCCCTTAGGGGCCGCCCTACGGGCGTTCTTCGCGCTACGCGCTCGTCCGGCCTGCGCCGGGATGACGAGCAAAAATCAGTAGTCGTAGCTCACGCTCACGCGCACATAGCGCGGCTCTTCCCGATACAGAGCCGTGCCGAACAGCGGGTTGGGCGAATACGGCGCCTGCTCGGAATTGGGCTGCAGGAAGGTCGGCCGCTGCTCGTTGAGCACATTGAACACGTTGGCATTGAACGCCAGCCGCTTGGCCGCGAACAGCGGGCGGTACGTCACGCCCAGATCCAGCTGATGCAGCCACGGCAGGCGGCCATGGCTGCCGGGCGGCGACGGCTGGCCATCGCAATAGTGGTAGGCATTGCCGTAACCCACGGGGTCGGTGTGATCCGGCCCGTAATAGCCCAGGCAGATGCGCGGATTGCCCGACTGCACGCTGAGGTTGGCGGACAACTGCCACTCCTGCGTCAGCTGGTAATAGCCGTAGAGCTTCAGCACGTGTGTGTGGTCGTTGTTCTGCGGCCCGTTGGTGTGCTCCATGATGGCGTAGTTGTCCCAGTCCTCGCTGGCCGAGGCGCCGCCTTGCAGCAGGTCCGAGCGCACCTGGCCTTCGGTATTGCCGTAGCTGCGCGAGAACACGTAGTCGAGCTTGCCGTACCAGGTGCCGTCGAACGGGTGCTCCAGGAAGGTTTCCAGGCTGTAGTAGCGGCGCTTCAGGCGATCGAAGCCCAGCTCCGCATTGCTCATGGGCACGCCGACCAGCTGCCCGCCGGTGGTGACCAGGTTGAAGGTGTTGGCGCGGCCCGGATTGATCAGGTAGCAGCTGTTGCTGGAGGCGATGTCGTAGCCCAGCGCCTGCGCCTTGTCCAACACCCGGTTGACGTCGCAGAAGTCGTCGATGGCATTGCGCAGGATGCGCTGGGTCAGCTTGGCGCCGTAGACCCAGGTGGAACCGGCCGCCTTGGTAAAGCCGAGGATGAATTCGTCCTGGTTTTCCGCCTTGATGCCCTGCGCGGTCACCGTGCGCGGGTCGGGCGGTATGCCGAAGGAGTTGTTCGCCGACACCGGGTTGGACATCACCGTCAGCCCGGTGGGCGTGCCATCGGCGGCGATGCCGCCATAGGTGTAGTACTGCTGCGTGCTGACGTAGCCGGCCGCCGCGCCGGTGGCGGGATTGAGCGGCATGCTGAGGTAATAGCGGCCGACATTGCCGTAGACCTTGAAGCTGGCATCGCCATTGACGTCCCAGCTGAAGCCCAGGCGCGGCGCCCACTGCGGCTTGGTCTGGGTGATGAAGGCCGCGCCGCTGGGGTTGTAGTCGGTGAACTGGTCGTTGCGCAGGCCCAGCGACAGCAGCCAGCGGTCGCTGACCTGCCACTTGTCTTCCACGTATTGCGCGCGCTGCATGGAACGCACGCTCACCGCATTGTTGGCGACGTTCTTCTGCACGTAGTAGCCACCCTGCCCGTTCGGGAAATCCGCCGGCGCCGGCACGCCCAGTCCGGAAACCAGCGGCAGGTTCGGCGTATTGGTGTGGCCGTATTGCCAGGTGTAGCCGGGGCCGGAATTGCGGTTGCCCTGGTTCAGCGCTTCCGAACGCTGGTTGTCGATGCCGATGCTGAGCGTGTGGTCGCCCAGGTGATAGCTGAGGTCCAGACGCGTATTGGTGGTCTTGTTGCCGCGCGCCGGATCGTAGAGCGTGGAGACGGTCTGGTTGTTGCCGCGCGGCACGCCGCCGTTCAAGGCCGGATTCTGGTTGGTGATGCCGCTGACGTACGTAAGGTCGCCGTCGTAGCTGCCCGGCACGTCGTAGTCGCGTGTTTTCATCTCGCCGTACATCGCGCTCAGCGTGAGGTTGTCGGTGAGATAGCCGGTGTATTTGGCGACGTAGAGGTCGCCGCCGACCTTGGTGTTGTCGTCGGCGTTGATCAGCGCCCCTTGGCGGCGCGCGGTGTAGTCGTAGTCGTAGACGGCGCCGCTGCCCTTGCGCTTGTCCGAGGCGCCGGTCAGCTCGAGGATATGGCTGTCGCTGATGTTCCAGTCCAGCTTGCCGTACCAGCGCGGGCTGTCGTACCGGTAGGTCTGGTAGGGCTTGCTGTTGTCCACCGCATTGACGTTGGCGCCCTGCTGCCGCTCGAACTCGCCGGCAAGGAAGAAGAACAGCCGGTCCTTGACCAGCGGACCGCCGGCATAGGCGCTGACCGTGGTGGTCCACAGCTTGTTGCCGCTCTTGGGATCGTACAGGCGCCCCGCCACCGGCGAGGCCGGCGTGCCGTTGGCATAGTAGAGATCGGTGTAGTCGCTGCGCGTGTACGAGGGTTCCCACAGCACCTGGGCGCCGAAGTGCCAGGCATTGCTGCCGCGCTTGCCCACCTGGTTGATCACGCCGCCGTCGGAGCGGCCGTACTGGGCGCTGTAGCCGCCGGTGTAGACCTCCTGCTGGTCGATCGCGCCGTACGGCAGCGTGATGCCGCCGTGCCCGTTGAGCGGGTCGGTGGTGTTGAATCCGTTGATGTAATACGCGTTCTCGGTGGCCGCCGAACCGCCGAAGCTCACCAGCGGCTTGCCGGTGGCGGTGGTGAAGTTGGCGCTGTTGCGGTTGACGCCCGGAGCCAGCAGCGCGGCGGCTTCGGCCGAACGCACCAGCGGCAGCCTGGCCAGCTGTTCGGCGGTGATCACCGTGCGCGAATCGACGCTGGTGACGTCGATGGCCGGCAGCGCATTGCCCACCACGGTGACGGCGCCGAGATTGGTGGCCTGCTTGTCCGTGGCGGCAGCCATGAAGGACACGTCGGTACCCGCACCCACCTGCAGCGCCACCTGGTTGCGCGAGTCCACGGTCTGTCCGTTGCGCCGCAACGACACCGTATACGTGCCCAGCGGCAGCTGCGCGGCGACGTAGCGGCCGCGCGCATCGACGCCCACCTCGCGACGGAAGCCATTGGCATTCTCGATCAGCACCGTCTCGCCGCCGCTGGCCGCGACCTGGCCGAAGATCGTTCCGGTGGTCGACTGGGCCTGCGCCCCGCCGGAAGCCATCGCGGCGATGGCCAATGCCACGGCCAGGGCATGCCTGGAAAAAGCAGACCTGGAAAGAGCGGTCGCGGACGGCAGGCGCTGTGTCGCTTCGATCATCGTCATCCCCATCGCTGGCTTGAGCCCATGGACGAGATGAACGTGCCGCATGGCGACACGAAGGCAAGCGAGTGCGCGTAGGAAAGCGATGCGCCTGTAGCCCAGGACCGGCCCGGCAATCCCTTACATGGATCGATCCAAATCTCGCCCCCTATAAAACCCGAAGGAGTGGGTCCGTTCGGGTTCGCGGCAAACTTGCATCGCTGCCATTCGATTGTCAACCGTTTCCTGTGCAAGCGATCGGATGTTTAGACGTCCAAATGATGCGGATGAGTGGTATGCACTTTTTCTTCACAGCGATGCGTGTGCACCAATGCCAAACACCACACCCTCGCGCAACCCGCCCCCTCTCCCCTCCGGGGAGAGGGTTGGGGTGAGGGGCCGGTCGGAGCGGTGAGCGGAGGGTCGAAAAAAAACCTAAGAGCCTTTTTCTTCTCTCCGTAGAAGCGCCCCCTCAAGAGCCGCCCCTCATCCGGCTGCCGCCACCTTCTCCCCGGAGGGGAGAAGGGATCCACTCGCAACACCTTACGATCTCCCCACCCACTAGTGCATCATGACCGCCTCAACCAGGGGGAAGCTCAACGTGGAATCCAATCATCAGCTGCCCGTGCGGGAGCATCACGTGCACCAGCGTCATTTCGACCGCCTGGTGATGCTGTCCGACGGCGTGTTCGCGATCGCGCTCACCTTGTCGGCGGTGGAACTGAAACCGGAGGAAGCCGCCGCCGCCCACGGCCTGATCGCCCAGTGGGCCACTCCGCTGCTGATCTATTTCCTCAGCTTCTTCATCGTCGGCGGCGTCTGGATGCAGCACCGCCGCGTGCTCACCCACCTGCGCCACGTCGACACGCCAATGACCCTGCTCACTCTCGCGGTGCTGAGCATGGTGTCGCTGATGCCGGTGGTGATCCGCGTGGTGCTGACCGCCGCCAACGGCGAATCCGGTGAAGGCATGCTGATCTATGCGCTGGCGCTGATGGCCAATTACCTGTGCCTGGCCGCGTCCTGGGGCTATGCCTCGTTTATCGGCAAGCTGGCGCCGGACGTGCCCGCGCCGCGCGCCTGGAGCTGGCTGTTGCGCGACCTGTTCGTGGCGGTGCTGTTCGGTGCGGTGGCGCTGTTCAGCGCGCATATGAAGCTGGCGGCGGTGCTGCTGTGCGTGGCCGGCGTCGGCGTGCGCTTCGTCTCCGGCAAGCTGGCGCGCCGCGCCGATGCGGTAGCGTAGCGTCGGCGTAGGTTGGGGTGAAAACCCCAACAATCATGCGGCAGGCTCCATCCGATGCGATGTTGGGGTTCGCCTTCGGCTCACCCCAACCTGCGTTACTTCAGGCTCTGCAGCGTGGTCGGCAGCAGCTCGGCCACGGTCGGATGGATATGCACCGCTTCCGACACCGTCGTATACGGCGCCTTGGCGTACATCGTATCCAGCAGGCCATGGATGGCCTCGTCGCCGTTGATGCCGAAGATCGCCGCGCCCAGCAGCTGCCTGCTGGCGCCTTCGACCACCACCTTCATGAAACCGGTGGTCTCGCCGCGCTCGACCGCGCGCCCGACCCGCGCCATCGGCCGCGTGCCCACCTGCACCTCGCGGCCCGACTTGCGTGCCTCCTGCTCGCTCATGCCGATCCGCGCCAGCGGCGGATCGGTGAACAGGCTATAGGCCTGGATGCGGTCGGAAATGCGCCGCCTGCCCTGCCCCAGCACGGCATCGGCGACGATCTCGTAGTCGTTGTACGAGGTATGGGTGAACGCACCTTGGCCGTTGCAATCGCCCATCGCCCAGATATGCGGCACGCTGCTGCGGCCGTGGTCGTCGACTTTGATATGGCCGCGCTCGTCCATGGCGACGCCGGCCCGCTCCAGGCCCAGGTCGTCCGTGTTCGGCCGGCGCCCGACCGCCAGCAGCAGATGCGTGCCCACCGCCTGTTCGCATAGCTGGTTGCCGCGCGCCTTGATGCGTATGGCGCCGGCCTTGCCTTCCAGCGCGATGCATTCGGCACCCAGGTGCACGGTGATGCCTTCGCCGCGCAGCATCGCCAGCACCGCATCGGCCACGTCGGCGTCCTCGCGCGGCAGGAAGCGCTCCGAGCGCTCGACGATGGTCACCTTCGAACCGAAGCGGCGGAACATCTGCCCGAACTCCAGGCCGATATAACTGCCGCCGACGATCATCAGATGTTCCGGCAATTCACGCAGTGCCATCATGCCGGTGTTGGTGAGGAAGGGAACGTCGTGGATGCCGGGAAAATCCGGCACCGCGGCGCGGCCGCCGACATTGATGAAGAACGATTCCGCCTCGATCAGCTCCTCGCCCACGCGCAGGCTGTGCGGCGATTCGAAACGTGCATGCCCGCGCAGCAAGCTGACCTGGGGCATGCCACTCAACCATTGCTCCACACCGTTGCGCGACTTGCCCGAAATACCCTGGGTGCGTTCCCACACGCGCTGCATGTCGACCTGCGCGGCCGCCTCGGCACGCACGCCATACTCATACGCCCGTGCTGCCATATGCGCCACATAAGCGCTCGCTACCATCGCCTTGGTGGGGATGCAGCCCGTATTGACGCAGGTGCCGCCGACCAGCTTGCGCTCGATCACCGCCACCCGCCGGCCCGCCTTGCCCAGTTGTTCGGCCAGCGGCGGGCCGGCCTGGCCGGCGCCGATTACGACGGCATCGAAGCGCTGATTCATGGCAACTTCCTCATGGACAAGGCGGCAGGCGCGGATCATCGCCCGCCGGCGTTCAAGGATCGGTGTACGTCTGTGCTAAGTAAGCACGTAGTCTTCCGGCTGCAGCGGCGGCGGCAGTTCGGTCTCGCCCAGCAGGCTGCGCAGGTTGATCTCCACCGTGCGGCTGAGCGCATCCAGCGGCAGGTCGTTCGGCAGCAGGTCGAACGGGTCCTCGATCTGCTCGCCGATGGCATCCAGGCCGAAGAAGGTATACGCCAGCACGCCCACCGCCACCGGCGTGAGCCAGCCGAAGGGATGGATCAGGCAGAACGGCAGCATGAAGCAGTACACGTGCACCGTGCGATGCAGCAGCAGGATGTAGGCAAACGGAATCGGCGTGCCCTTGATCCGTTCGCAACCGCCGAGCACGTGCGAAAGCGTGTTGAGTTCCTTGTCCATCGACGCGAGCAGCATGCCGTCGACGCCCGCTGCGCGCGCTTCTTTGGCATAGGCCTCGCCAAGCATGCCGAGAATCGCGTTGGGCCGGTTGGGCGCGGCGATGGCGACGGCGCAGATATCGGCCGGAAGCCAGCGGCGCAGGTCCGCCTCCGGATCGGTGCCGCGCAGGTGATGGCGCAATGCATGCGTATAGCCGATCAGCGCGTGCACCAGCTGCCGGCGCTTTTGCAGCGGCGCATCCGCCAGGAAGGACAGCGTCTGCCGCGTCAGGTTGCGCGTCGCGATCACCAGCTCGCCCCACAGCGAGCGGCCTTCCCACCAGCGCTGGTAGGCCACGGTGTTGCGAAAGCCCAGGAAGATCGCCAGGGTCAGCCCCAGCAAGGTAAGCGGCGCCGCGTCCAGCCGGAAATGCAGGGCCACGCCTTTCCAGTCGGCCAGCACCACCGCCAGCGACAGCAGCACGGTATAAAGCACGCGCGGCCAGATGATGGGGATGATCGAACCCTTCAGCGCAAACAGCAGCGTGCGCACCGAATGGCTGTGGGTGGGGCGGATGATCACGGCGCTTGCGCCATGTCGCTGAGGCGTTGCGGATGGCTGTAGACCACGTGGCGCCCGGGCCGCACGAAGCCGGTGAGCGTCAGATGGCAGGACTGCGCCAGCGTCACCGCCAGCGCCGTCGGCGCGGAAATCGCGGCGAGCACGCCGACGCCCAGACTGGCCGCCTTGGTGACCATCTCGTAGCTGGCGCGGCTGGTGACCAGCACGAAGCCGCCGCGCAGATCGGTGCCGGCGCGCGTCAGGGCGCCGAGCAGCTTGTCCAGCGCGTTGTGGCGGCCGACGTCCTCGCGCACCAGCAGGATCTCGCCGGCCGGCGATGCCCATGCCGCGGCGTGCACCGCGCCGGTCTGGCTGTTGAGCTGCTGGTGCGGCGCGAGACCCTCCAGCGCTCGCTCCAGCGCATGCGGCTCCAGCAGCGGGCCGTCCGGCACGCGTGCCAGCGGACGCAGCACGTCTTCCAGATGGCGGCTGCCGCACAGGCCGCAACCGCTGCGTCCCGGCAGCAGGCGGGCGGAGTCCTCATCCACGCCTTCCACTTCGCCCGCGTCGACGTCCACCACATAGCCTTCGAGCTGCTCGTGGATGGCGACGCCGCGGATATCGTGCGCACGCGCCACGCGCCCTTCGGTCAGCGAGAAACCATAGGCAAAGTCTTCCAGGTCCGCCGGCGTGGCCATCATCACCGCGAAGGATTCGCCGTTGTAGCGCAGCTCCACCGGCGCTTCCTCGGCCAGCCAGTCCTCGCCCTGGCGCAGGTCGTTGCCCTGGCGGACGGTGACATGGCGGCGCGCGAGTCCGGAGCGCGGCATGGCGGTCAGGCCTCCGCCGGTTCGCGCGATGCGGACAACCGCACCGGGATCGACTTGTAGCCCGGCGTGCCGGAACGCGCATCGTGTTCGTCCAGCGCCAGCAGGCCGTTGCCTTCGGGGAAGTACATCGCCACCGAGCCGCGCGCGATGCCGAACGGCACCGCCACGAAACCGCGCACCGCGCGCCCGTTCGGCGTGCCGTCCGCGGCGCTGGCTTCCACGTCGATGCGGTCGCCTTCGCGCAGGCCGCGCTCGGCCAGGTCGTCCGGGTTGACGAAGACCACGTCGCGCCGGCCGGTGATGCCGCGGTAGCGGTCGTTGTAGCCGTAGATGGTGGTGTTGTACTGGTCGTGCGAGCGGATGGTGGCCAGCCGCAGCACATCGGCGGGTGCCGGCGCGTCCTCGTCCAGCCCCTTGGCCAGCAGGAAGCGCGCCTTGCCGGAAGGCGTGTTCCAGCGCCGCAACGCGGCGGCGTTCTCCAGGTGAAAGCCGCCCGGCTGGCGCACGCGTTCGTTGTAGTTGGCGAAGATCGGGAATACCGCCTCGATGCCGTCGCGGATGCGGTCGTAGTCCGCCACCATGCCTTCCCAGTCCACCTTCGACTGCGGCAGCGTGGCGCGCGCGAGCAGCGCGACGATCGCCGGCTCCGAACGCAGATGCTCCGACGCCGGCCGCAGCCGGCCCTGCGAGGCATGCACCATCGACATGGAGTCTTCCACCGTCACCGACTGCGGGCCGGCGGCCTGCAGGTCGATCTCGGTGCGGCCCAGGCAAGGCAGCAGGAACGCCTCGCGCGCCGGGATCAGATGCGAGCGATTGAGTTTGGTGGCGACGTGCACCACCAGGTCGAGCTTGCGCATCGCCGGGAAGGTTGCCTGCGGGTCCGACATCGCCACCGCCAGGTTGCCGCCCAGGCACAGCAGCGCCTTGGAGCGGCCTTCGCCGATCGCCCGCACCGCGGCCACCGCATCGTGGCCATGCGCGGTCGGCGGCTCGAAGCCGTAGACGCGGCGGATGCCGTCGAGCAAGGCGGCGCTGGGTTTTTCGGTAATGCCCACCGTGCGGTCGCCCTGCACGTTGGAATGGCCGCGCAGCGGGCAGATGCCGGCGCCGGGCTTGCCCAGGTTGCCGCGCAGCAGCAGTACGTTGAGCAACTGCTGCACGTTCTGCACGCCGTGGCGATGCTGGGTGATGCCCATGCCATAGCAGAAGATCACCTTTTCGGCGGCGGCGTAGATGCCGGCCGCCACTTCGATCTCGGCGTGGCTCAGGCCCGAGGCGCGCTCAATGCTGTCCCACGAGGTGGCGAGCACGTCGTCGCGCAGCGCTTCGAAGCCGGTGGTGTGTTCGGCGATGAAGCCGCGATCCAGCACGCCCTTGCCGCCGCCGGCCAGATCCGCCGCGTCGGCTTCGAACAGCCACTTCATGATGCCCTTCATGGTGGCGATGTCGCCGCCGATCTTCGGCTTGAAATACGTGGTGGCGATCGGCACCGAACGGCCGGTCAGCATCTCGGCCGGGTCCTGCGGCGAGGTGAAGCGTTCCAGGCCGCGCTCGGGCATCGGGTTCAGCACCACGATCGGCACGCCGCGCAGCGATACCTCGCGCAAAGTGCCGAGCATGCGCGGATGGTTGGTGCCGGGATTGTGGCCGATGCAGAACACCGCATCCGCATGCTCGAAGTCTTCCAGCTGCACCGTGCCCTTGCCCACGCCGATCGATTCGGGCAGGCCGACGCTGGAGGCCTCGTGGCACATGTTCGAGCAATCGGGGAAGTTGTTGCAGCCGTATTCGCGCGCGAACAGCTGGTACAGGAAGGCGGCCTCGTTGGAGGCGCGGCCGGAGGCGTAGAACTCCGCCATGGTCGGATCGGGCAGCGCGCGCAACGCGGCGCCGATGCGCGCGGCGGCTTCGTCCCAGGAAACCGGCACGTATTTGTCCTGCGCCGCGTCGTACGCCATCGGGTGGGTCAGGCGGCCCTGGTCTTCCAGCGCGTGGTCGGTCCACTCCCACAGTTCGGACAGCGTGTGCTGCGCGAAGAACTCCGGCGTGGTGCGCTTGGACGTCGCTTCCCAGGTGATCGCCTTGGCGCCGTTCTCGCAGAACTCGAACGAGGAGGTGTGGCGCGGATCGGGCCAGGCGCAACCGGGGCAATCGAAACCCAGCGGCTTGTTGGCGCGCTGCAGCGCCTCCACCGAGCGCGCCACCGCCATCTGGTCGCGGATCGCCTTGGCCACGGCGCGCAGCGCACCCCAGCCGCCGGCGGGGCCGTCGTAGGGCTGGATGCTTTTGTCGAGGTCGAGATTTTTTGGAGGCGTGCTCATGCGGCCATCGGAACGTCGGTGTTCGAATGCCGATCATAGGGCCCCATGCGGCTTCCCGACAGTGATCTACCGGAGCAGGTCCAGTTTCCTACTGATAGGACAAGGTAAAAGTGGCTTTTCCCATAAGGCTGCCAGGATTCACCATGCCGGTACGAATATATGCCGCCTTGAATGGCACCTGCATCAAGCCACCTACCGAGGCTCCAATCTGGAACTGATGGGTGTTGCCCGCCACCGACGAGTCCGGACCATAGCTCACCACCGTTCCGTCGCCACGCGAAATCTGAAATGCCACACCCCTGGCGGTGGAATTGGAGGCCGGCGTCAACTTATCTCCCGTATTGCCAGGAGCCGTGCTGTCGGTCAATGTCATATAAAGCATGGCGCCCTCGCTGCATTGAAGCCCGATGGTGAACGCCGTGACGCCCGCTACCGAACCAACGCTTGCCATGCTGCTGCTTGCCATGGTCGGCATTGCCACTTCGTTATCGTGCGACGACACGGTGCAGGTGGTGAGCGCTGGATTGCTGATTTCCGATGCCACCCGCCAGTCGCTGGCAGTGCTGTTGTTGTTTCCCCAGGCTTGACCACAAGCGCCCGGCACGAATTTAACGGTCTGCGAGCCTTTGCTCATAGTGCTGCCGATCTTGACCAGCTCGAATGCACCATCAAACGAGAACGTGGTGCTGGCATTGGTTCCTGTGCCGATCAGAAAGGCCTGGGCGTGAGTGCAGCTATCCGTCGAAATCGGGCCAAGCGCCACGGCTTGGCCGGCAGCGTTGAGAATTCGAAATCCCACTCCCGCGACACTGCTGGACTGGGTGTAGACATTGGTCATGTTCGGCACAGCGGTCGCCGTGCCGGAGAAAATCATGGCCATGTTGACTACGTTGCTCGACGTATCGAACGATCCGGCCTTGCAGGTTACTGTGATGTGTAAATTGGTGCGTCCGCCCGGCAATACCGAGCCGATCGGGATGTCCCGCAATGCCGTGATGGGGCCTTGTTGAGTGGTGCCGGGTAACGATCCCAATCCCGATGTCGTGCACAAATCGGTATTGCTGGCCTTGGTCGCCGATGCGATGCCCGGATGAGCTATGACCAGGATCATCAGAAGCCACATCGCCACGGCAGGCATCCATTTACTGGCTTGCATCTGAAAGCTGCCTCGTCTGGATGGGTGAGTCCAGCGATTCTGCGCAGAACCGACCCAGCCAACCACCAGAAATATCCAGGAAGATTCAAGGACTTGCCTCGCGACACATAGCCGAGCCGGCGACATTTCCGCTCACAGAGAGCAAGCGCAGCTGCCGGCGCGCACCTCAATTGCCCCCGTCTATCGGCCAGCAGCGAATCGCTTCCGGCGGCAGCGAAAGCATGGGCTCGGCCGGCAGCGCATATCCCTCTACCGGTTCGACCCAAAGCCGCGCCTGGCCGCAGCGCATGCCCAGATAGCTGCGGTGCGGCGCGGTCTGGCGCAGTTCGAACGCGGCGGGAATGGCATCCGCTGGCGCGACGGACTGATCGTGCAGCCGCACCGCCGCCGGCGCGATATGCCAATCGACCAAGGTGCCATCGGGCAACGGCGTCTCCAGCGGCAGGCTGGCTTCGGCTTCGGGCCAGGACAGGCGCTGCGCCCCGGGCGAGCCGACGACGCGGCCGCGCTGCACGTTGCGCAGCCCCAGCAGCCGCGCCACCGCGCCGCTCGCCGGTTGCGCATGCACCTCTTCGGGCGTGCCGATCTGCACGATGCGGCGGCCGTGCATCAGCACCAGGCGGTCGGCCACCGCGGCGAGCGCAGGATCGTGGCTCACTGCCAGGGCGGGAATGCCGGCCTCGTGCACTTCGGCGATCAGTTCGGCCAGCACTTCGTCGCGCGTGACCGGGTCCAGCGCCGAGGTGGGTTCGTCCAGCAGCAGCAGGCTCGGCTTGCGCGCGAGTGCGCGCGCCAAGGCCACGCGTTGCTGTTGCCCACCGGACAACGAAGCCGGCCAGCGTTCGGCCAGATCGGCCATGCCCACGCGCTCCAGCCACTGGAGCGCCTGCGCTCGCCGCTGCGCGCCGCGCAGGCTGAAAGCCACGTTCTCCCACGCGCGCAGGTGCGGAAACAGCGCGTGGCCCTGCGGCAGATAACCCACCGCACGCTGCTGCGGCGGCAGCCCGTCGAACGGTTCGCCACGCGCCGCGATCAGCCCCGCGATCGCCGACAGCAGCAAGGTCTTGCCCTCGCCGCTCGCACCCAGCAGCACGGTGAAGCCGGCCACCTCGAAGCTGGCGTGCAGCGCCACCGGCTGCTCGATGCGGTAATCGATGCGCATCACGCCAGGCGCCTGCGCACGGCCATGCCCAGCACCAGCGGCAAGGGCAGCGCCGCCAGGAAGAACACCCACAGCAGCGGATACACCGCATCCAGGCCGATGTCCTGCAGGTTCACCCACAGCTTCACCGGGATGCCCTGCGGGTAATACGCCACGATCAGCACCGCGCCGAACTCGCCCAGCGCGCGCACCCACGCCAAGGCCACCGCGGCGGCCAGCCCCAGCCGCGCCAGCGGCAGGCTGACGTGGACGAAGCTGCGCCAGGGCGAATAGCCCAGCGTGAGCGCGATCTGTTCCAGCTCGCGCGGCACGCCTTCGAAAGCGGTGCGCGCGGCCATCACGTAATACGGCAGCGCCGCGTAGAACTGCGCCAGGATGAAGGCCGGCGCCGAATTGGTCAGCAGCACGCCGGCGCGTTCCAGCAGATGGCCGGCCGGGCCATAAGGCCCGTACATCGACGCCAGCAGCAGGCCCATCGCCAGCGGCGGCGTCAGCAACGAGACCAGCAGCAGCGCATCGACCAGCCATTGCCCGCGCACGCGATGCCGCGCCAGCCACCACGCCAGCGGCGTGCCCAGCGCCACGATCGGCACCAGCGCGATCAGGCTGTAGCCCAGCGACACGCGCACCGCGCCGCCGTCGCCATGCGCGAAACCGAAATGCCGCCAGTCCGTGGCCAGCAGCAGGCCGACGAACGGCGTGGCCAGCAGCAGCAAGGCCAGCGCCGCCGGCAGCGCGGAAAGCCGCGGACGATAACGCGCCATGCCGGCCGCTGAGCTCACAGCGCCTCGCCGTGCGGCGGGTCGTAGCCGCGTTCGCGCAGCATCGCCTGCCCCGCGGCCGACTGCAGCAGCTGCACGAAGTCGGCGGCCAGCTGCGCCTGCTTCGCATCGGTCAGCACGGCGGCATAGAACACCAGCGGCTGCGCCTTCAGCACCTTGCGGTCGGCCAGGGTGAGATTGGCCTTGCCGTACCAGGCTTCCTGCAGGGACGGCTGCGCGAGGTTGATCTCGTCGGGCAGATCGATAGTCGGCAGATGATGCGAGAACGCCGCGCTGGCGTAGCCCACGGCGGCATCGATCTGGCCGGCCTCCAGGCGCGACATCAGCGAAGGCTCGGCGAAGATCTGCTGCGGGTTCTGCAGCTCGCCGGCGATGTCCTTCAGCAGACCGGGCTGGTGGTAATAGGTCTCGGCCAGCTGCAAGGTCAGCAAGGCGTTGGCGCCCTGCGGATCGACGGCGGGATCGGTGCGCCCGATGCGCAGTCCGGACTGGCGCAACACTTCGTACCAGGTCTTCCTGCCCTTGGCCGCCGCTTCGAAATCCTTGGCGAAACGGCTCTTGGGGCCATAGATCACCACCATGCGCGTACTCGCCACCGGCACCGCGCGCCCGGCGAGCCCCGCATCGCGCACCACCTTCATCGGCGGCGGCGTGATGGCGACGAACACGTCGGCCTGCATCTGCTTGCCGGCCAGCAGGCGTGCCAGCGCGAAAGAACCCTGCCCCACGCCTTCGAAGCGCGCGCCGTGCGCCTTGGCGAAGGCCGGGCCGAGCGACTGGTCCATCACCACGCCCATCGAACCGGCGTAGGCCACGCGCAGCACCGGCGCGTCCGTTGCCAGCACCGCCGCGGCGGACAGCAACAGCAGCGGCGACAGCCAGCGCGCCAGGAGACGATATCCGCGTTTCATGCCCCCTCCTCCTTCTTGCCGCGGCGCTGCCGCACGCTGTCGCGCACGTCCACGTCGAACAACAGTTGCAGCGGCTCGCCGCCGGGTACCGGCAAGGCAAGCTCCAGACCGTCGCGGCTGGGCAGGCGCGCGGCGAAGGCGCGCACGTCGGCGCCATTCAATGCCACCTGCCAACCGTCGGCATGGCGCTGCCAGCCATGGGCATCGCCCAGGATCAGTTGCTGGCTTTCCAGCCGGCCATCCGGCCAGCGCGTGCGATTGCCCACCGCGGCGCCGCCCAGCAGTTGCGCCAGCTCCGCTTCGTCGATGCGCAGGCGCAATGTCTGGCCCTGCAGCTGCACCTTCATCCGGCCACCTCGTTCCATTGGGTTTCGGTATTGCAGTCGGCCAGCTGCGCGGCTTCGCCGGCACCCAGCGCCAGCTCCACGTGGCCGAGCGCGGACTGCAGGGCGCGCAGCGAGCGCCGGCGCGGGTCGTCGCGCGACATCAGCTCCGCCAAAGCCTCGCGGCTGCGCGTATTCAGGCGCAAGCGCAGCGGCAGCACGTGGCCGGCAAAAGAGACACTGGATGCCTGCGGCTGCTCGCTCCGCAAGCGCTGCAGCAGGTTGGCTTGCAGCAGCGGCATGTCGACTGGAATCACCAGCAGGTCGGCATCGCCGATCACCGCCTGCGCGATGCCAGCCAAGCCGCCCAGTGGCCCCGCCTGCGGCGTGGCATCGGCGACACCCTGGTAATCCGGGCGCATGCCGCTGACGCGCGCTTCGTCCACACCGGCTTCGCGCAACACCTCGAGCTGATGCTCGATCAGCGGCCTGCCGCGCCAGGACAGCAGCGCCTTGTCCCGTCCCATCCGCGAGGACAGCCCGCCCGCCAGCACCACGCCCAGGCAGCGCGGCGGCTCAGTGGGCGTGCCCATGACCGCCATGCCCGGCCGTGTCGTGCGTTTCTTCCGCCGAGGCTTCGCACAGCGAGCAGCCTTCGCTCCAGGCGCTGTCGCCGTCGACGTAATGCTCCTGTTTCCAGATCGGCGCCTCGTGCTTGACCGCTTCGATCGCCAGCCGGCAGGCGCGGAACGCTTCGGCGCGATGCGGCGTGCCCGCGGCAACCACCACGGCGAGGTCGCCCAGGCCCAGGTCGCCCTTGGCGTGGGCGATGTACAGCTTCAGCGGCGCGCCCACCTCGGCGCGCGCGCGTTCGCCGATGGCCTGGAAGGTGCGCAGGGCCAGCGGCACGAACAGGTCGTAGCTGATGCCGACCACGTGGCGGCCGACATTGAAGTCGCGCACCTTGCCGACGAAGACCGCGATGCCGCCGAAGCGCGGGTCCGACACGAAGTCCAGCGCAGCGGCCACGTCCAGCGCGGCCTCGGCGCGTTCGACCACCGCCAGGTGCAGATCGTCCATCACGCTTTCCACGCTCAACCTCCGCTGACCGGCGGCAG
The DNA here is from genome assembly GCF_011759495.1 of Dyella sp. SG562. Classification (NCBI taxonomy): domain Bacteria; kingdom Pseudomonadati; phylum Pseudomonadota; class Gammaproteobacteria; order Lysobacterales; family Rhodanobacteraceae; genus Dyella; species Dyella sp. SG562. The sequence continues at coordinate 177,726 of NZ_JAAOYS010000006.1, forward strand.
CACCGCCAATTCGACACCCTCGGGCACCTCGCGGTGGTTGTGCAGTATCTCCTCCGCGCTGGCGAAGGCCGAGATGCGCACCAGCCCCGAATTCACCTGCGGCGCATGCTCGCGCAGATGCGCCGCCAGCAGCTCGCGCAGCTCGGCGATGCTGCTGCCGGGTGGCACGTCCAGTTCCAGATAGCCGCGAGCGTCCGCTTCGCGCAGCGCGCCGTACAGGGCGATCCGGGTTTTCATGCGCGACCCCACGACGGACTTTCCAGATGGCCCAGCCCATGGACCTCGACCAAGGTGCCAGCAGGCAGCTCGCCGGCATCGAGCGGGATATGCACCCAGGCATTGGCATCCGCCAGCGGGCGGATGCGGTACGACTCCTGGCCGTGCAGCGCGATGGCCGACAGCTGTCCGCGCTCGTCCACCGCCAGTTGCGACTTCAGATAGAAATGCAGGCGCGGCTTCTTGACGAAGGGCGCGGCCAGCGGCACCTGCCAGGGCTGCTCGCGCGCAAGGCCGAGCATCGCGCGCAGCGCCGGCTCCACGAAGAAGCGCAGGCCCACCGCTACCGCGACCGGATTGCCCGGCAGGCCGAAGAACAGCGTGCCGTCCGGCAGCCGCGCGAACAGCAGCGGCTTGCCGGGGCGGATCGCCACCTTGTGGAACAGCACCTGCGCGCCCAGCCGTTCCAGCGCCACCGGCACGAAGTCGTAGCGCCCCATCGACACGGCGCCGGTGGAAATGATGATGCGCGCGCCGGCCGCGCGGGCGCGGTCGACCGCATCGAGAAAGGCGTCGACGTCGTCGCCCACCGTCTCGGCGTGCGCCAGTTCGGCACCGGCCGCGGGTATGCGCGCGGCGAGGAAAGGGCCGTTGGAGTTGCGGATCTGCCCCGGCGCCAATGGCACGGCGGGGTCGTCGACCAGCTCGCGCCCGGTGCACAGCGCCGCTACCCGCGGACGCGCGGTGACGCTGAGCTTCGCCACGCCCAGCGAGGCGAGCAGCATCAGATGCTGCGGCCCCAGCAGCGTACCCGCGGCCAGCACGGTCTCGCCGATGGCGACGTCCGAACCGGCCAGGCGCACGTTCTGCCCCACCGCCACGTCGGCCAGCAGGCGCACGCGGTGGGGCGCTTCCAGCCGTTCGGTCTGCTCGACCGGGATCACGCGGTCCAGCCCCTCGGGCATCGCCGCGCCGGTCATGATTTCCCAGGCGCCGCGCGCGCGGCCGCGCATGGCATCGCCGGCCGCCTGCTCGCCTTCCACCAGCCATTCGCTGCCGGCCGACAAGGGTTCGGCGCCGCCGCCCAGCGCATAGCCGTCCATCGCGGAGTTGTCGAACGGCGGGACCGCGGCGCCGCTGACCACCGGCTCGCGCAGCACGCGCCCCAGCGCCAGTTCGCTCCAGCAATCTTCCGCCGGCGCCTGCGTGCAGTGTTCCAGGACGATGCGCACGGCCTCGTCCGGCTCGAGCAGCTGGTGGCTCATGCGTGGCCTCCGCCGGCCGCCATGTCCAGTGCGTGCTTGAGGATCGGCGCGAGAATGTCCATGCCTTCGGCCACCGCCTTGGCGCTGCCGGGCAGCGCGATCACCAGGGTGCCGCCTACCAGCACCGCGTCGGCGCGGCTCAGCCAGGCCATCGGCGTGTGGCGGCCGCTCTCGCTGCGGAACAGTTCGCCGATGCCGGCGATGTGGCGGTCGGCCACGCGCGCCAGCGCTTCGGGCGTGCGGTCGCGCGGCGCCAGGCCGGTGCCGCCGGTGCACAGCACCAGGCGCGTGCCATCGGCGGCGAGTTCGCGCAGGCGCGCGGCCAGGCCTTCTTCCTCGTCGGGACGCAGTTCGGCGGCGCCGACTTCGGCGCCGAGCGCGCGCAGGCGTTCCACCAGCAAGGGGCCGGAGACGTCTTCGTAATCGCCGCGGCTGGCGCGGTCGCTGAGCGTGATCACGGCAGCGGCTACGCCTTCAAGCCCGGCGGATGCGCGCGGACGATAGTGTTCGCGCTCGGCATCGCTCATGCCGTCCGGATGCAGCCACAGGCCTTTCTTGCCGCCTTCCTTGAACAGCAGGCGCGTGCCGCCCATCGACAAGGCCGGCTGCACCGGCTTGGTCAGGTCGTACAAGGTGAGCAGGGCCGCGCTGACGCCGGCCAGCGCTTCCATCTCCACGCCGGTGCGGGCGAAGGTGGCCACTTCGCAGTACACGCGGATGGACTGGCGTTCCGGCACGCGCTCGCAGCGCAGGTCGATGTATTCCAGCGGCAGCGGATGGCATAGCGGCATCAGCTGCGATGCGTTCTTCGCGCCTTGCAGGCCGGCGATCTGGGCCATGGCGATGGCGTCGCCCTTGGGCAGGCGGCCATGCGCGAGATCTTCATAGGCACTGCCTGCATACAACTCTCCGACAGCCACGGCGCGCCGCGCAGTGGCGCGCTTGCGGCGCACGTCGGCCATATGGAAATTACTCATAAGAGCGGGCACTCATAAGAGCGGGCACTCATAAGAGCGGGGTGACGCGCGTATCGCGTTCGAGCATGGATCAGCCTCCGGTGGATGCCAGATGAGGTGTGATGCCGGTGCGGCCTTCGTGCAGGTGGTGCGTCTCTTCCTTGCGCACCAGCTGGCCGCCGATCGCGCGCACCAGCGCTTCGAGCTGGTCGTCCTGCTGCAGCAGCGGACGCAGCGGAATGCCGAACTCGCCGAACAGGCACAGGCGCAGGTCGCCGGTGGCGGTGACGCGCAGGCGGTTGCAGCCGGCGCAGAAATCCTTGGAATACGGCGCGATGATGCCGATGCGGCCGGCGTAACCGGTGTGGCGGTATTCGCGCGCGGGGCCGGCATCGGCGGCGCGCGGCAGCAGTTCCCAGCCGGCGTCCTGCAGTTGCGTTTCCAGCGTTTCGGCGCGCACGTGGCGTTCGCGGAAGAAGGCCAGCGTGTCGCCGGTCTGCATCAATTCGATAAAGCGCAGGCCCACCGGGCGGTCGCGCAGATAGTCGAGCCACGCGGGCAGCTCATGGTCGTTGACGTCGCGCAGCAGCACGGCGTTGAGCTTCACCGACGGCAGGCCTGCCGCCACGGCCTGGTCGATGCCGGCGAGGATGTCGTCCAGGCGGTCGTGGCCGGTGATGCGCGCGAAACTGGCGCGGTCGAGGCTGTCCACGCTCACGTTGATGGCGTTGAGCCCCGCATCCATCCATTCGCCCAGCCGGCGCGACAGCAAGGTGCCATTGGTGGTCATCGCCAGCTTGCGCACGCCGGGAATGGCGGCGGCGGTACGCAGCACCTCGGTCAGGTCGTGCCGCACCGACGGCTCGCCGCCGGTGATGCGCAGCTTGTGCATGCCCACCGCGGCGAAGCCGCGCAGCAGGCGCGCGATTTCCGCCAAGGTCAGCGGTGCGGTGGCCGCCGGGTCGGCGTGGTAGCCGTTGGGCAGGCAGTAGGTGCAGCGGAAATTGCAGGCGGGGATGATCGACAGGCGCAGATAGGGGAAGTGGCGGCCATAGCGATCGGACAGCACGTTCATGACGCCGCTCCCGCGCCTCGCAAAAGCGCGCGCGTTTTCCCTCGCGGATGGCGCATGGAAGGCATCACGTTCAATTAACAATCATCCCGTCTGGACGCACGAGCCGCAGGCTTCGGCGGTGGCTGATGCACAGGTTGAAGTATGGGCGTTGGAAGGCTGCTACACCAAGCGTTTTATGTCCCGCGCCATGCCGGACGCGCCAGCGTAGGTTTGGGTGAGCCGAGAGGCGAACCCCAACGCAGCGCGCATGATCATCGTGGTGTTGGGGTTCGCCCTTGGCTCACCCCAACCTACGGCGTGCGGCGCTTTGCCACTTCGTCCGCCGTCAGCGTCGCCGGCTTGCCGCCGAAGTGCACCAGCACGAAGTTGCCCAGCGCGGCCACCTCCGCGTCGGTATAGGCCTGGCCGAAGGACGGCATCGAGGTCTCCCCATGCATGGTGCGCAAGGTCGAGCCCTGCAGGATCACCTGGGTGAGGTTGTGCGCTTCCGGATCGTTGGCCGCCTGTGTCCCCAGCAGCGCCGCCGCCTCGACCTGCCGCCCCTGCCCGTTCCACGCATGGCAAGCGGCGCAGGCGCCCTGGAACAGGTGCTGCCCCAGGCCGCCCTGCGCCAGCTCCTCCGCACCCGGAGCGTTGGCCGTCGACGCCAAGGCCAGGGCCGGGCGCTCGTTCACCTCCGCGCCCGCACTGCCCTGTTGCGGTTTTGCCTCGCGCAGATAGGTGACCAGCGCGGCGATGTCTTCCTGGCTGAGGTATTGCAGGCTGTTCTGCACCACTTCGCCCATCGGGCCGGAAGCGGTGCCGCGGCCGCTGGCATGGCCCTTGGACAGATAATCGGCCAGCTGCTGCTCGCTCCAGTTGCCGATGCCATAGGTCTTGTCGGGCGTGATGTTGTAGGCCTTCCAGCCTTGCAGCACTTCGCCGGACAAGGCCTGGCTGCTCTTCAGCGCGTACATGGCATTGCGCGGCGTATGGCATTCGTCGCAATGCCCCAGCGCCGTGGCCAGGTAGGCGCCGCGGTTCCATGCCTCGGATTTGCCCTGCACCGGCTGGAAGCGCTCCTTCTTCAGGAACAGCGCGTTCCACACGCTTAAGCCCCAGCGCTGGTTGAACGGGAACGACAGCTCGTTCGGCGTGGCCGGCGCATGCTTGGGCGGCAGGCTGAATAGATAAGCCTTGATGGCGAGCACGTCGTCGCGGCTGAGCGCCGTATACGAGGTGTACGGGAAAGCCGGATACAGCGGCTGGCCATCCTTGCGCACGCCAGCATGCAGCGCGCGCACGAACTCGTCGTCGCTCCAGTCGCCGATGCCGGTTTCCTTGTCGGCGGTGATATTGGTCGAGTAGATCGTGCCGAACGGCATCTTGAAGGCCAGGCCGCCGGTGAACGGCTGGCCGCCGGGCACGGTGTGGCAGGCCGCGCAATCGGCCGCGCGGGTAAGGTATTCGCCACGCGCGATCGGGTCGGTGATGCTGGCCGGCGCACCGGCAACCGCCGGTTGCGGTGCGCCGGTTTCCTTGCCGTCGCGCACGATGAACCAGGCGTAGGCGGTGAAGGCCACCGCGGCAACGATGACGATGGCGACCAGCGCCAATACAGCGCGCACGAGTTTCATACCTTGCCCTCCTGCGCCTGGCCATGATCGGACGCTTGGGTGACCACCGCCTTGAGCGCCTCGGCGCCCTGCACCAGCGCGGCGCGGTCGATGGGATAGCTGCGCAGCCGCACGCCGGTGGCGGCGAACACGGCATTGAACAGCGCGGGGAAAGCCATCACGGTGCCGGTCTCGCCGATGCCGCCGGGGGTTTCCTTGCTGTCGACCAGATGCACCTCGAGCGCGGGCGTCTCGTTGATGCGCATCATGCGGTAGTCGTTGAAATTGTGCTGCTGCACGGTGCCGTTCTTCAGCGTGATGCCGTTGTACAGCGCGGTGGTCCAGCCGAAGATCAGGCCGCCCTGGATCTGCGCCTCCACCGTATTGGGATTGACCGCGACGCCGCAGTCGACCGCGGCGACCGCGCGGCGCAGCTTCACATCGCCCTGCGGCGAGACCTCCGCCTCGACGATCACGCACAGGTAACTGCCGAACGGCGCCGCCACCGCCACGCCGCGGCCGACGCGCGCCGGCAGGCTGCCCTTGCCCCAGCCGGCTTTTTCGGCAGCCAGGTTCAGCACCGCCAGGGCGCGCGGGTTCTTCTGCAGCAGGTCGCGGCGATAGGCCAGCGGGTCCTTGTTCGCGGCATGCGCGAGCTCGTCGATAAAGCTCTCGATCACGAACACGTTGTGCACGGGACCGACGCCACGCCACCAGCCCAGGTGCAGGCCGTCCGGCGGGTCGTGCCGCACCCATTCCACTTTGACGTTGGGGAATTCGTACGGCAGGTCGGCGGCGCATTCGATCGCGTCCGAGTCCATGCCGTTCTTGGCCATCGCACCCGGCGCGAAGGTGGCGAGCACCGAGCCGCTGGTGATGCGGTGCGTCCACGCCAGCGGCTTGCCGTCGTCGCCGAGGGTGGCGGCGATGCGGTCGTAGTAGGCCGGGCGGAAGCGGTCGTGCGCGATGTCCTCCTCGCGCGTCCACACCACTTTCAGCGGATAGCTCACCTGGCGCGCGAAGGCCACGGCCTGCTCGACCGGATCCTCGAACAGGCGCCGCCCGAAGCCGCCGCCCATGTACTGGTTGTGCACCACGATGGTTTCCGGCTTCAGGCCGGTGAGCTTGGCGGCGACATCGACGCAGCGCGCCGGTACCTGGGTGCCGGTCCAGATATCGCAACCGTCGGGGCGCACGTGCACGATGGCGTTCTGCGGCTCCAGGGTGGCGTGCGCGAGTAAGGGCAATTGGTAGGTGGCTTCCAGCGCCTTGCCTTTGACGCCGTCGACGTTGCCGACCGACTTGCCGGGAATCGGCGTGCCGTTCTTCGAGGCCTCGGCCAGGTCCTTGAACAGCTGCTCGGTGGAGTAATGCGCGTTGGGGCCGTGGTCCCAGGTGATATCCAGCGCTTCCATCGCCTGCTTCGCGGCCCAGAAGTGCTCGCCCACCACGGCCACCGCATCGGCGATCTTTAGCACCGCCACGAAACCCGGTACCTGGCGCGCGCGGCTGTCGTCCACCGCCACCAGCTTGCCGCCGAAGGTGGGACAGGCCTTGACCGTGGCGATCTTCATGTCCGGCACGCGCAGGTCGATGCCGAACTGCAGCGAACCGTCGACCTTGCCGGCGGTGTCGACGCGGCGCAGCGGCTTGCCGATCAGGGCGAAGGCGGAGGGGTCTTTTTCCTGCACCTTTTCCGGCACCGGCAATTGCGCGGCGGCATTGGCCACTTCGCCGTAGCCCACGGTGCGCCCGCTCGCCTCGTGCCTGATCACGCCGCGCGCCACCGTGCATTGCGCGGGGTCCACTTTCCATTTGGCCGCGGCGGCGTTGACCAGCAGGGTGCGCGCGGCCGCGCCGGCCTGGCGCATTGTGGTCCAGCAGTAGCGGATGGTGGTGGAGCCGCCCGTGGCCTGCTCGCCCAGCAGGGGGTTGGCGTAAAGCTTGCGGTTGGCGGGCGCATGCTCCACCACGATCTGGTCCAGCCCCAGGTCCATCTCTTCGGCCAGCAAGGTGGCCTGGCCGGTGTACGCGCCCTGCCCCATTTCGATGCTCGGCATCACCAGATGCACCGAGCCATCCGCGCCGACGCGGATAAACGCATTCGGCGCGAACGCGGGATCGCCCGCCGCCACCGGCCCCTGCGCCACCGCGCGGCCCAGCACCTTGGCGCCGCCGCCCAGCCACAGGAAGGCGACCACGAGTCCGCCCAGCTTCAGCGCTTCGCGGCGCGAGGGGTTGTCGGGCCGGCCTTCGCCCAGGGGGTTGCCGAAGCGCGCGTTCATGCCACGTCCTCCACGCGAACGAAGGAAAGCAGCGCGGCGGCCGCGGCAGCCGGGCTGGCTGTTGGCGCTACGTTGGGAATGGTCTGCGGCGCCACCTTCTGGCCGGTCGCCACCTGCTTGATCGCTTCGCGGATGCGCACATAGGTGCCGCAGCGGCAGATATTGCCGGACATGGCCACGTCGATCTCCGCGTCGCTCGGTTCCGGCGTCGCCGCCAGCAGCGCGGTGGCGGACATGATCTGGCCCGACTGGCAGTAGCCGCATTGCACCACTTCGATATCCAGCCAGGCCTGCTGCACCTTCTTGCCCACCGCGCTGGCGCCGACGCCTTCGATGGTGGTGACGGCCTTGCTGCCCACGGCGGAAACGGGCAGCACGCAGGAGCGCACCGCCGCGCCATCCAGGTGCACTGTGCAGGCGCCGCACTGGGCGATGCCGCAGCCGAACTTGGTGCCGGTCAGGCCGATCACGTCGCGCAGCACCCATAGCAGGGGCATGTCGTCCGGGACGTCGACCGAGCGGGATTCACCGTTGATATTCAGGACGATCATGTTGCCTCCGCGTCTGTGCATGGGCGATGTCGGGGATACGGCTTCGGTCGGGCTATCCGCTGCCCGTGCGCCAACGTTCGTAGTCGTCCGGCGTGTCGATGTCGATACGGGCCTCGGGCATGGGCAGCGCCTGCACCTGGTCCGCATAAGCCATCAGCAGGCTGCGCGCGCCTTCCGGGCCGTGCAGCAGTTCCAGTTCGTGGAAGAAGCGCGCGGGGAACAGGCAGGGCACGCCGAGCACGCCGTCGCCGTAGTCCGCGGCGATGATGCGGTCGGCGGTGGCCGCGTTCGCCAAGGCTTGAAGCTGCGTTGCGCCGAGTGCCGGCTGGTCGCATAAGCACACCATCACGGCGGCCAGCTCCGGATGGCGTTCGCGCAGGCGTCCCAGGCCGAAGGCCAGCGAGCCGCCCATGCCGGAGGGCCAGCCGGCATGGAAGGCCGCATCGAGCGGCAGGCCATCGAGCGCGGCTTCGACGTCGTCTTTATAGGCGCCGACCACCACCGCGACCCGCGGCGACACCTGCAGCGCCGCGCGCGCCATGCGTCGCACCAGCGGCTCGCCGTCGATCGGCAGCAATTGCTTGGCCGAGCCGTAGCGCACCGCGCCGCCGGCGGCGAGCAGGACGATGCCGAGGGTGCGCGCGCCGGTCATGAATGAATCGGCCCGTCAGTGCGGCTGAGTCGCACGCCGGAACGCGCGCGCATCGCGGCCATGATTTCGGCGGCGACGGAGAGGGCGATTTCCTGCGCGGTTTCCGAACCGATATCGAGTCCCGCGGGGGCGTGGATGGCGGTGACGGAAGCGGATACGGCACGGTGGATGCGGGCGGCGCGCTCGCGCGAGCCGATCACGCCGAGATAGGCCAGCGGTACCTGGGCGAGCGCCTGGACGTAGGCCAGGTCGCGTTCGTAGTGATGCGTCATCACCACCACCGCGGTCTGGCGATCGAATGGCAACCGCTCGGGCAAGGTTTCGGGCGCGGCATGGAGCTGCGCACCGACACCTTCCAATGACCCGCGCACCGCGGCGACATGCTCGACCAGCGTGGTCTGCCAACCCAGGCCGTGCGCCAAACGTGACAACGCCAGCGCGCATTCGCTGTAGCCGATCACCACCAGCGCGGGCTTGGGCCGCCAGGCTTCCAGCAGCACGTCCATCTGCGCGCCGTCCATTTCGGCGCGTTCGAGCACGGCGCCGCCGTGGGCCGGCAGGCCGTCGGCCAGCGCATGGATGCGCCGGGCCAGCTGCGGCGCGGGGATATCGGTCCAATGCCCGGCGCCATGGCGGATCAGCCGCCACGGGCGCGGCGTGTGCACCGCGCCGTCGCGCGAGAACACGGTGGCGACGCTGGCCGGCGCGCGTTCGTCGTGCAGCCGGGCCAGCACGTCGAAGAACTGGAAATCGTCCGGCTGCACCAGCGGTTCGATCAGCACGTCCAGTTCGCCGCCGCAGCCGACTTCCATCAGCACGTCCAGATTGGATTCGCGGTTGTACGGCACCAGGGCGGGCGTGCGCTCGGCCATGGCGCGCTGGGCGCGCAGCACGATGTCGCGCTGGGGGCAGCCGCCGGCGAGCGCGCAGGTCACTTCGCCGTCGGCATGCACCAGCATGCGGGCGCCGGCCCTGCGAAAAGTGGAACCGCTGGTGCGGACAATGGTGGCCAGTGCGGCCGGCTCGGGCGTGCTGCGCGCGCGGAGTTGCTGGACCGCCGCAAAGAGTTGGGGGAACTCCTGCGAAGCATTCATGAGGTGTCGCCTGCCATGTCAGCCCGAGCATGCTAGTCGTCCGGTCTAATACTTGGCAACCCGAACGCGGCAAGCCTTGGCGGAGCTGGATCCGAACGATCGGCAACGCTTCGTGGACGCGTTTTGTTGATAATCATTCTCATTAAACCTATGCTTGCGCACCTTCCCACCGGACCTGGGTTCGCATGCCGCGCTCGATTGGACTCCTGCAATCCGTACCCAGCCCCTTGCTGTGCGAAATGCTGGGCCATGCCGGCTACGACTTCGTCCTGCTCGACCTGGAGCACCTGCTGGTCTCCCCCGACCAGCTGCAGCACGCCATCCGCGCCTGCGAGCTGGGCGGTTGCGCACCCTGGGTGCGCGTGCCGGAGGTGGACGAGAAGCTGATCGGCCGCGTGCTCGATGCCGGCGCCAGGGGCGTGGTGATCCCGCGCCTGGAAACGGTCGAGCAGGCCGAACGCGCCGTCGCCGCCGCGCGCTTCCCGCCGCTGGGCCGGCGCGGCATCACCGGCGGCCGCGTCACCGGCTTCGGCAAGACGCCGCTGCCCGATTACATCGAACAGGCCAACCGCGACATCCTGGTGGTGCCGATGATCGAGACCGACGCCGGCGTACGCGCCTTGCCGCGGATCCTCGCCGTCCCCGGCATCTCGCTGGTGATGGAAGGCGCGCTGGATCTCGCGCTCGACCTCGGCCTTGGACCGCAGCCGCTGCACGCCGAAGTGTGGCAACGCCTGCTGCGCATCGCCGAGTGCTGCGACGAAGCCGGCATTCCGTTCTGCCCCAACCCGCGCAACGACGAACAGCTGCGCCATTGGGCCCGCCGCGAAGTGCGCTGGATGCTCGCCGGCGAAGACCGCGGCCTGCTGCTCGCCGCCCTGCGCGAGCGCGCCAGCGCCCTGCGCGAACCCTGATCCCTCACTCCCCGCATTGGAATCGCTACGTGACCGGTCTTCCCCGCCTGCATCTCCTCGGCCTCGCCATCGCCTGCGCGCTGTGCGCCGCCGCCGCGCACGCCGATGACACCACCGCGCCGAACAAGCCGCGCGACCTCGAAGCCGTGCAGGTGCAGGGCAATGTGCTGGGCCAGTCGTCGAAGGAGAACGTGCGCACCTATGCCGGCAGCCGCAAGGTGATCGGCAGCGAGGAACTGGCCACCGGCGCCAACCGCTCGCTGGACGACGCCCTGCAGCAGGTGCCGGGCATCAAGATTTTCGACGAGACCGGCACCGGCGTGCTGCCGCAGATCATGCTGCGCGGCCTGTACGAAAGCCGCAGCGGCCGCGTGCAGGTGCTGGAGGACGGCATTCCGCTGTCGCTGGCGCCGTATGGCCAGACCAGCCTGTCGCTGTTCCCGGTGACCATGAACCAGGTCGACCGCATCGACATCGTGCGCGGCGGCGCGGCGGTGCAGTACGGGCCCAACAATGTGGGCGGCGTGATCAACCTGGTCAGCAAGCCGATCCCCGAGCGCTGGACCACCACGCTGGGCGAGAAGATCACCGCCGGCGGCGCGGGCCGTTACCTGCGCGACACCACGGTAAGCAGCGGCGGCTACCTCACGCCCGACTTCGGCCTGCAGCTGGATGCCGACTGGAACAAGGGCCAGTACTGGCGCGAGCACAGCGGCACCGACGTGAAGAACGTAAGGCTGCGCACCGAATGGTGGCTGGCCGACGACAAGCTGCTGAAGGCCGACGTGCAGCGCTACGTGGCGAACATGGACATGGCCGGCGCGCTGTCGGTGGCCGACTACGAGGAGAACCCGCGCCAGGCCACCCGTCCGCTGGACCGCTTCACCGGCCGCACCACGCGCGCCTCGCTTACCTACCAGCAGGATCTCGGCGCCTGGGGCCCGTTCGACCAGTCGCAGTTCACCTGGAGCAGCTTCAGCGCCAACAGCACACGCAACTTCATCGTGGGCATGCGCCGCCTCGCCAGCGAGACCTGGCGCCCCGACCTGGCGCCGCAGCTGCTGCAGAGCGCGCCGCGCGGCTTCAAGGTCTATGGCAGCGAGCCGCGCATTGCGCTGCATGTGGACTCCGGAAGCGTCACCCAGCAATGGACGGCCGGCGTGCGCGCGGTGCACGAGGACATCGATTTCCTGGTCGGCAACACGGGCCTGGATAATGGCGTCTACACCCTGGTGCGCAACTGGCAGTTCAAGGACCGCGCCTGGTCCGCCTACGTCAGTGACGCGGTCGGCCTGTTCAACGACCGCCTGACCATCACGCCCGGCCTGCGCTACGAGCATCTCGATTCCACCTACCTCAACCGCGCCAACGGCAGCACCACGCAGAACAACGTGCGCAATGCCCTGCCCGGCCTCACCGTCGGCTACAAGGCCAGCTCGCAGTGGTACGTCTATGCCGACGCACAGCGTTCCCTGCGCGCGCCGCAGGTGACGCAGATCATCTACGGCGACAATCTCGACTCCGAGCTGGCCTGGAACTACGAAGCCGGCGCGCGCTATACGCCGGCCGCAGGCACCAGCATCAACCTCGACGTGTACCGCATCGACTTCGACAAGCAGATCCAGCTCGACAACACCACGCGCACCTACGCCAACCTGGGCAAGACCCGCCACCAGGGCGCGGAACTGGAACTGGAATGGAGTCCGCCCGGCCTGCGCGCGCTCAAGCTCAGCGCCGGCTATGCCTATCTCGACGCCAGCCAGGCATCGGGCCAGTACGCCGGCCGGCGCGTGCCGTATACCTCGCGCAACCAGTTGAACCTGGGCGCCAGCTACGGCGCGGGCGACACCGTCGTCGCGCTCACCAGCTACTACTTCAGCCGCGCCTACAGCGATGCGGCGAACACGGTGCGCGAGAACGCCATCGCCTCCGTCGGCGAACTGCCGTCGTACTGGGTATGGAACATGCAGCTCACGCGCACGCTGATGCGCGCCGGCAGCAGCACGCTCAAGGGCACGCTGGCGGTGAACAACCTGTTCGACCGCCGCTACTGGTACCGCGGCATCGACACCAGCCCCTGGGGCCGCCAGCCGGCGCCGGGACGCACGGCGACGGCAGGCGTGGAACTGAGCTTCTGATGCAGCGTGATGCAGCGCACGCCCTTGCATCGTGTCTTGCATCTGCAACCGCGCGTTGACACCAAACTTACCTGCCGCCATGCACCATTGATCGGCCGCATCGGCCCAGGATTCCGGCAACTTCCTGCGCCGATGCAAGCACGGGGATGCGCCGAGCCAGAACCCGCCGCGAACGCACCAGCGCATTCGCGGCCCTGCCGGTAGCGGACCGCAGCACTACCGAGCCAGCCGGGCGTCCCGCCCGGCCCAGCCATCACAGTCGAAACGAGCGCTTCGGCAGACCGCCGAGGATGCCGTGTGGATGGCTTGCGCGCGTTCCCGCGCTTCGGCCATGACCGGCATCCGAGCAGTCCGCCACGCGCATACCTCTCACACGGATATCTTCATGACCGACAACCTGTCGCCCCTGGTGATCCTGACCCACGTATGCCACGCGGCGGTCACCGATGGTTTCCTTCCCGCCGCGCACCGCCTGGGCCTGACCGTGGTGCTGCTGACCGATCACCGGCTGGAGCACCTGGAGTATTTCGGCCGCGCGCCGGAACACGCGCCGCAGCAGGTGATCGAATGCGATGTGTTCAATCCGCTGAGCGTGATCGACGTGCTGCACGGCGCGGGTATCCGGCCGGCCGCGGTGTTCTCCAACAGCGATCACCTGCAGACTTCCACCGCCCTGGTCGCCGAAGCATTCGGCCTGCCGGGCAAACCGTGGCGCGTGTGCTATGCCGCGAAGAACAAGGCCGCGATGCGCGAACGCCTGCGTTCGCTCGGCCTGCCCGCGCCGTGGTTCGAAAGCCTGATGCCGGGCCAGGCCATCCCCGCGCATGCGCCGTGGCCGCTGATCGCCAAGCCGCGCGAGGGCGTAGCCAGCCTCGACGTGCAGCTGTGCGCCAACCCCGGCGAGCTGCAGCACTACCTGCAGGCGTTCTGGCAACGCCACCCGGGGCGCGCGGTGCTGCTGGAGGAATTCCTGCACGGTCCGCTGTTCACGCTGGAGACGCTGAGCGACCGGCGGCGCACGCAGGCCGTGGGCGGCTTCGACGTGACGCTGTCCGAGCCGCCGCATTTCATCGAACTGGAAGCGCGCTGGAATGGCCCCGCCGGCACGCAGCAGCGGCAGCAGGCGCTGGCCCAGGTGCTGGCCTTCGGCGTGGACTTCGGCGTCTGCCACAGCGAATTCATTCTTACCGAACGCGGCCCCGTGCTGGTCGAGATCAACTACCGCAGCATCGGCGACGGCCGCGAGTTCATGCTCGACCGCATGCATGGCGGGCGCTGGTTCGAGGCCATCCTGCGCCTGCACCTGGGCGAACCGCTCGTGCCGCTGCAGCCCGCCAGCCAGCACGCGCTGGTGCGCTATTACGTGGCCAGCGAGGAAGGCCGGCTGCTGCAGATCAGCGACGACCGCGCGCAGCAACACGAGCGTGCGCACGTGGCATACCGGCGGCTGCGGCAACAGGGCGACGAGATCCGCCTGAGCCGCTCCAACAAGGACTACCTGGGCACGCTGAGCATCGTGGCCCAGACCGAGCACGATCTCGGCCAGGCCTTGGAAGCGACCGAGCCGGGCTTGCAATGGCACATCGCCCAGGGAGCCGACGCATGAACCGCGGCGACAGCGGCTATATCGCCTGGCGCATCATCGACTGCTGCCTGCGCGAGGACCTGCGCGGGATCGTGCACCGCGGCAGCGAAGCGGCGCCCGCGCCGGCAGCGCGGCAGGCATGGCCGGAACATCGCTTCCCCGAACGCTGGTGGCGCATCGCCCACCTGCCCGGCGGCGTGCTGTGGCTGCCGGTGCAGGCCAGCGATTACATGCAGAGCCTGCGCGCGCTCGGCGACGGATGGCTGCGCGAGACGCCGCAGGGGCTGGCCTACGAACACGGCGCGGATGCGTGGCTGGCGCTGCTGGCGGAAGGATTGGACGAGGAGACCCGCCAGCTGCATCGCGACTACGCGGCGGAAGCCCGCTGCGCCGCCGAGCATCGCGCGCTGTCGCGCCAGGCCTATACAGAACGCACCGATGCGCTGGCCGGCGCCCTGGATGCCGCCGGCTGGGACGAGCGCGCCCTGCGCTGCGACCAGGTGGCGAGCTATCGCGACCATCCGTTCTATCCGACCGCGCGCGCCAAGTCCGGCTTCGGCGAAACGGATATGCGCGCCTATGCGCCGGAGTTCGATCCGAGCTTCGACCTGCGCTGGCTGGCGGTGCCGCGCCAGACGCTGCAGCTCACCACCGCGCAACCCTCGTTCTGGCCCCGCATGCGCGACGTAGGGCTGGACGAAACGCTGGCCGCGACGCATGCCCTGCTCCCCGTGCACCCGCTGACCTGGCCGCGACTGGACGAGGGCGACGCTTTCCCGCTGCCGCCGGATACGCATCGCGCGCCGCTGGCGTGGCTGCCGGTACGGCCTACGCTGTCGGTGCGCACCGTGATGCCGGTGAACCATCCCGGCAGCCACCTCAAATTGCCGCTGCTGATGCGCACCCTCGGCGCGCTCAACCTGCGCCTGATCAAGCCGTCGACGCTGTACGACGGCCACTGGTTCGCCCAGGCGCTCACCGCCATCGAAGCAGGCGACGACGCGCTGCGCAACCGCTACGTGCACGTGGACGAAGCGCACGGCGGCCACGTCGACGAGGCCAGGCACCTTGCCTATCTGGTCCGCCGTTATCCGCCATTGCCCGACGCCACCCTTGTCCCCGCTGCGGCGCTGAGCAGCACCATGCCCGACGGCCGTCCCTTCGCCGCGCATCTTGCCGACCGTTTCCACCAGGGCGACCTGCTCGCCTGGTGGCAATCGTACGTATCGCTGCTGAGCGAAGTGCACCTGCGCCTGTGGCTGGCCTACGGCGTGGCGCTGGAAGCCAACCAGCAGAACACCGTGCTGATCTACGCCCCAGGACAGGCGCCGCGCCTGCTGATGAAGGACAACGACTCCGCCCGCGTCCTGCTGCCGCGCCTGCGCGCGCGGCTGCCGGGGATCGAATCGCTGGGCGCCCTGCGCGACCCGCGCATTCCGGTCGACGACGATGCCGCCCTGGCGCGGATGTTCTGCACCATCATCCTGCAGCTGGATCTGCTGGCCGTGCTCGAAGGCGTGGCCGAATGGCAACCGGCGTGGCGCGGACCGATGTACGCGGTACTGCGCCGCACGCTGCGCGCCACGCTGGTCGAACTGCAACGCCAGGGCATCGACACGCAACCGGCCGAGCGCCTGCTGCAAGCGCCCTGGCTGCCGGTGAAATACCTGCTCAGCGCCGGCAGCCTGCTCAGCAAGCGCATCACCGGCGCCAGCGACATCAACAAGTTCTACGGCGACAGCGGCCCCAACTTCATGCTGGCGGACGAAACGGCGGCCGGCGCGCGCCACGCCGACGGAGCAGCTTGATGCGCACGCTCGCTTCCGTGCTGGCCGCCCACTACTTGGCGGCATTCACCGCGCTGGGGATGCCGGTGTTCATGCCGCGCGTGCTCGAAGGCCTGGCGCCCGGCGCGCCCGACTGGCTGAGCGGCCTGCTCTACGTGCTGCCCACCGTGTGCACGGCGCTGACGGCCACGGCCTGGGGACGGCTGGCCGACCGCTACGGCCGCAAGCTCTCGCTGATGCGCGCGCAGGCCGGACTGGTGCTGGGCTTTCTGATGGCGGGCTTCGCGCCGAACCTGGCCTGGTTCGTGTGCGCCCTGATCGTGCAGGGCACCTGCGGCGGTTCGCTGGCGGCGGCCAATGCCTACCTGGCGACGCAGGCGCAAGGCCAGTCGCTGACGCGCGCGCTGGACTGGACGCAGTTCTCGGCGCGCCTGGCGATGGTCACCGCGCCGGCCCTGCTCGGCCTGGCGACCGGCCTGGGCCTGGCGCAGACGCTGTACCGCTATCTGGCCGTGCTGCCGCTGCTGGCGTTGCTGCTGACCTGGCTGCTGCCGGCCGATACGGTGACCAGAAGTTCTTCCGCCAACGTAAAGCCGCAAGCCCCGGACGATCTGCGCGAACTGGCGCCGCTGCTGCTCGTGCAGTTTTTCTTCTACTTCGCCATGGTCGTGACCTTCCCCTATTTCATTTCCTACAGCGAAGCGCTGGGCGTGGGCAGCGACAGCCACGCCGGCCTGTACTACAGCCTGCCGCACCTGGTGTACCTGGTGCTGCTGCCCTGGCTGCGCGCACGCAGCTCCGCTCCGCAACGGCCGCTGCTGCTCGGACTGGGCCTGTTCTCGCTGGCCTGCCTGGGCCATGCGCTGCTCGCCGGCCCCGGCCTGCTCGCACCGGCGCGCGTGCTCTACGGCATCGGCATGCTGCTGGCCATCGGCGGACTCAATCGCGCGCTCAGCCAGCACGCCGGGCAAGGCGGTGCGGGACGGCTGTTCGGCCGCTTCGACGCCTGCGGCAAATGGGCCGGCGCGCTCGGCGGCGTGGCCGCCGGCGCGCTGGTGCATCGCTGGGGCCTGGCCACGCCATTCGTCGCCGCGGCGATGGCGGGCGCCATCGCGCTGATCTGCGCCGCGCGCAGCTATCTCTTCCTTCCATCGAGGCAAACCTATGTTTCAGCAAGCGATGCGTGAACAGTGGTATGCGGCCCAGGCCGATGCGCAGGCGATCGCCTGCTGGCTTAACTGCTATCTGCGCGAATTCGCGCTGCCGCGCGGCCAGGCCGATATGGATTACCGCGGACTGGACCGCCCGGCCGGCCTCGCGCTCGGCGAAGGCCCGCTGCTGCGCATCGGCTTCGCGCAATCGGGCTACGCGCTATGCGTGCGGCTGGGCCAGAGCAGCCGGCTCGGCCGCTGCACCTATACGTCGGCGCCATATCTGAAGGCCGCGGGCGAAGGCTGGCGCTGCGCCGATGCGCGCACCACCATCCACTTCCTGCTGGAACGCCTGGCGCCGGAATGCGGCTTCAACGCCGAGCTGCTGGCGCAATCCGCCAACAGCATCGAGATCACCCGCCATCTGCTGGAGCTCTCCGCTGATGCCATGCCCAGCGGCGACGCGCTGATCGACGCCGAGCAAAGCATGCTGTGGGGCCACGCGCTGCATCCCACCCCGAAGAGCCGCGAAGGCGTGCCGCTGGCGCAGGTGCTGGCCTGCTCGCCGGAAGCGCGGGTGCGGGTTCCGCTGTACTGGTTCCGCATCGATCCGGGACTGCTGCGCAGCCTGGGCCGCGATGCGCGCGCCACGCTGGCCAAGGTGGCCGGCGCGGAGCATCTCTACCCCTGCCATCCGTGGGAAGCCGAACGCCTGCTCGCCCATCCGCTGCTGCGGCAGGCGCGCGAACGCGGCCTGATCGAACCGCTGGGTCCATTGGGCATGGCGCTGCAGCCGACCTCGTCGGTGCGCACCATGTATCACGCGGAGCTCGACTACTTCCTCAAGATGTCGATCCACGTGCGCCTCACCAACTGCGTGCGCAAGAACGCCTGGTACGAACTGGAAAGCGCGGTGGCGATGACCGCGCTGCTGGAACCGGCATGGCGTGACGTGGGCGAGCGCGTGCCGGGCTTCGGCGTGATGCTGGAGCCGGCGGCGACCACGCTGGACTTCAGTGCGCTGGGCGGCGACGCCGAGGCGCACCGCGAGCTGGCCGAGAGCTTCGGCATCCTCTATCGCGACAATCCCGCCGCCCTGGTACGCGAGCGCTACCACCCGCAGGTGGCCGGCGCACTGTTCGCCACCGATCGCCACGGCGCCAGCATATGCAAGGCGATGCTGCGCCCGTCCGCTTCTTCCGCCGGCTATGCGCGCACCGCCATCGCCTGGTTCGAAGCCTATGCCGGCCTGCTGCTGGACGGCGTGTGGCTGGCCTTCTTCAAGCACGGCATCGTGCTCGAACCGCATCTGCAGAACACCGTGATCGGCTTCGACCGCGGCATGCCGACGCGCCTCTGGGTACGCGACCTGGAAGGCACCAAGCTGGTGCGCGAACGCTGGCCGGAAGCATCGCTGGCCGGCTTGTCGGAACGCGCGCGGCAGTCCGTGCATTACGGCCAGGAGCTAGGCTGGAAGCGCGTGGCCTACTGCGCCCTGGTCAACAACCTGGCCGAGGCGATCTTCCACCTGGCCGACGGCGACAGCGCACTCGAAGAGCGGCTGTGGTCGTGCATCGGCGCCATCGCGCAGCGCTGGCAGGAACGCCACGGCGCGCAGCCGCTGCTGCAAGGCCTGCTCGAAGGCGCGGCCCTGCCCAGCAAGAACAACCTGCGCACGCGCCTGTTCAAGCGCGCCGACCGCGACTCCGACTACACCTATCTGCCCAATCCGATCAGCCCGCCGGCCGCCGCGCGCCAGGTGGCTTGAATCCCGCTTCGACCAGGTATCCACGCATGACCCTGCATTGCCCACCCGAGCGCATCGAAGCGCAGATCGCCCAATGGCGCGCCGAATCGCCCGAACCGATCTGCGCCTACCTCTACGACCTGCAGGCGCTGCAGCAGCACGTGCGCTGGATGCGCGAAGCCCTGCCCGAGGGCTGCGAGCTTTACTACGCCGCCAAGGCCAACCCCGAGGCGCCGGTGCTGCAGACCGTGGCGCCGTGGGTGGACGGCTTCGAAGCGGCCTCCGGCGGCGAGCTGCGCTGGCTGCACCAGCAGCAAGCGGATCATCCCCTGCTGTTCGGCGGCCCCGGCAAGCTGGACAGCGAACTGGCCCTTGCCGCATCGCTGCCTTATTGCACGCTGCACGTGGAAAGCCTGGGCGAACTCGCCCGCCTCGCGTCCATCGCCGAGCGCGGCGGCAGGCCGGTGCCGATCTTCCTGCGCATGAATATCGCCGTGCCCGGCGTCGGCGACACGCGCCTGATGATGGGCGGCAAGCCCACGCCGTTCGGCATGGACGAGCAGGATCTGCCGCAGGCGGTGGCGATCCTGCGCGATCATCCCGCGCTGCGGCTGGAAGGCTTCCATTTCCATCTGATGTCGCACCAGAAGGACGCGCTGATGCAGCTCGCCCTGGTGCGCGCCTATCTCGAGATCGCGCAGCGCTGGAAAGCCGCCTACGGGCTCGATATCGGCACGGTCAATGCCGGCGGCGGCTTCGGCGTCGACTACGCCGAACCCTCGGCATCCTTCGACTGGCTGCGGTTCTGCACCGGCCTGCGCGAGGTGCTGCGCCAGCATGCGCATGGCCTGAAGCTGCGCTTCGAACCGGGCCGCTACGTCAGCGTCGCCTGCGGCTGGTATGCGATGGAAGTCATCGACATCAAGCGCAGCCACGGCGAGTACTTCGCCGTGGCGCGCGGCGGCACCCATCATTTCCGCACGCCGCCGGCGCAGGGCCACGACCATCCGTTCCGCATCCTGCGCGGCCAGCGCGCCGCGGCCATCGAGAACGAACGCGTCACCCTGGTCGGCCAGCTGTGCACGCCCAAGGACGTCCTGGCGCGTGCACAGCCGGTGGAGGCCCTGGCCATCGGCGATTGCCTGCTGTTTCCGCTGGCCGGCGCTTATGCCTGGAATATCTCGCACCAGAACTTCCTGATGCATCCGGCGCCGCGCATGGCGTTTCTCGAGGGACGGACGGCGCTGCACGCCGCCAACGCCGCCTGACGGAGCGGACAAGGCGCTACGCCTTCGCCGGCGGGCCGAACCAGGTGGCGAGCGCATCGGCCAGTCCGCTGTCGCCACCCTCGCCGACCCAGGCCACGTAGCCGTCGGGACGGATCAGCACCGCGGAAGGCGCCTCGACGCGGCCCAGCACGGGGAGTTCCCACGGACCTTCGCAACCCGCATCGACGCGGCGCAGGCGATCGGCCCACGGCCCGATCGCCGCATCGAGCACCCCGTGCGCGCCGAGGTTGAGCAGCAGCGGACGCGCTTCATGCAGCAGGCTGTAGACCCGCAACGGGCCGCCGGCGGTGAGCAGATCCAGGTCGGGCATGCGCCGCCCCAGCAGCGGATGCCCTTCGCCGAGGTCGTAGCGGATGCCCAGTCCGATCACCTCCGCCGCCATGCGCTTGCGCGGTTCGTCCATGGCGAGGAACTCGGTGAGGTATTCGTCCAGCGCCAGGCTGCGCTCGTCCCTGCGCTGCAGCGCGACGTGGGCCATGGTGTTGCGCAGTACGCGCGCGGCGACCGGGTGGCGTTCGGCTTGATAGGTATCGAGCAGGCTGTCCGGCGCGGTGCCCTTGATCACCTGCGCCAGCTTCCAGCCGAGATTGGCCGCATCCTGCACGCCCAGGTTGAGCCCCTGCCCGCCCATCGGCGGATGCACGTGCGCGGCGTCGCCGGCCAGCAGCACGCGCCGTTCGCGATAGGCCGCGGCCTGGCGGCTGAGATCGGTGAAGCGCGAAACCCAGCTGGCGTCGTGGATGCCGAAGTCGGTGCCGTACACGGTGGCCAGGGCCGCGCCGACTTCCTGCACCGTGGGATCGCCGGCCGAGCTCAGCCGCGCTTCGGTCAGCACGATGCGTGCGCGGCCGTCCTCGGCCTTGCCGATGGCGTGGGTGCCGATCGCATCGTGGCGGAAACCCCAGGCGGGCTCCTCGCGCATCGAGGCCTCGGCGATCAGCCAGCTCTTGGTGGCGTCCCAGCCGTCGAATGCGATGCCGGCCGTCTTGCGCACGATGCTGCGGCCGCCATCGCAACCGACCAGGTACGAAGCGCGCAGCGAGCCGCCACCGGCCAGCGCGACACTGACGCCGCGCTCGTCCTGCGCGAAGCCAGCCACCTCGCGCTCGCGATGGAACGTCACCGGCAGCGCGGCGACCCAGCTCGCCATGATGCGCTCGATATGCTTCTGCCACAGCCCCAGCGTGTAGTTGTGCCGCGTGGGAAAGTCGCTGATATCCAGCGCCACGTGGAAATACGCATGCGGATGCCGTGTCCCTTCCGCGATGAACCAGTCGGCGATGCCGCGCTGGTCGAACACCTCGAGCGTGCGCGCATGCAGGCCGCCCGCGCGCGAACCGGGCACATCCTGGTTGGCGCGCTTCTCGACGATCGCCACGTCGATCCCCGCCAGGGCCAGTTCACCGGCCAGCATCAAACCCGTCGGACCACCGCCGACGATCACCACATCGTGCTCTGCCATCGCATCGCTCCCAAGGCTGTCGATACCGACAAGGCCGGCGATGCTGCGCCTGGCCCCCGGCCTTACGGCAAGCCCGGGGGTGCGCTATACTCTGGAAGCGGCGGGGAATAGCACTATTCCCCGCTTTTTTTATGCCTGCGCGCCGGCGGCGAACACCGCCACGCCGAACTCGTCGATGGTTCTCTGGCTCAGGTCGGTGTTGTTGAGCAGCACCAGGGTGGCCTGGCCGTCGAGCCGGTGCGCCAGCAGCGAGCGGTAGCCGTCGGTGCGCCCCGTCTCCCACGCAAATGCCCGTGCCGCGCCATCGGCCTGCACGTCCTTGACGCGGCCGCCCAGCGCATACGATTCCGCCGGCACCAGGATCGTGCTCAGCGCCTTGCGCGAAGCCTCGCTCAGCAGCGAACCGCCATAAACACCCTCGGCCGCGCGCACGAGATCGGCCGCCGTGCCGCAATAGCCGCCCGACGCCACCATGTAAACCAGCTGCGGATTCATCTTGCGCACCGGCGGCTCGATCGTGGCGTAGCCGACGGCGACCTGGGCGCGCGCAGCGTCGGTGTAGCGCGGCAGCACGTGCTTGAGTCCCAGCGGCGCGAGCACGAGCGCATCGATGGCCTGCGCGAAATCCTGGCCGGTGACGTGTTCGACGATGCCCTTGACCAGGATCCAGTTGGTCAGGTCGTACGAGAACCGGCTGCCCGGCTCGAACGCCAGGTCGCCGGAACAGAACGCCTCGATCGCCTCGCCCGTGGTGTAGGGCTTGGTCCATATCGCCGGATCGGCCTTGACCCGCGGCGAAAACCCATTGGGAATGCCGCTGCAATTGGACAGCAGGTGCTTGAGCTTCACCTTGGCGCCGTTGTCGGCGCGGTAGCCGTCCAGGTAGTCGCCGATGGATCCGTCGAGCGCCAGCTTGCCCTGCTCGACCAGCCGCAAGACGGCCACCGAGACGAACCACTTGCTGATCGAGGCCAGGGGATAGAGCGTGTCGACCGTGGCGCGGCGCCCCGTTTCCACATCGGCCATGCCGAACGCTTCGGACAACACCACCCGCTGCCCGCGTACCAGATGGATGACGCCGTGAAAGCCGTTCGCCTTGACGAAATCGTCGACGACCGCCCTCACACTCTTGCCCGCGCCCATGTCCGCCCCGGCTTCCGCCGCCAGCAGCGAAGGCGCCAGCCATGCGCCGGCGAGCGCGCCCGCCACGCCTTGTACGAAACGACGCCTGCTCGCCATGCACCCACCTCCGCCTGGAGTGCGCGGCGCGCACTTGCCAGCCCCGACTTATCGGCGCAAGGCAGGCGAGGCGATAAGTGCCGGAAGTTGGCCCGCGTTGTTTACGGCTGGCGGCCGAAGCGGTATTGCGCGACCAGCCAAAGCTTGCGCTCGTCCACGCCATAGCCGCGTGCGCGGTAGTCGCCATACTGCATTTCCAGCGTCACGCCGCTGCCCACGTCGAACAGCACGCCGGCATCGAACTCGTTGCCCAGCGCCGGTCCGCCCAGTACCGGGGTGAAGTGGCGATAGACCACCTGCCAGCTCGCCTTGCGCGCGAGCGGCAGGCTGCCGAACGCGCCCGCGTAGCGGTCGCGCAATCCCGCCACCGGAATACGGAAGGCGCCCACCCAGCCATTGAACGCGCGCGCCGCGCCATAGGCCACGTTGAGCGGCGTGCGGCCATTGCCGTCCAGGCGCTCCTCGCCGGCCTTGAGCGAGAACGGCGCGAAGCCGTAGCTCACTTCGGCCAGGTGGTAGCCCAGGCTGAACTGCGCGGGGTTGTTGCCGTAGTCGTGCTGGCGGGCCACGTCGGCGATCCAGCCGAGGCTGGCGCCCTCGGGCCCGAGCTTGCGCGTACCGCTCCAGCGCAGGCCCAGCGTGCGCACCGAATTGACCGGCCGCGTGCTGTTGCGGATGAAATAGCCGTAGGCAGTGAGCTTGCCCAGCGGCAGTGCCTGATCCAGATGCAGCAGGTGCGCGCTGAGTTTCCAGCGGCGCTGCTGGCGGTCGGGGAAATCCTCGCCCACCGTGCGGTTGACCTGGTCCAGCCAGTGGTAGCGCAGCTCCGCGCCGTCCCACGCCTTCCAGGCCACGCCCACGCCGTCGAAGGACTGCGAGGTCTGCCGCCAGCCGTTGCTGCTGATGAAGCGGCCGCCGTCCATTACCACGTACTGGCGGCCGACGCGCACGCGCACGTCGTCGTTGCGGTATTCCAGCCAGGCATTGGTGAGGCCGGTCGATTTCGGATCGGCCTCGACGGGATACGGCAGGCGGCGGCCGGAGGTGTCGTCGTACTGGCGCCCGAACAGCGAGCGCACCGCGATGCCTTCGGCATAGGCGCTCCAGCCGTTGCCCAGCGCCCAGCGATAGCCGAACTGCAGGCGCACCGTATTGGCATGCCCGCGCAGCGGCGCCGACTGCGAATACAGATTGCTGTAGCGATAGCGCAGGTCGACGAAGGCGGCGCTTGCGGGCGCTTCGCCCGCCGCCGCCGACATGGCCGCCATGGTCCCCGCCAGGCCCAGGCAGGAACGCCGCCACGCCCTGGTGAGCGTGCGCCCCAGGCCTGCCGCACCGTCCCCGCGCGTTGCGAAACTTGTCCCGGCATCGGCGAGGAAGGGTGATTGTCGATTTGCCACTGGCCGTCGATCCTCTGGTAGACAAAGGTGTAGCGCGCCTGCACCTTCCGCGCCTTGCCGTTCTTGCTCAGCCTGAAAGTATAGACGCCCATGTCCACCGCGGCGGCGCCGGCGGCAAGTCATTGGAGGCCTCGCCGCGGGCGCGGGCGGCTGGGCGAAACGCTAGAATGGCGCGTTGTCTCAAAGCCCCGGGAGATCGAATCGCGGCCACCCAGGCGAACGCTGTGTTCCCGATGCAGGCCTGTCGGTTTCGCGGGGCGCGCCCTATACAACCCATCAGGGCGCGTTGAGCACTCACATGATCGTCCCCATCTATACACGCGGCCTCCCCCAAGCCTCGAGATCCTCTCCATGTCCTCTTCCTGCGTGCACGCCGTTCCGCTCGACAAGACGCCCAGCGTGCGCACCACCGCGCAGTTGCCGCTCCATCTCGCCGACGGGCGCGAGGCGGCCGGCCTGATGTACAGCTTCCACGGCCTGTCCGACGGCAAGGAGCATTTCGCCCTGCGCCTGGGCGCCGGCACGGCCGACGCGCCGCTGGTGCGCCTGCATTCGGAATGCACCACCGGCGACGTGCTCGGCTCGGCGCGCTGCGATTGCGGCCCGCAGCTGCAGGAGTCGCTGACGCGGCTGCACGAGGAAGGCGGCTATCTGCTCTACATGCGCCAGGAAGGCCGCGGCATCGGCCTGTACGCCAAGCTCGACGCCTACCGCCTGCAGGAACAGGGCCACGACACCTACGCCGCCAACCGCGCGCTGGGCCATGGCGACGACGAGCGCGACTACACCGCCGCCGCCGAGATGCTCAAGGCACTGGGCCTTACCCGCATCACCCTGATCACCAACAACCCCGACAAGCGCGCGCAACTGGAAGCGCTGGGCATCGAAGTGGCAGCCGTGCGCCCCACCGGCGTGTTTTCCGGCCGGCACAACCTGCGCTATCTGGAAGCCAAGGTGCGCCACACCCGCCACACCCTGCTGCTGCCGGCCGCCACGGAAGAAGCGTGAGCGCGCACGGCGGCACGCCGGGGCCATCCATGCAGGGTCCCATCACCGTTCTCGCCTACCCCACCGTCGCGCCGGACTGGCGCGAGCGTTTCCTGCAGGCCTTCGACGTGCTGGCGCGGCATACGCGGGCCGAACCGGGCTGCCTGGCGTTCCAGCTGCACGCGCACCCCACCGATGCGGGCAGGTTCGTGGTGCACGAAGTGTTCGCCGACAAGGCCGCGCTCGATGCGCACGCGGCGGCGCCGCATACGCGGGACTTCATCGACTTCATCCACATCACCGGCAGCACGCTGTCGTGCCAGCCGTGGTATCCGCTAGAACGGCCGGGCTGACTCGAAGCCTCAGCCCTCGGCCAGCTGCTGGCGTTCCAGCAGGATGTCCGCATCCAGCGTCATGCCCGGGATCAGCGGCTCGGTGCGGCCGTCGACGATCGAGCTCTGCTGGTCCAGCCACACCCTCACGCGAAAGCGCGGACCGTCCGTCGGACGCCCCAATAGCCGCGTGGCCCGGTGGGCCGAGATCGCCAGCAGCGAACGCGACAGCACGCGCCCGCTGTAGCGCCCGAAGCGCTGGTGCGGGAAGGCGCGGTAGCGGATGACCACCACGGCGCCCTTGCGCATGAAGTCCAGCGAGGGTTTGTCCACCCACAGTTCCGCCAACAGCCGCGAGGTGGAAACGGCAGGCACACCGGCCAGAGGCACATCCTGCAGGCACTCGCGCGGCAGCACGCTGGCCACCACGCCGGAGACCGGCGCGCGGACGATGCTGGCGCGCCGCATCGTGCTCTTCGGCACCGGCCTGGATGCGCCCTCCCATTCCAGCTGCCATTGCAGGCCGCTGCGCAGGATGTCGATGATCAATTGCGCCAGCCGGGCCAGCAGCTGGGTGCGCTGCTGCTGCAGCAGCTGGATGCGGTGCTGGCGCTTCTTGTGCTGCAGGCGCTCGAGCTGGTTGCGGCGCAGCTGCAGCCGCTTGAGCTGGTGGCGCTTGGCCGGTGGTCTTCTGGGTTGGAGCTGCTGCAAGTCCGTATCCTCAACCTGCGCGTTCCGTGGGGATCGTCCATGCGCTCAACGCGTCGACGCCGTGTCTGCCCGGCGCGGATGGCGCGTGGCCCCGCCGCCGGCGGTTCGATTCCGCGCCTCGCACCCTCGCCGCTGCGGTAACGACGGGTCATCCGGGCCGGTGCCGATTTTTCGCGCGGAGCATACGGGAACACACGGTCCGAAAGAGGACATTCGCCAGTCAAATAGGGCCAGTCTTATCAAACCGGGATGCAGTACCTGGGCCATCTGTGATGCGGATTCGCCTGTCACGACGCGCAGCACATGCCGGTTGCCATGCGCGGATGCCGATGACACCCGCGGCAAGGCTTTCCCACCGCCCCAAGCGGCGGAACTAACAGGACGGGACGGACCGCGCGGCGCTAGCGCGCGGACCAGAACGGAACCTCACTCCACCCGATCCACGTTCCACGGGTTCGCCGGCTGGCTGTCGTTCGCCACCCAGAATCGGCTCGCGTCGCTGATGGAGCCCTCCGCCCAGAACGTCCAACCGCCGCCTCCGTCATAGAACTCGGCCATGCGGAAGCCTTCGCCGAACTTGCCGGAACACAGGTTGTCCGCCACGGTCCGCGACGTCAGCGTGGCGCCCGCCACCGGCCCGGTCAGGCGGATCTCGCCCTGCGCCCATCCGCTGTATTTGTCCAAAGCGATCGACGATGGCGCCGCACGGCCATCCTGCCTCAGGCAAAGCACGGGCAGCGAGACATGCGGTCCGGTATCGCCGAACAGCGGATTGGAATGTTCGTGGTCGTCGAAACCGACGTGCGAAAACGAGCCCTGGGCGTCCAGCAACGTCCAGGTCATGCCTTTGTGAGTGGCCGGCGGAGGCGTCGCCGCCATGGCCAGCCCCACGCCCATGCAAGCCGGCGCAATGACGAGTCCGCGCCAGCGTCGCATCGCCCCCCGCAGGGACGGCGCGTGCTCTCGAAGCACCCTGCTGGCGCGAAGGTTGAAAACATGGCGGACTACCTGCTTGCGGATGCTCATGATCGCTCTCCCACGGATTGGACCGACTGCCACGGCAACTCCATGCCCACCGCCCTCGGCACGGCGCACCCATCACGCCGGCACCGGCGCCTCCATGGGAGAAAAAGATAGACCCCTCGTCCGGTGCGCAATGGCCGCCGCTGCGCAGCTACGGCCTGATCGGCGCTTCGCGGACAAGCTCCAGTCATTTCCATACCGCCCGCAAAAAAAGGTGCCATGCCGCAAGCATCCCGATGCTCGCGCCATGGCACCCCGACAAACGATGGAACTAGTACATCCGCTCCCGGATCAGTTCCACGGATTCGCCGGCTGGTCGTTGATCGCCACCCAGAACCGGCTGGCGCCGCTGATCACGCCCTGCGCCCACCAGGTCCAGCCGCCGCCGCCGTCATGGAACTCGCCCATGCGGAAACCGCTGCCGAAGGTGGAGGCGCACAGGTTGTCGGCCACCGCGCGCGAGGTGAGCGACAGGCCCTGCACCGGCGCGGTAAGGCGGATCTCGCCCTTCGCCCAGCCGTTGTTGTACGGGTCGAAGGTCATCCCCGGTGGTGCGGCGCGGCCGTCCTGGCGCAGGCACAGCACCGGCAGCGCGGTGGCCGGGTTGGTGTCGCCCTGGTACGGGTTGCTGGTGGAGTCGATGCCCACGTGCGAGTACGAGCCGTTGGTGCCCAGCAGCTTCCAGGTCAGGCCCAGGTGCACGTGCGCGTTGTTCACCGTCACCGTGCGCTGGGTGGCCTTGCCCAGGTTGCGGCCGTGCGCGTCGCTCAGCGCCGTCACGCGCAGCAGCGGCGAACCCGTCGCAGCCCAGGTGTGCGAGGCATTGACGCCGGTGGCGGCCGGACCGCTCACCGCCGACGCGGCGCTGCCGTCGCCCCAGTCCACCGAGAAGTTGACGTTGTCGGCATACGGCCAGCACGAGCGCATCTTCGCCGTATAGGTCTGCGCCGCGCCCGCCGGCACCGTGGCCGGACCGACCGCCATCGGCGTGACCGCGCGCGAACCGGCGCCGCCCAGCAGGTCCCAGAACTGCACGTGCCAGCGCGGCGAGGTGTAGATGTCCTTGCGCCATTCCTTGGTGATGAAGGTATCGGCCTGGCCGGTCACCTTCAGCTGCCAATCGAGGTCGAAGGTCAGCGCGTCGACGGTTTCGAACGTGCCGTCGCCGTCCGCATCGCCGCAGTTGTTGCCGTAGAAACCCCACAGGTCGCCCATGATGTACGGGCGGATGCCGACCTGCGCATAGGCGAAGCTGTCGCTGTACAGGTAACCGCGGAACGCCACCTGCGCATACAGCGAAGGCTGGAAGCGCCCGGAAACGCTGGCCGTCACCGGCTGCGTGCCCAGGTCCGTGGTATCCAGCGACTGGCTGCCCGTGCAACCCGAACTGGTGCAGTTGTAGTCGAAGTAGCCGGACACCATCCTGCGTCCGCTGTAGGTCACCGAGCCGGTCACCGTCGCGGTGATGCCCTTCTTGTCGAAGCCCGCGGTGATCGGCAGGTTGAAGCCGATATGCACCGGGATCGGGCCGGCCATGAAGTTGATCGAGAACAGGAACGGCTTGGCGATCTGCCACTCCCAGGCCTTGGGGTTGGCATAGGTGATGGAACCGCTCACCGTCGCGCCCTGGTCGATCTTGGCCGTGCCGTTCACCCGCGCGTAGCGGAACTTCACGCCGTACGGCACGCACACGAACCAGATGCCGGTGCGCTTGAGCGTGATCTGGATTTCGCCGGTGGCGTTGACGTTGGCGGTGCCGGACAAGGTCACGTTGCCGGTGAAGCCGCTGTTGGCATCGCCCAGGTTGTAGTTGCTGTTGATCGGCGAGCCCCAGTTGAAGGCCTTGTTCTTGGTGATGTCCTTGTCGCCGCAACCGAGGATGCCCATGCGGCTGACATTGCCCGACGCCATCATCGAGGCGGAATCCGCCTGCGCCGACAGATCGATCAGCCGCTGGGTGGGACTGCCCTGCATGGCCGACAGCGCCACTTCGTCGGCAATCGTCTTGCTCACCGAATAGCTCACCGCTTCGCCCGCGGGCGTGGCGGCGATATCGGCGGCGATCGCATCTTTGAGCTGCTGCGGCAGGGGCGAGGCATTCAAGCCGGCCGCGCCGTCCACCTGGTAGAACTGCTCGTTGAAGGCGGCGCCGGTGTCGTCCAGCGTGCCGGCCGTCTGCACCAGCTTCCAGCCCGCGCCGGTCTGCACGGTCTGCTGGTTGAAGTTGGGATCCTGCGGATCCACCGGCGGCGGATCGCCCGCCGAGTTCCACGGATTCGCCGGCTGGTCGTTGATGGCCACCCAGAAGCGCGTGTCGGTGGGCAGCTGCCCCGTGCCCCAGTACGACCAGCCGCCGCCGCCGTCGTGGAATTCCGCCATGCGCCAGCCGGCGCCGAGCTGGCTGGCGCAGATGCCGTCGGCCTGCGCTTGCGAGGTGAGCGCGCTGCCGGTGATCGGCGCGCTGAGCTGCAGCGCACCCTGCACCCAGCCGTTGCTGTAGTCGAAGCTGATGCCGCCCGGCGCCGCGCGGCCGTCCTTGTACAGGCACAGGATCGGCAGCATCTGGTCGACCGTGGTGTCGCCCTGGTAGGCATTGGTGATGTCGTCGCGGCCGACATGCACATAGGCGCCCTGCTGTTCCAGCACGCGCCAGGTCAGGCCGTGGCGGATCGCCGCCGAGGCGGGTTCGGCCATCGCCAGTCCCAGCAGGGTCAGGCAGGCCGGCGCGACGGCGAGCCTGCGCCACCAGCGCGGCGTTCGTGGACCGTTTCGAGCTACACCTTCATGCGTACCCTTACATGTACTCATGCAACTCTCCTTGTGTGTGGTGATGCGTTGTGGCTCGGGTGATGACGAACGGCGAAGCCCGGCCCCGGGCGCAGCTTCCTGCGGCGGGCACAGGCGCACCCGCGCGGGCGCACGTGCACGTGCCGCGATGGACATGCGACGAAAAACCATGCGCGAACGCGCACGGCTTCAGGGCCGAAGGCGCAGCAGGCCTACAGCAGCAGATGCGTGGTGCGCTTCATGACTCCCCCTGTCCGTGGAAACCCACGACATTGCGTACGTGGGCCGCAGGAATGTGCGCTTGGGGTTGTGATGAAGATGTCTAGGTGCTTCGGGAGCGAGTGTGGGCTGCGTCGCAGTTCGACATGGCAGCGCGCGCGGTCATCCCGGCGCAAACTTTCGCCAGGCCAGCACGGCTTGCGGAAACCTTGCCGTCATATCGATGCCGACGGCTTCGCATGCGTCCAGCACATACGCCAATGAGCGCGCGGCCTGTCGTGTGGACAACGCTTCGGGCACGTTGAACGTCTCGTACTCGATCGCTTCGAGCAGTTTGAGCGACAGGTCGTACAGCCGGTCCGACTGCGCGTCGAACATCTGCCTTACCCAGTCGCGCAGAACGTGCAACGGACATGCTTCGCGCTCGGCCACTTCGCGCAGGCGCGCGGTCACTTCCGGCTCGACGCCGCGCAACCATTCCGTGTACCCCGCCGCCTGGTCCGGCACGGCGAGCGGCGCGGGCGAGCGCTCCGGCGCATGCCGCAGCAGGATGTCGCGCTCGATCGCCCGCGCCTGCGCCACGCGCTCCACTTCCAGCAGCAGGCCGCGCTCCAGGTCGAAGTAATCGAAGAAGCGCGGGTGCAGCGTGCGCAAGCGCAGCAGCGGTTCGCGCGAGAAGCCGATCTTCAGCAGATCCTGGTCGCGGCACGGCAGCATATAGACGTAGCTGCGGCCACGGCCCAATGTGCGAGGCTGGATGAACTCTTCCATCCCCGCAGCATGCGCCAGTTGACAAGCGATGGCGAAGCGCCGCACATGCTATACAGGGCCGCCGCCTCGAACCGGAGCAGACCATGCGTGCCATTGCCGCCCTTCCCGCGCTGTTGCTTCCCGTGCTTCTGCTGGCGAGCGTGCCGGCCCGATCCGCGCAGAAGGACGACGTCCAGCAGATCCTCCAGGCCGAACGCGACATCTGCGCAGCCTTCGAGCGCGAGGACGCGAACTGGCTGGAGCAGCATCTGGACCCGACCTTCACCCTCACCAGCTCCACCGGCGAGGTCACCACGCGTGCCGACGAGGTCGCCGACCTGCGCGGCGGCACGAAGTACGACGTGTTCCGCAACCGCGATTCGAAGGTGCGCGTGTATGGCGATGCAGCGGTGGTCACCGGCATCACCCGCGTGGAAGGCAAGAGCGACGGCAAGCCTTATGCGCTGGATTTCCAGTTCACCGACACCTATGTGCGCAAGCCCGCGGGCTGGGTGATCGTGGCCAGCCATGCGTCGCGGTTGCCGCCGCCGAAGTAGCGGGCGGAAGCGAAACCGGCCGCGCACGGCCTCGCCGGCTAACGCTCGAAGAGCTTCCACTGTCCTTCGGAGACCAGCTCGACGGCACCATCCACCACCTTGATGGCGGTGTCGTCATCGAGCGCATACCCCGGCACCGGCAACCGCGCGGCCCATTTCACGGCATCGGCCATGGTGTTGTCCGGGCACATGGGGTTGTCCAGGTGCGGGAAGATCGAGAAGCCGACCAGGCCCAGCGCGCTGTCGCCGCCGGCGGGCGGCTTCCAGCCGATGAACTCCTCGCCGACCTGCGGCGCCACCACCATGCTGCCGGCGCTCAGTCCCACATAGACCGTCCGGCCCAGCGAAGGCAACAGCTCCGCCAGGCCGGACTCGCGCATCCAGTGGTGCAGATACAGCGCATCGCCGCCGCACACGAGCAAGGCATCGGTTTCCCGCACCAGCGGAACCCAGTTGTCCTTGTCGATGCTCGGCAGCGCGGTCAACTCGAGCATGCCGACGGATTTCCATCCCAGCTCGACCATCGGCGTGGGCGTCTGCCCGGCGATCTGCCGCCAGGTCATCACCGCGGTGCGCGGCAGCATGCCGTACATCGCGGTGGGGATGCACAGCGCGGTGGACTCGGCGATGGGCTTGCCCAGCAGGTCCTCGAGCGCTTGGCGGATACTCGGGTTGCTGACGCCGCCGGAGGTGAGCAGAAGCTTCATCGCCATTACTTCCAGCTATTTCCCACCCAGGCGCGCACCGTCTGCCAGTCGGCGGAGTGCTCGATGTAGTGCTGTGTCGCGCGGACCAGCTCGCCTACGTTCGCATAGTCGTCCAGCGCGAACGGCTGGTCCAGCGGCACATTGGCACGCATATAGTTGCCGCCCAGCATCTGGCCGGCCTGCACGGCCGCCAGCTCGGCGGTGGCGTCCATGGTGAGGTTGAGCAGCGCGGTGGCCGGCACCGTGCCGTCGCTGAAGGGCCACAGCCAATGGGTGACGCCCCAGTCCAGCGGATCGGAGACGGCGTTCATCGGCACGCCCACCGGGTTGGCGCCGGTGCCCAGCGACAGCATGACGATGTCCGACGTGCTGCTGGCGAAGCCCTGGTAGACCGCCTCGACGATCGCCGCCATCGACGGGTTGTTGGCAAAGGTGCCGCCGTCGGCGAAGTAGCCGAAGTCGCCCACCGCATACGGCGGGAAATAGGTCGGCGCGGCCGAGGTGGCGAGCGCGGCGTCCACCATGCTGATGTTGCGGAATGCGTTGTTCTTGCCGTTGGAGATGGTGCACGGCATCCAGCTGTTGGCGCTGGCGTCCCACAACTGCGCCGAGTTGACGGCCACGAAGCGGCTGGCCGACGACAGCGGGCCGGTGCCCACCAGCTTCTTGGCCACCGACTCCAAGCCGGTGTTGACGTACTGGCAGCTGAAGATGCCCGGGCCGCTGCCCAGCAGGTCTTCCGTGGCCTGCGCGGGCGCCTTGTCGCGCTGCCTGGCCTGTGCATCGAGCAGCCAGCCATTGGGCGTGAAGATGGTGGAGCCGTCGTGCTTGTAGAGGTCGACGATGCGGCCGATATCCACGTTGTTCACCAGCCCCAGCGAGATCAGCCCGCCGGTCGAGGTGCCGGCGAAGCCGTCGGCGTTCTTGATGATGTCGAAGCTCTTGTCCAGGTCCTGGATCAGCAGCGCCGTGATCACGCCGCGGATGCCGCCGCCGTCGCAGCAGAGAATCTTGAATGACATGGTGTTGCCCCCTGTGGTTGACGTCCGTGTTCGCGACCTTGCGCTCACGAAACCTTCGCAATCTGCGCTTGGGTTTGTGATGGGTATGTCTACGCGGGGGTGTTTTCGGGACGATGACGACCCTACATGTAGCCACCTCGCCTACACCGTCATTCCGGCGCAGGCCGGACGAGCGCGTAGCGCGAAGAACGCCCGAAGGGCGGCCCCGAAGGGGTGAGCGAAGCGAATCATCCAGTAACGACCATGTCCGATGGTCGCGACAAGGTCGATGCTCTGTTGACGAGATATCGGCACTAAGGCTCTGCCACAGACTGTCGCCACTGGATTCCGGCCTGCGCCGGAATGACGGTGGTGAGAGGGTGCCGCTTGACTTGAAAGCCATGCCAGGGATTCATGCAGCTCGCCCACCCGCCGGAGCCCGCCATGTTCGACCTGCCCACCCTCGGCACCTTCATCGCCGTCGTGCTCGGCCTGTTCCTGATCCCCGGCCCCGCCGTGCTGCTGGTGGTGAGCCGCACCCTGCAGGACGGCCGCAAGACCGGCGTGCTTACCGGCCTTGGCATTGCGGCAGGCGACTTCGGCCACACGCTGTTCGCGGCCGCGGGTTTCTCGGCGGTGCTGATGACCTCGGCGCTCGCATTCAATGCGGTGAAATACGTCGGCGCCGCGTATCTGATCTACCTCGGCATCCGCGCCTTCCTGGCCAGGCCCGGCAACCCTTCCCTGCCCGCCGTGGCGCCGATCGCGCCGGCCAAGGCCTTCCTGCAGGCGATTGCGGCCGAACTGCTCAATCCGAAGACCGCGCTGTTCTTCCTCGCCTTCATGCCGCAGTTCGTGCATCCCGAGCGCGGCTCCACCTTCCTGCAGTTCGCCGTGCTCGGCCTGATCTTCGTGGTGCTCAGCTCGCTCTATACGAGCTTGCTGGCGCTGTCGATCAAGCCGCTGGGCCGGCTGCTCGGCCGCCTTTCGTGGCTGGCGCGCTGGCAGGGCAAGATCGTCGGCGCCATCTTCATTTCGCTCGGCCTGCGCGTGGCGACGCAGCAACGTTGAGGGCCGGCTCGCCCGCAGCGGCGCCGTTCCAGCCGCCACCCAGAGCACGGAACACCGACACCGCCGCGCGCGCCTCGTCCGCATGGATGCGCGCGAGGCTGTCGCGGGCTTCCAGCAGCTGGCGGTCCTCGTCCAGCACTTCGATCAGGCTGACCGCGCCGCCGGTGTAGGCATCCTTGGCCGCATCGCGTGCGCGCACGTGCGCGTCGAC
The DNA here is from genome assembly GCF_011759495.1 of Dyella sp. SG562. NCBI lineage: Bacteria > Pseudomonadati > Pseudomonadota > Gammaproteobacteria > Lysobacterales > Rhodanobacteraceae > Dyella > Dyella sp. SG562. Next base: position 212,483 of record NZ_JAAOYS010000006.1, read on the forward strand.
CTCGCTGTCGAGCACGCCATGGCGCGCTTCCAGCTGCACCAGGTTGACGATGGCGTCTTCGACATCCTCGGTCGCGCGCAGCATGGAGCCGCGGTACACGGCCATCGCCTCCGCATTGGCGCCCTTGGCCCCGCTCACTTCCGCATCCACGCGACCGAAGTCGAACAAGCGCCAGTGCAGGCCCAGCGCGCCGCTGGATTGCACGGCCGAACCGGTAAACAGTTTTCCCGGCGCGATCGAACTCACACCCAGCAGCGCCGACAGCGAGAACGACGGGTAGTACTGCGCCACGGCCGCGCCGATCCGCGCATTGCTCGCCGCCAGGTGGCGCTCCGCCGCGATCACGTCCGGCCGGCGGCGCAGCAGCGAAGCCGGACCTTCGGCGGTATCGATCGACGGAATGGCGAACGGCGCATGCCCGGGCCGGATCTCTTCCGCATACGTGCCAGGCGCCGCGCCCATCAGCACGTCCAGCCGGTTCAGCTGCGTCTCCAGCTCGATCTTCAGCGGCGGCACCGTGGCCTGCGCCTGCAGCAGGAGCGCCTCGGCCTGCGCGGTTTCGCGCGCGGTGCCCAGGCCGTGCTGCTGGCGCAGGCGCACCAGGTCGAGCAGGCCCTGCTCGTTGCGGATCTGATCTTCGGCGATGGCGATGCGCGCCTGCGCGCCGCGCACGCGGAAATAGGCATCCGCCGCTTCGGCCGCCAGCGACACGCGCACGCCGGCATGGCTGGCTTCGGCCGCCTGGTATTCCGCATCCGCCGCTTCCGATTCGCGGCGCAGGCCGCCGGCCAGGTCCAGCTCCCAGCTCGCGCCCGCGCCGGCTTCTTCCAGCGTGTGATTGCGTTCGTAACCCGGCAAGGCACTGGCCACCCTGCCCAGCGGGCTCAGTTCCGACTGCCGCACGCGCGCGGCGCTGCCGTCGAGCGAGCCTTGCGGCAGGCGCTCGGCCTGGGCGTGGCGTGCGGCGGCGCGCGCCTGTTCCACGCGTGCCGCGGAGGCGGCCAGGTCGAGGTTCTGCGCCAGCACGCGCTCCACGATGCGCACCAGTTGCGCATCGCCGAAGCCGGTCCACCAGGTGTCCAGCGCCGGCGGCGCGGCCTTGGCCGGCGCCATCAGATCGCCGGTTTCATGGAACGCGCCGGCGGCGGGCAGCGCGGGTTTCACATAGTCGGGGCCGACGGTGCAACCGGCCAGGCCAAGAACGAGCAGGGAGGAAAGCAGCTTAGTGCGCATCGGCGGAGGGTCCGGTGGGAGGCTGCACCTTGCGCATCAACGGGACCATCACCGTCGCCACGGCAAAGCACAGCATGATGCAGAAGAAGGCGTCGGCGTAAGTCAGCGTCTGCGCCTCGCGGAAGGTCAGTTGCCACAGTTGTTTCAGGGCGGCGCTGGACGCTTCGGTAGCGCCGGCCAGGTCGCTCCAGGTGCTGTTCATCGCTTCGTTGGCCGGCGTCAGGTGCTCGGCCAGGCGGAAGAAATGCAGGTTGGTGCGGTCGTTGAGAATGGTGGCGCAGGCGGCGATGCCCATCGCGCCGCCCAGGTTGCGCATCAGGTTGAACAGGCCCGACGCGTGCTTCAGCCGCGCCGGCGCCAGGCCGCCCAGGGTCAAGGTCACCGTCGGCGGCACCGCCATCTGCTGGCCGATGCCGCGCAGCGCCTGCGGCAGCAGCAGTTCGGTGCTGCTCCAGTCGTGCGTGATCGGCATGAACTCGATCATCGAAGCGGTGAACAGGGCCAGGCCGAACATCAGCAGCCAGCGCAGGTCCACGCGGTTGGCAAGAAACGCGTACACCGGAATGCTGAGGATCTGGAACACACCGGTGGAGAACACCGCCTTGCCGATCTGGAACGCGCTGTAGCCTTCCACCCGTCCCAGGAACAGCGGCGTCAGGTAGATGGTGGCGAACAGGCCGATGCCGGTGACGAAGGAAAAGAAACAGCCCAGCGCGAAGTTGCGGTCCTTCAGCGCGCGCAGATCCACCACCGGATGCTCCGCGGTCAAGCCGCGCCATACGAACAGCACGCCGGCGACCAGGCTCACCCACGCGGTGGTGCGGATGGTGCCGTCTTCCAGCCAGTTCCAGCGCGGGCCTTCTTCCAGCGTGTATTCGAGGCAGCCGAGGAAGACGGCGATCAGCGTGATGCCGGCCCAGTCGCCCGACTTCAGCAGGGACAGGTCCGGCTCGTCGATCTTCACCAGCAAAGGCACGGCGATGGCGACGAACACACCGGGCACCAGGTTGATGAAGAACAGCCAGTGCCAGGAATAGTGGTCGGTGATCCAGCCACCCAGGGTCGGCCCCAGCGTCGGCGCCAGCGAGGCGATGGCGCCGATGGTGGCGGCGGCGATCACGCGCTGCTTGCCTTCGAAGAACACGAAGGCGGTGGTGAACACGGTGGGGATCATCGAGCCGCCGAGAAAACCCTGCGCGGCGCGGAACACGATCATGCTCTGGATATCCCAGGCCGCGCCGCACAGCAGACTGGTGAGGGTGAAGCCGGCCGCCGAGGCGGCGAACAGCCAGCGCGTGGAGAACACGCGCGACAGCCAGCCCGAGAGCGGAATCACCACGATCTCGGCGATCAGGTAGGCAGTCTGGATCCATGCCACGTCGTCCGCGCCCGCCGACAGTCCGCCGCCGATATCGCGCAGCGAGGCCGACACGATCTGGATATCCAGCAGCGCGATGAACATCCCCAGGCACATGCTGGCGAAGGCGAATACCTTCTGCCCCGGGCTGAGGTGGGCGACCGGGCTCATGGCGCCTTGGTATCGATGCGTGCCGTGACCGACAGGCCCGGGCGCAGCACGCCCAGGTCGCCGTCCGTGCCGTTGAGTTCGACGCGCACCGGCACGCGCTGCACGATCTTGGTGAAGTTACCGGTGGCGTTTTCCGGCGGCAGCACGCTGAATTGCGCACCCGTGGCCGGCGCCAGGCTAGCGACGTGGCCCTGGAACACGCGGCCGGGCATCACGTCTGCGCGCACTTCCACCGCCTGGCCCACGCGCATGCGCTTGAGCTGGTCCTCCTTGAAGTTGGCGTCCACCCACAGGCCGTGTGCCGGCACCACCGCCAGCAGTTGGCTGCCCGCGGCAGCATAGGTGCCGACGCGGGCGCGGCGGTTGCCGACCACGCCGTCCACCGGCGCGCGCAATTCGGTGTAGCCGAGATTGAGCCGCGCCAGTTCGGCTTCGGCCCTGGCCTGCAGCAGCGCGGCTTCGACCTGGCGCTTCTGCGAGTCGATCACCTCCAGCTGCCGCTGCGCCGCCTGCACCGCGGCGACGGCGCGCTGCGTGGCGGCGGCGGCGGTGGCGAAGGTGGCTTCGGCGCGCTGCGCGCTTTCCACCGAAACGGCGGCGCGGCCGGCCAGTTCGCGGTAGCGCGCGTCGTCCAGCTTCGAGCGCTTCGCTTCGGCATTCGCGGCGGACAGCGCGGCCTGTGCCTGCGCGATCACGCTCTCCTGCAGATGCTTCTGCGCATCGAGGTTGCCCAGCGCGGCCTGCTGCGCGGCGACCGCGGCTTCCGCCCTGGCCACCGCGGCGCGGTAGTCGCGGTCGTCGATCTTCACCAGCAGCTCGCCCTTGTGCACGGCCTGGTTGTCGGTCACCGCCACCGCCTGCACATAGCCCGGCACCTTGGCGCCGATCGCGGTGGTGTCGCCGCCGACATAGGCGTCGTCGGTGTCTTCGACAAAGCGGCCGGCGGTCCACCAGTGGATGCCGTAGAAGGCCAGGCCGGCCGCGACCACGGCGCCGGCCAGGGGCTTGAGGATGTTCAGGCGGGGCCGGGCGGCCACCTGCTCGGGAATGGCGGACATCGGAAGGAATCTCCACAACGCCGGCGGGTAGGCGGCGAGTGGCGCTAGTTGTAAGCCGAAGCGGTTTCGGCTTAAATGTCGCTGATGCCACCTTTTATGCCATGCGGGAGGTCCGCCATGCAGCGCATCGGTTTCGTGCTTTTCCCCGGCTTCCAGATCATGACCCTGGCCGCGGCCTCGGTCTTCGAGTTCGCCAACCTCACCGTGCAGCGGACCAATTACGAAATCCACCTGCTGTCCGAACGCGGCGGCCCGGTGCGCAACACGCTCGGCATGGACGTGCAGACCGAGGCCATCGGCGCACACGCCTTCGACACCTTGCTGATCGGCGGCGGCGTGGGCCTGCCCGCGCCGTCCGCACCGCTGATCGAAGCGATCCGCGCCGCGCCGCAGACCACCCGCCGCGTCGCCGCCATCTGCACCGGCGCCTTCCTGCTGGCGCAGGCCGGCCTGCTCGACGGCCGCCGCGCCACCACGCACTGGGCCTTCGCGCGGCAGCTCAAGCTGCGCCATCCCAAGGTCAACGTGGAAGAGGACCGCATCTTCATCATCGACGGCGATATCTGGACCTCCGCCGGCATGACGGCGGGCATCGACCTTGCGCTGGCGATGGTGGAGAAAGACCTCGGCGTGGAAGTCGCGCGCAAGGTCGCGCAGAAACTGGTGGTCTATCACCGCCGCGCCGGCGGCCAGTCGCAGTTCTCCGCGCTGCTGGAGCTGGAGCCGAAATCCGATCGCATCCAGAACGCGCTCACCTATGCCAAGAGCCATCTGGGCTCGACGCTTTCGGTGGAGGAACTGGCCGCCGCCGCCAGCTTGAGCCCGCGCCAGTTCAGCCGCGCCTTCACCGCGGAGACCGGCCAGTCGCCGGCCAAGGCGGTGGAGCACCTGCGCGTGGAAGCGGCGCGGCTGATGATGGAGCAGACGCGCCATCCGATCGAAGTGATCGCGCGCGAAGTGGGCTTCGCCGATCGCGAACGCATGCGCCGCGCCTTCCTGCGCGCATTCGGGCAATCGCCGCAGGCGATGCGGCGGCATGTGGCCGGACAGGAAGGCGAAAGCATGGACGGCGAGGCAACGCAGGCAGCCTGAGCGCGGCCGCCGGCGCAAGGTGACCAACGGCGGTTTAAACAGCGGACAGGGCTGGCGCATCCTAGCCGTACTTCCGAATGGACGCCGCCCGTGGACCTCAAGCGCTACCCCGTCGCCCTGTACCTCGCTCTCGTCGTCCTGCTCAGCACGCCCTACTACGTCCTGCTCGCCCGCAGCGGCTCGATGGACATGGGCCGCGGCTTCGTCGTCCATTCGCTGATGTGGGCGCCCGGCATCGCTGGCCTGCTGTCCGCGTGGCTGCGCCATCGCTCGGTGGCGATGCTCGGCCTGGGCTGGGGCCGCACGCGCTATGTCGCGGCCGGCTATGTGCTGCCGATTCTCTACAGCCTGCTCGCCTATGTCCCGCTATGGCTCAGCGGCCTCGCACCGGCGGCTTTCGGCGAGTTCGCGCGCGACTGCGCCACGCGCCTGCACTGGCAGAACGCCGGCCTGCTCGCCCCCGCCCTGCTGCAGATATTCCTCACGCTTACCTTCGGCGCGATCCAGAGCGCGGCGTCCGCCGCGGGCGAGGAAATCGGCTGGCGCGGCTACCTGGTGCCCGCGCTGCGCGAGAAATACGGCATGGGCGCGACCGTGCTGCTCAGCGGCCTGATCTGGGCCGCCTGGCATATGCCGGTGATCTTCTTCGCCGACTACCACAGCGCCGCGCCGCAAGCCTACGCCGTGGCCTGCTTCACCCTGATGGTGCTGATCACCGGCGGCATCGCCGCCTGGCTGCGCCTGCGTTCCGGTTCGGTGTGGCCGGCCATCGCGCTGCACGCGGTGCACAACGCCTTCATCCAATGGCTGCTCGATCCGATGACCGACGCCAGCGGCAACGGCGCCTGGTACGCCGGGGAATTCGGCGTGGCGCTGGTGATCGCCGCGGGCATCGCCGCGGCGTCGCTGTTCGCACACTCGCCGCGCCCTGCATCCCCCGCCCTCCCCTGACCTGCTCACGCCCTGAGATGCATACCACCTCACCCTGATCTTTAAGGCTTCACCGAACTTTTGAGCCTTTGCGTGTGAGGCACGACAAACCTTACGCTCCTCCCGCCCCCTCACCCTGCCCTCTCCCCGGAGGGGAGAGGGGTGAAGTCGTGAGGCAGGCAGGAACGAAGAACAGAAGCTGGCCTCGATCACTGAAAGTCCTCTCGGCCACGGCACGTTGAAGCACCCGCTACGTAAACGCACTGCCGTTTCGTGTAGACCCAGGTTAATCAAGTTACCGCAGCCGCCCACCGCTCCTTCTAGTCGCGTCGCGAGCAGTGGCTCTTAGGCCATTCTCTCTTTGGTTACTTTCTCTTTGGGCCAGCAAAGAGAAAGTGACTCGGGCGCCGGCAGGCGTCCGAAATGCCCGCTGCATAAGCGGCCAGTTAGCGGCCACGCGACAACCGAGCGATACCGCCACTGGATCCCGGCCTACGCCGCAATAACAAGCCTCAACGTCAATGAAGATGCCCCAACTTATCCGGATTGCGCATCACATAGATCGCCGCCACGCGCCCCCCCTCCACCAACAAAGCCGTCGTCTGCAACTCCCCATCCGCCTCCAGCGTCACAAACCCCGGCAACCCATTGACAAACCCCAACCGCACCAACCGCGAAGGCCGCTCATGCAGAAACGCGGCGACGCGCTCATAGATCGCCAGCACCGCCGTGCACCCAAGCGCCGGCTCCACGAACGCGGGACGCTTCCCGCCCCCATCCGCATAGGCGCGCACATCCTCGGTCAGCAAGGCGCCGAGCGCCCGCACATCGCCACTGCGCGTGGCCTGGAAGAACGCCTCCGCCAGTTCCAGCGCGCGCTGGCGCTCCACCTTGAAGCGAGGCCTCGCCTCGCGCACATGCACGCGCGCCCGCGTGGCCAGCTGGCGGCATGCAGCGGCGTCGCGCTGGATCGCATCAGAGATCTCCGTGAACTCCAGGCCGAACACGTCGTGCAGCAGGAAGGCCGCGCGCTCCAGCGGCGACAGGCGCTCCAGCGCCAGCATCAGCGGCAGGGTGACGTCTTCCACGGCGTCTTCTTCAACGACGGGATCGGGCAGCCACGGCCCGATATAGGTCTCGCGCTGGCGGTGCGCGGACTTGAGCAGGTCCAGGCTCAGGCGCGTGACGGTGCGGCAGAGATAGGCCTCCGGTTCGCGCACCTCCTCGCGGTCGGCCTTCATCCAGCGGATGAAGGCCTCCTGCACCACGTCCTCCGCATCCGGCACCGAGCCGAGCATGTGATAGGCCACGCGCAGCAGCTTCGGGCGCAGAGGCTCGAAGCTGCCGGAGGCCGGTGGCGCCTCGTCCGTCACGCGGCAGCCGCCGCGCGTGCGGATGCCTTGACCTCGGCCGCCTCGGCGAACACGCCGAAGCCGACCGCGAGGCGGTTCCAGCCGCCGATGATGTTGATCGTCACGCTGAGCTTCACCTGTTCCTCGTCGGTGAAGTGTTCCTTCAAGGCCTGGTAGGCAGCCTCGTGGTCGGCGCCTTCGGACAGCCGCGCCAGCGCCTCGGCCCAGCCCAGCGCCGCGCGTTCGCGCCCGGTATAGCAAGGCGCATCGCGCCAGGTGGAGAGCAGGAACAGGCGCTGCTCGCTCTCGCCCTGCTCACGCGCTTCGGCCAGATGCAGGTTGAGGCAGTGCGCGCAGCCGTTGATCTGCGAGACGCGGATCTGCACGAGCTCGGACAGGCCGGGTTCCAGCCCGGCGGACGCGGCCAGCGCGATCATGGCCTTCTGGTATTCCTTCAGCAGCACCGGCGCCGCGGTGACGAGGTTGAGCCTGGGAGTCTTGCTGGACATGGGCGGGTTCTCCTGTGTTGGTCCCGATGCAAGGACGAGACAGGAACCGCCGGCGTGACATGCGGCCGCTAGCGGGTGGTCCGCTTCTTCGCTGCCTTGGCGGCCGCCGGTTTGGCCGGCTTGGCCTTGCGCGTGCGTGCGGCGCCCTGCTTCGCCGCCACCTTCTGCGCCGGCGCGGCCTTCCTGGCTGCCGCAGCCCTTGTCGCGGGCACGGCCTGGAGCTTTACGCCCAGCGCGCCGAGCAGCCTGGTCACGGTGGCGAAACCCGGACGCGCGCCGGGCTTGATGGTCTTGTAGAGACTTTCGCGGCCGAGGCCGCTGTCCTGGGACACGCGGGTCATGCTGCGCGCCTTGACCACGTCGGCGACCGCCAGCAGGAACACGTTGGGGTCGCCGTCTTCGAGGGCGTCCTGGAGATAGGCCGCGATCACCTCTTCGCTGTCGAGATAGTCGGCGGCATCGAATTCTTTGACCTTGGTGTTCATTGCACTGTCTCCCGCTTTCCTTTGATGGCTGCCCACAAGGCCTTGGATCGCTCGATATCCGCCGGCTGGGAGGCCTTGTCGCCGCCGTTGAGCAGCAGATAGACCGTCTTGCCCGCCCTGGCGAAGTAGACCCGGTAGCCCGGACCCGCATCGATGCGCAGCTCGCCAATGCCGCCGAAGTACTTCACGTCGCCCAAATGCCCGAGCCTTGCCCTGGTGATGCGGCCTAGGATCCTGGCGCGGCCGGACAGATCCTTGAGCCCGGCGATCCATTGAGCGAACACTTCCGTCTGCTTGATTTTATTCATCGCAACTGTATCCAATAGGATACTAAACTGCAATACCCTGGATGGGCTGCTCCGTGTCCGGATTCCGCGCGGCGCACGATGCGATCCGGCCAGGACCCACCGCGATGATAGGGAAGGCCAAGGCAGCAGTGTTCTGAATCTGCGCTTCCTTCGCTGTGTGCCGGCGCTGTGTATCGGAATGCATCAATCACTCTTTCGTACACATTGCCATGCCCTCGCGCACCGCGCGGGACACATCGCAGATACGCGCAAGGAGTTTCCTGTGCACACCGGCTGATCGCAGCCATCGCATTCACTACGCAGGAGTCTCGCCATGCGCACTTCCCTTCTTTCCTTCCCCGTCCGTCTCGCTGCCGCGGCGTTGACGCTGGGCATGGCCATCGTGGCCCAGGCCACCGATACGCCAACGACGCCCGCGGCCGACCATGCGATGCACATCGGCCAGCCTGCCGCAGAGAGCGACAGCGCCGACCGCATCGACTGGAACATCGACTATCCGTCGCAGCTGGGTCCGGAAGGTCCGCAAGCTGGCAGCAACACTCATTCCGTGGACAACCGTCTCGTCATCCGGAAACCGTCTGACCGCTGATCCGCGCGCCTCCGCCGCGCGCCGCGAAACAGGCAAAGAACGACAGGATGAAATCGATCGGCGATTGCCGGATGCAAGCATGCGGCGCAGGCTGCTGGCCATCATTCCAGCGGCCACGCTCTCGTTGCAGAAGGAATGCATGCCATGACCAAGCATCGCTTATCCCTGGTTCTCGCCGTCTGTGCCTCCCTGCCGTGCGCGAACGCGGAGCAGACGTCACACCGGACTAGGAAACCAGCCATTTCAGCGCTCGACGTCGTCCCTCTGGCGAATGACGTCGCGATCCTGAAACTCAGCGAAGTTCATCCACTGCTGGCCACTTCGACCATCGATACGGCCCGCAAGCGATTGACCAGGGCATCGGTGGGCAATCCACACGACGCGATCATGGCGCACGGCGACCGCGATATCGCCTTCGTCGATGTGCGGCGGCTCGACGACGACAGAGTGCTGGAGAAAGCCCGCATTCTGTTCGATGGCGGCATGCCGGTGGCGGTATACGCCCCTGCGCAGCTGCCGGCCCATGACCGGCATGGAGCATCCAGGCTGTTTGGCGTCGCCTCCACCGCCGACCTGGCGATCTACACGATCAAGGAAGGCGGCGGCATCAAGGTCTTCTCGACCCAGGTCGACAGAAACCTCAGCCAACCGGTGGCCGCTGCTCAGGCGGGGCGCTTCCAGCGGATGGTTGCCGGATACCTCGACTCCGAATCATACGCGGGCACGAAGAAACTGACGCGCTCAGCGCAAACCCGGCAAAGCTCGACAGGCAACAGCTACGCGGAACACGTGCCGATCATCGAAGCGAGCGAAACCACGACCGATTCGTCATCAGGAAGCTTCCTCACCCGCGAAATCACCATCGTCCGCGATTCGAACTCCAGCAAGGACAATTTCAATGTCTCGCTGGCGACCTCGGGAACGATCGTAGGCGGCGCCCGCAACTGCAACGACAATCCCTATTGCGACTACTGGCTTACCGAGTCGTACGAGGTCGTGGGCATGCTTGGCCTTGACGACAGCGTCCGGCCGACGACCCTTCGCACTTATCCGGAAAGCTCAGGCCTGACCGATATGTCTTACGAAAAGACGGAATCCAGCACGACCAACTTCGGTTTCAATCTCGGCGCCGAAGCCGAGGCCGGCCTGCAGGGGAAGGTGCCAAGCGCCTCGGTCAAGCAGAGTTTCAGTTTCAATTTCAGCAAAAGCCACACGACGTCAAAGACCATCAGTTTCAGCACGAAAGACTACTCCCTGGCCGTAACAGCCAAAGAAGCCAGCGACACCGATTCCACGCCCGAAAACTGGTTCATCAACCAATGGAAGTACAAGATTTCGCAGACCGCGCTCGATGCGTTCTATAACCACGGCACCATTACGCCGGCGATGGAGAACCTCACGCCGAAGTCCTACAGCCTGTGGACGTTCCCGGCCACGGCGAAGGGAAAGGCCTATGTCTATGCCAAGACATACACCACCACCAAGCACCGCAGGAAAGCCAGCGAATTGAATCCGGCGATACCTTCGACCGTTTGGATCGTTGACCTCGGCTCTCCTTATCTGCATCGAGAGCCCGTCGTCATCCTGCGCTCGAGCAAAGGTTCCGGCGGTTGCCTCATCAACGACGGCAATGGCGCCGTCAAGCTCGGCACCTGCGATAAGACCGTCGGCAAGAAAGCCGGGCACTGGTACCTCGATTCCAGCAGCCGATACGTGAGCCGGCTGGACGGGCGTTGCCTGGCGGTCCACGCCAGCAACGAACAGCAGGTGGAAATGGCCGACTGCAATACGGACAACGAGCAGAAATGGTATTGGACCGCCGATCGCATCCACTCCGAGTACGACGGCCGCAGCCAGGGATGGCGGCTTTACGTCGACAACGATACGGTCAAGGCGCGTACCGACGGCGAGAAGCACCAGAAGATTCCCGACAACCCCAACCATATCCTGCTCCATCCCTGGTCCACTTATCCCGGCGCTCCGTTGGCCGGAGCAACCGTTCCGACGCTCGGCGAACAAAAGCAACCGGCGATCCCCGCCGAATGGACCAGCACGCTCAAGGAAGTGCCGCCAGAGGAACGCTGGTCGCTGGAAGTATTGCGCCAGTTCTAGCCGCCCGCTCCCCGCAGGGCCGGCCTTCGCGCCGCCGCCCTTTGTATCGAAAGGTATCCGGCCCCGGCCGGGATACCTTTCGATGCCCCGGCCCGCCCTAGTCCACATACCCCGGATACACGCAAGGCGTCTCCTATGCATGCCGGCCGGCGATCGGCCACCCTGCCCCCAAGGAGCCCTGCCATGCGTTTCTCCCTCCGCTCGTGGATCGAATCCCATCAGTCGCGCACCGCCGGTGCCGGCGCCGATGCGAACGCCGCGCCCGCTTCCATCGACAGCCAGCGGCGCAGGCTGCTCGGCGCCGCCGCGCTGGGCTTGGCCAGCGCGCCGCTGGCGGGACTGGCTTTCGCAGCGCCGGCTGGCAGTACCGCTGCTCCGGTAAAGAAGCCCACCACCACCGCCGGCCGTACCTCCTTCGCCCGCATGAAGCGCATCCGCGCCGGCGTGCTCGACGTGGCCTACGCCGAGGACGGCCCGGCCGACGGCACGCCGGTGTTGCTGCTGCACGGCTGGCCGTACGACATCTACAGCTATGTCGACGTCGCACCGATCCTCGCCGCGGCCGGCTATCGCGTGATCGTTCCCTACCTGCGCGGCTACGGCGACACGCGCTTCGTTTCGGCCGACACACCGCGCAACGGCCAGCAGGCCGCGCTGGCCGCCGATGGACTGGCCCTGCTCGACGCGCTGAATATCAAGCAGGCCATCGTCGCCGGCTACGACTGGGGCGCGCGCACCGCCGAAATCATGGCCGCGCTGTGGCCGGAGCGCTGCAAGGCGCTGGTCTCGGTCAGCGGCTATCTGATCGGCAGCCAGGCGCTCAACCACGACCCGCTGCCGCCCAAGGCCGAGCAGCAGTGGTGGTACCAGTTCTACTTCGCCACCGAGCGCGGCGCGGCGGGCTATGCGAAGTACACGCACGATTTCGCCCGGCTGATCTGGGAAACCGCCTCGCCGCAGTGGGCCTTCGACGACGCCACCTTCGCGCGCTCCGCCGCCGCGCTGGACAACCTCGACCACGTCGCCATCACGCTGCACAACTACCGCTGGCGCCTGGGTCTGGTCGAAGGCGAGGCGCAATACGACGCATGGGAGAAGAAGCTCGCCGAGCTGCCGCCGATCACGGTGCCGGCCATCACGCTGGAAGGCGACGCCAACGGCGCGCCGCATCCGGAACCGGCCGCCTACGCCAGGCGTTTTGCCGCCAGGTACGAGCACCGCACCATCAAGGGCGGCATCGGCCACAACCTGCCGCAGGAAGCACCGCAGGCTTTCGCGCAGGCCGTGCTCGACGTCGCGCGCTTCTGACCGGCCACCACGAGGGAATCGCCACGATGAACACCTTGCACGCCCTCGCCTGCATGGGCGCACTGCTGGCCGCCGGCACTTTCGTCGCCGCGCATCCGGATACGCGCAAGGCCTTGCCCGCGGCCTCGCCCATCTACGGCGTCACCTTGCCCGAGGGCTATCGCCAATGGGAGCTGATCGCTCCCGCGCTGGAGGCGGCGCCGCTCGACGAGATCCGCGCGGTGCTCGGCAACAAGACCGCCGTCGACGCCTACCGCCGTGGCGCGCAGCCTTTCCCGGACGGCACCGTGCTGGTCAAGCTGGCGTGGAAGCAGCAGGCTTCCGCCGAATTCGCCGCCGCCACCGTACCGGGCGCGCCGACCACCGTGCAGGTGATGGTGAAGGACTCGAAGAAATATGCGGCGACCGGCGGCTGGGGCTACGGACGCTTCGTGGACGGCAAGCCGGTGGACGAAGCGCAGCATCGGACCTGCTTTGCCTGCCACGAGGCGCGGGCCAAAGCGCACGACGATGTATTCACCCGCTATGCGCCTTAAGCACGGCGCGGCGGGAAAAGCATACCGCGCCGTGCGGCAAAGGCCGGGCAACGGGGCAAGACTTTCTGGCTACATGGGAATTGCCGGGTAAGCGGCCAGGACGCAGGCTGAAGGCCAATGGACGCAAGCCAGCGCCGTCCTCCACCCACCACCCTGGGAAGCCTGCCCATGCGCGGATACCGCCTCAGCCTGATGCTCGCCGCCTGCACCTGCGGAGCGGGATCGACGCATGCCGGACAGACGCTCCGTTCCGATCCCCATCCGCAGGCGGCGGCCCGGCAACCGCCTTCATTGACGCCGAAGCCGCGCACGGCGGCATTCGATCCCCTGCCGCTCAGCTCCGGACCGGTGATCGTGGACCTTACCGAAATCTATTCCTTGCTCACGACCGAGCCGGCGAATGCAGCCCGAGCGCGGCTGGCGAGGCGCGCGGTCGACAGCTCGCGCGCCGTGCCGGCCATCGAGAGTCCGCTCGACGTCGCCCTGGTCGATGCGCGGCGGCTCGGCGATACCAAGGTGCGCGACGAGACGCGCGCGCTGTTCGACGCCGGCATGCCCGTCGCTGTTTTCACGCCGCCGGCGACGGCTGCCGAGGAACGAAGCCACGCCTCCGGCTTGTTCGGCATCGCCTCCGAAGCCGATCTGGCCATCTATACGAAGAAGCCCGATCGCGGCGTACGGGTGTTCTCCACCCACCTTGATGCACACCCGGGACGCTCTCCCAAAGCCGCCAGGATCCTGCGCTTCGAGCAGACCATCGCCGAATACCTGGCCGCCATGGCCGATCCGCGTACGAGCACCGTACTGCAACGGCAGGTCCGCCAGGCCGGCGGGCCGGGACATCCCGACCACCTTCCGCTCATCGAACTGGCCGACACCCATTTCGGCGACAGTGGCCAGTACCTGACCCGCGAGGTCGCGGTCATTCGCGATTCGACGGCAAGCAGGGACCAGTTCCAGGTCACCGTGAAAACCTCGGGCCTGATCCAGGGCGGCAGCGACCAGGTCTCGCAGCAATGCCACGCGGCGGTGCGGAAATGCGCATTCACCTCCGCCTACATGGTGCACGTCCTGCTCGACTATGGCGGCAACAAGCAGCCGGCCATGCTGCAGGCCTTCCCGGAAACCACCGGCCTGACCAGCATCAGCCATAACCAGAATCTGTCCAGGACCACCAGCTACGGATTCAACCTGGACGTCGCCGCCGAAGCCGCGCTCTCGGCCACGCCCAGCGCCACCGTCAAGACCAGCTTCGGCTACCGGCACGGCAAGGAGTACGCGAAGTCGACCGCGATCAGCTTCGACGTGAAGGACTACGCCACCGTGCAGGAAGCTTCGCAGCTGCCGGAAAACCACGTGCTGCAGAACACCTGGTCGTACCGGATCGAAGAGAAGGCGATCCAGGCCCTGGTCGGCGACGGCACCACCACGCCCGCGATGCGGCAGTTCGCACCGCAGTCCTACAGCCTGTGGACGTTGAATGCGGCGCGCGCGAAAGGCGATATCCGGATTTTCGCGAAGACCTCGGTGTACCAGCGCAACCTGCACGCGTTCTCTTCCGTGCATGCGTTCAGGGTATCGGCGCCGGCCCTGCGCATCGACCTGGACTCGCCCTACCTGCACCGCGAACCCGTGGTGATCCTGCAGTCCAAGGAAAATGCCGGCCGCTGCCTGGTCAACGACGGCAACGGCGCGGCACTGCCCGGCGCATGCAGCCGCGCTCCCGGCGACAAGGCCGGACAGTGGTACCTCGATGCCTTCGACCGCTATGTGAGCCGCCTCGACCAGCGCTGCCTGACGGTGCACGAACAGGGCGAGCTCCAGGTGGGACTGGCTGACTGCGGCAACGGTGCGCATCAGAAATGGTACTGGGCGGCAGACCGCATCAACTCCAAGTACAACGGAGGCGACAGCGGATGGCGGCTGTTCGTCGACGGGGACACGGTGAAAGCGCGCATCGATCCGCAACGGCAGCAGGTTCTCCCCAACAACCCCAACCACGCGCTGCTCGATCCCTGGTCCACCTATCCCGGCGCACCCGTCGCCGGCGCGACCATCGCAACGCTCAGCGGCATCCAGCCGCAGGTGCCGGATGCTTGGGTCCGCACCTATCGGGACGTTCCATCGACCGAGCGCTGGGAGCCGCTGGCGCTGCGGCAATACAAAGAGCCTTAGCGCTTTATCCGGACACCGGCTCAGGCCAGGCGGGAACCGCGGCGCAGCGGACGCGTGCGCAGGCCGCAGGCATGAGATGCGCCGCGTACCGGCGGGTGTCGTTCCACTCCAACCTCAGGAACCAGCTCATGTCCAGATATCGCCTGCCTTTGATTCTCATCGCCTGTACCACAGGCGCGGGATCTGTCCTCGCCTGGCAAGAACCCAGGCTCGATTCGTCAACGGCTGCCTACAGCAAGCAGCCGCTGGCGGATCGTCCCGCCATGGTGAATCTGACCGAGATCTATACCCTGCTCACCGCCACCACCGAGGCGGATGCCCGCGCGCGACTAAGCAAGCAGACCGTCAAGAGTTCGCGGCGCGCCGCATCCGTCGCCGGCTCGCACCAGGTGGCTTTCATCGACGCACGCCGGCTCGCGGACGACAAGGTCATGGAGGAAACGCGGGCGCTGTTCGACGCGGGCATTCCCGTCGCCGTCTTTGCGCAGCCTGGACTGCCCGCGGCGGAGCGGAGCCAGGCCGCCCGGCTGTTCGGAGCGGCCTCCGGCGCCGACCTGGCCATCTATGCAAGACAGGTGGGCGACGGCGTGCGGACCTTCTCCACAGACATCGGCAAAAGCCTGCACTACCCCGACAAGGCCAGGCACATCCAACGCTTCCAGCAAGCGGCGGCGAACCATCTCGACAGCCTTCCCGCACTTGACCGCGCACCCGCACGATCGAGCAGGACCTCGACCACCAGCAACGGAAGCTCGGCGCATCTGCCGATCTACGAATTCACCGACACCACCTATGGCAAAGACAACCAGTACCTTACGCGCGAGATCACCGTCGTGCGCGATTCGACGGCGAGCAAGGACGAATTCAACGTCATCATGAAGACCTCCGGACTCATCAACGGAGGGAACGACCTGGTTGCGTCGGGCGGCTACACGGCGACCTACCACGTCGATGCCGAGCTCCATCATCTTAAGGATGCGAAACCGACCACGCTGCGCGCCTATCCGGAAACCACCGGCGTCACCGACATCAACTTCAACCGCGACGAATCCAGGGCCACGAACTACGGCTTCAACATGGAGGCGTCGGCGGAAGCCACCTTCTCGCTGACGCCAAGTGCGACGGTCAAGACCAGCTTCGGCTTCAACTACAGCAAGAACCACTCCAAATCGACGTCGATCGCCTTCAGCGTCCAGGACTATTCCACTACCCTGGGGGCCAGTTCCTCGTCGAGAAAAACCGCCTATTCGTGGAAATTCGATCTCTCCGAACAGGCCCTGGCGTCTTTCAGGAAGAACGGCGCGACGCCTGCCATGAAACAGCTGGCGCCGCAGACTTACAGCGTATGGACGCTCAAGGCGTCGGAGGTCCAGCGATCGACCATCTCTCTCGTCGCGCGGTCCGGCGTCACCCAGAAGGGATCGTCCATACACAAGGCCGATCGCGTGATCACCGACAGCATCACGGTCAATCTGGACTCGCCCTACCTGCATCGCGAGCCTGTCGTCCTGCTGCGTTCCCAGGCCGACGCCGGCTACTGCCTGGTCAACCGGCTCGACGACAAGCTGGTACTCGGTGCATGCACGACGGTACCGGAGCGCAAGGTCCAGCAGTGGTACATGGATGCCGCTGGCAGATACGTCAACCGCAGCAATGGCAAGTGCCTGACCGTCCAGGCGGATGGCGACGAACACGTCAAGCTGGCCGACTGCAAGAGCGATGCGACCCAGAAGTGGTACTGGTCGGCCGACCGCATCAACTCCAAGTACAACGGCGGCGACAACGGATGGCGGTTGTTCGTCGACAAGGCCGCCGTCGGCGAGCCGGTGAAAGCGCGCATCGATGTCGAAAAACAGCAGGTCATTCCAGACAACGTCAACTACGTGCTGCTCAATCCCTGGTCGTCCTACCCGGGCGCCCCAACTACGGACGACACCATCCCGGTGCTCCAGGGCAGCATCGCGACCAAGGTTCCAGGCACGTGGGCAACCACGTACAACAGCGTCTCCTCAGGCGACCGCTGGGAACCGGAACCCTTGCGCCAGAACTGGGGAACGTGAAGCGCCGCCACGGCATCAGGACTGGTAGTCGAACGCATGCTCGTTCGCCGCGTGCTCGTACACATGCGCGGCGATGGCCAGGTCGATCACCGCCAGCCCCACCGGCACCGCCAGCACGCGCTGCTTGCGGCGCCGGATGCCGCCCTGCGCGATCGCTTCGCCCAGCTCGACGCTGTCGAACAAGGACAGATCCACCGAACCCGGCTCGCCCAGCCGCTTCAACGCGGCGCGGCGCTGGTCGTACACGATCAGGTCGATCTGGCCGAGGAAGCGCGTACCCAGGTCCAGGAAACCATTGGCGCCGACCACGCAGGCGCCCTCCTTCAGGCGTACGCCGTCGAGCAGGCCCTGGCGCGAACTGGTCGACACCAGAATGATGTCGGACGAGGACAGCACCGCCGGACTGTCGGCCACCGGAAAGGCGATCGGCCGGTAGCGCTCCGCGAACTGGCGGGCGAAGCGCCGCGTGCGTTCGCGGTTCCTGCCGATGACGTGCACCGTGGTCAGGCGCGGCATCCTCGGCAGCAGGTATTCCAGCGCATGGAAATTGTTCTCGCCCGGACCGATCACCGTCAGCACGCGGCTGTTGCGATCGGCAGCGTAGTAAGCGCACATACCCGTCGTGATACCGGTGCGCCAGCTGTTGATGTAGCCGCCGTCCATCACCGCCAGCGGATAGCCGTTGTCCGGATCGTTGAGCACGATCATGCCCATCGCGGTGGGCATGCCCTTGGTCGAGTTGTCGGGGCTCACGCTGGCCCACTTGATGCCCACGTAGCCCTTCAGGGGCAGGTAGGCCGGCATGCTGTTGATGAATTGCAGCTTCTGCGGATCCTGGCCGAGGCGCATCGAAAATTTCGGATAATTCTCGATGCTTCCGTCAGAAATCCCCGCGTAGATTTCCTCAAGAATTTCGATCGCGATGTCATGGATCATGGCCTTGCGCACCGCGCTCCGATTGATATGTCGCGTTGCCATCACGGGTACTTCTCCTATCTGCACCTGGCTGACGGTCCGAACATACGGACAACGCAAGCCCGTAGGGAGCTTGATGATTCCTGGCGGATATCTCCTAAATTCTGGCGATCCAACGAGCCCACCGGCTTGGCGCGCTTATCGTCCGGATGCGGAACTCGCCTGCTTCATTCGATCACTCGCCATATTTGCCAGTCATGCTGGAGCTCGTTGAGCGGATCATTCCGTAGGATTTCTATGGCCTCACCTGATAGCCGCTTAGTGAGAAATCCATCGCAAATCGATGCAGGCGCTCTCACCGCGGCCTCCAGAAACTGACGAGAACGCGCTCTTGGCGCAATTTTCAGACGGATCGCAGCCGCGCTGGACGATAAGGAACATCCATCGGGACGAATGAGCATGGAGCGACGGCAAGCTTGCCGGGCAGGATGAAAGCGCAAAGACCATCACCAAGGGTCTCTGCGCCACCCTGAGGAGACAGACCATGCTCAAACTTCGCCTGCCCGCGATGATCGCCACCTGTACGCTCGGCGCCATCTCCCTCCATGCCGGAGCGCAATCGCCACCCGTACCCCATCCCCACGCCATCTCCGCCGACCTGGCGCCACTGGCCAGCCGTCCCGCCCTCGTCGAACTCTCCGAGGTCTATGCCCTGCTCACGCCTGCCTCGAAGGCGATGACACGGTCGCTGCTGGCCAGGCGCTCGATCGACAGCTTCCACGCCATGCCGCCGAGCCATGGCCCGCTCGATGTCGCCCTCATCGACGCCAGAGCGCTGGAGGACGACAAGGTGTTGAATGAAACGGGCGCCCTGTTCGATGCCGGCTTGCCGGTCGCCGTCTTCATTCCCGAGGAAACCTCCGCCGATGCGCGCGGCAAGGTCGCCACGCTGTTCGGTGCGGCATCCGAAGCGGGTCTGGCCGTCTATGCCAGGAAAGCGGGCGGCGGCGTACGCGTGTTCTCCACCGACGTCGACCGGAGCCTGGCCTATGCTGATACGGCCGAGCGGGTGCGGCATTTCCAGCAGGCCGTGGCGGACCATCTCGCGGCCATCGAACGGGGGGGCAAGCAGCCCGAGCCGGATTTCCGGCAGATCAGGCAAGCCCCCGGCAACGGCAGCAATCCCGATCATCTGCCGATCGTCGAGTTCACCGACACCACGTTCGGCAGCGGCGGGCAGTCGCTGACGCGCGAAATCACCGTGATCCGCGACTCCACGGCCAGCAAGGATCAATTCAATGTGATCATGAAGACGTCGGGGCTGATCAAGGGCGGTGCAGACGTCGCTCCCCAATGCCGCCCCGTCGCCTGTATCGGATACACGCAGTACTACCTTGTCGACGCCATGCTCGATTACGGCCGGAACGCCCAGCCCACCGTGGCGCGCACTCTTCCGGAAACCACCAGCCTGACCGATCTCACTTACAACCACACCGAATCGGAGACCACCAGTTTCGGGTTCAACCTCGGTGCGGATGCGGAGAAGGCCCTGGCGGGCAATCCGGCGGCGGCGATCAAGCCGAGCTTCGGTTTCAATTTCGGCAAGAGCTACACCAAGTCCACATCGATCACCTTCACCGTCAAGGATTACTCCACGGCGGTGGAATCCAGGCACGAGGAGCCCAACTACTACCCGTGCAACGGCTGCGCTCGCCCGCCCGGCGTGCGCAATACCTGGAAGTATCAGATCTCGCAGGAAATACTGAACCGCTTCCGGGACGACCGCACGATGACGCCGGCCATGCGGCAATTTGCGCCGCAGTCCTACAGCTCATGGACCTTCAAGGTGTCGGGCGGCAAGCATCCGATCAAGCTCGCCGCGAGCTCTTCCGTGGTGCAGCGGAATGGCCTTGGCCGATCCTCCGGCCCGGTCGTCAGGGTAAAAACCAGTGCCGTGACCATCGACCTCGATTCGCCTTACCTGCACCGCGAACCGGTCGTCATCCTGCAATCCAAGGAAAACGCCGGCCGCTGCCTGATCAACGACGGCCGCGGCGCCGCGACCCTCGGCACCTGCAGCAGGGACGTCACCCGCCGCGCCGGACAGTGGTACCTGGACAGCTTCGACCGCTATGTCAGCCGCCTGGACGGACGCTGCCTTGCTGTCAACGAGCGCAACGCCCGCCAGGTGGAAGTAGTGGCGTGCAACGACCGCAGCGCGCAGAAGTGGTACTGGGCCGCCGACCGCATCAACTCCAAGCTCAACGGCGGCGACAGCGGATGGCGCCTGTTCGTCGACGGCAATGCGGTGAAGGCGCGCATCGACCCGAAGCGGCAGCAGGTCATTCCCAATAACCCCAACCAGGTGCTGCTCAATCCCTGGTCGACCTATCCGAAGGCGCCGGTCGCCGGCGCCACCATTCCCACCCTGGGCACACCGCAGCCGCAGGTGCCCGAAGCCTGGGTGCGGACCTTCAGGGACATTCCCTCGACCGAACGCTGGGAGCCGGTCGCGCTGCGCCAGTACAAGGAGGGCTGAGCCTTCACCCGGAGCAGCCCCGCGAGGGCTGCTCCACCTCCCCTCACGATCTTCCGCTTGACGGAACCCCGTCCCTGCCCCTAATTTCCCCGCCGCTGGTGGTTTTCATCCTTTCATCGCGATGAAAGGATGCAATTAAAAGGGAAGCCGGTGCGGCCTTACGGCCTATTCCGGCGCTGCCCCGCAGCGGTGTGTGGAAACGACCCTCGTCAACAGCACTGGCCAGTGGACCGGCCGGGAAGCGGCGAGCATTAGGCGAGGCGCCCGCGCCTCTCGTCCACGAGCCCGAAGACCTGCCCCGGCCGGAAGGCGATGAGCTTTCTGTCTGACCTGGAGCTTCCGCGGGGAAGCGGCTGGGGCTGCGCGCCATGCTCACGCCATGGCCGTCCGCTCCTGCGCGACCCTGCGCCAGCCCGGTTCGCCCGCGGGGGCGAAGGTCGCGCGCATGTCCGCGGAAGCTTCGCTGCCATGCGCTTCCTTCGTTCCTCGTTCACCACGAATCGAGGAAATGCAGCATGAGCACCGTTACCAATCTCGGCTTCCCGCGCATGGGTGCGCGGCGCGAGCTCAAGCAAGCCCTGGAAGCCTACTGGCGCGACGAAGCACTGCGCCCGCAGCTGCTGGACACCGCCCGCCAGCTGCGCGAACGCCACTGGCAACTGCAGCGCGAGGCCGGCGCGCACGTCGTGCCGTGCAACGACTTCTCGCTGTACGACCACGTGCTCGACACGGCCTTCCTGCTCGACGCCATCCCCGAACGCTACCGCGCCCTGGCCGACGCCGACCCGCTGGCCGGCTACTTCGCCATGGCGCGTGGCACGCAGCGCGCGGGCCTCGACCTGCACGCGCTGGAAATGACCAAGTGGTTCGACACCAACTACCACTACATCGTCCCCGAACTGCATGCCGCGCAAACCTTCCGCCTGCGCGACGACAAGCCGGTGGCGCAGTTCCTCGAAGCGAAGGCGCTGGGCCATGCGGCGCGTCCGGTGCTGCTCGGTCCGGTGAGCTTCCTGCTGCTGTCCAAGACCGCGGACGGCAGCGACCGCCTCGCCCTGCTCGAACGCCTGCTGCCCGCCTACGCCGAACTGCTGGGCAGGCTGCGCGAAGCCGGCGCCGAATGGGTGCAGATCGACGAACCCTGCCTGGTGCTTGATCTCGACGAAGACGATGCCGCGGCCTATCGCCAGGCCTATGCCGCGCTCGCTGCCGCCGCGCGGCCGAAGCTGCTGCTGGCTACTTACTTCGGCGCCCTCGGCGACAACCTGCGCCTCGCGCAGGAACTGCCGGTCGACGGCCTGCACGTCGACCTGGTGCGTGCGCCGGCCCAGCTCGATGCCGTGCTGGAGACGCTGCCCGCCGAACGCGTGCTGTCGCTGGGCGTGGTCGACGGCCGCAACGTGTGGCGCGCGGACCTGGACCGCGCCATGGCCGTGACGCGCGCGGCGATCGAACGCGTGGGCAAGCAGCGCGTGTGGCTGGCGCCGTCCTGTTCGCTGCTGCATGTGCCGGTGGACGCCACGCTGGAGAAGTCGCTGCCGTCCGACGTACACGCCTGGCTGGCCTTCGCGCGGCAGAAGCTGGAGGAACTGCGCACCGTGGCGGACATGTGCAAGGGCGTGGTCACCGCCTACCCCGCGCTGGAACGGGCGCGCGAGCTGATCGCCGCACGCCGGGCCTCGCCCAGGGTGCACCGCCTGCAGGTGGCGCAGCGCCTGGCCAACCTGGATGCCGCGGACGCGCACCGCCGCTCCACCTACGCCTTCCGCCGCGCGAAACAGCAGCAGCGCTTCGACCTGCCGCTGTTCCCCACCACCACGATCGGCTCCTTCCCGCAGACTCACGAAGTGCGCGAGGCGCGTGCCCGCCACAAGTCCGGCCAGCTTTCCACCGCGGACTACGACGCGCTGATCGCCGCGCAGACCGCCGCTTGCGTGCGCTTCCAGGAGGAAATCGGCATCGACGTGCTGGTGCACGGCGAGTTCGAGCGCAACGACATGGTCGAATACTTCGGCGAGCAGCTCGACGGCTTCGTCTTCACCAGGCATGGCTGGGTGCAAAGCTATGGCTCGCGCTGCGTCAAGCCGCCGATCATCTACGGCGACGTGCAGCGGCCGCAGCCGATGACTGTGCGCTGGTCCACCTATGCGCAGTCGCTCACCAGGCGGCCGATGAAGGGCATGCTCACCGGCCCCGTCACCGTGCTGCAGTGGTCCTTCGTGCGCGACGACCAGCCGCGCGCCACCACCTGCCGCCAGCTGGCGCTGGCCCTGCGCGACGAAGTGCTGGACCTGGAGGCGGCCGGCATCCGCATCATCCAGATCGACGAACCGGCCCTGCGCGAAGGCCTGCCGCTGCGCCGCGCGGACTGGACCGGCTACCTGGCCTGGGCGGTGGAGAGCTTCCGCCTGGCCGCCGCCGGCGTCGCCGACGACACGCAGATCCACACGCACATGTGCTACTCGGAGTTCAACGACATCATCGAGGCGGTGGCCGCGATGGATGCCGACGTGATCTCGATCGAGACCTCGCGCTCGCGCATGGAACTGCTCGATGCCTTCGTGCGCTTCCGTTATCCGAACGAGATCGGGCCCGGCGTGTACGACATCCATTCGCCGCGCGTACCGGACGTGGCGGAGATGGTCGGGCTACTGGAGAAGGCCAGTGAAGTGCTGAGTCCGGAGCAGTTGTGGGTGAATCCGGATTGCGGCTTGAAGACGCGCGGGTGGGATGAGACGCGCAGGGCGCTGGTGGCTTTGGTCGAGGCGGCGCGGGTGATGCGCGAGCGGGTTACCGCGGCGGTGTGACGTTCCGCTTTGCTCCCTCTCCCCTCCGGGGAGAGGGCTGGGGTGAGGGGCCGGGCGGAGCGGTGCGCTGAGGGTCGAGAAAGCCAAAAGCTTTTCTATTCTTCGTAGAAGCGCTACCGCAAGCACCCGCCCCTCATCTGCCTACCGGCATCTTCTCCCCGGAGGGGAGAAGAGTTCCGTATCGCGACGCTCCCTTTCAATTGCCCTCGCTTCGCCCCGATCCGCACACAGCATGGCCGCCGCCAGATCGCGCCCTCGGTTTATCGTCCCGCACTTGCACACAAGGATCGAAGGAACCCCGATGCAAACCACTTCCAAAGGCTGGGGCAGCGGCCTCCTCGGCGTCGTGATCTTCAGCGGATCGCTGCCGGCCACACGCATCGCCGTGATGGGCTTCTCGCCCTGGTTCCTCACCTCCGCACGCGCCGTCATCGCCGCCGCGCTCGGCCTGCTCCTGCTCCGCGCGCTGCGCGAGAAGCGCCCTTCCCGCGGCGACCTCGTCTCGCTCTCCATCGTCGCCATCGGCGTCGTACTCGGCTTCCCATTGCTCACCGCACTGGCCTTGCAGCACATCACCTCCGCGCAATCGATCATGTTCATCGGCCTGCTGCCGCTGTCCACTGCCGTCTTCGGCGTACTGCGCGGCGCCGAGCGGCCGCAGCCTGCGTTCTGGCTGTTCTCGGGACTGGGCAGCCTCGCCGTCGCCGCGTTCGCCCTGCTGCAAGGCGGCGCCATCGCCATCGAAGGCGCCCTGCTGATGGTGGGCGCGATCCTGCTGTGCGGCCTGGGCTATGCGGAAGGCGCCGCGCTGTCGCGCCGGCTCGGCGGCTGGCAGGTGATTTCCTGGGCCCTGGCCCTGGCGATGCCGGTGATGGCCGCCATCGCGGCGGCGACCCGGCCGGACAGCTGGGCGGGTATCGCTGCGCCAGCGTGGATCGGCCTGGCCTACGTGTCGGTCTTCAGCATGCTGGTCGGCTTCGTGTTCTGGTACCGCGGCCTGGCGCTGGGTGGCATCGCAGGCGTCGGCCAGCTGCAGCTGCTGCAGCCGTTCTTCGGCCTGGCCCTGGCCGGCCTGCTGCTGCACGAACCGGTGGCATGGACGATGGTGCTGGTCACCGTGCTGGTGGTGCTCTGCGTCGCGGGCGCCAAGCGTTTCGCCTGAGCCGTCCCGCCACCGTCGAAATTAATTCACATAGAGTGCCGGCAGCGCGCAGTCCCCTGAAGCCGCTCTCGCCGATCAGCCGCGATCCGCGTCGCCGGCCATCTGCCGGAAGTGTTCGTTCGCGCGCGCCGTCATGCGCGGAAGCTCGGCTGCGAGGAATTCGATAAACGACCGGACGGCGGGCACCATGCCGCGCCGCGACGGGAACACGGCATGCAACTGGTGCGCGGCGATGCGATGGCCGGGCAGCAGCTGAATCAGCCGTCCATCCGCGATCGCTTCGCCGCAAAGATTGAACGGCAGCTGCGCCACGCCGATGCCGGCCATGGCCGCCTGCTGCAGCAGATGGACGTCGTCAGTCACCAGCGCCGGCGCATACTCGATCTCGATCGTGGCGCCGTCCGGCGCCGCCATGCGCCAGCGCGGACGCTCCGCTCCCGCGCCTCCCGGCCCCACTCCGGCCACGCCCTGCAGCGCGGCGGCGGAAGCAAAGGGGCCTCGCTCGCGCACGAAGGACGGACTGGCCGCGAGGACCTGTTCGCTCAGGCCGAACGTGCGCACGACCAGGCTGGAATCGTCCATCGCCGTACGGATGCGCAGCGCGACGTCGTAGCCTTCGCCGATCACATCGACCCGCCGATTGGTCAGGTCCAGTTCCAGGCGCACGTCCGGATGGGCGCGAAGAAATTCGCCGAGGACCGGCGCAAGAAAAAGATGCGCCACGCCGACGGGACAGCTGACGCGCAAGCGACCCGACGGCTTCTCGCCCGCCCGCTCGGCCACTTCCATGGCGGCGCGCGCGGCTTGCGTCACCGCTTCGCATTGGGCATGGAACGCCGCGCCCACCTCGGTCACCCGGACGGCACGGGTCGAGCGCTGCAGCAGCCTGACTCCCAGGCGGCGTTCCAGCTCCGCCACGCGGCGGCTCAGGCTCGACTTGGGCATGCCCAGCGCTCTTGCCGCACCGGAGAAGCCGCCATGCGTGACGACGGCGGCAAACAGGACCAGGTCATTCAGATCTTCCACCACGTGCTCCATGACGGTTGCGCCAGGGCGTTCCACCCGTGGAACGAAGCTTACCGATTTGCCCTACTAATGGAGCACGGCGCCGGCCATTAGCTTTACGCCACACCTGAGCCGGAGAACGCCATGCAAGTACTTCATCTCGATTCGAGCATCCTGGGCGACGCATCCGCTTCGCGCACTCTCAGCGCCGCGCTGGTCGCTGCGATCCAGCGCCGGCATCCCTTGGCCCGCGTGGTCTACAGGGACCTGGTGGAGGAGCGCATCCCGCATCTGGATGGCGCCACGGCGGCGGGATTCCGTCCCTCCGCCATCGACCGCTTCGATGCCGCCACGCTCGCCGAGCACGCGCGCTCGGAAACACTGGTGAGCGAATTCGTCGCCAGCGAGCTGATCGTCATCGGCGCGCCGATGTACAACTTTTCAGTGGCTACCCAGCTGAAAGCGTGGATCGATCGCGTGACACAGCCGGGCCGCACGTTCAAGTACACGGAGCATGGGCCCGTGGGACTCGCCGGCGGCAAGACGGTCCTGGTCGCCTCCACGCGCGGCGGCATGTATTCCGAAGGCCCCGCGGCCGCCATGGATTTCCAGGAGGCATACCTGCAGGCCATGTTCGGTTTCATGGGCATCGGCGACGTGCGCATCGTGCGTGCCGAGCGCCTTACCAGGGGCGGCGAGATCCGCGCCGCCGCGCTGCAGGCCGCGCATGAAGCGATCGGCCGGACGTTCGATCCCGCCGCGGCCGCCTGAGGAGTCCACCATGCTTTATGTCGTCACACTTACTTATCTGCGTGCTCAGCAAGACATCCAGGCGCATCTCGGCACGCACCGGGATTGGCTGATCGAACACGCGCGGGCCGGGCGCATCATCGCGGCCGGTCCGCTGGAAACCGGCGATGGCGGAGCGATCCTGGCGCACTGCGAAAGCCGCAGCGAGCTGGACGATATGCTGGAGCGCGATTCGTTTCGCGTGCACGGCGTGGCGCAATACGGCGTGCAGGCTTTCGATGCCGCCCTGCGCGCCCAGGCCTTTTCTGCGGCCTGGGCGCCGGAAGCAAAAGCTCCGTGAGGCCGATGACATGCAGCGGGGCGTGCGGGTTACCACCTCGTCAATAGCGATAGGAGTCAATCGCGCCGACTCAGAAGGCTGGCATCGAACCGGGTGGGATGATCCTGCTTCAAGGCCTCGATCTGCCGGTCTACGTCAGCATCTTTCAGGAGAATGACGATATGGGGCTTGGCATCCTCGAACGTATTCTGCGTCCGCTTGACGACGCGCACGAGGTGATAGCCGAAGCCCGTCCTGATCGGCTGGGAAATTTCATCTTCCTTCAGCGCGGCTATACCCAGGGCGATCTCGGGCAGCAGATGACGCGAAGCTGTTTCGGGCAAGACCCCATCGTCGGCCTTGGAACTCAGATCGTCGGTTCGCTGCTCGATGAGCTTTGAAAAATCCTGGCCCGCCCGCAGCTGGCGCCTGAGCTCCTCGGATTGCGCGCGCGCCTCGGCTTCGCTTAGGTCTTTCTGCCCCTGCCGCAGCGGGATCTCGGACCCGTGGTAGCGAATCACCAGGTGCTGCAAGGTGTAGTCGACGAAGTCACCGGCATGCGCGTCGTAATAACGCTTCGCCTCATCGTCGCCTACCTGGGCGGTGCGGTAGAGCTCATCCCGGGCGGCATTTGCAAGCACGCCCTGACGAAGCCATTCAATCTTGCTTCGGACATCCGGATCGTTTTCCAGATGCCGCGACGCAGCCAGACCCGCCAGCAGATGCATCTCGGAAAACTTCTTCGCAAAAGCCGCCGGGTCGTCGACAGCCGCTGCTTTGATCTGAGGCGGAGTGCCGTCCATGACCTGCTGGAACTGACTTGAAGTCCATTGTTCCTTACCTATGGAGAGCACGACGGCATCGTGCCCCGTGCGCGAAAGAACCTCTGCGGAAACGACCACCAGCGATGCAGTGGCAACTAGTGAAAGCAAGGCGCGACGGCTGGACATGCAGGAATCCTGAATTTCTTTCAAAAAGTGCGCCGCTCGGAACCTCCCTGGGCGGCGCAACGGCGGCAGCAGGAGCGGGAAGCCGCTACTGCATCAAGTAGTTCCCGTTACGAAGATTCTTCTTCTGCAAGTCATCAAGCATTTTTCCGGGTTCGTCGGTGGTGATGAAATCGAAGCGCTTGTACCCAAGACCGTACAGGAAGCTCCAATCCCATCGATCCACCCGGCTGTCTCCGTAGCGAACCGTATTGAGCCGGTAGCAGCACTGCCCGGTGTTCTTGAAAAACGCCATGTTCTCGCCCGTGCCCGCAGATGCTCCCGGGTCGGCGATGGGATTGAATATGCCAACCGCATATCGGTCATCGCCCACCGCGGTGTAGGCCTTCTGCAGTCTGCCGTCGGGCTGATTCAAGTTGACCTCGACGCCCAAGGTGTAGTCCTTGTGCATGTACGACTGCTCCACGTCCAGCAGATTCTTCATCTTGTCCAGCATGTTGTTGGTGATCACGGGCAGACCGAGGAAAGGCTCATATTTCCCGGGCTTTCCATGCGGGTCTGCCCACGTGTACAGATCCGCCTCCAGGTCTGCCGGATTGGGATAGGTGGTCATGTTGAACTTGACCGCCACCCAGTTGCGGGCGAGGGATCCCCGATGGTCGACATGATTGTTCATCAGCTGCCATACGGCTTTCATGGAGGCACGGTCCTTCACATCGAGCACCAGGATGCCGTTGGAGCCGCCCTCTTTGTAGTAATCCAGAAGCTGCGCAAAAGCCGGAACGGCCTCATCGGAGACGTTCTTTCGATCCGGCGTAAGCAGCTTCGTTCGTTCGATCGTACCGAACCAGTTGGTCTGATCGACGCGCGGATTCACGCCCGTGCCGCCGTAAGGATCGAACTTCTTGCCGCCTTCGACCTGATAGATGTTGGTGGTACGTCCAAGCGTAAAATCGTGCATCAAGATCGGAATCCCGTCCTTGGTCATCTTGATGTCCACCTCCGCCGCCTCGAAGCCGGTGCTCAGTCCTGCGAGCACGCCATACCAGGAGTTCTCCGGCATTCCGGTCGAGCTCCCGCTGACATTGGCGCCGCAGGAGTTCGATGTGCCCGGGTGGCTTCCCCACCAGCCGCGGTGCGCAATCACGATCACCATGCTTGGATAGTTCGCCAGATTTCGCCAGGTCGAAATAATCCTGTCGTTGTTATAGACGCACGGCCCGGACGCCGCGGCGGCTTTCCCCGAGTACAGCCCGATGGCGACAGCGGCCATCAGAAGACAGGTAAGACCACGCATTGCCGTTCGTGTTACTCGTTGTTTCATATCCGTCCTTCGAAAAGTTGATCGCGATGTTGTTGCGGCTGACGAACCCTGCGTCTCATCGAGCGCCTAAGGGGGCCTCATCAGTATTTATAACTAATGGTGATAAAATGTTTCCAGCATATGACCCTCGCCGCTCGCAGCGAAAATTGGCCTGAAGTGACCAATCAAAAAGGGGTTCGATGGCGCGCTGTCGCAAGTCCCGTCAAAATTTATTCACATAAAGTGATTAAATTGCCCAGCAACGCATGGACGGTCCATGCAGGGGAATCGCATCCATGGGCTTCGACGCAAGATCCCGCCGCGCCAGCGCGCGCCACGGGCAGCTTTTCGCACTTACCGCGCTGGCGCTGGCCGTGGGCCAGGTCGGAGCGCAGAGCGCGCCCACGCCGGCCGACGCGGTCGCGCTGGATGGGGTGAAGGTCACCGGCAAGGTGCTGTCCACCGAACAGGCCATGGCCGAGAAGCGCGCCGCGCCGGGCATCTCCGACGGCGTATCCGCCGACGAGATCGGCTCGATTCCGGACTTCGGCCTGGGCGAAGCGGTGCAGCGTATCCCGGGGGTGGCCATGACCATCAACAACGGCCGCGGCGAGGCGCAGTTCCTCAACCTGCGCGGCCTCAATCCGGACTACAACGCGGTGACCGTGGACGGCGTCGCCCTGCCCTCCACCGAGACCACCTCGCGCAATGTCTCGCTGGACGTGCTGCCATCTTCGCTGGCGCGGCAGGTGAGCATCTACAAGACGGTGACGCCCGACATGACCGGCAACGCCGTGGGCGGCATCACCAATCTGCGCACGCGCAGCGCGTTCGACTCGCCAGGCCTGTTCGCCGCCGGTCGCGCTGACCTGGCTCATTGGGACAACCGGCGCGTGGTTGCCGATTCCAGGCCCTCCGGCCAGGTCGAGGGGACGCTCAGCAATACCTTCGGCGCGGATCGGCAATTCGGCTTCGTGCTGTCGGGCAGTTACTTCCGCCGCGACTCCTCTTCGCTCGACACCGCGATGGACAGCGATGGCTACTACCGCTACACCGGCGGCACGCAGACCCTGTCCTCGCTGCGCCAGAACGCGGCCGGCACCGGTTCCACGCCGAAGCCCTCGGACGATCTCGACGGCCTCGCCGCCGTGCCGGACCGCCACCGCTGGCTCACCTACGATAACGTGCGCACGCGCCAGGCGCTGTTCGGCAAGTTCGAATACGACAACCACCAGAACCTGCAGGCGCATCTCACCGCCGGCTATTTCCAGCACGAGAACGACGAGCAGCGCCGCACGCAGTTCCTCAACCGCGTCGGCCCGGCCACTTTCGATTCGCCCACCACGGGCAGTTTTGCCAAGGGCTCGGCGCAGGCGGACTACGACCATTACGACCAGGTGCGGCGCATCCAGTACCTGGAACTGGGCGGCAGCTACGAGCCGGCCGAGCGCAGCCAGCTCGATCTGGTGGCGAACTACGCCGCCGGCAGCTACCGGCAGTCGACCAAGGAAGACGTGTTTACCAGCGCGGCCTCGTCGAAGCTTGGATTTGCCTATCGCGCAGTGCCGGGCGACGTCGCACTGTTCTCCCCCGCCAATCCGGCTTACTTCCTAGACCCGGCCAACTACGCGCAGACCAGCTACCTGTCGCGCATGGAACGCAGCCGCTCCGGCCTGCTCACGCTCAAGGCCGACTTCACCCACAACCTGCAGGAAGACGCCAGCGGCTGGGGCTACAAGGCCGGCGTGGAGCACCGCAACCTGCAGCAGCGCTATGGCCTGGACGAAACCGGCTACGTGCCGACGCGCAATGTGTCGCTCGCGGCCATTGGCACCGAAGACACGCGCTTCCATCCTTACGACGGCGCCGGCCAGAGCATGCTGCTGATCGATCCGGACAAGGTCGATGCCTATGTCGCCGCGCATCCGGATGCTTACGCGCTCGCCACCACCAATGCGCGCAACAGCGCGATCGGCGACTTCAACATCAAGGAAGCGATCGACAGCGCCTATGTGATGGGCGGCTATCGCGACGATACCTGGACGGCGCTCGGCGGCCTGCGCCATGAGGATACGAAGCAGACCGTGCAGAACACCCTGCCCTCGCCGCTCAACAGCCTTACGCAGTTCGCCAGGCAAAGCGTCGAGCGCAGCTACGGCAAGCTGCTGCCTTCGGCCATCGCCACGTATCACCTGGCGCCGGACCTGCTGCTGCGCGCCGGCGCCAGCCAGACGCTGGGCCGCGCCACCTATGCCGCGCTGGCGCAGAACAGCACGCCCTCCGTCAGCCCCGCCGCCGGCACCATCTCGCAGACGCTGGGCAACCCGCAGCTGCGGCCGCGCCAGTCGACCAATCTCGATCTGTCGCTGGAGTGGTATGCCACGCGCGATGCGATGGTGTCGCTGGCGCTGTTCCAGAAGGACATCAAGCACGAGATCGTCAACCTCAGCAGCACCACCATGCAGACCAACCCCGGTGGGCTGAGCGGCACCTGGCAGGTCACCACCACCCAGGCGCAGAACGCCAGCACCGCCAAGGTGCGCGGCCTGGAGCTGGGCCTGGCCGACCTGCATTTCGATTTTCTGCCGGCGCCGTTCGACCGCTTCGGCGCCACCTTCAATGCCACCTTGCTGGATATGGACGGCCCGGCCATCGCCATGAACGACGACAGCCGCCGCACCTTGCCGATGCTGACCGGCGCCGCGCGCAGCCTCTTCAATGCCTCGCTGATGTACAGCGACGGCGCCTTCAGCGCGCAGCTCAGCGCCAACCGCACCGGCAAGATGCCGATCAGCTTCGCCACCGACAACCCCGCCAACGACGTGTACTACGCGCCCCTGCAGACCTATGACGCGCAGCTGCGCTACGCCGTCGACCGCCATCTCAGCTTTCTGGTGCAGGGCAAGAACCTGGCCAATGCACGGCCCACGCGCGTGATCGGCCCGGGCCAGGCGCTGATCAAGGAAGAGCTGGACAACGGCCGTGCCTATTTCCTCGGAGCTACCTATGCGTTCTGATTTCCGCCACGCCGTCCTGGCCGCCTGTCTTGCCGCAACCGTGGCCCATGCGCAGGAAGCCGCACCGCCGGCCAAGGCCGCCGTGCCCGTCATTCCCGTCATCGCCGACGCCACCTGCTGGAACGCGCAGCCGCACGACGTGCTGGCCGCGTTGCGCCAGTGCGCGCACAAGGGCCTGCAGGCGGTCGCGCTGCCGGTGCGCTCCGGGCCGGGCGGCGCGCCTTACGCGGCATCGAGCTACGCGCAAACCGCATGCCAGCCCGGCGCCGATTGCGTAGCGCTCGCCGATGTACTTGCGCTCAAGCCGGCGCCCGCCCTGGTGCTGCAGACCTCGCCCGCGCTGCTGGACGAGGTGCAGGCCGCCGTGCTGCAGGCCGACGCCGCCGCCCGCGTACAGGTGCAGCCCATGCTCGAACGCCCCATCGGCGACGCTGCGCCCGACACCTTCGCACCGGGCCTGAGCTATTGGCATATGGCGCGCAATGCACCGCGCCCGATGATGGTGCACGTGCTGGAAATCGACCTGACCACGCCGGGGTTGTCGTTCGTCACCACGCCGGGCGTGCCCGACGGCGCAAGCGAGTTCGTGGCCGAAAAGACCTCGTCGTTCGCCCGCCGCGAACAGCTCACCGCCGCGATCAACGCCACCTACTTCCTGCCCTTCGACGGCGGCCACCTGCTGGACAAACCCTACGTGCCCGCCGCCGGCCAGCCGGTGACGGTGGACGGCGTATCCATCGCCCGCGGCCACCTCGATTCCGGCTATGCCAGCGGCGACCCGCGCTCGAACGGCTCGCTGTGCATCCAGGGCCGGCACGTGGCGATCACGCTGCACGCCTGTCCGGCCGGCACCACCGAAGCGGTCGGCGCCGGCCCGGTGCTGATGCTCGGCGGCAAGACGCAGGCGCTGGAACCGAAGCGCCGCGACTATTACCTGCAGACCGAACCGCGCACCGCCATCGGCCTGGACAAGGCGCGCCGGCGCATGTGGTGGGTGGTAGTGGACGGCCGCCAGGCCGGCTACAGCGAGGGCATGACCCTGCCCGAGCTCACCGCGCTGCTGCGCGAGCTCGGCGCGGACGCGGCGATGAACATGGACGGCGGCGGCTCCTCCACCATGGTGCTGCGCCGCGGCGACGAGCCGGCCGTGGTCAACAGCCCGATCCATACCGGCGTCCCCGGGCGCGAACGCCCCGTGGGCAACCATCTGGGCCTGCGCATCGACGCGGTGCCATGAAGCGGCAACCGGCGGCGCGCACCATGCGCAGTTCAGATCCCGCCGCCGGTTGCCGTATCCGCATGTCGCCTGCCGCCCTGTCCATCGCCATCCGCTCCGGCCGCGCCGCCTCGCCCGCCGTGCTGATGACGGCGATCGTGCTGATGCTGGGGCTGCATCCCACTGCCATGTATCTGTACCTGCCTGCGCTGCCGGCACTGCAGGCGACGCTGGGTATCGATGCGGCGCAGGCGCAGCACACTCTGGCGGCGGCGGTGGCAAGCTTCGGTATCGGGCAATGGCTGTGGGGCATGCCCACCGACCGCTGGGGCCGCCGTCCGGTGCTGCTGGCGGGGCTGGCCATGTTCCTCCTTG
This sequence comes from Dyella sp. SG562, assembly GCF_011759495.1. Taxonomy (NCBI): domain Bacteria; kingdom Pseudomonadati; phylum Pseudomonadota; class Gammaproteobacteria; order Lysobacterales; family Rhodanobacteraceae; genus Dyella; species Dyella sp. SG562. Next base: position 246,113 of record NZ_JAAOYS010000006.1, read on the forward strand.
CCAGCATCGGCCTGATGAGCACGCGCGAGTACGGCCTGTTCCTCGCCTGCCGCGCCGCTCAGGGCCTGGGCGTGGCCGCCGCCGGCGTGGCCTGCCGCGCGATGCTGCGCGACCTGCATGCGCTGAACGACCGCGTGCACCATTTGTCCGTGGCGTTCTCGTGGCTGGGCGTGATCTCGCTGCTGGGTCCGCCGGTGGGCGCCTGGCTGTACGCGCAGGCGGGCGTCCAGGCGACGCTCGCGGCGATCACCGCTTTCGGCGCGGCGGCCCTGCTGCTGGTCGGCGCGAAGATCGGCGAAACGCTGCCTTCGGTCGGCCTGCCCACGGCTTGGCCGCCGGGCGCGTGGCGCGCCATGCTGCGCCACCCATCGTTCCGCCACTACACCGGACTTACCGCGAGCAGCTATGTCGGCCACTACCTGTTCCTGGCCGGCTCCTCGTATGCCTTGATCGTGCGGCTCGGCATGTCGCCGCAGCGCTACGCCCTGGTGCTGGCCGGCGGCTCGCTGGTGCATATGGCCGGCACCTTCGTCTGCCGCCGCTGGCTGCACCGGCTGGGCCTGCGCGCCACGCTGGCGCGCGCGGCCGCGCTTACGCTCGGCGGCGGCGCGGCCATGACCTTGCTGGTGCTGCTGGGCGTGCACGCCGCCTGGGCGATCATTGCGCCGCAGTGCTTCTACGTGTTCGGCCACGCCATCCACCAATCCTGCGGACAGGCCGCGGTGAGCGAACACTTTCCCGAACGCGCCGGCACCGCTTCCGCGCTGTCCGGCGTGCTGCTGGCGGTGCCGGCCGCCCTGGCCGGCTGGCTGCTGGCCGCCTCGATGGAGCACTCGGACCTGCCGATGGCCGCCAGCATGGGCTTGTGCGGACTGGCCACGGCGTGGATCGCATGGCGTCCAGGCCAAGGCCCGCTACCATAAGTCCGTTGACCCGAAGGATTCGCTACACGCTCATGGCCGCACCCACGCCGTTCGCCCGCCAGCTGCATCCGGACTTCCTGCGCGATGCCGACAGCGGCGTCGCTGTCTCCGCCAACGAGCGCGACCTGCTCGACCTGGTGCGCCGCCTCGGCACCACCACGCGCGCCGACCTGGTACGCGCCACCGGTCTTACTGCGCAGTCCGTGATGCGGCTGGTCGACGAGCTGGTCGATCGCGGCATGCTGGAGCTGGGCGAAACGCGCTCGCAAGGGCGCGGCAAACCGGCCGCGGCGGTGACCCTGGTGCCTGGCTATGCGCATGCGATCGGGGTATCGATCACCACCGATTCGATCGCGCTGGCGCTGATGGATTTCGCCGGCAACGTGCTCGGCCAGCACCAGGAGCCGATGCGCGCCACCGGTCGCGCCGCGCTGCTGCGGCGGATCCGCACGCTGGCCGAGCGGCTGCTGCGCAAGAGCGAGGTGGACGAGGACAGCGTGTTCGGCGTGGGCCTGGGCCTGACCGGCTTCTTCGTCGGCGACGGCTCCAAGGTCAATCCGCCCGATCCTTTGGAAGGTTTGGCGCTGCTCGAGGTAGATGCCCTGCTCGCCGACGCGATGGGCCATCCGGTATGGCTGGACAATGACGGCAGTGTCGCCGCCATCGGCGAAAGCCTGCATGGCGTGGGGCATCGCTATCGCGACTTCGCCTACTTTTATTTCGGCCACGGCTTCGGCGGCGGCCTGATCATGGACGGCCGCTGCGCGCGCGGCGCGCATGGCAATGCGGGTGAATTCGCCGGCATGCTGCCGGCGCTGGGGCTGGAGCGCGCCGCGCTGGAAACGCTGCGCGCGATGCTGGTGAAGGATGGCGTGGCGCTGGCCGACATCCAGGCGCTGGTCGAGCACTACGACCCGCGCTGGCCCGCGATCGAGCGCTGGATCGAACGCGTGGCGCCGGGGCTTTCGGTGATCGCCTCGGCGGTGGTCGCCATCGTCGATCCGCAGGCCGTGGTGCTGGGCGGGCGCATTCCGACGGATCTCGCACAGCGGCTGATGCCGCGCATCGCCATCGACAATGTGTCGCGGCGCGGGCGCGCGCGCCCGCAACCGTCAATCGTGCTGGCGGAGGCGCCGTTCGATGCGGTGGCCTTGGGCGCGGCGAGCCTGCCGTTCAAGGAATGCTTCTTTCACTGAAGCCGCTCCATCCCGCCCCGGGCTTCCCGCGGGCCAGGCTCACCCGCCTGGAGCATGGCCAAGAAGAGCGGCATCGAAGGTCGTCGGATGGGCTTGCTTCAAGGCCTCGATCTGCCGGGTGACTTCTTCGTTCTTCAGCAGAATCACGATATGAGGCTTCGCATCCTCGAACGTATTCTGCGAGCGCTTCATGACGCGCACGAGGTGATAACCGAAGGTCGTCCTGATCGGCTGGGAAATTTCATCCTCCTTCAGCTTGGCGATGCCCAGCGCGATCTCGGGCAGGAGATTGCGCGAAGCCGTTTCCGGCAGCACACCATCGTCGGCCTTGGAACTGAGATCGTCGGTGTGCTGCTCGACGATGGCCGAGAAGTCCTTGCCGGCCATCAGCTGCTTGCGCAGCTCTTCGGATTGCGCGCGAGCCTCGGCCTCGCTGATGTCCTGCTGCCCCTGCCGCAGCGGGATGTCGGACGCGTGGTAGCGGATCACCACGTGCTGCAAGGTGTAGTCGACGAAGTCGCCGGCATGCGCATCGTAATAGCGCTTCGCCTCATCGTCGCTTACCTGTGCGGTGCGATAGAGCTCATCGCGGGCGGCATTGGCAAGCACCCCCTGGCGAAGCCACTCGATCTTGCTTCGGATATCCGGATCGTTTTCCAGATGCCGCGATGCGGCCAGGCTCGCCAGCAGATGCATTTCGGAAAACTTTTTGGCGAAGGCCGCCGGGTCGTCGACGGCCGCCGTTTTTATCTGCGGCGGGGTGCTGTCCATGAGCTGCCGGAACTGGCTTGAAGTCCATTGTTCCTTGCCGATGGACAGCACGACGGCATCCTGCCCGGTGCCCGAAAGCACCGCCGTGGAAACGACAACCAGTGATGCACTTACGAATAGCGAAAACAAGGCGCGATGGCTGGACATAGGGGGAACCCGGATGATTTCCGCAAAAAGTGCGTGTACGGAAGTGCGCCGCTCCGGAGCTTCCGCGGCAGCGCACCGGCGTCGAAAGAAACGGGAAGCCGCTATTGCATCAGGCAGGTCCCGTTGCGGAGATACTTCTTTTGCAGGTCATCGAGCGTTCCGAGCGCCTTTTCATATCCACCCTTCAGAAAGTAATTGCGTTATTGCGTCCAGCCGGCCCGCTGCTTCGGGCGCGTCCGATGCCGCTATATTTATAACGCAAAGTTACAAAATACTTTCCTGAAAATGGCGAGCGCGGTTGGCCGCGCAGATTGGCCCGAAATGACAGTGGCGAGGGCGGCGCTCGGCATGGCGCACGGCCACCGCGCATGGCGCGGCGGCCGCGCGCTGCGGCAGTGCGGGCCGCCGCCGCTTGCGCCTTATTCCAGCACCTCGCGCCAGTTGACCCGCTGGATACCGTTGCCTGAGGTGCCCTGGCGCATGCGTGCCACCTGCGGCGGCAATCCCGCCTGGCCGTACAGCAGCGCCAGGTTGCCGTTGGGCAGCTTCACTTCCTGCAGCTTGGTGGGTGCCGATTCGGTGGTCAGCGACTTCACCACGTTGCCCGCTGCGTCCAGCAGCGCGGATTGTCCGGTGCCGAAATTCGCGGCGTAGATATTGCCTTGCAGGGAGCACGGATCCGACGACGGCGTCATGGTGGCCCAGGCCACGGTGAAGGTGCCTGCCGCTGCATCCGGATCGGCCACGATGCGCTCCGAGCCGCCGTTGGCGCCGGCCGAACCGGTCAGGTCGTAGTACCAGCCCTTGGCCGAGTCGGCGATGGTCGCGCCCTTGGTCATGTCGGCGACCCGCTGCAGGTCCGCGCGCGTGATCGGCGAGGTGGCCGCCGAGGGCGCGACGGTGTCGCCATCGCGCAGGGCGTACATGGTCTGCTGCTGCGAGTCCGACAGATCGCTCGCGTCCAGCGCCTTGCCCGTGCCGACGAAGACCCAGCGGCGCGTGCCCAGGCCCGAGGCGTTGATGTCCAGTTCCACGCGCGGAGCCGTGGTGACCGGCTGCGCCTTGCTGCCATCCGTCAAGGTCGCCAGCAAGGTGGGCTTGGGATAAGCATCCGTGCCGGAAAGATCGAAACGCCACACGTTGCCCAGCAAGTCGCCCGCATAGACCTGCTCGACCGTGTTGTCGGTGACGTCCCGGGTGAAAGCGGTCGCCTGGGCCAGGCCGCTCGGATTGCCCGGCGTGCCGGCATCCGGAGTGTCGAGCGTTTCCAGCAGCGCGCCGGTCCTGGCGTTGACGACGTACAGATGGCCGTGGCCCGAAGCGTTGTTGTAGCCCGACGTCAGCAGAACCACCCAGCCGTACTTGCGGGTTTTCGCCACGACCGGCTTGCCATAGGAAAAGCCCATGTCGCTGTCGGTGAATTCCCACAGCACCTTGCCGCTGGCCAGCGCCGTTTCGGTGGCGGCGCTGCTGCTGACCGCATCGATGGCGGACGGCACGGTGGTCACGTCCAGGGCGTAATAACCCTTGCCGCCCTTGCCGAGTCCCCCGACCAGCATGGTGTGCCAGTTCGCCGTGCCGGCGGTGGCGGACGCCGGTGGGCTGCCGGAAGAGGTGGCGGTGAAGGCGAAGTCCGCGTCGGCCGCCTGCGGCGTCTGGTCGACATAGAAATGATGCGCGAAGTTGTTGCTGCTGACGCCGTTGAGATTGCTCAGCGCCGCCAGTCCATCGACCTGCGCGTTGCCGCTGGGGCCCTTGTAGAGCAACGCCGGTACATAGGCGAACAGCTCGCTGCCGCCGCCGGTAACCGGGTTGGTCGTGGTGGCGCTGGAGAAATCCGCGGCGAAGGCATGCAGCATGCCGTCGTTGGCGCCGACGTAAACCACCGGAGCGCGGCTCGCCGCGGACTGGGCAAAGGCCGCATAGCCGGGGTTGGACGCCTCGCTGTACTTCGGCGACAAGGCGTCCTGCACCAGCACCGCTTCGGAATGGACGATGTCGCCGAGGATGTGCTGGCGCACGCGGAAGGCCGAGCCTTCGTTGCTCTGGTCGCCGCGCAGGTAGTTGACCTGGTCGCTGCTGAGCTGGCTCTGCTGGCTGGAGCCGAGCGAGCCGTAGCGAAAAGCGACGCCGGCACGGCCGTCGGAGGTGATGATGCGCCGCCCCGTGTCCCAACCATGCTTGGCGCCGGCCGCATCGACCGCGTGCGCCAGCGCGTCGAGCTTCGCCTGTGCGCTCCAGCTCGGGCTGCCGGTGACCGCCGTGACGTCGCCGGGCAGCTTCGCCGTGGCGACGAAGCCTGAAACTTCGCCCGTCCAGTTGCTGGGCGCGTAGCTGACCGTGTAGACGGGGAAGCCGCTCACCGGCGAGTAGTACGGGCCCTTGGTCGCGCCGGCCGCCACATTGGTGAGTACGCGCGTGGAAGTGACGCCCGGTCCCGCCGCGCTCTGCGAGGTATCGGAAACCCGTTTGAAAATCTGCGCCAGTCCGGCCTGGATCAGATCCGGGCGATTGCCGGGAAAATAATTGTCCGGACGAAGATCGTTGCCGGCCGCCGTGGTGCTGTTGGTATGCCAGGTCAGCACGTTGGCGGGAATGCCGTCGCCGTTGACGTCGTCGAAGCCGCCGTACTTGGCGGCGAGCCAGTACATGTTGGGCCCCGCGAAGGGCCACCAGTTGAATCGGGAAGGATTGTAGATCTCCGCGCCGGCCGTGCCGTCATACGGGCCCGGCTCCAGCACGTCCACGGTGTAGGTATCCACCGTCTGCTTGGCGCTCAGATCGGCGCGGATATCGCTGATGTGGGCGAAATACGCCAGGCCTGCCATGTTGTAGGTGGAGTCGCTCGTGCTGTTCGGCGCCAGCTTGGTGCTGAGCCGGACGTTCGGACCGAACAGGCTCGCCATGGTGACCTTGGGCGCGGTTTCGATCAGCGGCAGATTGCCCAGCTTGTCGACATAGGCAGCCGCATCGGCTCCGTTGACCGGCGCCAGTGCGCCGCGCACGGCCGAACTCGGCGTCGGCCCGCCCGAGCTGGGCACGCGCGTGTCGTACCAGGTATGCGAGTCGCCGATGGTGACGATGGCATTGGCCTGGCAGGTATAGGCGATCGGATCGGGAAGCAGGCCGCCATAGACGGGGAAACCCACGTCCATGCTGTTCGTCGCGGAAATGCCCTTGGTGTAGCTGTCGTCCAGCTTCACGTGCATCAGGTAGGCCAGCGATGCCCAGTACAGATCGCCGAGCGTGTCGTACAGCTCGTAGCCGTTGTCGTAGCCGAATTTATTGAGATAGTTGATCGCGCCGGTCGTGCTGGCGTCGCCGCCGCCGGGCGCCCTGCCCTTGCCGTTGGCCGCATCCGGATTGGCGGCGAAGATGCCGGTGTCGCCATCCCATTCGGCGCTCGGGTTGGCGCTCCTGGCGCCGTTGCCGTTGTACGCGGTGGGGCCGTTGTCGTGGATCAGCGCGCGCACCGCGCCATTGGCGGGCCCGTCGCCCTGCACGAAGGCGTAGCCGGCCGCACCGACGCGGATCTTGGAGAAGTTCTGCTGGATCAGGCCTTCCGGCTTGTTGTACCTGCCCGCGTTGGGATAGTCCGTGGCTTTGTGCGCGGAGTTGCAGTTGCTCTCCAGCCTGCCCTCGACGCACACGCGCACCGCGGCGACGTAGGTGGCCACCTTGCCCTGGTTGTCGGTGCTGAAGTTGGCGTTGTCGGAAATCAGGAAGGACGAGCCTTGCCCGGCCGAGCGCAGATAGACAGTGGCGTTGTTGAACTTGTCGTCGCCGACCGTCGCGGCGGCGAGCGCGCCGCTCAGCGAGCGGTCCGGGAAATTGCCGACGTAGCTCTGGCTGTTGAGGTTGGAGCGCAGCAGCACGGTGGCGGAGTGGCTGTCGACGCTGCGATTGCCGCCGGTCAGGCTCTGGCGGAACTCATCGAGCGCGGTCATCGTCGCCCAGTTGAGCATGTTGCCGCTCCAATGCGCCTTCTTGCCTCCGCTGATGCAGCTTCCGGACGCCGAAACGGTGAACCGCGTCGGCGTGAACCATTGCTTGTTCTCGTCGTAGTCGTAGCACTTGCCGCTGTCGAAATATCCCAGGTAGGGAAACGTGTAGTCGTAGGTGGTGCTTTTGTACGCCGCCACGGTGCCGGTGGGGTATTCGACCGACAATGCCAGGATCATGTTGGCGGGCACGGTGGAGGCGGTGCCGATGGGGAGGTTCGCCAGCGGCGTATCGGCCGCGGCCGCTCCGGCCATCGAAGTCAGCGCCAGCGCCAGCAGCAGGCCGCCGGTGCGCGAAACAGCGAGCGGGCGAAGAAGACTAATCATGGCTTTCCCCATGGTTCGTGATGGGCGATGCGTGTGCCCGCGCGCGGACACCGTGGTTCGAGCGTGGCGAAGCGCCGCCGGCGGTCAGCGCATGATGGTCTGCACATAGCTGACCGCATGCTTGGGTCCTTCGACCCGGACGGTCAGGCGGTAGGCCGCCTGCGCGCCCGAGCCGAATCCGCCCTGGTTGCCGGACGTCGAACCGCCGTTGATCGTCGCCGCGGGCACGAGGCAGGCATTGGGCGCGACGGTCAAGGCAGGACCGGCCTGAGGGCAAAGCCGTTCGACCGTGTAGCGGATGTCGTCCTTGGTGTCCGGCGCCTGCAACCGCTTGCCGGCGGTGCTGGCGATCAGCGCCGTGGGTATGCCGCGGGCATCGCTGGCCTGCGGCGTGGCGTAGTAACCGATATCCGCCTTGTCGGCCTCGCCGGCCTGCCCGAGATAGGCGGCCGCGCCGGCCACCGCATCCTGGTAGGCCAGTTCGGCCTCCTGCGTGACCTGCTGCTTGAAGCCGAGGCGGCCCGCGATGCTGTTGCCGGTATCCACCGAACGCATCAGCGCGACCGCGGCCATCAGCGTGATCAGCAGCACGATGACGGCGATGACCGTGGAGATGACGCCGCGCTGGCGGCCTGGCCGGTTGCCCGGCCCCGTACGGGTGATGTGGGCGGTCATGGACGGGCTCAGAAATGGCGGGCGATGATGGCGTTGCGGATCGGGATCACGGTGTCGTAGACCTTGTAGCGGTATTGCGGCTGCACCCCGACCGTGTAGCGCAGGTCCGCGGGAAGATCGCCGAACAAGGTCAGCGTCGACGCGCCGGTGTAATCGGTGGCGCGTTCCGGCAGCAGGCTCTGCGCCACCACGGCGATGCGCACCGCCTTGATCTTGGAGAAGGCCGCGGCGGCGGCGCCCTGGTTGGCGCTGAGCTTGTCGATGGCCCAGTCGCCGCTGGGCTGGACCCAGGTATCCACCACGTCGTCGCCGTCGCTGTCCACGCCGTACAAGGCCTTGAGCTGCACGATGCCGTCCGCGATGGTGACCGGCGCGGCGCCGTCGCGTCCGAGCGCATCGTAGGCAACCAGCGTGCTGGTGGCGGCATCCACGCCATACAGGCTGATCGCCGGCCGCGGCCCGAGGTCGAACGCATTGCCGTTGGCCGCCAGCCCGGTCGGCGGCGTGTCCGCCGCGGACAGCGTCAGCTGGCTGGCGGACGACGAAGCGCTGGCGATCCGGGCCAGCGAGCATTCGCCGGCGCTGGTCGTCGCCAGCACATAGTCGTTCGCCGCGAAGCCGAAGCTGTTGTCCAGCGTGACGGCCGCGGTGCCGGGCGCACTGGTCACGCTGGCCCTGAATACCGTGATCGCCGGATTGCCGCCGACGATGGCCAGCGTGTCGGGCCTGGCATGGCCGGCGGAGTCGCTGCCGCCGCTGGCGATGAGCAAGGGCACCGCGCGCATCTTCACCGGCGTGGCCGACGGCCAGGCCGCGAATGCCGCCGGCATGGCGGTGGCGCTCGGCAGTTTCCTGGCGTTGCCGCCATAGGCGGTGATCGAGCAACCCCACAGGCCATAGTTGAAGCCCTGGGTCATGCCCGAACCGGCCGTCCGGATCTGGCGCTCCAGTTCGAACATCGAATACAGCCCGTTCTGCTGCGCGTCGCTGCCGCTGGTGATGGTGCGCTTGCGCCCCTCGTAGACCGAGAAGGCCGACATCATCCCCAGCACGCAGATCAGGCTGATGAGCATGCCCACCATCAGCTCGACCAGCGACAGGCCCGTGCAATAGGCGGCGGCGCTGCCGCCGCGGCGTTCGAGGTTCCGCATGGGGCGCCTTGGTTCGATGGACGACTGCTCAACGTGCGACATGAGTGGTGGACACGTAGCGGTGATAGGCCGGATCGCCGGGCGCCTGCCAATAGACGGTGACGGTCACGATGTTGTCCGCGTTCACCTCGATCGTCGGCGGCTTGCCGCCGGCGCCGGGCAAGCCGCTCTGCGCGGTGAGCCGGGTGACCGTGTCCTTCCAGGTTTTATAGGCCGCGCCTTCCGGGCTCCTGAAATTGGCGGCCAGCGCGGCAGGATCGGAGGCCCACATCTGCGCGATGACCTGTTCGGTCGCCATGGCGGCGTCGGAGCGATATTTGGCGTCGCCCGACAGCTTGATGGCCGCGGCCTGCAGCGCCACCATGCCGAGCACGCCGATGGAAAAAATGACCACGGCGACCATGGCATCGATCAGTACGATGCCGCGCTGCGCACGAAGACGAAGACGGGGGCGGAGCGATGCATGCATGGGATCACCTGCATCCTTGGGGACTGGTGGCCAGGGAGAGATTCGGATCGCACATCCGCGGCATGCCGGCGGACGAGATCTGAATCACGAGTCGCCGGCCGTCCTTGCCCGCCGTGTTGAGGTCGATCCGGCTGACCGCCACCGTGCCGTAGCCGAGCGGCCGGCCGAGGGCATTGAAGGTGATGCCGCTGCCAGCGCTCGCGGGCGTGGACAGCGGCGTACCAGCCGCGCCGATCGAGGTGCCGACCATGGGCGCGACGTCGGCGGATCCGCCCGCGGCCACGAAATTCTGCAGCGTGTTATCCGCGCTGGCCGCCGCGGCCGCGGTGCACGAGGTTGCTCCGGACAGTGCGCAGACGGTCCAGCCGGCGCCCGACGAGGTGAACTCGAAGCGCACGTTGACGCCGCGGCTGCCGGCCTCGCCGCGCGCATAGCGCAAGCCGTTCTGGATGGATTCGGCCGCGGTGCGGATATGCGTGTTGCGCAGCCATTCGCGGAACGTGGGGAGGCCGGCGACCAGCACCACGGCCAGGATGGTCACCGTGATCATCAGTTCCACCAGCGTGAAGCCGCCGACGCGCCTCATTGGCAACCGCCCCCCTTGCGCAGGATCCAGCAGTTCGCCGGCGCGGTGCCCCAGCCGGACGGGACGGCGGTGGTGGCGCGGTCGTTCTTTTCGTTGATGGTGAAGGTGAAGCCGTTGACCTGCGAACCGGCGATGCCCTTGGCGCTGGCAACGTATGCCTGCAGCGCCGACGTGCTGGCCGCGGCCGGGCCGCAGCTCACGGTGAAATACTTGAGCCCCGTGGGCAGCGCCACGCCGCAGCTGCCGCCGGCGCCATAGCTGCGGTTGTCCTGGTAGTACTGCTCCATGCTGGCGCGATAGGTGGCCAGCGTGTTGTAGGCCTCGGTGAGCTTGCTGCGCCGCAGGTAGTCGTTATACGAAGGCAAGGCCACGGCCGCGATGATCGCGACGATCGCCACGGTGATCATGAGCTCAATGAGGGTGAAGCCGCGCGTCGAGCCCTCGCGGCTGTAGTTGCATTGCATGTCGGTTCCCCTGTCAGCGTCGGCGATGCGCCACCGGCTCCCGGCGCCGGGCCGGAAACAACGGCCAGGCCCGTTGAACACGCGTCCACGCACCGCCGCCACAAGCTAGCGGACGCATCCCGCGGCTCACAGGGCAGAGCGGGCTAATCGAGCGGAAAATTTGGCCCCGGATGACCTTCCCGGCGCTAGCGCGGTGGTGGCTGCTCGTGGCCGGCGATCGGCCAGTGGCGATCGCGGTCGATCCTTATCTGTGCTTCGCCGCGCTCCAGCAGCGCCGCCTGCGCGGCGCCGCCGGGACTGGCCACGAAGCGCTCGATGCAAGCCGACAGGGCGGCGCGTGATATGCCCAGGCGCGCGCTCAGCCATCCATCCAGCGTCCAGCAGCCCGCTGTGTACACCAGCGGGCAGGCGGCGAATCCGGCCACCGCGAGCCACGGCCAAGCCATCAACAGCGAAGCCAGCAGGCACAGCAGCGTTGCCGCGATGGCGGACTGCATGGCCGCGCCGCGCGCGCGGCGGCGATAGGCCAGCGCATAGATCGCCATGTGCCCGGCTTCGTCGCGCGCCGGTGCGCCATGCTTGCGCCGCCATGCCGGCGGCAGGTGCGCGGCGGTAAGTTCTTCCGGATCCATCATCATCGCCTCACCACGACCAACGCAGGCCGATACGGCCGGCCACCACACGCTGCCGCTCGCCCGCCAGGTTCCCGGTATAGCTCACGGAGGCATACACACCGCCCCCTGAAGGAAACGTCACGGCCACGCCGGCATCGGCCTGCCCCAGCGTCTGGCGCGTGGAAGTGGCGATCGGCGCGATGCCGCCGAACGAAGTCGCGTCGTCCGCGCCGGTGGTGCGCAGCACATGCACGCGCACATACGGTTGCCATGTCGCCGCGCCCAGCGGCCAGTTGCCGGCGAGGCGCACGCCCGCGCGGCCGGTCACCGCCTGGCCGCCGCGGAACGACACGCTGGAAATGCCGTCGTCGAGCCGGCCCAGCGCCAGGTGCTGCCATACCAGCTGCGCCTGCGGCTCGATGCGCAGGCCGTGGCCGAGCGCGAGCGACCAGCCGCTTTCCAGCGATGCCGTCACCGCATGGCCGTGCGCGGTGGCCTGCACGCCGTCGCGCGAAGTGGGATCGAAGGTGTAGGCCGTACCCATCAGCACCGCGTCGGCATACCAGCCGCGCGGCGCCAGATGCGTCCAGTAGCCGCCCATGCTGTAGGCATCCAGGCGCAGGCGGCCCACGGCGAGATCCTGCGTGCCGGCAGCGAAGCCGCGTACGTCGCCGCTGGAACGCGCGAAGCCGGCGAACACGCCGTAGTGGTTGCGCTGTCCTTCGGCGCTTTCGTCCGCATAGATGTCCTGGCCTGCCTGCGCGCCGCTGAGCGTGCCGGCGTAATGCGGATCGAGCGTGCCGCCTTGCGACATCGTGCTATGGCCGCCCCACACGCGGCCCCAGCTCGCGGGCAGTTCGCCACGCTCGCCGAGCTGGGCCTGGTCGCCCTGGCGCGCATGGAAATTCTCCAGCTGCATGGCGCCGAGCTGGCGTGCGACGGAGGGTGCCGCCGCGTACAGCGCGGCTTCGGGGCGATAGAGAACGACGGGTTGGGAAGGTGTTGCAGGTGCAGGTGCAGGTGCAGGTGCCGGTGCCGGTGCCGGTGCCGGTGCAGGTGCAGGTGCCGGTGCCGGTGCCGGTGCCGGTGCAGGTGCAGGCGCAGGTGCAGGTGCAGGTGCAGGCGCAGGCGCAGGTGCAGGTGCCGGTGCAGGTGCAGGCGCAGGTGCCGGTGCCGGTGCCGGTGCCGGTGCAGGTGCCGGTGCCGGTGCAGGTGCAGGTGCCGGTGCCGGTGCCGGTGCCGGTGCCGGTGCCGGTGCAGGTGCAGGTGCAGGTGCAGGTGCCGGCGCAGGTGCAGGTGCAGGTGCAGGTGCAGGCGCGGGCGCAGGTGCCGGTGCCGGTGCAGGCGCGGGCGCAGGTGCCGGTGCCGGTGCCGGTGCCGGTGCCGGTGCGGGTGCGGGTGCAGGTGCAGCTTGCGTATTGCGCAGATACCAGTCGTCCGCCGTGCCCGACGTGACACCGCCCTTCACCAGCAAGTATTCGTAGGCGCCGGCCTTGAGCGATCCGCCGCTCAGCGAGAACGCGCCGGCATCGGTCGTCGCACCGTTGATCGCCTGCACCACCAGGATGCCGTCGGACACGGTAGCCGCGCCCTGCCCGCCGAGGTTGGCGATCTTCAGCAGCGTCGAACCGGTCGCGCTGCCGCCGTCCACCACCAGCTTGTCCGCCGCCGAACCATCGCCGCCGAGCACGGCGTTCATGGCGATGGTGCCGTTGCGGCCGACATAGCTGCCGACAGTCAACGTGCGGCCCACGCCCTGGGCCGCGCCGATATTCACCAGTCCGGCGTTGCTCAGCTGTCCGCGCACGGCAAAGTTGCCGAGCGCCCCGCCAGCGAACGGCGCCAGCGCATCGGCCACGCCGAGCGTGCCCTGGTTGTCGACATTGCCCAGCACGCTGCCATAGCCGCCCAGCGCCGCGCCCACCGGCACGGTCAAGTTGCCTTTCAGCGCTGCGCCGGACGCGCTGGCATCGCCAACCGCCAGCGTGCCGCCCGCGCGCAACTGCATGGCGCCGGCGTACGCCGAATTGTCGGCGTTAAGTACCAGCGTGCCCTGCTGCACATCGACCGAAGTGACGCCCGCGCCGGTCAGCGGCCGCCCGACGATCCACATGCCGTCGTCCAGCTTGCGCATGGTCTGGAAGTTGGCGATGGTCGGCAGCGTGTCGGTGCCGCTGCCATTGAGCGTCAGCAGGTTGCTGCCGCCACCGCCATCGATGCTGCCGCGCACGGAAGATCCGCCATACAGGCGCAGCGTGTCGTCGCCGCGCGCGAACACCAGGTTGCCGATCACCTGGCCTTTGTTGGTGAAATCCAGCGTGCTGCTGCCGGTGGCGCCGATCACGTTGCCCGGCGCCTGGATCACGCCGGTCTCGTTGTTGATGACGACGTTGCCGCCGGACTTGGCCTGGAACCAGAGCGCCGCCGCATGCATCGAGCGGATAGTGCCGCTGTTGACGATGCGGTTGCCGGTGCCCTGCGGATTCACCGCTTCGCCGTTGTTCTCGCTGCCCGCCGCCAGCACCGTCGCGCCCTGCTCCACCGTCAGCGTGCTGTCGCTGCGGAAATCGATGGTATTGGCGCCGGACTGGTACAGGCCCACCGCGCGCACCGCACTGTTCTGCACCAGCGCGCCGGACTTGATCACGATATTGGCGCGGTCGGACAAGGCGATCGCCGAGGCATCGCCCACCACGATCTGCGCATTGGCATTCACCGTCACGCTGGAACCGGCCGGCGCGGAAGGACCGGCGCCCACGGTGCTGGTCCACGGGCTGGGCGCCGCCGTATCGCACACGGTGGACGTGCCGGTGGCCTGGCAGGCGGCATGCGCCTGCGGCAACCAGCCCAGGCCGGAGAGCAGCGCAACGCTCAGCATGCGGCGCGCCGGCCAGGCGCGCACGGGTGCGCGCCGGTCGTCTCGTTGGTGAAAGCTGCACATGGTGTGGATTTCCCCCTTGCGTCAGGCATCGCCACCGGCGGCATGCGCGCAAGCGACGCAGCGGCCGAAGGCGCCGCCGTTCGAAACGCGGATGCGTGGATGGCGATCGGAGAAGCGGATCGCGCCACGTCGTGGCAGCGGACAACACGCTTCCGTCCCCAGGGTTCCCGTGCCGATCCTTATGTGGAGCGGTTCGCACAATCGAAAGCGGGAGATGCAACCCTGCGAGTCCAGTGTAGGCAGGCGCAGGTCCGGGTGAAGCAGCCGCAGGACGCCAGCGGGTGGTCACACGGGGCCATTCGCGAACCCGTCAACAGCCGGCGTAGGTTGGGGTGAGCGCCAGCGAACCCCAACGAACCCCGCGGGTTGCCGCAACGTTGGGGTTCGCTGGCGCTCACCCCAACCTACGCCCTATGTGGTCGGCTCCGCCTCGCACACTTCACGCGCACAGGTCCTGGCATACCCCAGCACCAGTCCCAGGCTCACCTCGCTCTGCGCCAGCACCGCCACGATCAAGCCCACCTTCCCGCGCGGCACCTTGCACGCCACCAGCTTGTGCGTGCGCCCCTCGATCAGCAGATAGCCCGGCGAATCGGCCGCCAGCTCCGCCATCACGCTGTTGGACAGGGCCATCAGCGAACTGCTCATCGCAGCGAACTTGCCCACCGGCACGCGTGCGCGCGAACGCTCCGCATAGCAGCGCCCGTCGCGCAGCGCGAACATGCCGGCGACGATGCCCTGGCAATGCTCCATGGCCCTGTCCAGCGCGGCCAGGCACTGGCGCTGGCTGGGCATGTCGATGCTCATGCGTTGCCCTCCGCGCGCGCCGGATCGCCGGGCTGGTCGAAGCCGAAGCCGAATTCCAGGATCACCAGCAGCAGCTCGATCAGATGCGCGATGTCCTCGCGCCGCCGCGCATCCACCGCCATCACCGGCGCCATCAGGTCGTGCGCGCGCACGGCGTCGCGGCAGCGTTCGGCGATCGCGTCGGCGGCCTCCTCGCTTTTGTTCAGCGCCACGATGAAGGGCATCCGGCGCAGGTCGGCGCGATGGCAGGCCAGCGTGCGCGAGAGTTCCTGCACGGCGTCCTGGCTGGTGGCGTCGACCAGCACGATGGCGCCGAGCAGGCCGGTGCGCACCACGTCGAACATGTAGCTGAAACGCTCCTGCCCCGGCAGCCCGTACAGCAGCACGCGCGATTCGCCGTCGTCCAGCTGCAGCTCGCCGTAGTCCAGCGCCACCGTGGTGGTTTCCTTCAGGTCGCGCAGCTCGTCCGTGCAGGGCACGTCGGTGGAGACCGGATCGATTTCGCTCAGCGCGCGGATGCAGGTGGTCTTGCCCGAGCCTGGAGCCCCCATGAAAACGATCTTGTGCACTTCGCCCATTAGTTCCCCAATCCGAATCGTTGCAGGATGCGGCTGGCCAGCCCCGACCAGCGCCGGCGTTCTCCCTGTTCTTGCACGGCCTGCGCCGTCTCGCGCACGCGCGGCGTGCGCTCGACCAGGCCGGCCGCGCGCAGGCGCTCGATGCACAGCTCCACATAGCGCGAAGGCAGCTCGGTGCGTTCGGCGATGCGCGGCAGCGGCAGCGCCTCGGCGGAGATGCACGCCATCACGCGCCACCAGGATTTGGGCCACTCGTCCAGGTCGCGCGGCCAGGCCGCCAGCCGGTACGACCACTCCAGCGACGGCGTGGCGTCCGCGTACTGGCGCTCGCCCAGCACGCGGCTGCCCGCCTCGCTGAGCAAGGCCAGAATCTCCGGCGGGCGCAGCGGCCGGTGCAGCGTGCCGTGCGGATGGTTGCGCGGCCGCGACGAGCAGCCGATCACCCGCGCATGGCCCGGCGGCACCCGGGGCGCACCCGGGTGGTCCATGTTGATCAGGCACAGATCGGTGGGCGCCACGGCTTCCATCACCGCGGCGTCCACCACCCAGGCATGCTTCAGGTATGGCTTGAGCAGGCCGATGATCGACCGCAGCGCGCCGAGCTCCTCCGCACTGAAGTTGGGGCATGCGATCCGCAATGCGCGGACGCTGTCGTCTTGTCGGCGCATGGCCAGTACCGCCGCGCCGCTTTAGATCGAAGCCTCCAGCGCCACCATGCTCAGCCGCGAGCGCGTCAGCACCATGCCGATATTGGCGCCGATGCGCGCGACGAACACGGCCACGTGGCTGGGATTCTTCTTCGAGCGGATGAACACGTGGATCAGGTTGGTGCTGAACACCACGATCTCGTTGAAGTAGTGCGCGCCGGCCGCGCGATTGGTGATGCCGCGCGACTGGTCGAACAGGCGCTCGATCTCGGTCACGTTCTTGCCCTGGAACAGGTCGCCGGTAGCCGCCGCCACCAGGTCGAGGATCTCGCCCGGGTGCGAATCGACCGTCTTCACGCCGAGCAGGAAGCCGCTGCTCATGTCCACGTAGCCGACCGCCACGCATTCGGGAACGTCGGTCTGCGCCGCCGACAGTGCTTTATCCAGAGACATCGGTTTCTCTCTATGTGGGTTGGAAAATCAGGACATACCGCTGGGTTGCAGCTGCCGGACCGCGTGCGCGAAGTCGCGCACGAAATCGGCCTGCGCCTTGGTCTGGATCGCCATCGGGCGCGCCGCGCGCACTTTCACGATGGCCTCTTCCGCGCCGTCGCCCAGCCACACCAGCACGGCGGCCAGCACGGTGCCGGTGCGGCCCAGGCCGCCGCGGCAATGCACGGCCACGCCGTCGCCCGCGCGCATGGCGTCTTCGACCAGGCGGCAGATGCGCACGGCCTGGTGCAGGCTGGGCGGCGCCAGGTCGCGGATGGCGAAGTGGTGCAGCTCCAGCGCGTGCTTGCGCAGGCTTTCCAGCGGGTACACGCAGCGTTCTTCCGCGCACACCAGCAGGCGCACGCCTTCGCCGGCCAGGTAGCGGAACTGCGCTTCGATATTCGAGGTGATGCCGGGGCGGCTCATGCCGCACAGCAGGCCGGGAATCAGCCACCACACGCCGACCTCCGGCCGCAGCTGGCGCGCGGATGCGGGCAGGTTGCAGTTGCCGGTGTCGACGTAGATGCGGCCGGCCGGCGTGCCTGGCTCGCGGAAGAACGCATGTGTCGGCGAGCATTCCTGCAGGGTGCCGCCAGCCAGCAGCGCGGTGGCGCCGCCGACGTGCAGGCAGTCCAGCCGGTTGTGCGTGGCGACCACCACGCAGGCACGCGCGGCGACGGCCGCCATGCGGTCGCGCACGACCCGGACCATGGCCCGGTCGAGGCCGGCCGTGGGCTCGTCGAGCAGATACAGGTCGGCCGGCGCGGCCAGCGCGGCCATCACCGCCAGATAGCGGCGCAGCGCGCGCGGCCATGCGGAAACCGGAGTTTCCGCATCGGCTTCCTTCTCGCGCCGGATCTCGCGCAGCCATGCATGCAGCGCATGGCTTCCGGGCGGTACTCCCCCTTCCAGCAGATCGCGCTGGCCCAGCCAGGCGATGGACGGCAAGGCCGCCGCCAGCGGCTGCCCGCACCACGTGGCCATGCCCAGCAGCGCAAGCTCGCCGCGCGCGGCGAGCGCGCCGAGCAGCGAGGACTTGCCGCTGCCGCCACCGCCCACCAGGAACAGCGCGCCGGGCCGCGGCACGTCCAGCGACACTTGCCGCAGCACGCACTGCACACCGCGCATGATTTCGATGTCGTGTAGCGCCAGCATGCCTTACCCCCTGCGCTACCGAACATGGGGCGTCGGCGCGGCGTGGGCATATGGTGTGAGCGAGGGCTGCGCGTGGACATGTCCGGGCGGGACAGGTGCGCGGTCAGTTGAGGCCCGGATTCTCGACAGCGTACGGGTGTCGATCCTTCTTCCTCCGGCGACCCGAAGGTAGTCCCCGTGGAGAGCGCGGCTGAAACGCTGGCCCCACCCACCGCCAGCTTGGCTCATCCGCACCTGGAACATGCCGGCACGCACCGCTAGGTTCCGGCATCCCCGCCGAAACGCTCTCCCTCAGCGCATGTCTCTCAATCCTCGCCTCGATACCGGGGCCACCACCATGCTCGTGGTCGAAGACCGCGCCGAACTGCGCGACTCGCTGCGCTTCCTGATCGAGCGCCACGGCCACGAAGTGCTGCTCGCCGCCTCCGCCGAGGAAGGCCTCGCGGTGCTTCGCGCGCGCCCGGACGTCAGCCTGCTGCTTACCGATATCGGCCTGCCCGGCCTCGACGGCTGGGGCCTTGCACGCCAGGCGCGCGTACTGCGCGGGCAGTTGCCGGTGATCTATATGTCGGGGCACGCCGGCGCCGAATGGCAGGCGCAGGGCGTGCCGGACAGCGCATTCCTGGCCAAACCATTCGCCATGGACGATCTGCTCGGCTGGATGAAGGCGCTGCTCGGCGCCGCGCGCTAGCACCGCGCGCCAGCACCGCGCGCTAGCCCCCCCAGCGCGATCAGAACTTCGATGCCTGGCGCGGCGCGGCCTTCTCCAGGTCCAGCAGGTAGCCGATGCCGCGCATATAGGTCAGCGGCAGTTCGAAACCGGTGCGCTGTTCCACCTTGCGCCGCAGGCGGTGCACCAGCAGGTCCAGCCGCGCGGTGCGCGGTTCGTGCGCGGCGGTTTCGAGCACGCGCAGCAGATGCTCCCTGCTGACCGGCACGTCCGGCGACGCGGCCAGCTGGCGCAGCACCAGCCGCTCGACGAAGGACAGCGGCGCGACGCGGCCATTGGGCGCCCACAGCTGCCAGTCGTCGGCGCCGAACTGCCAGGACTGCGCCAGCGGCACCGGCTCCGGATCCAGCCGTTCGGCCAGCCGGGTCAGCGCGGCCGCGAGCAGTTCGCCGTCGACCGGCTTGGGCAGGCACATGTCGGCGCCCGCGTGCAGGCCATCCAGCGGCCCCTCTTTCGGCCCGGCGCCGGTCAACAGCACGATGCCGGCGCGCGACATGCTGCGCAGATGCCGCACCACCGACACGCCGTGTTCGTCGGGCAGCATCACGTCCACCACCACCATGTCGAACAGCTGGCCGACCCAGGCGCGGTACAGATCCGTCGCCGACGCCATCGGCGTGGCGGCGAAGCCCGCTTCCTGCAACCGCGCGAGCGCCGGCCCGCCGTACAAGCCGGCATCTCCCGTGACAATGGCCACCTGGCGTTTCACTGCGGCGCGTCGAACGGAAGCATCAGCGCATCGGCGCCGGGAGGGCGCGCCCACGATGCGCCGCGGCGGATGCGGCGGCTTCGTCGATGGTCGCCGCGACGATAGGACGGGTCCTGCTTGCGAATAGATTCATGAGTGATGTCCGCCGATGCGCATGGAAAAGCCTGCGCCGGGCGGGCTCCTCCGTTGGGACATGGAGGAGCGGCGCGGAACGCAACGCGCCCCTGCCATTCCCCCGGTAACACCCCTTGCCGCCATGCTCCATCCGGGAGCGCGCGCGCCTATTCGTCGGAAGCCTTCCTCAGGTCATACGACGACAGACAGGTTGCATGGATGCAGGCCGCTTTCGCATGTTCCGCGTCCATGCGGGGCAAGCTAACGGAAGGAAAATATTTGGACAATTCCACCAAATATCGCTTTATTTCCCAGCCTCTCGTTCCGGCGCCCGCGCACCCATGCCTGCGCGGCGCATGCGCTCCAAGCTGTGCTTGGCATCACGCGCGATGCGTGCGGCGCGTAGTGAACATGCCGTGATTGCGCCGATGCCTCGCGCTAATCCGCATCCTCCAGCACCAGCATGTAGCCGCTGCCGCGGATCGCTTCGAGCGGCAGCGGCAAGCCGGTCCGCTGCAGCACGCGCCGGCGCAGGCGGTGCACCACGCGCTCCAGGCTGGCCGGATCGAACTCGTCCAGCGCGGCGAGCAGATCCGCCAGCAGCGCGGCTCGCGGCACCGGCGCCTGGCGCATGGCGAACAGGCGCTTGAGGATGATCCGTTCCGGCATCGACAAGGCCAGCGCGCGGCGCCCGGGTGCCGCCAGTTGCCAGCCGTCGGCCTTCAACGACCAGTCGATCCCGCTGCGCGCGCGCGCCGCCACGCCGCCCGCGCGCGCGGCGAGATGGCGTAGCGAGATGGCCAGGGTTTCGGTTTCCACCGGCTTGGCGAAGCACACGTCCGCGCCGGCCTGCAGCGCTTCCTGGTGGCCGCGCGGCGGCGGCAGCTCCAGCAGCATGGCGATGCCCAGCGAGGAGTGGCGGCGCAGATGGCGGGCCACGGCCAGGCCGTTCTCGTCGGGCAGGTTCGCGCCCAGCACGACCAGGTCGTAGCGGTCGCCGACCAGCGAGCGGTACAGCGCGGCCGCGGAACCGACGCCGACCGGCTCGAAGCCGTGGGCGGCCAGGCCGGGCAGCAGTTCTTCCTCACGCAAGCGTGCGTCATGGTCGGCGACGACCACGCCGATGGGCGTCTTGCCGCCCTTGTCTTCGATCAACCGCGCTACCCCCAGGCATGGCCGCATCCATGCCGCATCGATGTCGTCGGACACAGCCGGTATCCGGCCCTGGCTGCGCCCGGCGCGAGACTAGTCAGGGGGCAAGATGCCCTTCAATCGATCCAGGGAAAAACATAAGAGGCGCTGTGCGATTTCGCAAAAGCGATGCGTCCAACAGCGGTGGCGGCAGTCAGGCGCGACGGTGCGCCGCGCAAAAAAAAACCGGCGATGGTAGGTCGCCGGTTCGAACGGTACAGCCAATGAGTCGGAGGTTTCATTGCACTGCCCACAGCCTAGGGAGGCTCCGTCATTACCCGCAACCCGACCGTCATCGAAGTCCCCGGGGGCGAGGGCTAGGCGGCGGTCCGGACCGGAGCATCCTCCCCGGGCGGATAGAACGGTTTATGGAAAACGCGGCGCCGGCAGACCGTTGCGCGCCCTGTTGGCGCCGCTTCCTCCACGGCTGTCTCCGGTGGGAGTGGATACCCGGAGGTGGGGCCAGTGCGAGGTGGATACAGGCTAGTGCCGGGGTGCCGGCCCGGCCATGTCAGCACGGGCCAATTGCCGGTCAGCGTTTCAGTGCGATGGCAGCGGACGTTCGCCGGCCAGCAGCCGGGCGCGCTGCAGCGCCTTGTCGCGCGCATCGTCGTGGCCCAGCGCCTGGTAGATGCGCGCCTCCAGCGCCACCACGCGCACGTCGTCCTGCGCCCAGGCCGACAGCGTGCCGCTGACGGTCAGCGCCTGGTCCGCCTGCCCGGCCTTGAGCAAGGCCGCGGCATACGAGCTGCCGATGTCGACGATCAAGGCCGGCACGCCCTCCTTGCGCGCACGCGCCAGCAGGCCTTCCAGCAGAACCAGGCCGCGCGGTGCATCTTTCGCGGCCACCAGCTCCGCCTGCGCCAGGTCCGCATACAGCGGCGGCCAGTCGCCGTCGCCGGGCGGCTGCTTCCCGGCCCAGGCCGCGAAGCGCTCGGCTTCCTTCGCGGCTTCGTCGGCATGGCCGCCACGCGCCAGCGCGCGCACCAGCACCAGCCAGGCGGCGGAGCGGTCCTGCTGGTCCAGGCCATCCTGCTGCGCCATGGCCTGCCTGGCCTGGCGCACCGCCTCGGCGTCGTCGCCCATCTCCCAGGCCATCTGCGCCAGCAGGGCCGGCACTTCGGCGGCGAGCATGGCGTCTTCGCGCGGATCGATCTCGCGCAGCAGCTGATGCGCCAGCGAGGAGGCTTCCAGCATGCGGCCGTTGTCGGCCAGCGCGATGGCGCGCACGAAGGTGAGCTCGCGGCGCATGTGCACGTCGACCAGGTCGGCGCTGAGCGGCCAGAAGCGGTCGGTGATGGCCAGCTCGTCGCGGTACTTCAGTTGCTGCTTGGCCACGCTGGCCATGCCGTCCAGCTCGGCCGGCAGCATGGTGCGCGCGCCATAGCGCGCATCCTGGTCGTAGGCGCGCTGCAGGAAAACCATGGCGCTGTCGAGCTGGCCCTGCTTGGCGGCGATCAGGCCCATGTCGAAATCGGCGCGCGCCATGCCGAACACATTGCCGGTGAGGGTGTATGTCGCGCGGCCCTTGCCCAGGTAGGTCATGGCCAGGTCGAGCTTGTCCTGCGACTGCGCCAGCCAGGCGCGGTTGAGGTAGGCATTGGCCAGCTCGTCGTTGGCCTTGGCCTGCTCCAGCAGCTGGATCGCCCCGTCCAGCAGGGGCGCCGCCCGGTCCAGCTGCTCCGCGCCGGCATAGCGCATGGCCAGGGTGAGCTGCGCGCGCCCGCGCAGCGCCAGGTCCTTGCTGTGCTCCTGGTCCAGCCGCGCCAGCAGCTCGCGCAGGCGCTTCTCGCAGGCATCGCGTTCGCCGCGGTCGCATTCGAGAACGGCGCGGGCGTATTCGATCTTCGGATCGTCGCGCCAGGCCTCGGGCACCCCGTCGAGCACCTTCTGCGCCTGGTCGATCTGGTTTTCCAGCCGCGCCGCGGCCACCTTGGACAGCCAGTCGTCCAGCGGCGTCGGCGACTGCGCGGCGACCACGCCGGGCACGCCCAGGCGCCGCACCAGCGCGTCGGAGGCCTGCTTGGCCGCGGCGAGTACGTCCTTGGCGATCACGTCAATGGCGTCGGCATGCCCCTGCGCCGAGCGCAGGCCCAGATGAATGCTCCAGCGGCCGTCGAGGAACTTGACTTCGGGCGCCACCTGCCAGGTGGCGTCGAACGGGCGCTTGCCCTCGTCCTCGTCGCCGAAAGCGCCATCCCGGGACAAGGCCACCACGGTTTCGCTGGGCACCGTGCGCAGGCCCGCCGCGCGTACGTGATTGGCGACGATGTCCATGACGCCGTAACGCAGCCAGCCCCACTCGCCTTCCGCCTGCACCTTGGCCGGCAGCACCACCACCAGCGCCGCCGGCGCGGACGCGGATGAGGCCGGCGCCGGCCCGCGCGCATGCCACCACCACCAGGCGGCGGCAAGCAGCGCGCAGGCGGCAAGGGCCAGGCCGGCGATCCAGGCGGATCGGCGCCGGCGCGGCAGCGCGGGCAGGTCCGCGACGGCGGCGGCGTCCTCCGCGGCCGCGGTGTGTTCGGCCTCGCCGCGTTCGTGCACGGGAGCGTCCGGCTCGACCGTCTCGACGGCGGTCTCGGCCACCCAGTGGTAACCCACCCGCGGCACCGTGCGGATGCACGAGACATCGCCTTCCCACAGCCGGCGCAAGCGCACGATGTGCTGCGCCAGCAGGTTGTCGCTGACTTCGGTGCGGCCCCAGACGGCCGCGATCAGCTCGTCCTTGCCGACCGGCCGCTGCCGGTGCTCGACCAGGTAGACCAGGCAATCGAAGGCGCTGGCCGGGAGGGTGACCAGCTCGCCGTCCCGCCGCAGCTCGCGGGCCAGCGGATCCAGGCGGAACCGGCCGATGACATAAACGGGTTTCTGCATGGGCGCGCATGATACGGCCGGGGCGCTTTCGGTGGGCTGTGGCAAAAGTCCGCCGCGCAGCCCCTCGGAGCAGGCCCGGGGGGCGCTACTCCTTTATATAGAACCCCCTGCACATCGAAAACGCATGCTTCGTTCATCCCTCGCGAATGCCAATCCGGCGTAGAAATCGAGACTTGCGTCTCATCGCTCCGCAGCCCGCGGAGAGCTGGAGACCGCGATGTCACCGATGCCGCCCGACCGCCTGGTCGTACCTGCCGCCCATACCTTCACCCTGCGCCGCCTGCTGGTCGCCCACGGCGGACCGGTCACGCATGCCTTCGACGAACTCGACCGGCCGCTGGCCCAGGCCGGGAGCGAAGGCAGCGTCGCCCTCCGCCTGGATGACCAGTGGTGCACCCGGGTAGAAAGTCTGGGCGTACCGGAACTCGGCCACCTGGCCGGCCGCGCCTGCCGGGTCGCCGAACACGGCGTGCTCGGCTTCGCCCTGCTGAGCTGCCCGACCCTGGGCGAGGCGCTGAAGCTGTGGGCGCGCTTCGCCCCCACCCTGGCCGGCGGTTTCGAACTGCGCCAGGCGGTGGTGCCGGGCGGCGTCGAATTCACCGTCCGCGACCTCTACCCCCTGCTGCCCGGCCGCTCGTTCGCGCTGGACCGCTTCGTCGGCTTCACCCTGGGTCTGTGCGAGCAGCTGGCCGGGCTGCCGCCGCAGGCGATGGCGCTGTATCTGCCGGCGCGTGCGCTGAGCCGCGCGGTGGCCGCCACGCGCCACCATCCCATGCCGGCCCTGGCCGGCGATCCGGGCCAGGTGCGCCTGATCGTGTCCAGCGCCAGCCTGGCGGCGCCGATCGCCAGCGCGCATGCAGGCGTGCTCGACGTGCTGCTGCAGCAGTGCGAGCAGGAACACGCGCGCGTGCGCCGCCCCGGCGACTGGGCGGGCCGCGTCGAGCACCTGCTGGAGCGCCGCCTGGACCTGAGCTTCCCGATCGAAGCCGCCGCCAAGGCGCTGTGCGTCTCCACCCGCACCTTGAAGCGCCGGCTGCAGGAAGAAGGCTGGAGCTACCGCACCCTGGTCGACGAAGTGCGCAAGCGCGAAGCCCTGCGCGCGATGAGCAATCCCTCGCTGCGCCTGGAAGACATCGCCAGCCTGGTCGGCTACACCGACCAGGCCAACTTCGCCCGCGCCTTCCGCCGCTGGACCGGCAAGGCGCCCGGCAGCTACCGGGCGGAACAGGTGTCCAAGGTCACGCCGCTGCGCCAGGTTTTCCGCGCAGCGGCGTAAAAAAAAGCCGCGCTGCGCAACGCCGATGGCGGTGCGCGGCGCGGCCCAAAAAACTCAGCGCATCAACCGAACAGGCGCGTACCGCCCTTGAGCGGCGAAGCCAGCACGGTGCGGTCCAGCCACGACTCGTTGAACCACGCCCTGAAGTCGCCGCGCATCTGCGGCGTCAATTCGTGCTTGGCCAGATAGCGCCGCTGCCGGCAGGCGGCGCCATGGCGCGACAGCTGCACCACGGTGTGCTCCGCGTGCTCCAGCGGTATCTGCTCGTCCAGCACGCCATGCCCGACGAACACGTGCAGATGCCCCTGTTCCGCTCCCATCTCCAGCAGCTCGCCCGGCGCCGGCAGGCGCCCGCCCAGCAAGCCCAGCCCATGCGCAGGCCGGCTCGCATCCAGCGCCATCGACGCCGCCAGCAGGCCGCCCTGGCCGAAACCCGCGACCGCGGTGCGCGAGGCATCCACGCCCAGCCACGCCTGCAGCATGCCGACGAAACCGAGCATGCCCTCGAGGCTGGCACGGAACGCCGGGCTCATCGCCTGGTCGCCCGCATCGAGCGCCGCCATATCCCACGCGAACGCGCCGCGCCGCAAGGGCACGCAGGCGCGCGGCATCACCACCGCCACGCCTTCGGCGACACCTTCGGCCACCGCGGCGAACTGCGTTTCGCTGCCGCCCGCCTCGTGCAGCAGCACGAGCAGCGACGCGACATAGCCGTAGCCGCCCTTGCGCAGCAGGAAGGGAAACGCGAAACGGGGATCGTCGATCCATTCCAATCCCTGGTCACGAAGCGGCGGGATCCGTTCCCGTGCAAGCAGAGAGGTATGACGTGACATGGCGGCCAGAAGAACATGCTCGGAGACGACGGCGCGCCTGGTATCCCGGCAACAGCAACACGGGAAGGCGCATGGGTAGCGATGATCGCAGCAGCGAGCTCGAAAGCCTGCCAACCGAAGCGTGCGGGACATCGCATCGAACCGTGCGGATACACGCAATGCATGCGTGCGGCCGGTCACGGAATGGCTTCAGTATCCGTATCCGCGGCCGCAAACCCAGGTGATTTGGGGCCGGCGCCGCGTCATGGGAGGCCAGCCGTGCGTCGCGCCGTATCGGCGCAGCCGCGCCATTCGCGGTAAATGTCTACGCAGATTTCACGGTGTCCCCACGGATTTCTTCGGCTGCTTCCCAAGAATAGGCCCCCCGCACCACCGGATGAGCTTATGCCCGTCTCTTCCCGCTGTCGTTTCGGCGTGCCCGGCCTCGATGCCGTGCTGCAGGGTGGACTTCCGACCGGCCATCTCTATCTGCTCGAAGGACAGCCGGGTTCCGGCAAGACCACGCTCTCGCTGCAGTTCCTGCTCGAAGGCGTCAAGTCGGGCGAGCGCTGCCTCTACATCACCTTGTCGGAAACCGCCGAAGAGCTCGTCGAGGTCGCCGCTTCGCATGGCTGGGATCTGCACGGCATCGACCTGTTCGAACTGTCGTCGGTGGAAGAAGTGCTCGGCGAGGGACGCAACCAGTCGGTGTTCCATTCCTGGGAAGTGGAGCTGGGCGAAACCGTCCGCCTGATCCGGCAGGAAGTGGCGCGGATCGAACCCGTGCGCGTGGTCTTCGACAGCCTGTCCGAACTGCGCCTGCTCGCGCAGGACCCGCTGCGGTACCGCCGCCAGGTGCTGGCACTCAAGCAGTTCTTCTCGCCGCTCAACACCACGGTGCTGTTCATCGACGACCTCACCAGCGAAGGCCGCGACCGCGACACGCATCTGCACAGCATCAGCCACGGCGTGATCTCGCTGGAACGCTTCGCGCTCGAGTTCGGCGCGGCGCGGCGGCGCCTGCAGGTGCAGAAGCTGCGCGGACAGTCCTTCATCGCCGGCTACCACGACCTGAGCATCCATACCGGCGGCGTGCAGGTGTATCCGCGGCTGGTCGCCGCCGGGCATCACGTGCCCTTCGATAACGAGGCCACCCTCAGCGGCGTGCCGCAGCTGGATGCGCTTACCGGCGGCGGTTTCCTGCGCGGCACCAGTACCCTGCTCACCGGCCCCGCCGGCACCGGCAAGACCACGCTGGCCCTGCAGTACGTCGGCGCCGCCTGCGCGCGCGGCGAGCATTGCCAGGTCTATGAATTCGACGAGCGCATCAGCACCCTGCTCGGCCGCGCGGAAACGATGGGCATCCCGCTCTCCCGCTACATCGAGCAAGGCCTGCTCGACGTCGTCCAGGTCGATCCCGCGGAAATGTCGCCCGGCGAATTCACCTGGCGGGTGTTCCGCGCGGTGCGGGAACGGCAATGCAAGATGGTGGTGATCGACAGCCTCAACGGCTATCTCTCGGCCATGCCGCAGGAGAAGCACCTGCTGCTGCAGATGCACGAGCTGCTGGCCTTCCTCAATCAGTCCGGCGTGACCACCTTCCTGATCAACCCGCTGTTCGGCCTGGTGGGAAGCCTGGATACCGGCCAGCTCAATGTGTCCTATATCGCGGACACGGTGATCCTGCTGCGCTTTTTCGAAGCGAAGGGACGCATCCGCAAGGCCATCTCGGTGATCAAGAACCGCAGCGGCAAGCACGAGGACACCATCCGCGAGCTCTTCATCGACGGCCGGGGCCTGCGCGTCGGCGAGCCGCTGGCCAACTTCCGCGGCGTGCTGACAGGTACGCCCGAGTTCATCGGCGAAGGCCGCCCGCTGCTGGAAAGCCGGGATGCCTGAGGCGGCGCCGCGCGGCGATCGGGTGCAGATCGTGGCGCCCTGGCAGCGCGATGGCGAAAACCTCGCCGACGTGCTGGCCAGGCATGGCTACCAGACCGCGCTGTATCCGGACCAGCGCGCGCTGGCCGATGCGATCGACCAGCGCACCGGCGTGATCCTGCTCACCCAGGAGGCGCTGGAGCACGGCACCGAAGCGATCCAGCGCGCGCTCGCCGCGCAGCCGGCCTGGTCGGATATTCCGTTCGTGGTGCTGCAGTCCGCGCGGCCCTCGCGCGATGCGCACACCTCGCCGCTGCCGCGCACCGTGCTGAACCTGATCGAGCTGGAGCGCCCGATCGGCGCGGCCTCCCTGCTCAGCGCGGTGGAAGCCGCCATGCGCGCGCGGCAGAAGCAGTTCGAGATCCGCGACCGCATGGACGACCTGGCCGCCAGCCGCAAGGCCTTGGCCGACAGCGAGGCGGAACTGCGGCGCATCGCCGACGCGCTGCCGGTGCTGATCGCGCTGATCGACCCGGAGCTGCGCTACCGCTTCGCCAACCGCGCGCACCAGGACTGGTTCGGCATTGACCCCGCCGGCATGCCGGGCCAGACCTTCGAGGAAGTGTTCGGGCCGGCGTGCTGGGCCGCGCATGCCGAGGCGGTCCGCAACGCACTGGCCGGCAAGCCCGGACTGATCGACCTGGCCTGGCCGCATCCCGACGGCCGGCGGCGCGAGGCGGAAGTCCGCTACCTGCCGCGCCGGCTCGACGATGGCCGCATCGACGGCATGCATCTGTTCGCCACCGACATCACCGAGCGCAAGGACGCGCTGGAATCGATCAGCCAGGCCGCGGCACGGCTGGAGAAACGCGTGGAGGAACGCACCGCCGCGCTGCGCCAGGAAATGCAGGCGCGCTCGGAAAGCGAGGCCGCGCTGCGCCAGGCGCAGAAGATGGAAGCCGTGGGCCAGCTCACCGGCGGCATCGCGCACGACTTCAACAATATGCTCACCAGCATCATCGGCGCGCTGGACATCGTCACCCTGCGCGCGCACGACGAACGCACCGCCAAGGTGGTGCGCGCGGCGACGGAATCCGCGCGCCGCGCCGCCGCGCTGACCCAGCGCCTGCTGGCGTTCTCGCGGCGGCAGTCGCTGGATCCGAATCCGGTGGACGTCAATGCGCTGATCCAGTCCATGCATATGCTGCTCACGCAAACCCTGGGCGAACGCATCCGCATCGCGATCGAGCTGTCCGGCGCGCTGGACAAGGCCCTGGTGGATGCCAACCAGCTGGAAAGCGCCCTGCTCAACCTGTGCATCAATGCCCGCGACGCCATGCCCGATGGCGGGCGACTGCGGATCGCCACGCGCGGCGCCGCGTCCATACCGTTCCCGCACAACGGCAGCGAGGCCCATGCCGGCGGCTACGTGGTGGTGGAAGTGGCCGACGACGGCGTCGGCATGGAGCCGGCCGTGAAGGAGCGGGTGTTCGAGCCGTTCTTCACCACCAAGCCGATCGGCCAGGGCACCGGCCTTGGCCTGTCGATGATCTATGGCTTCGTGCAGCAGTCGAAGGGCTTCGTCGACCTGCAGTCCTCGCCCGGCGGCGGCACCACCATCTCGCTCTACCTGCCGGTCGCGCCCAGCACCGCCGTGGCCGCCGCGCAGCACCAGGCGGTGGAAGCGTCCAAGGGCGAAGGGCAGCTGATCCTGGTGGTGGAGGACGACGAGCAGGTGCGGCTGCTGGTCAATTTCCTGCTCGAGGAACTGGGCTACGTGGTGGTGACCGCATGCGATGCGAACGATGCGATGACGCAGCTCGCCTCGCTCGGCCACGTCGACCTGCTGGTCACCGACGTGGGCCTGCCCGGCATGAACGGGCGCCAGCTTGCCGAGCTGTTCCGCCAGCGGCACCCGGCCACGCCGGTGCTGTTCATGACCGGCTATGCGGAGAATGCGGCGGTGAAGTCGGAGTTCCTGGGGCCGAACATGGCGATGATCGCCAAGCCGTTCGCGCTGGATGCATTCAGCCAGGCGGTGATGGATGCGCTGGTCGGCGCCACGGGGCGCGCAAGCCTCACTTGAGCCGCCGCATGGCGCGTGACACGATCCGCGCGATGAGCGACAAGCCCGCATCTTCCACTCACCTGCGCGACCTGGCGCGCCTGCGCCGCGTACGCGACCGCATCGACCGCGAGTACGCCCGGCCGCTCAACGTCGAAGCGCTGGCCAGCGACATCGGCATGTCGGCCGGGCATCTCAGCCGGCAGTTCCGCCTCGCCTATGGCGAGTCGCCGTACTCGTATCTGATGACGCGGCGCATCGAACGCGCCATGTCGCTGCTGCGCCGCGGCGACCTGGCCGTGACCGAGGTCTGCCTCGAAGTGGGCTGCGCCTCGCTGGGCACCTTCAGCACGCGCTTCACCGAGCTGGTGGGCATGTCGCCCGGCGCCTACCGCAAGCAGCAGGCCCAGATCACCAGCGGCCTGCCCTCCTGCGTGGCGCGGCAGGTCACGCGACCGATCAGGAATCGAGAAGCGGCGGAAACCGGGCCCCAGATAGATTGAGCGCCGTGGACCGACCCCACGCCAACCCACCTGAGAGCTTCGCCATGGACATCCGCATCCACTCCAGCTTCCTGCCCCAGAACGACCCCGACGCCGCGCTGGCCTTCTACCGCGACACACTGGGCTTCGAAGTGCGCAACGACGTCGGCTACGGCGGCAAGCGCTGGATCACCGTCGGCCCCGCCGGCCAGCCCGCCGTCAATATCGTGCTGTACCCGCCGGAAGCCAGTCCCGGCATCACCGACGAGGAGCGCCGCACCATCGCCGAGATGATGGCCAAGGGCACCTTCGGCATCCTGCTGCTGGCCACGCACGACCTGGCCGGCGCGTTCGAGAAGCTGCAGGCGCGGGATGCGGACATCGTGCAGGAGCCGACGGACCAGCCGTATGGGGTGCGCGATTGCGCGGTGCGCGATCCGGCGGGGAACATGCTGCGGATCCAGCAGCTGCGCTGAACAACAAGCTACGGCGTAGGTTGGGGTGAGCGCAGCGAACCCCAACGTGGCAGCGCGATGCAGGGCCTGTTGGGGTTACGGGCTGCATCAGCAGCCCGCCCTTCGGGCCATCCGCTATGCGGATGTTCGCTACGGCATCCTGCCTTCGCAGTCGCCTGCGGCTCACCCCAACCTACGCCTCGATAGATAGAGGACCAACGATGAGCAAGGCCAAGCCACCCGCCTCCCCCCACGACCTCATCCGCGTCCACGGCGCCCGCGTCAACAACCTCAAGGACGTCAGCGTCGCCATCCCCAAGCGGCGGCTCACCGTCTTCACGGGCGTCTCCGGCTCCGGCAAGAGCTCGCTGGTGTTCGGCACCATCGCCGCCGAATCGCAGCGGCTGATCAACGAGACCTACAGCGCCTTCGTGCAGGGCTTCATGCCCACGCTGGCGCGCCCGGACGTGGACGTGCTCGAAGGCCTGACCACGGCCATCGTGATCGACCAGGAACGCATGGGCGCCGACCCGCGCTCCACCGTCGGCACCGCCACCGATGCCAACGCCATGCTGCGCATCTTGTTCAGCCGCCTGGGCAAGCCGCATATCGGTCCGCCCAGCGCGTTCGCCTTCAACGTGCCCA
Source organism: Dyella sp. SG562 (assembly GCF_011759495.1). Classification (NCBI taxonomy): domain Bacteria; kingdom Pseudomonadati; phylum Pseudomonadota; class Gammaproteobacteria; order Lysobacterales; family Rhodanobacteraceae; genus Dyella; species Dyella sp. SG562. The sequence goes on from NZ_JAAOYS010000006.1 coordinate 277,291, forward strand.
CGGTGAAGGCGGCCGGCGCGATCACCGTCGAGCGCGGTGCGAAGACGAAAACGGTGAAGGAAACCTTCAACCGCACCGGCGGCATGTGCCCGCGCTGCGAAGGCCGCGGCGCGGTGACGGACTTCGACCTGGCGCAGATGTACGACGACGCCAAGTCGCTCAACGAAGGCGCGCTGAAGATTCCCGGCTACAGCATGGACGGCTGGTTCGGCCGCATCTTCAGCGGCTGCGGCTTCTTCGATCCGGACAAGCCGATCCGCAAGTTCAGCAAGAAGGAACTGCACGACCTGCTCTACAAGGAGCCGACCAGGATCAAGGTCGACGGCATCAACCTCACCTACGAGGGGCTGATCCCGAAGCTGCAGAAATCCATGCTGGCCAAGGACGTCGACGCCATGCAGCCGCACGTGCGCGCCTTCGTCGAACGCGTGGTCACCTTCAGCACCTGCCCCGACTGCAACGGCACGCGGCTGAGCGAAGGCGCGCGCTCGTCCAAGATCGGCAAGCTCCATATTGCCGACGCCTGCGCGATGCAGATCAGCGACCTGGCCGTGTGGGTGCGCAGCCTGAAGGAGCCTTCGGTGGCGCCCCTGCTGGCCAAGCTGCTGCATACGCTGGACTCCTTCGTGGAGATCGGCCTGGGCTATCTCTCGCTGGAGCGCCCGGCCGGCACGCTCTCGGGCGGCGAGGCGCAGCGCACCAGGATGATCCGGCACCTGGGTTCGGCGCTCACCGACGTCACCTATGTATTCGACGAGCCGACCATCGGCCTGCATCCGCACGACATCCAGCGCATGAACGAGTTGCTGCTGCAGCTGCGCGACAAGGGCAATACGGTGCTGGTGGTGGAGCACAAGCCGGAGGTGATCGCCATCGCCGACCACGTGATCGACCTGGGTCCCGGCGCCGGCTCCGCCGGCGGCAAGGTGGTGTTCGAAGGCAGCGTCGAGGCACTGCGCGCCAGCGGCACGCTTACCGGCCGGCATCTGGACGACCGCGCCGCGCTGAAGCCGTCGGTGCGCAAGCCCACCGGCACGCTGAAGGTGCGCGGCGCGAAGACGCACAATCTGAAGAACGTCAACGTCGATATTCCGCTCGGCGTACTCACCGTGCTTACCGGCGTGGCGGGTTCCGGCAAGAGCTCGCTGATCCACGGCTCGGTGGCGAACCAGGACGGCGTGGTGGCGATCGACCAGGCGCCGGTGCGCGGCTCGCGCCGCAGCAATCCGGCCACCTATACCGGCATGCTCGACGCCATCCGCAATGCGTTCGCGAAAGCCAACCAGGTGAAGCCCGCCTTGTTCAGCGCCAACTCCGAAGGCGCCTGCCCCACCTGCAACGGCGCCGGCGTGGTGTATGCGGACCTGGCGATGATGGCCGGCGTCGCCAGCATCTGCGAGGAATGCGAAGGCAGGCGCTTCCAGGCGGAGGTGCTGAAGTACACGTTCGGCGGCAAGGACATCAGCCAGGTGCTGGCGATGCCGGTGGACGAGGCGCTGGCGTTCTTCGGCGCCGGCAAGACCCGCGTGCCGGCCGCGCATGCGGTGCTCGAACGCCTCGCCGATGTGGGCTTGGGCTATCTCGGCATCGGCCAACCGCTCACCACGCTCTCCGGCGGCGAGCGCCAGCGGCTGAAGCTGGCCACGCACATGGGCGAAAAAGGCGGCATCTATGTACTGGACGAACCGACCAGCGGCTTGCACCTGGCGGACGTCGGCCAACTGCTCGCGCTGCTCGACCGCCTGGTCGATGCCGGCAAGTCGGTGCTGGTGATCGAGCACCACCAGGCGGTGATGGCGCATGCGGACTGGATCATCGACTTAGGCCCCGGCGCCGGCCACGACGGCGGACGCGTGGTGTTCGAAGGCACGCCGGCGCAGCTGGTCGATACGCGCGCCACGCTCACCGGCCAGCATCTGGCCGACTACGTCGGGGCCTCCGCCGCACGCAAGGGCGGCAAGTCAAAAACGCGCGCGACTGCCTAGGGCTAGGGCGCCGATGCCGAACCATGCCCGCGGCCGCTGATCCGGCGGCGGCACCGGGTCGATCACCGGGGCCGGAACGTCCGGATCGGTGACCGGTGGCGTGTGTGGTTCGGGCAAGGGCGGAATCTCCGGCGAATCGGGCAGCGGCGTGGGGTCCGGCGCAGGTGGACCCGGCGGCTTCACCGGGTCGGGCGTGGGTGCGGGCACGTCGCCCGGGCCGGCGATGCCGTTCCAGGAGAACGTCGAAGGCGCGTGCAGCCCGGCGCAGGCGCGGCGGGAAACATGGATGTCGGAATCGAGTACAGCGAAAAGGCAGGTCATGTCATGAGTCCCGCCGCGCCTCCTGCTTCAGGTCAATGCGCGGCTGTGCTGGCCGGCGCCGGCGCCGGCGAGGAAGTGTTGGAGGCCGGCGGCAGCGTGGAGCTGGTCGGCGACATGGCGGGCGGCGGCGGCGTGGCGGCCGGCGCGCTGGCGGACGAGGACGGCGTGGTGCCGCCCGCATTGGAGTCGGTGCTGTCGTTGCGGCCGGAACAGCCGGCCGCGGCGAGCAAGGCGATGCTGAGAACGGTGGTCGCGTATGCGCTGAAGCGTTTCATGGGATGCCTCGTGTCGTCGTGGAATGGAAAGCGGTGCGCGCGCCGGCGCGCCATGCACGCGGCGCTGCGCTCAATGGGGCGTGGCGACGCGCTCGGACACCTCGGCCTTGAGCGAGCGCGCATCGGTGCGCTCCAGGTCGGCCAGGGCCACGATGCCGCAGATTTCGCCGTCGCCGTCGGTGATCGGCACGCGCCGGATGCGCTCGCCCTTCATCAGGTTGGCAACCTCTTCCAGCGTGGCATCCTGCTGCAAGGTCCTGGCCGGCGCGGTCATGCACTGCCCGACCCGCGACTGGTCCGTGCGCTCGCCGTTGGCGACGCAGCGCACCACGATGTCGCGATCGGTGATGACGCCGGCCAGATGGCGCTGCGCATCGATCACCGGCACTTCGCCGACGTCCTCTTCCAGCATGATCCGCGCCGCGTGTTCGAGCGTGTCGTCGGCGGAGCAGCAGCGCGGCTGCGGGGTCATGATGTCTCTTGCCTTCATTGCGTTTTCTCCCATCCTCCGTGGCGCATTGCGCTGCGCTCAGGCGGAGCACACGCTGCGATCCGCACGCCTGCATGGTGCGTACCGGCGATTGAAAGCGATGCGTGCAGAGGGTCAACAGGCTCTTCCACAGCCGCGGCTTCGTTCATCCCGCGGCAAGGCGGGCGGCGACCAGGCTCAGGTCTTGCGCCAGCTCGGCATAGATGCGTTCGCGCAATTCGTCGTCGCGCGCACGCAGCACATAGGAAGGATGCCAGGTGGCGATGCCCTGCGCGCCCGCGGCCAGCGGCAGCCAATGCCCGCGCTGCTGCGTGATGCGAAAGCGCGCGCCGAACAGCGCCTGTGCCGCCATCGCGCCCATCGCCACGAGCAGCCGCGGTTTCACCTTCAGCAATTCCGCCGCCAGCCACTGGCGGCAGGCGGCCTGCTCGGCCGCATTGGCGCGCTTGTGCAGGCGCGCCTTGCCGCGCGGCTCGAACTTGAAATGCTTGACGGTGTTGGTGAGATAGATCGCTTCGCGGCTCAACCCCGCCTGCGCCAGCGCCTTGTCCAGCACGCGGCCGGCGGGGCCGACGAAAGGCTCGCCCTGCAGATCCTCCTGCGCGCCGGGCTGCTCGCCGATCAGCATCACCTGCGCATGCGCCGGCCCCACGCCGAAGACGGTCTGGGTGGCGTGCATCCACAACGGACAGTCGTGGCATCGCTTCGCCTTGCGCCGCACCGTGGCGAGCGCGCCGGCCGGAATATGCTCTGGCGGCCTGGCCAGCGGCAGGACGGTGGCGGATTCGGTCGAACGCGGCATGCGGCACGGATTAACCGATCGCAGCTGAAAAACCGATGCACTGCGTGTCAACGAACCGGAGCATGCGGCGCTCACGCAACCCCACGGCGGAATTCACGCATGCGTGAAAGCGCGCGGCCGATGCTGCGGCATCACTTGCCACCACGCAGCCGCATGTCCTCGAGCAAACAGCCGCCTTCCGATCGCGCCCGAAATCCGGCGCAAGCGCAGCCGCGCACGTCCTGGCTCAAGCGCCTGAGCGCCGGCCTGATCACCGGCGCCGCCGACGACGATCCCAGCGGCATCGCCACGTACTCGCAGGCCGGCGCGAAGTACGGCGTCGGCACCTTGTGGTCGGTGCTGCTGTCGATCCCGCTGATGGTGGCGATCCAGGCCGCCAGCGCCATGATCGGCCGCACCACCGGCAAGGGCCTGGCGCGCAATATGGCCTGCCGCTTTCCGCCCTGGCTGGTGCGCACGCTGGCGGTGTGGGTGGCGATCGCCAACGTGATCAATCTCGGCGCCGATATCGCCGCGATGGGCGCGTCGGTGCAGCTGCTGGCCGGCGGGCCGCGGCTGCTGTACAGCACATTGGCCGCCCTGCTCTCGCTGGGGCTGCAGGTCTTCGTTCCCTTCTCGCGCTATTCGCCCTACCTGAAAGTGCTGACCTTCAGCCTGTTCGCCTATGTCGGCACCTTGTTCGTGGTGCACGTGCCATGGAAAGAAGCACTGACCGCGCTGGTGATTCCGCAGATCCAATGGAAGGCGGATTACGCGGTGACCATCGTGGCCATCCTCGGCACCACCATCAGTCCCTACCTGTTCTACTGGCAGGCCGCGCAGGAAGTGGAAGAGCTGCGCCACGATCCCGAACGCGATCCGCTCGACCAGGCCCCCGAGCAGGCGCCGCAGGCGCGGCGGCGCATCCGCATCGATACCGTGGTGGGCATGCTCTACTCCAACACGGTGGCGTTCTGCATCATGCTGACCGCGGCGGTGGTGCTGCATGCGCATGGCAAGACCGAGATCCAGACTTCGGTGGATGCAGCCGCCGCCTTGCGCCCCGTGGCCGGTCCGTTGGCGTTCGCCTTGTTTGCCGCCGGCATTTTCGGCACGGGTTTGCTGGCGGTTCCGGTGCTGGCCGGCTCGACCGCGTTCTTTCTGGCGGATGCGTGGGAGCGCCCCTGCGGACTGGAGAAGAAGCCCCGCGAGGCGCGGGTGTTCTATGCCTTGCTGGTGGCGTCGGTGCTGCTGGGCACGGCGCTTACGCTGACGCCGATCGATCCGATGAAGGCGCTGTTCTGGAGCGCGGTGATCAATGGGGTGGCGGCGGTGCCGCTGATGGCGGTGATTGTGTTGCTGGCGGGGGACCGCCGGGTGATGGGGGCGCATGTGGTGGCGCCTTGGGTGAGGTGGGGTGGGTGGGTGGCCACCGCGGTGATGGGGGTGGCGGATGTGGTGATGTTTGTGACGTTGCCGGGGCAGGTTGGTTGATTCCCTTTGGTGGGGCATTTTTTTGCGCTGACGCGATTGTTTGTCATCTCGGCGTAGGTCGGGATCTTTTTTGCGGTATCGCCTGGTTTTTGCGTTACCGCGACTTGGCCGCTTATGCAGCGGGCATTTCGGACGCCTGCCGGCGCCCGAGTCACTTTCTCTTTGCTGGCTCAAAGAGAAAGTAACCAAAGAGAAATAGCCTAAGAGCAACGGCTCGCGACGCGACTAGAAGGAGCGGTGGGCGGCTGCGGTAACTTGATTAACCTGGGTCTACACGAAACGACAGTGCGTTTACGTAACGGATTCTTCAACGTGCCGTGGCGGAGAGGATGTTCAAGAACTGAGGCTCGCTTGAGCGGTGCGTTTTGCCTCAGCTTCTCAGGTCGAACCCTTCTCCCTCCGGGAGAAGGTGGCGGCAGGCGGATGAGGGTTCGGGCGGAGCGTGGCGTTACACCCCGCGTCGTCGGCGTAGGTTGGGGTGAGCCGCAGGCGAACCCCAACACCCGCACCTTCACGCGCCTCGCCACGTTGGGGTTCGCCTGCGGCTCACCCCAACCTACGTCACGGCAAGATTTGACGTTGCGCTCCGCCCGGCCCCTCACCCTGCCCTCTCCCCGGAGGGGAGAGGGGTGATGGCGTGAGGTAGGCAGGGGCGAAGAGCAGAAGCTGGCTTCAGTCACTGAAAGTCCTCTCGGCAACGGCACGTTGAAGCACGCGTTACGTAAACGCACTGCCGTTTCGTTTAGACCCAGGTTAATCAAGTTACCGCAGCCGTCCACTGCTCCTTCTAGTCGCGTCGCGAGCAGTGGCTCTTAGGCCATTTCTCTTTGGTTACTTTCTCTTTGGGCCGGCGGTTTCAACGGGTCAATGCAACACCCATAGTGTTGATGACCGGGAGAGGCGATGAGCAAGGCAGG
>NZ_JAAOYS010000007.1:0-276733 GCF_011759495.1 Dyella sp. SG562
CAGCAAAGAGAAAGTGACTCGGGCGCCGGCAGGCGTCCGAAATGCCCGCTGCATAAGCGGCCAGTCCGCGGCACCGCAAAAACCAGGCGTGGTCGCCACTGGATCCCGGCCTACGCCGGGATGACGAGTAGGGGAGCGACGTGGCCCCCAACCCCTCATGCACACGCGAGAAATCCTCCCTATACTCCCCCGAGTGCCTGCTATGGGGGCTGGCACTCACCCACAAGGACGGAACCATGGAAAAGGAACAGAACTACTACGCCGCGCCGCAATCCGCCGTGGCCGACGTCGGGGGCTACTCGCAACAGGATCTCGAATCGCGCAAGGCCACGCGAGGCCAGCGCCTCGGCGCAGCCCTGCTCGACGGCCTGATCGTCGGCGTAGGCGCCGTGCTGGTCGGCATCGGCGGCGCGGCAGCCAGCAAGGGCGAGGGCGGCATCGTCGCGGTGGCGGTCGGCTTGCTCATCATCCTGGGTATCTTCGTCGTCAACTGCGTGCTGCTGCACCAGAACGCCCAGACCATCGGCAAGAAAGTGCTCGGCATCAAGATCGTGCGCAGCAACGGCGACCGCATCGGCCTGGGCCGCATCATCGGCATGCGCATCATCCCGATCAGCCTGCTCGGTGCGATTCCCTACCTCGGCGGCTTCATCTCGCTGGCCGACTCGCTGGTGATCTTCGGCGCCGAACGCCGCTGCCTGCACGACATGATCGCGGACACCATCGTCATCACCGACTGATGCTGGATACGCTCCGGCAGATCGAAACGCCCGAAGGGGTGTTTCTACGCCTGCGCGCGGCCGGCGCACTGCCGCGCGCGCAGGCGTGGACGATCGATTTCGTGCTGCGCATGCTGGTGTTCTGGGCCGGCATGATTCCCTTGTCGCTGCTCGGCCGGGCCGGCGCGGGCGTGGGTGCATTGCTGATGTTCGTGCTGATGTGGGCCTATGCGGTGGTGTGCGAGGTGTGGTTCGGCGGACAGACGCTGGGCAAGCGCGCCATGGGCCTGCGCGTGGTCAGCGCCGACGGCGCGCCGGTGACCCTGGTGCCTTCGGTGCTGCGCAACCTGCTGCGCGTGGTGGACATCCTGCCGGGCGTATACGCGGTGGGGCTGGCCAGCACGCTGATCGATCCTTATGGGCGGCGTCTGGGCGACGTCATCGCCGGCACCCTGGTGATCCACGGCGGCGAACTGCCGGCCGGCAGCCAGGTGCCCAGCGTGGCGCCGGTGGCGCCGCCGCCGGGCCTGGCCGCCGACGAGCAGGCGGTGATCGTGGAATTCGCCGAACGCTGCGCGCAGCTCACGCCGCAGCGCCAGCAGGAACTGGCCGACCTGCTGCAGCCGCTGACCGGCTGCACCGGCGAAGCCGGCGTGCAGCGCCTGCTCGGCTATGCCAACTGGCTGCTGGGGCGCGCATGAAGCAGGAACGGTTCGTCGCCCTGCATCGCGAGGCATGGAACGAGCTGCAGCACTGGCTCGATCTGGTCGAGCGCAAGCAGCGCCAGGCTTTGCGCAGTCCGCGCGCCGGTGGTTTTCCGGCCGAATACCGCCGCCTGTGCCATCACCTGGCGCTGGCGCGTGCGCGCGGCTACAGCCGCGAAGTCACCGACCGCCTGCAGCGCATGGTGCAGCAAGGCCATCGCCTGCTGTACCGCCCGCCGGCGCCGCGCTGGCATCGGGCGCTCACTTTCCTCATCGCGGGTTTTCCGCGGCTGGTGCGCAGCGAATGGCGCTGCATGGCAGCCGCGGCGGTGCTGTTCTTCGGGCCGGCGCTGTTCTGCCTGATCGCGCTGCAGTTCCATCCGGAGTGGGCGCATTCGATCTTCGGCAGCGGACAGCTGGCCGAATTCGAGAAGATGTACGACCCGAGCAACGACAAGATCGGCCGCAGCAGCGGCACCGACATGGCGATGTTCGGCACCTACGTGATGAACAACGTCAGCATCGCGTTCCGCACCTTCGCTTCCGGCCTGGTGCTGGGCGTGGGCGCGGTCTACGTACTGGCCGCCAACGGCGTGATCATCGGCGGCGTCGCCGGCCACCTCACCCAGATGGGCTACGGCGGGCCGTTCTGGCGCTTCGTGGCCGCGCATGCCGCGTTCGAGCTCACCGCGCTGGTGATCGCCGGCGGCGCGGGCCTGCGGCTGGGCCTCACCTTGCTGGCGCCGGGGCGGCAGCGGCGCGGCCCGGCGATGGTGGCGGCGGGCTGGATCGGCGCGCAGCTGGCGCTGGGCGCGTTCGCCATGCTGCTGGTGGCCGCGGCGATCGAGGCGTTCTGGTCGTCGATCGCCTGGTTTCCGAATGTATTGAAGTTCGGCAGCGCCGCGCTGTTGTGGGTGCTGGTGATCGGCTGGCTGTGGCGCGGCGGCGCGGAGGGCGGCGATGGAGCTTGAACGCATCACCGTGGCCCTGCGTCCGCGCACGGCGCGCGAGGCGGTCGACCTCGGCGCGGCCATGCTGCGCGCGCATGCCAGAACGGTGTGGTCCGCGTGGTTCGCCTTCAGCCTGCCGGTGGCGGCGCTGTGCATCGCCCTGGGCTGGCTGCTGCACTGGCCCTGGCTGGCCACGCTGCTGATCTGGTGGCTGCTGCCGCTGTTCGACCGCGTGCCGCTGTACGTGCTGTCGCGCGCCGTGTTCGAGCGCGCACCGCGCTGGCGCGAGACGCTGCGCGGCCAGCGCCAGTGGCGCTGGGGCGGCACCATCGCCTCGATCACCTGGCGGCGCATCGACAGCCATCGCGCGCTGCGCCTGCCGATGGAATTGCTCGAAGGCCTTGCGGGCAAGCAGCGCGGCGAACGCTGGCGCGTGCTGCGGCGGCCGATCGGCACCGAGGCCTCGTCGCTGGCCTTCGGCTGCCTGGAACTGGCGCTGGTGATCTTCCTTGGCCTGTTCCTGTCGGTGGTGCTGTTCATTCCGGCCGAGCTGATGCCCGACTGGGTGCGCGGCTCGGTGGGCGGCGTCGCGCGGCGCACGCCCGAAGTCACCGGCGCGCTGATCGCCGGCGTGGCCTACCTGGCCTGGAGCGCGATCGAGCCGCTGCACGTGGCCGCCGGTTTCGCGCTCTATCTCAACCGCCGCACGCAGCTGGAAGCCTGGGACGTGGACCTGGCCTTCCGCCGCCTGCGCGACCGCTGGCTCGCCGCCGGCCGCGCCGCCGCCGTGCTGCTGCTGGCGCTGGTTTGCGCCTGTCCGCACGGGGCCTGGGCGCAGAAGGTCGCGGCGCCCAAGAAGGAAGAAGCGCCGGTCACCCGGATCGAAGATGCCTTCGCCGTGCCCGCCAGCAACAGCGACAAGCGCTTCGCCACCGCGGCAGCGGAAGCCTTCCGCGATCCGCGCTTCGGCGGCGCGCACAAGGACCACACCTGGGTGCCGCGCAATTGGTCGTGGAATCCCAAGCCGGTCCAGCTCGGGCGTTCGCCGTTCGAAGGCTTCGGCAATGTGCTGGCGATCGGCGTAAAGGGTTTGCTGACGTTGCTGCTGATCGGCCTGATCGTCGCCATCGCGGTGTATGTGATCCGGCGCGCGCGCATGCCGGTGATCGCGGCGCGCGCGCGCGGCGAGGCGAAGCTGGACACGCACCTGGAAACCATCGAGGTGCAGGAGGTGCTGCCGGACGACCTGGCCGGCGCCACGCACCGCCTGTGGAGCGGCGGACACCGCCGCGAGGCGCTGGCGCTGCTCTATCGCGGCTGCGTCGAACAGGTGGCGGCGGCGCTGCAGCTGCCGGTGGAACAGGACGCCACCGAGGCGGACTGCCTGCGCAGCGCGCGCCGGCTGGGCGACACGCAGCGGCGCCAGCGCGCCGAGGCGATCGTGCGCGCGTGGCAGTACGCGGCCTACGCGGACCGCTATCCGCGCGACGAGGATTTCGCCCGCCTGCTCGACGGCTGGCCCGCGCGGCACGGGAGCGCGGCATGAATCGCGCGCCGGTGCTGGTGATCGTGCTGGCTTCCGTGCTCGCGGTCGGCCTGATCGGTTTCTTCACCCTGTTCGAGCGGCAGGAAATCACCGTGCCGGCGGAGGCGAAGGGCGAGGCGAAGTACAACCGCTTCTTCGCGCTGGAACGTACGCTGGCGAAGCTCGACATTCCGGTGAGTTCGGTGGCCACGCTGTCGCCGAGCCGCGTGCCGCTGGGCGAGAACGACACGCTGGTGCTGGGCGACGGCCTGGAACGCATCGGCGTGGATGACGCGCAGCGCATCGCCGACTGGGTCAACGCCGGTGGCCACCTGGTGCTGGCGCCGGGCCCGGCGGACGATGCCGCGCATACGCCGCTGCTGGAGGCGCTGGGCGGGCTTTCGTCCAAGCGCATGGAAGAAGGCTGCGACCGGCTGAGCACGGATATGCCGGACAAGAGCGAGGCCAGTTTCGTGCTGTGCGGCCCGCGCTTCCTGCTCGACGACGAAGCCGGCGAGAACGCGGACCTGCTGATCGGCGACCACCAGCGCGGCTACTCCTTCGCGCGCTACTACGCCGGCGACGGCGAAGTGAGCCTGCTGTCCGACCTGGCGCCGCTCTCCAACCGCGAGCTGGGCCACGCGGCGCAGCAGCGCTTCGCCCTGCGCGTGCTGGCGCCGTCGGAGGAGCGGCACGTGTGGCTGCTCTACGCGCTGGACGGTCCCTCCTTCTGGCTCGCACTATTCACCCGTGGCTGGCCCGGCCTGCTCGCGCTCACCGTGCTGCTGCTGGCCTGGATGGCGATGCGCAGCGCGAGGCTGGGCCCGCTGATGCCGGCGCCGCCGCTGCAGCGCCGTGCGCTGCTGGAACACGTGCAGGCGGCCGGTGAATTCCTCTATCGGCGCGACGCGGGCCTCGGCCTGCACGCGCTGGCCTGCCGCGCCGCGCTGGCGCGCGCGCGGCGGCAGGATCCGTCCTGCGCCGAGCTCGAAGGCGAGGCGCTGTACGAACGCCTGGCCGACCGCCACGGCGTCGATCCCGCGCAGTTGGCGCGGGCCTTCCAGATCCCCGCGAACGCCAACGCGTTCCGCGAAAGCATCACCACCCTGGCGCGACTCAGGAGCCGCCCATGACTACCGAATCGCCTTCCCCCGCCCTGGCGCCGGAGCCGCCGGCCGCCGCCGTGTCCGCGCTGCCGTTCGACCAGCTGATGGCGCGCATCGCATCGCTGCGCGAGCAGGTAGCGCGCGCTTTCATCGGCCAGGAGCAGGTGTTCGACGAAGTGCTGCTGGCCCTGCTGGCCGGCGGCCACGTGCTGATCGAAGGCGTGCCGGGCCTGGGCAAGACCCTGCTGGTGCGCGCGCTCGCCGCCGCGGTGAGCTGCAGCTTCGGCCGCGTGCAGTTCACGCCGGACCTGATGCCCACCGACGTCACCGGCCATGCCATCTACGACCCGAAGGCCGAGCGCTTCCAGATCCGCCGCGGCCCGGTGTTCGCCAACCTGCTGCTGGCCGACGAGATCAACCGCGCGCCGGCCAAGACCCAGGCCGCGCTGCTGGAATGCATGCAGGAAGGCCAGGTGACCATCGAAGGCCGGCGCTTCCCGCTGCCGGCGCCGTTCATGGTGGTGGCGACACAGAATCCGATCGAGCAGGAGGGCACCTATCCGCTGCCGGAAGCGCAGCTGGACCGCTTCCTGATCAAGGTGCTGATCGACTACCCGACATTGGACGACGAGAAGCGCATGGTCGACGAGGTGCTGAGCGGCCGCGTCGCCGCCGACCTGGACGTCTCGCGCGTCAACCCGGTGCTGAGCCAGCCCGAGCTGCTGGCGCTGCAGCAGGGCGTGGCCGAGCTGCGCGTGGACGCGGCGGTGATCGACTACGCCGTGCGCATCGCGCGCGCCACCCGCGAATGGCCCGGCGTGCTCGGCGGCGCCGGTCCGCGCGGCGGCCTGGCGCTGGTGCGCCTGGCGCGCGCGCAGGCGGTGCTGGACGGCCGCGACTTCGTCACCCCGGACGACGTGCGCGCGGTGGCCCTGCCCGCGCTGCGCCATCGCCTGCTGCTGGCGCCGGAAGCGCTGATCGAGCGCCAGCGCCCGGACGACGTGCTGAAGGCGCTGCTGCACAAGGTGGCCGCGCCCCGCCAATGATGCGTCCGGCTTCCACCCTGCTGTGGCTGCTGCTCGGCTGGACCGCGCTGGGCGTGCTGGCCGCGATCGGCTGGCTGCCGCTGGCGGCGTGGCTGGCGTTTGCCGCGCTGCTGGCCGCCGCCGCCGCGCTCGACGCGCGCCAGCTGCGCGCCGAACCCAGCCCCGTGCTGGGCCGCGAACTGCCACCGGTGGTGCCGCTGGGGCCCGAGCTGGTGGTGGGCCTGCGCCTGCGCCCGCAGGGCAAGCGCACGCTCGCGTTCGAACTGCACGACCTGCATCCGGGCGGCTGGCCGGTGCGCGGCATGCCGCGCCAGTTGAGCTTGCCGCCGGGACGCGAGCTGGCGCTGGATTACGCGCTGACGCCCACCGGCCGCGGCCGTTTCGATTTCGCCGGCAGCCATCTGCGCCTGCGCTCGCCGTGGCGGCTGTGGACGCAGCGTCGCACCATCGGCGAACCGGCCAGCCTGCGCGTGTATCCGAACTTCGCGCCGCTGGCGCGCATGGCGGGCCTGAGCGTGGAAGTCGCCTCGCGCAGCGTCGGTGCGCGGCTGCAGCGCCGGCGCGGCGAAGGCACCGAATTCCACGAGCTGCGCGATTACCGGATCGGCGACAGCCTGCGCAAGATCGACTGGAAGGCCACCGCGCGCGTGGCACGGCTGGTGTCGCGCGAATACCGCGACGAACGCAACCAGCAGGTGGTGCTGCTGCTCGACTGCGGCCGCCGCATGCTGGCGCAGGACGACCGCCTGGCGCATTTCGACCACGTGCTCAATGCCTCGCTGGCGCTGGCCTATATCGCGCTGCGCCAGGGCGATTCGGTCGGCATGCTCGCCTGCGCCGGCGAAGACCTGCGCTGGATGCCGCCGCAGCAGGGCAGCGGCGGCATGGACATGCTGCTGGGCGCGGGCTACGACCTGCAGCCCAAAGCGGTGGCGACCGACTACCTTGCCGCGGCGAGCGCGCTGCAGGCCAGGCAGCGGCGGCGCGCCTTCGTGGTGCTGGTGACCAATGTGCGCGACGAGGACGACGAAGAGCTGCGCATGGCGGTGCGGTTGCTGTCGCGGCGGCACCTGGTGCTGGTGGTGAGCCTGCGCGAGCTGGCGCTGGATCAGGCGGCGGCGACGGTCGATCACGAGCTGGATACGGCGATCCGCGCGGCCGCGGCCATGGATTACCTGGCGCAGCGCGATGCGATGCACGACGCGCTGCGGCGCGAGGGCGTGGCGATGCTGGATGTGAGCTGCAATGAGTTGTCGGGTGTGCTGGTCGAGCGCTATCTGGCGGTGAAAAGAGCAGGGCGCTTGTAGCTCTTCGATACCGTCGTAGGTTGGGGTGAGCCGCAGGCGAACCCCAACGTTGCGGCGTGTTTGCAGGTGCCGGCGTTGGACTGCTCAGGTATCGTCGCCGTAATCGATCGCCACGATCTCCACCTTCAGATCCCCCGCCGGCCGCTGCCACGTCACCTCCTCACCGACGCGCGCCCCGATCAACGCCCGCGCCAGCGGCGACACATAACTCACCAGGCCATGCTCCACATCCGCCTCGTCCTCGCCGACGATGCGGTAGGCATGCTCGCCTTCCTGCGCCGAATCCACCGTCACCCCGGCGCCGAACGCCACGCGGTCGCGCGGCTGCTGCGCCAGGTCGATCTCGATCGCACCGGCCACGCGCGCCTTCAGCCAGCGCAGCTCGCGCTCCACCGCGGCCAGCTCGCTCTGCTGCGCCAAGGTCGGCTCGCCTGTCTTCAATGCATCGCGCCGCGACTGCGCGGCGTCGAGGCGTGCGCGCAGCTGTGCAAGTCCGCGCGGGGTGACGTAGTTGGGATGTTCGCTCAGCGGGATTTCCGGCAAGGCGTCGCCCGCGTCGTCGCTGTCCTTTACGAAGGCACGGCTCATGATTCCTCCCGCGCTCCGGTATCGCGGAGCGCTCGCGTGGTTCTTCCATGTAGATGGCGCCGTCGCGGTGCCCGCTCAAGCGCCTGGTGGCCGATTGATGTGAAGGAGCCGTCAGTCCTCCTCCACGTGCGGCTTCCACGCCTCGCTGAGCTGCTTCTGCACCGGTGGCGGCACCGGTTCGTAGTGGCTCAGGTCCAGGCTGTAGCGGCCGCGTCCGCCGGTCACCGCCTTCAGCTCGGAGGGGTAGTCGATCAGCTCGGCCAGCGGCGCCTGCGCCTTGATCACCAGCTCGCCGCCGCGCTGCGTATCGGTGCCCAGGATGCGCGCGCGCTTGCCGGCCAGGCCGCCGGTGACGTCGCCGACATTCGCTTCGGGAATGGCCACTTCCACGTCCACGATGGGTTCCAGCACGATCGGCCGCGCCTTGCCCACCGCGTCGAGAAAGGCCTTTTTGCCGGCGGAGACGAAGGCCACTTCCTTGGAATCCACAGGGTGGTACTTGCCGTCGTACACGGTCACGCGCAGGTCCTGCATCGGATAGCCGGCCACCGCGCCGTTCTCCATGGCCTGGCGCACGCCTTTCTCGATCGCCGGCAGGAACTGGTTGGGAATCACGCCGCCTTTCACTTCGTCGACGAACTGGAAACCCGCGCCGCGATCCAGCGGTTCCACGCGCAGGAACACTTCGCCGAACTGGCCCGCGCCGCCGGTCTGCTTCTTGTGGCGATGGTGGCCTTCGGCCCGGCTGGCGATGGTTTCGCGATAGGCCACGCGCGGCGGGTGGGTCACCACTTCCACGCCGTAGCGTTCCTTCATGCGTTCGAGCATCACCTTCAGGTGCAGGTCGGACAGGCCGCGCACCACGGTTTCGTTCAGTTCCTTGTGGTGCTCCACGCGGAAGCAGGGGTCTTCCTCCGACAGCCGCGTCAGAGCTTGTGAAAGCTTCTGCTCCTGGCCCTTGTGCTTGGGCTCCAGCGCCAGGCCGAACATAGGTTGCGGAAAACGCAGCGGCGCGAGGTGGATCAGGTCCTCGTCGTGCGAATCGTGCAGCACGGCATCGAAGTGGATTTCCTCCACTTTCGCCACCGCGGCGATATCGCCGGGAATGGCCTGCTCGATCTCCACATGCTGCTTGCCGTTGAGGCGGAACAGATGGCCGACCTTGAACGGCTTGCGCCCGTCGTCGATGAACAGCTGCGTATCGCGGCGGATCGTGCCCTGCCACACGCGGAATACGCCGAGCTTACCGACGAAGGGATCGTTGACGATCTTGAACACGTCTGCGACCACGTGCCTGGCCGGATCGGCGCCGACTTCAATGGTTTCGTCTTTCAAATTGAGGAAAGGAGGCGGATTGCCTTCGGACGGATTCGGCAGCAATCGCTCGGCCAGCTCCAGGAACTCGGCCACGCCCGCACCGGTGCGCGCGCTGACGAAGCAGATCGGCACCAGATGCCCTTCGCGCAGGCATTGCTCGAACGCATCGTGCAATTGCTGCGGTGTGAGCGCTTCTTCGCCGGCATCGAGATAGGAACCCATCACCGACTCGTTGATTTCCACCACCTGGTCCAGGATGCGCTGGTGCGCTTCGGCCAGCGAGGAGAAGTCGGTGGCGCCATCGCTGTGGAAGAAACAGTCCAGCACCTTCGCGCCGCCATCGGCGGGCAGGTTCACCGGCAGGCATTCGGAGCCGAACTCTTCGCGCAGCGCTTCGGTCAGCGCTTCCAGGCGCGCGACGTCGGTGTCGATCTTGTTGATCACCAGCACGCGGGCCAGGCCGCGCTCCTTCGCGCGCTCCATCATGCGGCGGGTGCCGTACTCGATACCGTTGGCGGCATTGACCACGATGGCGACGGTCTCCACCGCGGCGAAGGCGGACAGTGCGGCGCCGCGGAAATCCGCGTAGCCGGCGGTGTCGATCAGGTTGATATGGCAGCGGGGCAGGTCGATCGCGGCGAGGCAGCTGTCGATGGAGTGGCCGCGCGCCTTTTCCTGGCTGTCGGTGTCGGATTGGGTACTGCCGCGTTCCACCGAACCTTGCGTCTGGATGGCGCCGCCTGCGTGCAGCAGGGCTTCGAACAAGGTGGTCTTGCCGGAGCCGGCATGGCCGGCGAGTGCGATGTTGCGGATGGTTTCCGTGTTGTACGACACGATGCGACCCTCCTCTGCTGAAGCCGGAGGCGCGGGTCCTGCGGTCGTCGACAGTCGGCGCCGCACGAGGCCGCGACTGCGGCTGACGATGGCGGGGCGTCATGGCGAGTCCGGGCGTCGGGGACGCGGGGGCGGTCATGGCGGGACACGGCGCGGGGCGCCGTCCGCATAGCCTTGAGCGAGGGGGCGGCCGGGTCAAGCTGCAGCGCGGGGAACCACGACCGATGGGATTTGTCTTGGATGGGTTGCACGCGGACCATCCGCGCTTTCGCCCGCTTCAAGGTCACCGCCATCGAACACGCACCGCAGGTCGAACATCACCGCTGGAACGCGCCTGACGGGCGCGAGCGTGGCCTGGCCCCGCTGGACGGTCCGACCCGTGCCCTGCTGCACGAGCTGCGCTGGCGCCGCCAGCCGCGCGACCGGCGGCGCTTCTGGGCCGGCATGGCCCTGGCCCTGGTGCTGCACCTGCTGTTCATCGGCGTGACCTGGTGGGAAATGCAGCCCCGGCCCGGCGAGCCGCTGCCGCCGCCGCGCGCCGGGGATGCGCTGCAGGTGCGCTTTATCCCGCGCGGCATGCCGCGTTCCGCGCCGCCGCCGGTGGAGGCTGTGCCCCCGCCGCCGCCCGCGCCGCGCGTGGCGCCCGTGCGCGAGCCGCCGGCCAGGAACGCGATGACGGCCAGCCTGCCCACCCCGGCGCCGGCCCCGGCGGCAAGTGTCGCTGCCCCGGCGCCGCGCCTGTTCGGTGCGGATGGCCGGCCCCTGCTCCCCACCGCGCAGCCGGCGGCGGCATCCAGCGCCAGCTATGTCGAGCGCGGCGTGGTCGGCGACAGCAAGGTGATGCGCCACGACAACCCGGTGAAATACCAGGCGACGCGTTTCGACCAGGACTGGAACAAGGGCAATGCCCTGGACAGCGCCTTGAAGCGCGTGGTCGACGCGACCACGGTGAAGAAGACCGTCACCCTCGCTCCCGGCCTGCGCATCCACTGCGCGGTGGCGCTGGCCGCGCTCGCCGGCGGCTGTGGCGGCGATCCGCCCGCGCCGCCCTCGGCGAAGGACGGTGACGAGCGCCTCAGCATGGCGCCGGCGCGCTCGCTGGCGCCGCCGCCGAATCCGCCCGAGCCGCCGAGCGAAGAGGAATGCATCCGGATCTACCGCGACGGCAAGCCGCTGCCGCACGGCTGTCCGGTGGATACGCCCAATCGCTCGGTGGATGCCGAACTGAAGATGCACGCGCCGAAACCGTAGCAGCCGTAGGTTGGGGTGAGCCAAAGGCGAACCCCAACCTACGCCTGCCGCAGGCACGCCCGCTACACTGCGCGCCATGTCGTCGCCTCCCCAGGATCCCTCCCGCGTCACGGTCGCGCTGCCTTCGCCGCGCGAGGCGGCCACGCGCGCGGCGGTCTATCGCAATCGGCGCAAGGATCGCCCGCGCGACCGCCTGCTGCGCGTGCTGGGCCTGGTCGGCACGCTGCTGGTGCATCTGATCGTGCTGTTCGGCGCCATCCTGGGGCCGGCGTACGACCTGGTCGAACCGGCGGAAGAACACAGCGCGCCGCTGCAGGTGCGGCTGATCGAGAAGAAGAAGGACGAACCGCCGCCGCCTCCTCCGGTGCGCGGCACGCCGCCGAAGGAAGTCGGCCCCGTGCGCAAGGCCGGCGGTGCGCCGGCGGTGGCGCGCACGCGGCGCGAGAGCAGCAGCTCCACCCGCGTCGAAGCCGATCTCGCCCCGGTGCCGGTGCCCGCGGTGGAAACACCCGTCATCGTGGTGAAGGCCCGCCCCAGCGCACCCAAGCCCGAACCGGTCGCCGCGCCGCGCCCGGCCGTGACCTTGCCCAAGCCCGCCCCGGCGCCGGAACTGCAGCCCGTGCCGACCAGCGCGGAGCCGCCGCAGGTCACGCTCGACACGCCGCCCGCGCCGCAGCCGGTGCCGCCGAAATTCCAGCCCGAGCCGGTGCGCAAGGCGCAGGCCGAAGGCAGCGCGCCGATGCCGCCCCCGGCTTCGTTGGCCCTGCCGGACGTGCCCGCGCAGTCCGCGCCGCAGGTGAGCGCGCCGACCATCGCGATGGAGCATGCGGTGCCCAAGCCCACGCCGCCGAGCCCGCCGCAGGCGATCCGCGCCGAGACCGTCGCCGCGCCCACCGAGCCGGAACTGCAGGCCGTGCCGCTGCCCGCGCAGGCGGCGCCCACGGTGAACCTGCAGGCGCAGTCCGCCACCACCGCGGTGGTGCCGCGCGAGCAGCAGCGTATCCAGGCGCCGTCGATCCGCGTCGCCGAAGCCGAACTCGAAGCGGTGCCGCTGCCGGAGAACGCGCGCCCCAGCCTCGACAAGCCGCAGGCGCCGCCGGTGCAGACGGTGTCGCCGCAATCCGTGGCGATCGATAACAAGCCCGCGCTGGAGCGTCCGCAGATCCAGCCGTCGCCGTCGTCCGCCGAAGCCTCGACGTCTTCCAGCGAGCAGGCCGCGCCCGCGCAGAGCCAGGCCGCCAGCTCCACCGCCAGCCCCAAGGCCAGCGCGCCCGCCGGTGAAACCGCCAGCGCCGAGAGCGGCAAGAGCAGCGCGCCGAACGCCACGCCGCAAGGCAGCGAGAGCGGCGCGCCGGGCGCATCGCCCAACGGCGTGACGTCTTCGCCCGGCGGCCCCGGCAAGAGCGGCCTGAATCTGTCGCTGCCGCCGGGGCAGGGCAATGGCCAGGGCAACGGGCAGCAGGGCAAGGGCGAGGGCCAGGACGGACTGGCCGGCAACTACATCCAGCTGCAGCCGCGCGGCAATACGGAAATCATGGAGCACCGCGCGCCGAACATCGGCTACAAGTCCACGCGCTTCGAAAAGGACTGGACGCCCGAAGGCGAAAGCTCGATCGACACCGCGCTGCGCCACGCGGTGGAGAAGACCACGGTGCGCCACACTTTCCACCTGCCGCGCGGCGTGCGCGTCGAATGCGTGGTGATGCCGCTGTTCCCGGTCGGCCTGTTCGGTTGCGGCAATGGCGATCCGCCGCCGAAGCCGGTGGACGACAAGGTGTACGAGCGCATGGTGCTGGCGCCGGCCAACCCGCTGGTGCCGCCGGCGCCGGCGGCGTCCGCGGCAACCGTGGCCGCGCCGATCAAGCTCGATAACAGCGCGCAGTGCGCGACGGCGAAGGTGAGCGGCGGGCCGCTGCCGCCGGGGTGCGTGGACGATCGGTTGCCGGCGGGGCGTGCGGCGCCGGCGAAGGCGACGAGCTCGTCGTGGGTGCCGGCGAGCGATCAGTTTCACTGACGATTTTCGCGAAGCACCACACTTCTCCCTCTCCCCTGCGGGGAGAGGGCGGGGTGAGGGGCGGGGCTCGCGGGAGCGTTTCTAAGAGCGAAAAGAAGTTCGAGGCAAGGCGTCAGCGTTTCGCTCCGCCCGGCCCCTCACCCCAACCCTCTCCCCGAAGGGGAGAGGGGGTACGTCGAGGGTTACTTGAAGTTGATCGCGACGCGCGCAAACCACGAAGCGCCGTTCAAGCCGAACTGCACGGCTTCGTACTTGAAGCCATTGTCCGTCTCGTTCGGATCCTGCTTGCTCGGAAACTTGTCGAAGATATTCGAGCCGCCCACCGTCAACTTGACCTGATCGTTGAAGTGGTAGGTCAGCGCGACGTCGGCCGAGGTCTTGTCTGCGTAATGCTGGTTCGGCACCGGCGGTCCGCTGAAGGTGCCCAGCGTCATCGGCCCGAAGTAAATGAACTTCCAGCTCGCTTCCCATTGGCCCAGCGCATAGTCGAAGCCCAGGATCGCCTTCGAACTCGGCGCGCCGTCCTCCAGGAACAGCCGCTCGCGGTCCGACAGCAGCACGTCCTCGCGGCCGGCCAGCGCGGGCGGGGCGTGGATCTTCTTGACGCGGGTGAACGAGCGGTTGAAACCGAAGTTGGTGCGCAGCGTGCCGCCGCCCAGGTCCATGCGGTGGCTGGCGGTGAAGTCCAGGCCCTTGGTGCTGGTGTCCACCGAGTTGACGAAGAACTGCGCCTGGCCCACGCCCAGCTGCTGCAGGATGCCGCCGATGTTCGGGTCGGTGGTGTCGAAGCGGCCGCTGAGCACGATGCGGTCGTCGATATCGATGCGATAGCCGTCCAGGGTGAACTGCAGATCGTTGCCGGGTGACCAGGTGGCGCCCAGCGTATAGCTCTTGGACTTCTCTTCCTTCAGCGGCGGAATGCCCGCGGCATTGGCGATGGTGCCGCCGTTCGGCGCCAGCACCACGTCCACCGGCTGGCCGCTGACGAAGTCGGTGAAGGTGGACGAGAACCAGCGCTGCTGCAGCGACGGCGCGCGGAAGCCGGTGGAAACCGAACCGCGCAGCAGCAGCTTGTCGGTGGCGTGGAAGGCGCCGGCCAGCTTGCCGGTGGTGGTCGAGCCGAAATCGCTGTAGTGCTCGTAGCGCACGGCCGCGTCGGTGAGGAAGCGTTCCGTCCAGTCGGTTTCCACGTCGGCATAGGCCGCATAGCTGTGGCGGCTCTGGTTGGTGGCGTCGCCGGGCTGGAAGCCGGGAAAGCCCTGGCTGCCGGCATTGCCGCCGCCGGGGCCGTCGGCATCGACGTACGAGCCGCGTTCGCCGGGCGTAATGCGGTAGTTCTCGCGGCGGTATTCCGCGCCGAAGGCGATGTTGAGGCCGGCGAGAATGTCGCCGTAGTAGCGCGACAGATCCAGGTTGGTGGTTTCCTGCTCGAACGAGAAGCCGCCGGCATGGAAGCGGTTGGGGCTCAGGCCCGGGCCGCCGGCGAGCAGGTCGGCATTGGCGATGGAGGCGTTGAGCGTGTTGCTGATGATGTCCTGCAGCGCGTTGTAGCCGTAGGTCTGCGAGAGATCCGCGCGCCAGTCGCCGAAGTTGTCCCACACGCCGAGGATGGCGTAGCGGTCCTTGATGGCGCCGTTGATGTACGGCACGAAGCCGTCCGGATACATCGCCGCCGAGTTGCGCGAAGGAATGTCGTCCGAGCCGATGCCGCCGCGCGCGAACGCCGCCGACGAAGCCGAACGGTTCTGCACGCCGCCGGTGAAATACAGGTGCGCCGATTCCGCCACCGGCACTTCGCCGTTGACGTACAGGGTTTCGTTGTCGACCTTGGTGTCGCCGATGGTGCGCGGATCGCCCGGGTCGGAACGGTTGGAACGCCCGCGCTTCTGCCACTCGCCGGTGATGCCCACGCTGCCGCCGTTGTCGAAGCGGAAGCCGCAGTACGCCGAGGTGAGGTAGTTCTTGCCGTCGCCGCGGGTGTATTCGCCGAAGCCCGCCACGCTTTCGCAGCCGGGGCTTTTCTTCAGCACGATATTCATCACGCCGGCGATGGCGTCCGAGCCGTACTGCGCGGCGGCGCCGTCGCGCAGCACCTCCACGCGCTCGATCGCCAGCGCGGGAATCGCATTGAGGTCGGTGCCGGTATTGCCGCGGTTGCGCGCGCCGAACAGGTTCACCAGCGCCACGCTGTGGCGGCGCTTGCCGTTCTCCAGCACCAGGGTCTGGTCCGAGCCCAGGCCGCGCAGCGCGGCCGAGTCGACCAGGTCGGCGTTGTCCGAGCCGGTCTGGCGCACCGAGGTGAACGAGGGCACGGTGTACTGCAGGTTCTGTGCGAGATCGAATTGCGGGCTCTGCTCAGCCAGCTTCTGCATCGGGATGACGTCGACCGGCACGGGCGTTTCGGTCTCCGAACCGCCGATGCGGCGCGAACCGAGCACCGTCACGCCTTCGAGATTGGTGGCTTTCTTCTGGTCCGCCGACGGTGCGGCCGGATTCTGTGCGGTGCTGCCATTGCTGGCGTCCTGTGCCGCCGCCGTGGCGGCGAAGCCGGCCATGGCCAGCACGATAGCGGTGCACAGCAAGGTCTTGCGCGAATAATGCATCCCACCCTCCCCGGTGTAGTGAATCCCCCCGGAGAGCGAGACTAAGCGACGCACGCCGCGCGTGAAAACCTGCGCAGCGCACATTTGTGCGATGTCAGCCATGCGCAAGCTTTGATGAAGGCCGGCGTAGGTTGGGGTGAGCGCAGCGAACCCCAACACCGCGCAACGTTGGGGTTCGCTGCGCTCACCCCAACCTACGCGCTACGCGCCACCTCACAGCAGACGCAGCAATTCCCTCATCAGCGGCAGCCTGCGCACGCGCACCGCGCTCACGCGGAACACCGCATTGGCCAGCGCGGGCGCGGCGGTGGGCATGGCCAGGAAGCTGGCGCCGGCGGGGTCGCGGTCGCCCGGCACGATGATCACGTCCATCGCATCGGGCAGCTGGGCCATGCTGGCCAGCGGATAGTCCTTGTAGCTGCGCTGCTGCGGCTGGCCGTCCTTGAAGGTGACGGCGAGATTGAGCGCGGCGGAGAGCGCATCCAGCGTGGCGCCGGCGATCTGTCCTTCCAGGCCCAGCGGATTGATCACGCGGCCCACGTCGACCGCGCACACCACGCGCTCGATATTGAGCTTCTGGCCCTGCAGCGAGGTCTCCACCGCATGCGCCACGTAGGCGCCGTCCATATGCCAGCAGGCGATGCCCAGGCCATTGACGGTGCGCAGCCAGTTCTTCCACTCGATGCGGTCGGCCACCAGCTTGAGCACATTGAGCAGGCGGCCCGTGTCGAAAGTGCCGCCGCCCTGCAGCGGCACCTGGCGCGCGTCGCCGAGCAGGCGCAGGCGCGTGGCCAGCGGGTCTTCCTTCAGCGCGTTGGCGATCTCGTCGACGAAGCTTTCCACCGCGAACGCATTGGCCACGTGCGGCATGCCGCGATGCGGGCCGCGCGGCAGCGCCGACTGCAGCGCGTACCAGTCGCTGCGGTAATTGGGCACCAGGCCGGCGGGCAGCTGGTTGACGTCCACTTCGGACGTCCACAGCCGCTGTTCCGGCGCGCCGCGGCGCGCGAGCGCGGAGGCGCTGGCCATGCGCTGGTCCCAGGTGACGATCTGGCGCTTGGCGTCCAGCGTGGCGCTGAGCCTGTACACGCTGGCGGAGCGGTAGTAGTCGTGCGCGAGGTCTTCCTCGCGCGTCCACAGCAGGCGCACGGGGCGGTCGGCCAGCTTGGCCAGCATCACCGCCTCGGCGACGAAGTCGTGGTCCAGCCGGCGGCCATAGCCGCCGCCGACGCGCGGCACGCGGATCTCGATCTGGTCCGGCTTGAAGCCGGTCAGCCGCTGCACCACCGACCATGCGCGCTGCGGCGCCTGGGTCGGCGCGACCAGTACGGCGCGGTCCTTGTCCACGCGCACCAGGCAGTTCATCGGCTCGGCGGTGGCGTGGGCCAGCCAGGGCTGCACGTAGGTGGCGTCGACGCGGCGCGCGGCTTTCTTCGCCATGCCGTCGACGTCGCCGTCGTTGCGCACGCGCGTGGTGGGCGCAATGGGCTGGCTGGCGGGGTTGGCGGCCAGTTCCTTGGCGGAAGGCGTCTTCGCGCTGACCAGTTCGGTGGCCTGCTGCTCCAGCGCGGCGCTGGATTCGCTGCCGCTGGGGCCGGGCTTCCATTCGAGCTTGAGCCTGGCGCGCGCCTGCAGCGCGGACCAGGTGTCCTCGGCCAGCACGGCCACGGACGGCGCCAGCGGCGTTTCGCCGGGCAGCAGGCCGGGCTCGGGCTTGAGCTCGACCACCTTGAACACGCCCTTGACCGCTTCCGCTTCGCGGAAGTCCTTGTTGACCAGGCTGCCGTCGATCCACGGGCAGTGCACCAGCACGGCGACCAGCGCGTCGCCGAAATAGCTGTCGATGGCGAACTGGGTCTGGCCGGTGACGATGGCGCGCGCGTCGACGTCGCCGGCGGGCTGGCCGATGAGGGTGTAGCGGTCCGGCGTCTTCACCGCCACCGGTGCCGTGGGCGGGGCCACCTTGGAGGCGGCCTCGGCCAGCGAGCCGTAGTCGAAGCGGCGGCCGTCCGGCGAGATCACCGCGCCGCCCTGGGTGCGCAGGCGGTCGGCCGGCACGCCGAGGCGGCGCGCGGCGGCCTGCATCAGCAGCCAGCGGGCGAGCGCGCCGGCCTGGCGCAGATCGGTCCAGGCGGCGGAAATCGAGCTGCCGGTGCCGCCGAGCTGGTGGCCGTAGCTCCAGCGCGGTTCGCCGTTGCCGTTCTCCACGCCCAGGCCCAGCGGCACCACGCTCACGCGCGACCAGTCCGCGTCGAGTTCGTCGGCGACGATGCGCGGCAGCGAGGTGGCCACGCCGGTGCCGGTGTCCGGATCGCGCGCGCCGATCAGCACGTTGCCGTCCGCGTCGATGCGTACATAGGCGCCCAGGCCGTACAGCGCGTCGCCGAGCATGGCCGGCGGCACCGGCGCATCGCCGGCCTCGGCGTAGCGCACGCCGACGATCAGCGCGCCGGCGGTGCCGGCCAGCACCTGCAGGAAGCGGCGGCGCTGGGGCAGGGCAGGCGTGTCGGTGCGGCGGCTCATGCGCGGCCTCCGGCCATCGCCGCGGCAGCGCGCTTGATGGCGCGGCGCACGCGGGTCTGGCAGCCGCAGCGGCACAGGTTGGGCAGCTGGTCGATCTGGTCGTCGGTGGGCTGGGGATGGCGGTTGAGCAGGTCCAGCGAGGCGATCAGCCAGCCCGGCGTGCAGTAGCCGCAGCCGATGGCGTCCTCGTCGACGAAGGCCTGCTGCAGCGGATGCAGCTTGCCGTCGGCGGCGGCGAGGCCTTCCACGGTGGTGATCTTCTTGTCGGCCAGCTCGTGCATGGGCACGCTCACCGCCGACACCGGCTTGTTGTTGACCAGCACCAGGTCGGCGCCGCCCAGGCCGTGGTCGCTGGCGTACTTGGTGCCGGTGAGGCGCAGCACGTCGCGCAGGTACCACAGCAGCGGCATGTCCGGATCGCCGGTATGACGGAACGGGCGGCCGTTGATCTCCACCGCGATGCCTTCGCGCACCTTCTCGGGGGTGATGCTGCTGGTCGGTTTGCTTGCCAGGGCCTGCGCCTGCGCCATCGTGAAACTCTCCTTGCCGATCCGGTGCATTGTGGCATCGCGGGGGGCGGCTTGGGGACTACGCGGGGCGCCCGCGTTCATACAGGCGCGGCTGCGCCGTCTTGAAAGTGAGAAGTCAGCTGGCCTGCGCGAGCGGGAACAGCCGGCGCCAGACGTAGTAGACCGGCACGCCGGCCACCATGATCAGCACGCCGATGCCCGCATTGACGGGGTTGCTGCGCATGGTCTCGATCACCACCCAGCCGACTACGCCGACGAAGATCAGCGGCAGCAGCGGATAACCCGGCACGCGGAAGCTCGCCTCCGCGCCCTGCGTGCGGCGATACCAGAACAGCGTGGCCACGCCCAGCGCGCAGGCCAGCCAGTCGCCGAAGGTGGCATAGTCCAGCAGCTGGCCGTAGCTGCCCGACAGCGCCAGCAGCACGGCCCAGCCGGAGAGCAGCAGCAGCGCCACGTTCGGCGTGCGGTGCTGCGGATGCAGCTTCGCCACGCTGCGGAAGAACAGCCCGTCCGCGCCCATCACCTGCAGCACGCGCGCGCCGGCCACCAGGGTGATGTTGCAGAAGCCCAGGGTGGAGACGGCGATGCCGATGGCAATGAGCTTGGCGCCGATCGGGCCGAACACGCGGTTCATCACGTCCGCCGCCGGCGTGGTGCTGGCGGCGAGGCCGGCATGGCCGAGCACGGCCAGATACGCCACGTTGACCAGCGCATACGCCGCGATCACCAGCAGCATGCCCATGAACAACGACCGCGGCAGCGTCCGCTGCGGCTCGCGCACTTCGCCCGCCAGATTATTGAGATAGGTAAAACCCGAATACGCGAACAGCACCGGCAGCGCCGCGCCGATAAAGCCGACGTTGCCGCGCGCCGGATCGGTGGCGAGCACGCCCGCGCCATTGGCGCCGGCCAGGAACAAGCCGCACACCACCAGCACCGCCACGGCGAGCAGCTTCAGCAGCGTAAACAGGTTCTGCACCTGCGCGCCCAGCTTCAGGCCGAACAGATTGATGCCGGCCACGAACACCAGCGCGCCGGCGGCCAGCGGCTTGATCGTGCCCGGGGGCAGGCCGAACACGCCGGAGGCATAGCTGGCGAAGATCGTCGCCACCGCCGCGGCCGAGCCGGAATAGATCACCAGCAGCATGGTCCAGCCGAACAGGAAACCCGCCAGCGAACCGAACGCTTCGCGCAGGTAGACATAGCTGCCGCCGGCATGCGGGCGGCGTGCGCCGAGTTCCGCGTAGCACAGCGCGCCGATCAGGGTGAGCACGCCCGCGCCCACCCACACCAGCAGCAGGGCCAGGCCCGATTCCGTGCGCTGCGCGGCGATGCCGGGATTCAGGAAGATCCCCCCGCCGATGATCCCGCCCACCACGATCATGGCGGCGTCCCACGAAGTCAGTCGCCGCACGTAGCCGGATGCCGGGGTATCGCTCATGAAGGGGCCGCCCTGTGGATAAAAACTGGCGGCGAGCATGGCGGGTTATGCGGGAGCGGGCAAGGGTGGCAGCAGCCTGGCGGCGCTGCAAAAAAGACCGGCCCCTCGCGGGGCCGGTCCAGGTCCTGTATCGCTGAAGACGTCTCAGAACGCGCGCAGGAACAGATCGAAGTTCGCCACGTTCAACGTGCCGATGCCCGAGCCCGGCTCGTAGCCGCCGCTGCCCTGGTAGTACCAGTTGTCGCCCTGGCGGATGTCGTTGAAGCTGCTGAAGCTGCCGTAGCCGAAGATGTTCTGCAGCGCATACACCTGCGGATTCCAGAAGCCCACGCGGCGGTGCCCGCTCTGCGTCAGCAGCGCGCTGATGCCGTTGAGCTGCGGCGCCACGAAGCTGGTGCCGCCGTTGCCGGCGGTGGCGCCGCCGTCGACGGTGGACACCACGATATAGCCGGTCTCCGGATCCGCATTGAGCGAGATATCCGGCAGGTTGCGGCCATGGAAGTTGCCCGGCAGTTTCAGCAGTACCTGCGGACCGGTGGTGTCGTTGTAGGTCAGCGTCTGGTTCTTGGCGCTGGTGCGGATGCCCTGGGTGAACAGCTGGTAGAACGGCCGCTTCCAGTACACGCTCACGCCGCCGCCGGCGCCGACCGAGAACAGGTCGATCACGCCCTTGCCGACGTACTGGTCGAAGTAGTTCTGGATGTAATCCCAGCCCCACACCTGTTCCTTGGTGATCGACTGCACCGGGCCGGTGCGGAACTTGTAGCTGAAGGGCGTGGTGGTGCCGCCCGCCGCGGTCATCAGCGGATCGGAAGCCGGCGAGTCAACGGTCAGCGGCGCGTTGAAGGTGCCCGGGGTGGTGCCGACGCCGAGGCCGCGCACGGTGTCGTACGCACCGGAGTCGCCGGTGGCGGCAAAGAACGACTGGCCCTGTACCGCGGCTTCCAGCAGGATCTGGTGCCAGATCTGCAGGTCGCCCACGTCGGTGGTGTCGGTGTTCTTGGCGCCGTCCACGTTCAGCGCGGCGAAGTTGAAGATTTCCGGCAGGCCCCAGCTGGTGGAGATGGTGTCGGCCACGTTGTCCGACACCGCCTGCAGCGCGGCATTGGTGAAGCTGCTGCCGGAGTTGGGTGCGTGGTAGACCAGGATGTCCGCCTCGGGCGCCAGGCCGCCGGCTTGTTCCACGTCCAGCGAGGTCTCGCCGCTGCCGCCGTCGAAGGCGGCGCCGCCGTCCACGGCCACCTTGACGATGCGGTTGGCCTTGGTGGTCAGGCCGATGCCGTCCCAGTAAGCCTGCGCGTCGGACGGATAGAAGTCCGACAGCGTGACGATGGCCACCGTGGTGCCCTTGCCGGTGATGCCGCGCGCGTACAGCGGATTGATGTTGTAGAAGTTGGCGACGTCGCCCACGGTGTACTCGCCCGGGGTGCCCGTGGCGGTGGGATTGCCGGCGGCGGGCTTAGCCGCGGCGGCGATGCTGGCCTGGGCCTTGGCGGTCGCCTGCAGGGTGACCTTGGCCGCATCCGGCGTGCTGATGCGGTGCGACAGCACCTTGTGTTCGCTGCTCAGGCTGGAGCCGAGCAGCACGTTGTCGGCGATCGAAGCCGGCAGGGTCGGCGCCTTGGACGGGCGATGGAAGACATTGCCGTTTTCCGCCGACCGATAGTTGTGGATCGGCGCCTGGAAGGCCGTGGCGAACTGGCTGAGCGTGCCGCTGGTGCGGATCGCCATGCGGTTCGGCAGCAAAGTGCCGCTGAGCCCGTTCTGGCGCAGGAAGTCCTGTACCCGCTTGATCTCCTGGTCCGTCGCGCCGTACTTGTCGGCGAACTGGGCCGTGGTCAGGAAGCGGCGGAAGTTCGGATGGCCGGGCGTCACGGTCTGCTGGACGTATTGCTCCAGCTGTTCCTGGTTGTGCAGCTTCAGCACCAGGGTGACGTTGACCTTCTGGTCGGCATTGGCGGCGCCCAGATCGGCGGCCGGCTTGGTGCCGGCGGCGAAGGTAGCGGTGGAGACGGTGGCGAGCAGGAGCGTCAGGGACGCGGCGAGGGTCTTGCGGTGAAGCTGGGCGAGCATGTGCGTTCCTCCGTGGATGGACCCGGAAGCGCGGATGCGAACGGACGGCGAGGCGGCACATGCCGACGCCGCGCTCCGCGGCCGGGCCGGCTAAGCGCTGCTTTGGTCAATGCGAAGAACTTCCCCGCCGATACGTGGCTCCCCTGAACGCCGAGGTATCGGTACCGGCAAAACTAGCGCGATGGCAGGCGCGCGCAAAGTAGGCGTAAGGCGAAATATTTTGCGAATCAGGCGGATGCAAAGCCTGGCCTTGGTTTCGATAAATCACATCAAATTGATTTATAAGAATTTTCTCGCGAAGGAAATTGCGATATCGCGCGATATGAGGATTCTTTCGATGCATATGCCTTGCGGCTATCGGACATCTGTCGGAGCGACCGCCATGCCGGCGGTCGCCCGCAGGCCCTCAATAGCTGTATTCGAGATACAGGGACGACAACCCGACCCAATGGCGGTATTCCAGCGCGGGCCACAGGTCTTCAGCGGCGAAGCGTGCCTTCACCCGGTAGCTGTCATAGGTCAGGGAGAGGCTCAGCTGCGGTGTAAAGCGGTAGCCGATGCCAATGCCGGCGTACCAGCTCGTATAGGTGTCGGTGTGCGACGTCGAGCTGGCGTAAGAGCCCTGGGTGTTGTCCAGTATGTGGTACCAATCGATATGGCTGCGCTCGTCGACATCGGCGTAGCCACGCAGCAGTCCGCCACGGGCCGAAACCAGCCATGCCTGGTCGTTACCGAAGACATAGCGCCCGGCCAGGCCAAGCGTCACAGCCTTGGTGTCCAGCCGCATTTTGTTGGTGACGGCGCGGGTGACCATCAGGCCGCCGCGATACGACGACTGCAGCGCCATCCGTCCCAGGTCGACGAATCCGCTTTCGACTGCCACGTCCACAGGGCCGGACCAGCGATATCCGAAGCGCAGGCCGTAGCCCAGGTCCTGCCGGTCCGTGTGTGTATTGGCAAAGAACAGCTTCGAGTCGAGGGCGCGATAGCTCGACTGCCCCGCGCTCGCACCGAGATAGAACTGGCCATCCGACGCGGCCTGGGCGGTGCCGCAGGCGAGCAGGGCGACAGCGATCGTGCAGAGCAAGGCTTCCTTGCGCATGGGAGCTTCCTTGGGGTGGGGAGCGGCAAGTTCAGCATTGCCCGCAGCGTTTTGTCCACCGCCGCGCCGCCGCCGAAAGCGCTTTCCGGTCAGCGGTTTGGGCGCTCCCGCCCGCTTGCGGCACAATAGCCGGGTTGTGCGCCGCGAAAACCGCATCGCGGCAGTTTCCCCTCCCGCATCCCAAGCAGCCGCCATGACCACCATCAAGCAAGACGATCTGATCCAGTCCGTCGCCGACGCCCTGCAGTACATCAGCTACTACCACCCGGTCGACTACATCACCAACCTGGCCCAGGCCTACGAGCGCGAGGAATCGCCGGCGGCGCGCGATGCGATGGCGCAGATCCTGATCAACTCGCGCATGGCCGCCGAAGGCCATCGCCCGTTGTGCCAGGACACCGGCATCGTCACGGTCTTCCTGAAGGTGGGCATGAACGTGCGCTGGGACGCCACCATGTCGCTGGAGGACATGGTCAACGAAGGCGTGCGCCGCGCCTACAACCATCCGGACAACAAGCTGCGCGCCAGCGTGCTCGCCGACCCGGCCGGCAAGCGCCTCAACACCAGGGACAACACGCCGGCGGTGATCAATGTCTCGATCGTGCCGGGCGACACCGTCGAGGTGATCGTGGCGGCCAAGGGCGGCGGTTCGGAGGCGAAGTCGAAGTTCGCCATGCTCAATCCGTCCGACTCCATCGTCGACTGGGTGCTCAAGACCGTGCCGACCATGGGCGCCGGCTGGTGCCCGCCGGGCATGCTGGGCATCGGCATCGGCGGCACCGCCGAGAAGGCCATGCTGCTGGCGAAGGAATCGCTGATGGAGCACATCGACATCCAGGAGCTGATCGCGCGCGGCCCGCGGAACCGCATCGAGGAACTGCGCCTGGAGCTGTACGAGAAGGTCAACGCGCTGGGCATCGGCGCGCAGGGCCTGGGCGGCCTCACCACCGTGCTCGACATCAAGATCAAGGACTACCCGACCCACGCCGCCAACCTGCCGGTGGCGATGATCCCCAACTGCGCCGCCACGCGCCACGCGCACTTCACCCTGGACGGTTCCGGCCCGGTGATGCTCGAGGCGCCGTCGCTGGAGCACTGGCCCAAGCTCACCTACGACTCGTCGAAGGGCCGCCGCGTCAATCTCGACACGGTCACCCGCGAGGAAGTGGCCAGCTGGAAGCCCGGCGAAGTGCTGCTGCTCAACGGCAAGCTGCTCACCGGCCGCGATGCCGCGCACAAGCGCATGGTCGACATGCTCAACAAGGGCGAGCCGCTGCCGGTGGATTTCCACGGCCGCTTCATCTACTACGTCGGCCCGGTCGATCCGGTGCGCGACGAAGTGGTCGGCCCCGCCGGCCCCACCACCGCTACCCGCATGGACAAGTTCACCGAGCAGGTGCTGGCGCAGACCGGCCTGCTGGGCATGGTCGGCAAGGCCGAGCGCGGCCCGGCGGCGATAGAGGCGATCAAGAAGCACCAGTCGGTGTACCTGATGGCAGTGGGCGGCGCGGCGTATCTGGTGTCGAAGGCGATCAAGTCCTCGCGCGTGGTGGGCTTCGCCGACCTCGGCATGGAAGCGATCTACGAGTTCGACGTAAAGGACATGCCGGTGACCGTGGCCGTCGACTCGGCCGGCACCTCGGTGCACCAGACCGGCCCGAAGGAATGGCAGGCGCGGATCGGCAAGATTCCCGTCGTCGTGGCCTGATCCGCTCCGTAGGTTGGGGTGAGCCATAGGCGAACCCCAACAGAGCGCATCTGGACGTCTGGACGTCCGTTGGGGTTCGCCTGCGGCTCACCCCAACCTACGCCGCCGCGCCGCACATACGCCCGCGTCCGGCCCGCAATCTAGCCCTGCATCCCATTGCTTTTCCCCCTGGTGCAGCGCAACACTCCCGTAATTGCTTTCCCCACCACGCCACCGAAGGTACCCGTGAACCCGCAAAGCCCCGCGTCGCTTCCTGCCGACGCATCCTGGATCGTGATGAAGTTCGGCGGCACCAGTGTCGCCACCCTGCCGCGCTGGCAGAACATCCGTGAGCTGGTTGCCAGCCGCCGCGCCGAAGGCGCCCGCGTGCTGGTGGTCGTGTCCGCGCTCACCGGCATCACCGACGCACTCAAACAGATGTGCGCCCAGGAACACCAAGGCAAACGGGTCGAGGCTGCACGGGCGATCGCACAGCGTCACTACGACCTGCTCGATCACATGCAGCTGGCGGTTCCGGCAACGCTCGCACAGCGCCTGTCCGACCTGGCGAAACTCGCCGAGGAAGGTCCGGGCGCCATGGGCGAGCTGGCCTGGGCCGCGCTGGTGCAGGCGCATGGCGAGCTGATGTCCAGCGCGCTGGGCGCCGCGTTCCTCACCCATTCGGGGCTGCCGACGCAGTGGCTAGATGCGCGCGACTGCCTCGCCGCCGTCGCGCTGCCGAACCAGAACGAACGCACCAAGCTGCTCTCGGCGATGGTCGAGGCGCGTCCGGATCCCGCGCTCAATGCGCGCCTGGCGGAACTGGGCGAGGTCTTCATCACGCAGGGCTTCATCGCCCGCGAGGCGCAGGGCCGCACCGTGCTGCTCGGCCGCGGCGGCTCGGATACCTCGGCCTCGTACTTCGGCGCGCTGCTGAAGGCGCAGCGCGTGGAGATCTGGACCGACGTGGCCGGCATGTTCACCGCCAACCCGCGCCAGGTGCCGGGTGCGCGCCTGCTGCAGCGGCTGGATTACGAAGAGGCCCAGGAAATCGCCTCCACCGGCGCCAAGGTGCTGCATCCGCGTTGTCTCTCGCCGCTGCGCGAGCCGCGCGTGCCGATGCTGATCAAGGACACCAACCGGCCCGAGCTGGAAGGCACCGTGATCGGCCCCGAGGTGCGCGAGCACGCGCCCAGCGTCAAGGCGATCAGCGCGCGCAAGGGCATCACCCTGGTGTCGATGGAATCGGTGGGCATGTGGCAGCAGGTCGGCTTCCTCGCCGACGTGTTCGCGCAGTTCAAGCAGCACGGCCTGTCGGTGGACCTGATCGGTTCGGCCGAGACCAACGTCACCGTGTCGCTGGACCCCACCGAGAACCTGCTCGACTCCGACGCCATCGCGGCCCTGGCCAGCGACCTGGCCAAGGTGTGCCGGGTGAAGGTGATCGCGCCTTGCGCGGCGATCACCCTGGTCGGCCGCGGCATGCGCTCCATGCTGCATACGCTGTCCGGTGTGCTGGCGGAGTTCGGCCAGATCCGCGTGCACCTGATCTCGCAGTCGTCCAACAATCTCAACCTCACCTTCGTGGTGGACGAGAACGTGGTGGACGACCTGCTGCCGCACCTGCACGAGCTGCTGATCGCCGCCGGCGCGCTGCGCACCGACGACAGCGCGCTGTTCGGCCCCAGCTGGCAGGCGCTGTACGGCAGTGGCGAAGCGCCGGCCCCGGCGGCCTCGTGGTGGCGCACGGCGGAGCGCGAGCGCCTGCTCAAGCTCGGCGCCGAACGCACGCCGCGCTACGTCTACCACCTGCCCACCGTGCGCCAGCAGGCGCGCGAGCTGAAATCGCTGGGCGCGGTCGACCGCCTGCACTACGCGGTGAAAGCCAACACCCATCCGGCCATCCTCAGGGCGCTGGCGGAGGAAGGCTTCGGTTTCGAATGCGTGTCGCCCGGCGAGATGAAGGCGGTGATGGCCGCCGTGCCCGCATCGGCGCCGCTGCTGTTCACGCCCAACTTCGCCCCGCGCGCCGACTACGAGTGGGCCTTGGGCACGCGCGCCACCATCTCGCTGGATGCGCTGTACCAGCTGGAGCACTGGGGCGAGCTTTTCCGCGGCCGCGAAATCGTGCTGCGCGTGGACCTGGGCCGCGGCCTGGGCCACCACGAGAAGGTGCGTACCGGCGGCAGCGGCAGCAAGTTCGGCCTGCCGGTGGAACTGGTCGACCAGTTCCTGCGCCTGGCCGACACCCACGGCGTGATCGTGCGTGGCCTGCATGCCCACCTGGGCTCGGGCATCCTCGACGAGGGCCACTGGGGCGAGGTCTACGGCCAGCTGGCCAGCCTGGCCGAGCGCATCGGCAGCGTGGCCTTCCTGGATATCGGCGGCGGCCTCGGCGTGCCTTCGCATCCCGGCGAGGCGCGGCTGGACATCGCCGCGCTGGACCGCGTGCTGCGCGGCGTAAAGGCCGCCTATCCGCACTACCAGCTGTGGATGGAGCCCGGCCGCTACCTGGTGGCCGACGCCGGCGTGCTGCTGGCCCGCGTCACCCAGCAGAAGGGCAAGGGCGCCTGGCGCTACCTGGGCGTGGACACCGGCATGAACAGCCTGATCCGCCCCGCGCTGTACGAAGCCTGGCACGAGATCGTCAACCTCAGCCGCCTGGACGAACCGGCCACCGGCCTGTTCCAGGTGGTCGGCCCGATCTGCGAAAGCGGCGACGTCCTGGGCACCGACCGCCGCCTGCCGGAAGCGCAGGAAGGCGACGTGGTGCTGGTGGCCCAGGCCGGCGCGTACGGGAAGGTGATGTCGTCGCCGTACAACATGCGGGATGAGGCCGAGGAAGTGATCCTCGACTAAAAGCCCCTCGCTCCCACACTTCTCCCTCTCCCCTCCGGGGAGAGGGCGGGGTGAGGGGCCGGGGCTCGCCACTACTTCACCGACAGAGCGTTCAAGGATGAAGCGCTTAAACATAGACAGGGCGCGCAACCTTCGCCAGAAACAAACCGACGCCGAGCGGGCACTCTGGCGCCAATTGCGCGCCAGGCACCTGCAAGGATGGAAGTTCCGCCGCCAGCATCAGGTCGGGAGCTATATCGTCGATTTCGTTTGCATGGATGCGTGGCAGATCGTCGAGCTCGACGGCGGCCAGCATGCGGACCAGGTGATCTACGACGAGCGCCGCACCTTGGAACTGCAAGCCATGGGCTACCGGGTGCTGCGTTTCTGGAACAATGACGTCTTGGCGAATCCGGAAAGCGTCCTTGAGGTTCTATGGGAGGCTTTGGCCAGCCCCGGCCCCTCACCCCAACCCTCTCCCCGGAGGGGAGAGGGGGCAGGTCGCGGCAAGCCATAGGCGTCGCTGCACAACGAGAATTCAGCCACCTTGCCGTCAGGGCAATCAGGCAAGGTGACAAATCGGAGCCACTGATAGTGACCACCCCCATCCAACCCCGCCTCACCCAGGTCTTCCGCTTCGTCCGCTGCGGCTATGCCGACGGCGTGGCCGAGCTGGCCTATGCCTTCGACAACGGCGAGGAACTGGTCGAGCGCGTGCGCTTCCCCCATGCGCCCGCCGTGCCGCCTGCGCATGCCGCCGCCTTCGAGCGCGCGCTCAAGCTGCTGCACCTGGTCGCGGGCGTCAGCTACTACAAGGCCGGCGTACCGCCGCGCATCGAAGTGGCCGGCGGTCCGCTGGACGACGCCACGGCCGATCTGCTCGACGCGCTGTACCTGCACGGGCTGGCCGAATTCGCCTACCGCAACGGGCTGGACCTGCGCGGCCGCATCGCTTTCCCGCGTGGCGCCGCCACGCAGGCGGCCGCTCCCGCCTTGAAGCTGCCCGCGCGCACCCTGGTGCCGATCGGCGGCGGCAAGGATTCGCTGGTGGCGGTGGAAGCGATCAAATCCGCCGGCGGCGAAGCGACCGCGGTGTGGGTGGGCAATTCGGAACTGATCGCCGCCTGCGCGGCGCGCACCGGGCTGCCCACGCTCAATATCCAGCGCGAGCTGGCGCCGCAGTTGTTCGACCTCAATCGCCTGGGCGCGTGGAACGGGCATATCCCGGTGACCGCGGTGAACTCGGCGATCCTGGCGCTGGCGGCCATTCTCTACGGCTACGACAGCATCGCCTTCGCCAACGAGCGCTCGGCATCGGCCGCCACGCTGGAATACGAAGGCCAGCAGGTGAATCACCAGTGGAGCAAGGGCTATGCGTTCGAGCAGTTGCTGGGCGACTGGCTGCACGCGCAGGTGGCGGCGGATCTCGATTACTTCTCGCTGCTGCGCCCGTACTCGGAGCTTGCGGTGACGCGCGCGTTCGCCAAGCTCACGCCGTATTTCGACGTGTTCTCCAGCTGCAACCGCAACTTCCGCATCCTCGGTCCCAAGCCGGCGGACCGCTGGTGCGGGCAGTGCCCGAAATGCCATTTCGTGTTCCTGGCGCTGGCGCCGTTCCTGCCCAAGCCGCGCCTGCTGCAGATCTTCGGCCGCAACCTGCTGGACGACGACAGCCAGGCCGCCGGCTTCGACGCGCTGCTGGAATACCAGGACCACAAGCCGTTCGAATGCGTGGGCGAAGGCGCCGAGGCGCGCGCCGCCATGTATGCGCTGAGCCAGCGGC
This sequence comes from Dyella sp. SG562, assembly GCF_011759495.1. Classification (NCBI taxonomy): domain Bacteria; kingdom Pseudomonadati; phylum Pseudomonadota; class Gammaproteobacteria; order Lysobacterales; family Rhodanobacteraceae; genus Dyella; species Dyella sp. SG562. The sequence continues at coordinate 29,942 of NZ_JAAOYS010000007.1, forward strand.
CGGAGTGGCAGGAAGACGCGCTGGTCGCGCGTTTCCGCGGCGAGATCCTGCCGCAGCTCGACGTCTCCGCGCTGGCGCTGGAGCCGTGGCTGCGGGCTTCGCCGGAACAGCGCATTCCCGCCCGCCTGCGCGGCGCGCTCGACTTCTTCGCCTGAGCGCCGCGCATGCGCATCGCTGAACTGGCCGGCCGGCGCGTCGCCATCTGGGGCTTCGGCCGCGAGGGGCGCGCCGCCATCGCGGCGCTGCGCCAGCGCCTGCCGGCATTGACGCTGACGCTGTTCTGCGGCGAGGCGGAAGTGGCCGGTGCGCAGGCGTTCGATGCGGCGCTTACGGTGCATGGCCGCGAGCCCGATGCGATCGATCTCGCCGCGTTCGACGTCGTGGTGAAGTCGCCCGGCGTCTCGGCCTACAAGCCCGCGCTGCTCGCCGCGCAGGAGGCCGGCCTGCGCCTCACCTCGGGTACAGCGCTGTGGTTCGGCGAGAATCCGCAGGCCAAGGTCGTCGCCGTCACCGGCACCAAGGGCAAGAGCACCACCACCGCGCTGCTCGCGCACCTTTCGCGTGCGCTGGGCGTGCGTACCGCGCTGGCCGGCAATATCGGCATGCCGCTGCTGGAACTGCTCGGCCAGTCCGCCGAGCTGTGGGCGATCGAGCTGTCCAGCTTCCAGACCGGCGAAGCCGGTCCGCTGGCGCTGGGCGTGATCACCAGCCTGTACGAGGAACATCTCGACTGGCACGGCTCGCGCGAACGCTACGTCGCCGACAAGCTCAAGCTCGCCGACGTCTCGCAGCACCTGCTGGTGAATGCGCTGCAAGCCTCGCTGCTGGAAAAGACCGCCGGCCATCGCGCACGCCTGCTGTTCGGCGAGGCGCAGGGCTGGCATGTGGCGAACGGCTTTATCCGCCGCGGCAACGCCGACATTTTCGAAGCGAAGCGCCTCGCCGCTCCTGGCGCGCACAACGCGCTCAACGCCTGCGCCGCGCTCGCCGCGCTGGAAGCGATGGGCTACGACGCCGTCGCCGCCGCGCCCGCCCTCGCCAGCTTCGTGCCGCTGCCGCACCGCCTGCAGCCGCTGGGCGAGCGCGACGGCGTGCTGTGGGTCAACGATTCGATCAGCACCACGCCGCTGGCCACGCTGGCCGCGCTGGAAAGCCTGCACGGCCGCGCGGTCACCGTGCTGGCCGGCGGCCACGACCGCGGCCTGGACTGGTCGGACTTCGTCGCCGAGGAACTGGCGCACCCGCCGCACGCCATCGTATGCAGCGGCGCGAACGGCCCGCGCATCGCCGCGGCGCTGCGCGAGGCGAAGGTGGCAACCACCCTGGTGGAAGCCGCCAACCTCGACGCCGCGGTAGCCGCAGCGCGCAAGCTCACGCCCGCCGGCGGTTGCATCCTGCTGTCGCCCGGCGCGCCGAGCTTCGACCAGTTCCACGACTACGCCGAGCGCGGCCGCCACTTCGCCGACCTGGCCGGCTTCGATGGCCGCGCCATCACCGGCATCGCGGGATTGGGCATCGCCTGATCGGTGCGAATGTCGTAGGTTGGGGTGAGCCGCAGGCGAACCCCAACATCGCAAAGTCCGGGCGCAGCGCATCGTTGGGGTTACTGGCTGCATCAGCAGCCAGCCCCTCGGGCCATCCGCTACGCGGATGTTCGCTACGGCATCCTGCCTTCGCAGTCGCCTGCGGCTCACCCCAACCTACGAGGAACTTGCATGAGCCGTGTCGCCTCCGCCTCCATCGTCTCCACCGGCACCGACTACCTGCACCACATCCAGGCCGGCCATTACGCGCTGGATACCGACGAGCCGAAGGCCTTGGGCGGGCAGGGCGCGGCGCCCGCGCCGTTCGATCTGTATCTGTCCGCCCTGGCCGCCTGCACCGCGATCACGCTACGCATGTACGCGCAGCGCAAGGGCTGGAACCTGGGCGAGTTCCGCGCGGAGCTGAGCCTGACGCGCGACGACGAAGGCAAGCTGCATATCCTGCGCGTGCTGCATTCGGATCAGCCGCTGAGCGACGAGCAGTGGAAGCGTTTGCTGGAAATCGTGGCGAATACGCCGGTGACGAAGGCGATGCGCGAGGGGGCGGAAATCAGCAGCGAGCGTGGAAGCTGAGCTTCCGGTAAGCCACGACATACCAAAGCCGTCATTCCGGCGCAGGCCGGAATCCAGTGGCGATATCGCCCGATGTTCGCGTGCGGATTAAAGAGCTGAATGCTCTTCCGCCAAAACCAGACGTGGTCGCTACTGGATGATTCGCTTCGCTCACCCCTTCGGGGCCGCCCTGCGGGAGTTCTTCGCGCTGCGCGCTCGTCCGGCCTGCGCCGGAATGACGGCTTCGTTGGAGTCCGGCGTGGATTTGACGGCGCAACGATCTATGGCGCAGCAATCGCGCCCAATTGCTTCGTCAGTGCATACAGCACACGCAAGTCGTCACTGTCGAGCGTGTCGCCATCCATCCCCCGAAAGTGATGATGAAACGACCGCACCGCCGCCGCCCGGTTATCCAGCGCATAGCCGACCAGCCCCAGCGCCATCCACGGATCGAAGCCCGCCGGTGGATCCACCAGCGGCCCCTGCGGCCATAAGCCATAACCGGCATCGGCCAGCCGGTTCCACGGAAACAGCGGACCGGGATCGTCCTTGCGCCCCGGCGCCAGGTCTTCGTGCCCGATCACCTGCGTGCGCGGAATGCGCAGGCGCGAGGTGAGATCCGCCAGCAGGCGCAGCAGGCTGTCGATCTGCGGCTGCGCGAACGGCGTGTGGCCGTCGTTGTCCAGCTCGATGCCGATCGAGGCGGAATTGAGGTCGGTGATGGTGCCCCAGCGCCCCGGTCCCGCATGCCAGGCGCGCTGCTCGTCCGCCACCAGCTGGTAGATATGGCCGTCCGCGCCGATCAGGTAATGCGCGCTCACCGGGCCGCCGCTGTTGGCGGTGCGCAGGGTGTCCAGGCTCTGCTGCACCGAGTGCTGGTCGGTGAAGTGCAGCACGATCACCACCGGCCGGCGGATATCGTGATTCGGCGAGGGCACCCAGGTGGCCATCGGATTGCGCGCCGGCAGCGGCGCGCAGGCGGCCAGCCAGGCCAGCGGCAGCAGGAGCAGGCCGCGGCGCGCGGTGCGGAGCAGGGAAGCGCTGGCGGAACGTGGCACGGCGGTCTCTCGCAGCGGGAAAACCCGCGGAAAACTGCCGCAGCGTCGCGGCAGCGTCAAGCCGGAGCCATGCCGGCGCTAAGATCGCAACGACCCTCACTGTTGCCGTGCCATGGACATCCGCCTCGACCGCGACCTCACCGACCACCGCATCATCAGCCTGCTGCAGGAACACCTGCGCGACATGGCGCGCCACTCGCCGCCGGAAAGCATCCACGCCCTGGACCTGGACGGCCTGCGCCGGCCGGAGCTGAGCTTCTGGACCGTGTGGGACGGCGAGGACCTGCTCGGCTGCGGCGCGCTCAAGCAACTGGACGCCGCCCACGGCGAGATCAAATCCATGCGCACCGCCAACGCGCACCGCTGCCGCGGCGTGGCGGCGGCCATGCTGCGCCATCTGCTGGACCTGGCCGCCGCGCGCTCGTACCGGCGGCTGAGCCTGGAAACCGGCTCGATGGCGGCGTTCGAGCCGGCACGCCGGCTGTACGCCAGCTTCGGCTTCGATTTCTGCGGACCGTTCGACAGTTACGTCGACGATCCCAACAGCGTGTTCATGACGCGCCTGCTGTAAGCCTGCACCCGTGCCGCCGCGCCCTGGGCAATAATGCGGGCGTCTGCACTTTTGGGGGCGCCGGTACGGCGCGGGGGTGTGCGATGCATCTGGATCTTTTCACGCTCGGCGTCATCGGACTCGCCGTCGGGGCGACCATTTCCCTGAGTTTCACCCTGCTGGGCCTGGTGCTGCGCGGGCTGCCGGCGCTGCGTATCTGGGCGGCGGCGTTCTGGATCATCACCCTGGCCGGCCTGGCGCAGGGCCTGGACGAGCGCGAGACCTTCCTGTCCGCCATCGTCGGCAACGTGCTGATCGCCATCGCCAACGCGGCGATGCTGATGGGCATCGCCGTGCACGTGCGCTATCCGCTGCGCTGGCGCTGGCCCCTGCTGCTGTCGGGCCTGTTCCTGGCCATGCAGATCGGGTTCCTGCTGGCGTCGCCGGGGCAGCGCGTGGAGGCGCTGGCATTCGGCGCCCGGAGCGTGGTGTGGGATGCGTGGATGATCTGGGTGCTGCTGCGCCGCTCGCCGTGCGACCTGCGCGTGAGCTGCGTGTTCACCGCGCTGGTGTTCGGTTCGGATGCGGTGTTCTACGCCATGCGCTCGATCGTGATGGTGGCGCCGGCCACCACCTCGCAGGTGCTGCTGGCCACGCAGCTGATCACCGCCAATTACCTGTTCGCCATCTTCTGCACCTTCCTGGTCAGCACCGGTTTCACCCTGATGCTGGCCGAACGCCTCACCCTGGACCTGCGCAGCATGGCGCGCACCGACGGCCTGACCGGCCTGCGCAACCGCAATGCGGTGATCGAGGATGCCCGCCAGGCGGTGGAGACTTGCCGCGCGCAGGGGTGTACGTCGTCCGTGCTGCTGCTGGACCTGGATCGCTTCAAGTCGGTCAACGACAGCTGGGGGCATGACGCCGGCGATGAAGTGCTGCGCCATTTCGTCAAGATCGTGCACGCCGTGCAGTTGCCGGATGGGGCGCTGCTGGGCCGCTACGGCGGCGAGGAATTCCTGCTGGTGCTGCCGGGCATCGATGCCGCGCAGGCCATTGTCGCGGCGGAGGAGGTGCGTTCGCGTGTGGCTGCCTTGCCGGCCCTGCACGGTGAGCTGCGTATTCCCGTCACTACGAGTGTCGGCGTGGCCGGCGGCAGCGGACTGGATTTCAATGGGTTGATCACCGCTGCCGATGCGGCGCTGTACCGGGCCAAGCACCGTGGACGCAACCGCGTGGAGTGGGCTGGCTTTCGGCCGGCGGAGACGGCGCTGGGCTGAGTGCGCGCTTCGTCGTCCGGCGGTATCGCCTGGTTGTCGCATTGCGGTTGGTTGTCTCGCCTTTGGCGAGTGTTTCGTGCCGCTGCCGCGGCCCGAGTTACTTTTTCTCTGCGTGCCCAGAGAAAAAGTAACCAAAAAGAGAGGGCACCCTGCTTGGCGCCCTCAGCAGCTGCGCTGCTGAGGGTCCGTGAGGGCTGGCCGGGCTTTTTGACAGGGCATCCATGCCCTGATCAAAAAGGCGGGGACATCGTGTCCCCGCCCCCTTCGGGGCCTGATCGTCCAGCCCTCACCGCCGGCGCCAAGGGGACCCGGTGGATCAAGAGCAAGATCAAGAGCCAAAGCGCACAAGCGGAACGCCGCGGCTGCGCCGCAGGCTCTTCGTTCGATTATCGCCCCGCCCTACATCCCCCTCTCCCCTCCGGGGAGAGGGCCGGGGTGAGGGGCCGGGCGGAGCGATTGGCTGACGGTCGAGAAAGCCCAAAAGCTTTTCTTCTCTTCGTCGCAACGCCACCGCGAGCACCCGCCCCTCATCTGCCTGCCGGCATCTTCTCCCCGGAGGGGAGAAGAGTTTCACGATGCGGCTCTACTAGTGCGGCAACGCTTCCGTCCCTTCAATCACAAATTCACTACCAGCTTCACCAGCCGGCTGCCGCCCACCCGCAAACAGCTGGTACGTGCCAGCCACCACCTTCCGCTCCCCCTGCGCATCCACCGTACTCAACTGCCGCGCATCGATCTCGAAATGCACGAGCTTCGACTCGCCGGCCTTTAACGCCACCCGCTGGAAACCCACCAGACTATGCCGCGCCGCCCCCGCGGCCTTCGAACTCAAATACACCTGCACCACCTCATCGCCATCCCGTTCGCCGGCATTGCGCACCTGCACGTCCACCCCAAGCTTGTTACCCGCCTTCAAGCTCCTGGCCGACAACTTCGGCGCCTCATACGCAAACCGCGTGTAGCTCAAGCCATCGCCGAACGCGAACAGCGGTGTGCCGCGGAAATAGCGATACGTCCTTCCTTCCATGCGGTAATCGTCGAACTTCGGCAGATCGTCGGCCGACGCATAGAACGTCACCGGCAGACGTCCCGCCGGGTTGTAGCCGCCGGCCAGCACGTCTGCGATGGCGGTGCCGCCTTCCTCGCCGGGATACCAGGCGACCACGATGGCGTCCGCATGCTGCTTCGCCCAGTTCAGGGCCACCGCGCTGCCGCTGGTCAGCACCACCACCAAGGGCTTGCCGCTGGCGGCGGCGGTTTCCAGCAGGCGCTGCTGCGTGGCCGGCAGGGACAGGTCGGTGCGGTCGCCGCCGGCGAAGCCCGGCACGCTGACCTGCAATTCCTCGCCTTCGACATCCGGCGACAGGCCGACCACGGCCACCACCGCATCTGCCTTGGCGATCGCTTCCTTCGCCTCGCGCAACTGCGCCTCGGCCGGCGCGCTCCATTGCAGGCGGATGCCCTGGTCCTCGCCGGTGTGGCGCAGTTCCAGTTTCAGCGGACGCGGGCGCGTGTCGGCGAAATGCAGGGGCAGGTTGAGGTCGTAGTCCTTGCCGTGGTCGTCCAGCACCAGCTTGCCGTCCACGTACAGGCGCACCGGATCGTGGCCTTTGCAGTCGAAGCAGCGGTCGATGTGCAGGTTGAGGTTGTAGTCGCCGGGGCCGGGCGGCAGCAGTTCGCCGGTCCAGCGCACGGCGTAGCGGGCGGGGTCGAGCTGCTTCGCCGGGGCCACTTCGTCCCAGTCGAAATCGATGCGGCGGTCGGTGCGGACCAGCGCTGGCTTGCCACTGAAATCGGTGTTGGCGAAATACTCGCCGCGCAAGCCGGGCGCGGCCTCCTTGCCGCCCGTGCGCAGCGCGGTGGACGGCACCGGCACGGACACGCCCTGCGCCAGCGTCGCGCCCTGGGCGTAGCTCACCTGCGCTTCGCCGAAGCGCTTGCGCAGGCCGGCCAGCGGCGTCACCGGATCGACCGCGGTGCCGTGATAGTTCGCTTCGAGGATGTTCAAGGCATCGGCGTTCGGGCCGATCACCGCGATGCGCGCCGTGCTCTTCAGCGGCAAGGTGGCGCGCTCGTTCTTCAGCAGCACGATCGATTCGCGCGCGGCCTGCAGGGCCAGCGCACGGTGCGCCGGAGAGTTGATGTCCTGCGCGCCCAGCGCCGCATAAGGGCCGCCGGCATCGTCGAGCATGCCCATGCGGTAGCGCGCCGCGAACAGGCGGCGCGCGGCCCGGTCGAGCGTGGCTTCGCTCACCTGGCCCTTGCGCACCGCCTCGCCCAGCGCGGCGTAAGCGATGCCGCAGTCGAGATCGGTGCCGGCGGCAACGGCTGCCGCGGAGGAGCCGGCGTTATCCGGCTTGTAGCGATGGAACTGGGTCATGTCGTCCACCGCATCGCAGTCGGACACCACATAACCGGCAAAGCGCCAGTCGCGGCGCAGGCGTTCCTGCAGCAGCAGCGGCGAGGCGCAGGCGGGCGTGCCTTCCAGCGCGTTGTAGGCGCACATCACCGAGGCGGCCTGTCCTTGCGTCACCGCCATGCGGAACGCCGGCAGATAGGTGTCTTCCAGATCGTGCGGCGAGGTGCGCGAGTCGAAACCGTGCCGGCCTTTCTCCGGCCCGCTGTGCACCGCGAAATGCTTGGGCGTGGCGGCGGCCTTCAATTGCGCCGGGTCGTCGCCCTGGATGCCGCGCACGAACTGCGTGGCCAGGGTGCCGGTGAGGAAGGGATCCTCGCCATAGGTTTCCTGGCCGCGGCCCCAGCGCGGGTCGCGGAAGATATTGATGTTCGGTGACCAGATGCTCAGCCCGTGATAGCGCGGATGATCGCCGCGCCCGGCCAGGTTGTACTTCGCGCGCGCTTCGGTGGACACCACGTCGCCCACCGCGTGCAGCAGCGGCGCGTTCCAGCTCGCCGCCAGCCCGATCGCCTGCGGAAACACCGTGGCATAGCCGGCGCGGGCCGTGCCGTGCAGGCCTTCGCTCCACCAGTCGTAAGCCGGTACGCCCAGGCGCGGAATGGCCGGCGCCGAGCTCTGCAGCTGCGCGATCTTCTCCTCCAGCGTCATGCGCGCGACCAGGGCCGCGGCACGCTGGTCGGCCTGGGCGGCATCCATGGCGGCGGCGTGGCCGGCCAGCATCAGGCTGAGCGCGAGGGCGGCGTGGCGCCAAGGGGAACGAAGGCGGGAACGGTACGACGGCTTCACGGACTCTCCTCGCTGGGCAGGGGAGATCCGAGTCTGCCACGGCTATTTTTTTGGACGGGACAATCGCTGCTCGCGGTAGCTGGCTTCCATCAGGGCCGTGGCCAGCTCGCCGAGCTTCAGGTGATCGAAGCTGGTGTTGTTCATCACGATCACGCTGTGGCCGTCGTCCAGCGTGCGCCAGGCCAGCACGCGGAAGGCGCCGTTGGAGCCGTATTCCCAGGCCACGGGATGGTCGGTGCCATCAAAGGGCAGGGTCCGGGTGCGTCCGCCCAGGGCGTAGTTCTGCAGCGGGCGTTCCACGCTCATCAGCGTGCGCGTGCTTTCCGGCGACAGCAGCCGGCCGCCGAACAGGCCGTCCATCAGCACGAACAGGTCGTTGGCGCTGGCGTAAAAGCCGCCGGCCAGCACCATGAAGTCGGGCAGGGGTTTGTCCACCGGCAACACCTGCGGCGCCAGTTGCCGGTAGCCCAGCGCCATGCCTCGCACAGCGGACGAGCTGCCGCGGTAGATGCCGCTGTGGCGCAGCGCGAGCGGTTGGACCAGATAGCCGTCCACCAGCGAAGCGTAGTCGCGGCCGGTGGCCTGCTCGATCACGGCTTTGACCAGCAGCCAGTTGGAGTGTGAGTAGTCCCAGTCGGTGCCGGGGACGAAGCGCAGGTCGCCGCTGGCGAAACGTCGCACGGCTTCGGCATTGCTTAGTGACAGATCGCGCGTGGCCGGATCGCGCTTGATCGCTTCGTCGATCTCGTTCGGTACGCCGCTGGCGTGGCTGATCAGTTCGCGCAGGGTGAGCTGGTCGCCGTTGTCGCGGCGATAGTCCGGCAGGTAAGTGGAGATCGGCTCGTCCAGGGCCAGCTCGCCTTGCTGCACCAGCCGCATGACCACGATCGAGGCGATCCACTTGGAGATCGAGCCGGTCTCGAACGGCGTGTCGGCGGTGAGCGGCTGCCGCGTGGCGGCGTCGGCGACGCCGAAGCTCTCGGCGTAATCCACCTGCGAACCGTGGCCCACCAGGATTACGCCATTGAAGTGCTGGTCCACCGCGAAGCGCCGGGCCGTGGCGGCGCAGGCATCGCAATCGGCGAGGGCGGGAAAGGCGGCGAGCAGGGCGAGCATCGCCCACATCAGCCGCCATCCCGCGCGGCCATCCTTCTGCTTGTGCAACTTCGGCGAGCCATTCATCGGGGCACCTGGCGAGCGGGAGACTCCCGGTCGGATGCCCGGCGGCGCGAATGGGTTTAAGCGCGCCGTACTGCTTTCGAACGCGTACCGCTCAGCGGCTGGCGGCGACGGCGGTGGTCGCAACCGATTCGGGCGCCGACGCATGCGTGGTCAGCATGCCGCCCAGGACCAGGGCGCAGACCAGCAGACCGGCGGCGAAGAAACCATGCAGCATGATGTTTTCGAATTTCATGACGACTCTCCTTGATGCGAATGAAGCGGCAACTGCTTAGCGGTGGGCGGCGGCCACGGCGGTGGCGGCGATCGCCTGCGGAGCGGCGGCGTGGGTGGTCAGCATGTTGCCCAGGACCAGGGCGCAAACCAGCAGGCCGGCGGCGAAGAAGCTCTTGAGCAGCAGGGTTTCGGCTTTCATGACATCTCTCCTTGAGGTGGGTGTTCGAGGCTTTCGAGGTATAGATGGCAAGGGTCGTGCCAACCACGGAGATGGCTCGCAGGCCGCGCCGTTGAGCCATTTCTTGAAAACGTCGTGGCGGGCGGAGGTTGTCCGCGGACAGGCGGACGGCTGTGTCCGGACAACGAGCCGGACAGCGGACGCCATCTTGCATGCACGAATCGGGCGCCGCGCCGATCGCAAGAACAGATGGCCGCCGTGCGTTCGAACACGGCTTGGACGGATGGATGGCGCCAGGGGAGTTGAAGCGCGCCCAACCATGCCCATGTGGCAACCACCGATTGGCGGCGTGCTGCCGCCGGCCGGCTTCATCCCCTCACGATCAGGAACGAACGATGAGCATCAGTTCCACTTTCGCCCGCACCGCCCTGTCCGCCGCCATCGTGCTCGGCAGCGCGCTCGCCCTGGCGCCCGCGCATGCCGCGGCGCCGATGGCCAGGACCAGCGCACCGGGCTACTACCGCATGATGCTGGGCGACTTCGAAGTGACCGCGCTGTCCGACGGCACCCACGCGATGGACGTCAACCAGCTGCTGGACCAGGCCAAGGCTTCGACCGTGCAGCAGTCGCTGAAGGCGGCCGACCAGACGCCGTCGTACGAATGGAGCTTCAACGGTTTTCTGGTCAACACCGGCAGCAAGCTGGTACTGATCGACACCGGCGCCGGCACCTCCATGGGCAGCGACCTGGGCAAGCTGGCCGCGCGCATCAAGGCCGCCGGCTACACGCCCGAGCAGATCGACGAGATCTACATCACCCATATGCACCCCGACCATATCGGCGGCCTGGTGGCCGATGGCAAGGCGGCGTTCCCCAATGCCACCGTGCGCGCCGGCAAGGCCGATGCGGATTTCTGGCTGAGCAAGGCGCAGGAAGAGAAAGCGCCGGCCGAAGCGCACGAGTTCTTCGAGGGCGCGCAGAAGGCGCTGGATCCCTACGTCAAGGCCGGCCATTTCAAGCCGATCGCCGCCGACGGGGAGCTGGTGCCGGGCATCCGCTCGATCAGCCTCAACGGCCACACGCCGGGCCATACCGGCTATGCGGTCGAGAGCAAGGGCCAGAAGCTGCTGGTGTGGGGCGACACGCTGCACGTGCAGACGGTGCAGTTCGCGCATCCGGAGGTGTCGATCAAGTTCGACAGCGACGGCGCGAATGCGGAGAAGGTGCGCGAGCGCATCCTGGCCGATGCGGCGAAGAATGGCTATCTGGTGGCCGGCGCCCATATCTCGTTCCCGGGCATCGGGCATGTCGCGGCGGACGGCAAGGGTTACAAGTGGTTGCCGGTGAGTTACACCGAGATCCACTGAGTGACGTTCGAAGGGCCTGCGCGATGCGGGCCCTTTTTTTATGGGCGGATGCTCACCAGGCTGGTCATCGCATCCCCACAGAAAAGCTTTCTTCCACCAGCAAGGGCAACAGCGGCGTGACGGAGGCTTCGTTGGACTTGCTCCAGCGCGTCCTGCCCGAGCCATCGCGAAAACCCTGCGCTGGCGTGGACAAGGCTGTACATGCTCGTGGTTCCGGATCAGCGGTGAGCGGCAACAGCGGCGGTGCTGGCGACCGATTCCGGGGCCGAGGCGCGCGTGGTCAGCATGCCGCCCAGCACCAGGACGCAGACCAGCAGACCGGCGGCGAAGAAACCCTTCAGCATCAGGCTTTCGACTTTCATGACATCTCTCCTTGCGTGGTTGGTCTTGCGTGCTTGGTTGGTCTTGCAAGGTAGATATGGCAAGGCGCGTGCCAACCGCTCCGATGGCTCGCAGGCCGCGCCGTTGAGCCATTTCTTCAAAGTGCCATGGCGCGGGGCGGTTGTCCGCGGACAGGTGGACAGGCTTGTCCGGACAGCCCGGCGGACAGCGGGCGCATGCTTTTTCGCCCGGCGGACCTTGCCGCCGGATAGTGGGGTCCCGGTCACGCGGCCCGCCTGCACGCCCCGGTAAAATTCCCCGACCGCAAGACGCGGCCACCGCTGAAAAGGAGTTTCACGGTATGCGCATCGAAACCGTCGATGAGCTGAAGGATCACCTCAGGATCCTGTTCGACGACCCATCCCTCAAGTTCGGCGACGACCTCGGCTACGGGGTCACCTTCGACGTGCCCGGCAAGGCTCGCGCCGTGATGCTGTCATTGCAGGAACGCACCGATGCCGCCCGCTGGGGCGGCGACGCGGGCAACTGGTTCTACAAGTGCGATGACGAGAACTGGCTGCTCTATCTGCGTTCGATTCCGCATGCGGTGGTTTGCATTGCTTCGGTGAGGTCGTTGCATCGGAGGCATCTGGAGCAGTATCAAGGGAGCGGTTCGCCGGTTTGAGGCGAGTGGGGAGGCTTGTCCGAAAGCGGAGGTGGTTCCTTGTGGAATACATCAGAGTCTTATCGAAGGGCGTGGGGCTCGGCTATCCCGTCGAGATCCTGATCGAGGTCGGGCCGGATGGTTGCGCGCGCCGCAAGCTGGAACGGTTTGCGGATGGGCGGGTAGCGCTGGCCAGTGCGCGGTTTGCGGAGGGCGATACGCGGGTGGATGACAAGCCGGTGCCGTCGCTGGATGAAATCGATGCCGATCCGGAGTTCGTGGCGCGGAAGATGACCAGGGTTGAGTTCGAGCGGGCGTGGAATGCGGGGTTTCTGACGCAGCGCGCGGCGCCTTGGCATGGATGAAAATTGAAAAGGGGACATCGATGGCATTGAGCGAGGCGCGCGAAAAGCCGGCGTTGAGTCGGCGCCTGCCCGGCGAAGTATTAACGCTCGAGGAGCTTGCCGCACTGCCGGCGTACATCGGAATGGAACCTCAGCACGACACTGTTTATGACAGCTGCATCGTCAGCCTGGATACTTTCTTTGGCTTGCAAGGGCAAGGAAGAGAGTTTCCTAACGATATGGTCATGGAGATTCTCGGGCCGTATTGGGACCTGGTTTACCGGCTGGAATTTACAGGTGTCAGTGAAGTGACGTTGCCAGGAGGGAGGCTGTTTGCGGCGTCCGAATATATCAATGCGATGAAGGTCGTTTCAGTCAGCGGCACAAATACAATGCTGACGTTGAACTTCGTGAGCCATCCTGAAGATCAACTCTCGATCACTTTCGAAAAGGGTTTGGCGACGCGCTATTTTTTGGAAAAGCCGGTGGATCGGTTGATAACACCATGACGCATCGCGGTTGAATTGAAAGATTCTGCCCTTCGGTACTTCAAGCCTCCGGCGGCGTCACCCCGCACGCCTCCAGCATCTCCGTAATCCTCGCACTCACCCAATCGAAATCCTCCGGCCCGGCCGCGGCCAAGGGTGGATCGGTAAGCGTGGCGAACGCGCTCCAGAATTCGTCGCGGTCACCGGTGTCGCGCAGCAGGTGCGGGACCTGCTGCGCGATGCCATCGAGCATGGCCTGAAGCTGTTCGCGGGGCGTAGTCATTCGGTCAGCGTACGCCGCCGGTTGCTATGGCGGCGTGTAGGTGTTCGCGCAGGCCGGGGTCAGGCAATGCCCCACAGCTTCTTCGCTTCTTCCGCGATCACGTTGGGGAATTCCTCGGGAAAGAACAGGTTTGCGCCTTCGATCCTGCGCACACCCTTGGAGTTGCCCAATGTCTTGTCGAGGTAGTCCGGGTCGGAGCCTTTGAAGATGGTGTCGCCGGTGCCCCAGATGATGCGGGTGGGGATGGTGCTCTTCTTGAGCAGCGGTTCGACGCCGGCCAGCGGGTTCGGATCCAGGCCCAGCGCGTAAGCATCGGCCAAGGCCTTGCGCTGCGGCGTGGCCACGATCGGGCCGAGGTACATGTCGAAGGTTTCGTCGGCCATGCGCGCCGGGTAGGTGAAGGTGGCGCCGCCCAGGCCCTTCGGCGAGCGGGCGAAGTTCTTGTCGAGCACGTTGGGCACCAGCCATTCGTCAGCGAACTTGCCGCGGCGCGCGGCTTCCAGCACGGGCAGCACGGCGGGCGGCGGGCTGTCCGGTTCCACGTCGCAGTTGGTCAGCAGCACGGTGCGCACGCGCTCCGGGTGCGTGGTCATGAACAGCTGGGCGACGGCGCCGCCGCTGTCGTTGGCGATCAGGTCGACGGTGCCGATATGCAGCTGGTCGAGCAGGTAGGCGAGCATCTGCACCTGGTCGGCCGGCGTCACGCTCTGGCCGGGCGCGGGGCGGGTGTAGCCCAGGCCCATGGAGTCCGGCGCCACGCAGCGGCGGTAGGGCGAGAGGCGGTCGATGGCGCCGCGCCACTGGTAGCTGTTAAGCGGGAAGCCGTGCAGGAACAGCGCGGCGGGGCCGTTGCCGCGGTCGACGTAGGCGATCTCGCCGAACGGCGTCTTGGCAAAGCGGCGGGCGGCGTTGAAGGCGGCGACGCTGTCGAGGCTGCCGCTGCCGGAACCGCCGGCGGCGATGGCCTTCTGCGCGGCGCGGGGAGCGCAGGCGGCGAGCGCGCCTGCGGCCAGGGAACCCGCGGCCAGGGTCAGGAACTGTCTGCGATGCATGTCGGTGCTCTCCGGAGGGTGCGTAGGGGACGGCTGATGGGAGCGGATGATTCGCTCGCGACGGCATGGCGGCAATGACCTGGCAGGTCATGGCGGCATGACCTGCCAGGTCATTGGTCTGGGTACGGACCGCGCCGTATGCTCGCGCCCCATGAACCGAGCCCACGCCCCCTTGCCGATGGCCGCACCCGCTTCCGCCGTAGGCGGACTGCTACGCGAATGGCGCGCCGCGCGCCGTCTCAGCCAGCTCGACCTGGCCCTGGAGGCGGGCATCTCCGCCCGCCACCTGAGCTGCGTGGAAACCGGCAAGTCCCAGGCCAGCCGCGAGATGCTGGCGCGCCTGGCGGACACCCTCGGCATGCCGCTGCGCGAGCGCAACGCGTTGCTGGTGGCGGCGGGCTTCGCGGCGAAATACCCGGAAACCGAACTGGCCACGCCGGCGATGGCGCAGATCCGCAAGGCGATCGACGCGATCCTGCAGCAGCAGGAGCCGTACCCGGCCTTCCTGCTCAACCGCCACTGGGACGTGCTCGGCGCCAACCGCGCGGCCGAGCGGGTGGGCGACTACGTGATGCACGGCCGGCCCAGCAAGCACACCAATATGCTGCGGCAGATGTTCGATCCGGAGGACTTCCGCCAGGCGGTGGTCAACTGGGAAGAGATCGCCGAAAGCATCGTGCGCCACCTGCACAATGAAGTGGCGGCGGCGCCGTCCGACACGAAAGCACGTGCGCTATTGGACGAAGTGCTCGCCTACCCGGGCGTGCCGGCGAGCTGGCGCACGCGCGACCTGTCCTCCGCGCCGTCGCCGCTGATGACCACCGTGCTGCAGGGCGATGGCGAGCAGCTGCATTTCTTCTCCACCATCACCACCTTCGGCACGCCGCGCGACGTGACGCTGGAAGAGCTGCACATCGAGTGCTGCTTCCCGATGGACGAAGCTACCGCGGCGCGCTGCCGGCAGCTGGCGGAACGGAATCCGTAAGCGCCCTCAGTGGCACACCAGCACCGGCACGTCGCAGCACAGAATCACCTTGTGCGTGACATTGCTCAGCATCAGGCGCTCGATACCGTTGTGCGTGTGCGCATCCATCACAATCAGATCGCAGTGGTGCTTGGTAGCCGCGCCGGCGATGGCGGCGTAGGGGCGGTTGTCGAACACGTATTCGCCATCGCAGGGGACGCCGGCGGCCTGGGCTTTCTCGCGCACTTCGTCGAGGTATTCCTGGGCATGCCCGATGGAGCGGCGCTTGCAGGCGTCGCCCTGGACGATGTCGGCGATAAAGCTCACGGCCGGCAGCGGCGGCAATACATGCAGGGCGTGCACCCGCGCATGCAATTGAGCGGCGAGGCGTATGCCGGTGTCGATGGCGTGGACGGAGGCGTCGGTGCCGTCGGTGGGAATGAGGATGTGGGTGTACATGGCCGTCTCCCTAGGTGGCTCGCCAGCCGTGCGGTTGGGGCGCGGCGAGGGCGGGTGACGGTTTCTGATATCCGCTGATTGGGGTGGGGTTGCAACTGGGCTTTCGTTGGATGGAAGGGTTCGCTTCGGATGGCCCCTCATCTGCCTGCCGGCATCTTCTCCCCGGAGGGGAGAAGAGTTCGAGTTTTGGGGACTGCCTTCAACCCGCCGCAACCTACCCCCTCTCCCCTCCGGGGAGAGGGCTGGGGTGAGGGGCCGGCCGGAGCGCTGTAAGCGGCCACATGGTTTGGGAACTACGGACACTAGGTCTGGAAAGTGCCAGAGCGGCAATTTAAAGGGCCCTTGAAGAGCGCTCAAACGGCTGATGCGCCCCCCGTCATCGGGCACTTACGGTCCTCCAGCAAGGCGACCGAGCTCCAACCAATGCCAGCAGTCGTAGAAGAAGGTCCGGTCAAATGGCGAGCGCACAGCAGCCCCGTCAAACCCTGGACAAGGATCGAACCTGCACGCGGGGTTGGAGGGATGGGCGCATATCAGGAGCCAATAGGCGTCGAAGCCTCGCAGCCGGTAGTTAGGCAGCAGGGTCGCCTTGGCATCCACCACGGGCTGCAGAATCGCCGGCGTAAGGGCAGCCACCCAGCCAGCCTCCGCGATCTGCCATATGCCGGGGCTATTGGTGGTCCAAAACCGCACGGCGCTGAGCCAAGGGCGTAATTCGTCGGGTAGTTCGCTGCCCACAAACGTGGACAAAGTGATGGGGGTTGTCGGTGCGTGGTCGGTGAGAAAACGGGCCAGTTGTACGGCCAAGACTTGCCGATTGATGCCGCGCCGCAAATCAACCCCATGCTGGAAGCTGAAAGTGGCGCTCAACGGCCGGCCGCCCCCTGCGTCGTACAGTTTCCTTGCCTTCCGAAGAATGTCCTCCTTCGGGGACCGCACAGCCCGTTCTTCGTCACTTTTCTGAATTTCGGTCACCTCGACGCCGATCTGCTTCCCGTCGAGGGTCATCACAAGGTCGGGCGCTTCGAGGTCTTGATCAAGCACCGATCCGCGTATGGATAAGCGCTCAAGCAATCCTTCCAACATCAACCTTTCGAAGACCTTCTTTGTGGGAAGCGTCATGCGCTATTCCTGCTCGCCCCTTGGGGACCGGCTCTTGGTGGCACCCAAAGCCTAACAGGCGCACTGCAGCTCAGATGGCGGTCCGCCGCTGCCGGCCTGGAAGAGGCGCCTGCTGCAGGCTGGCCATATTGGTCGCGTCCCGCGGCTCAGCCGGCAGCTCGACGTCGAGTCGGTCCGCCAGCCGCCGGACTGGCTCGCTCCAAGCCGAGCCGTGGAAGCTCAGATGATGGAGCGCCACGCAAGCCTTCAGGCCGTCGATCGGCCCATCCGCCTCGACCATCCCGAGCAGGTGCGCCTGGACCAAGGCGATGGCCGGGATGAGGTTGGCAATCTCCGTGCGGGGCGCGCAGGCGTCGAGCCAGGGCGACGGTGGGTCCAGCTCTTCGACCCGCCAGTGGGGGTCGGACAGCGACCAGGTCTTGGGGCCAGTCTGCCGGCGCCAATGCCACTGGCCGATCAGGCGCATGTGAAGCCTGGCCAGGGAGCCGCAGGTGGCGATGAGGAGGGTTCGGGCTTCGTCCATACGCCCAGCGTAGCCTCGGACAGTCTCAGGCCCGGTGACTGCCCTTCGGTGTACTCCCGTCGAAGCTCGGGCAGAATCTCCGAGCGAAGCCAGCGCAGCCAAACCAGGGGGGAGACGCATGGGCACGGAGCAACGGGAGAATGAAACCAAGGGCCTGCACGTTCAAGCTAGCCGAGCAACTATCAATGGCTATCGGCTTGGCCTGGTTACGTTCGTAGTTTCGACGTTTTTGAGCATATTCGGGCCAGCCATTTCGTCGGCCGTCAATAAGCAGACGCCAGTCTTCATCGGGTGGCTGGCGGCAAAGTGGTCCCTACCCTGGCCAGTCATCGTGATGCTCGTCTTTCTGGGCCTATGGATTGGACGATGGGCGGCTCGGCGTGAATTAATGACTCAGATGGCATTTGAGTTGCGTCCTGACCCACCTCCCAAGGCAAAACCAACTGAGCCACCAGCACCTGAAACCCTGAATGCGCTAGATCGGCGGATTCTCCAGTCAATAGCAAGATCGGATGGTTGGACATCACAAGACCATATCGCCTTCGCTACGGATGAGGTCGGCGTCGGCCTGCAGGCCGCACTCATCCGCCTGAGGAGCCTTCGCCTCATCACCGCTGTCCACCAGCGAGGCGGAACGGTGTTCTGGCGACTCACCGATGAAGGCGTGCTCTATGTCGATCGCCACACACCCGAGATCATGCGCAACCCGGGCACCGGCTAAAAGAGCCCGGCGGGTTCGGCCCGCACATCCCAACTAAAGATCAGCACCTCGCCTACGTCCTTGGCTTTTGCGCCGCCGCCGACGGTGTAGGTGTGGTCAGCGCGCTCGATGTGGAATCGGGCGAACAACTGCCGGACAGTCGGGTGATCGTTGAGCGTCAGGATTGCCCGACCTTTCAAGCTGGCCAGCGTCGCTTCCAGTGCCTGGTACTGCTCCCACCCGAAGTCGACGCCGTAGCCCTCGGTCTCCCAGTACGGCGGGTCCATGAAGAACAGCGTGTGCGCTCGATCGTACTTCGCCACGCATTCCTGCCAGGGCAGATGCTCGATGTAGGCGTTGGCCAGACGGAGATGCGCAGCGGATAGTGTCTCCTCGATGCGCAGCAGGTTCAGGCCGGGCGGCTGCGTGGTAGCCGTCCCGTAGGTCTGCCCTTCGATTTTCCCTCCGAACGCCGACTGCTGCAGGTAATAGAAGCGCGCCGCACGCTGGATGTCGGTCAGCGTCTCCGGCCTGGTCATCTTCTGCCACTCGAACACTTTGCGGCTCGACAGCGCCCATTTGAACTGCCGGACGAATTCCTCCAGGTGGTTCTGCACCACACGATAGAGGTTGATCAGCTCGCCGTTGACGTCGTTGAGCACCTCGACGTCGGTGGGCGCCTTCATGAAGAACAGCGCCGCGCCGCCGGCAAAGGGTTCGACGTAGCAGGTGTGCTGGTTGTCAAAGAACTTGAAGATCCGATCAGCCAGGCGGCGCTTGCCACCAAGCCAGGGAATGATGGGCATGGCCATCGGTGCTGTCTCCACATTTGAGAACGAAGATGTTTAGGCTTCACCCCGCGACGCGTCGCTAGGGGTCTCGCCGATCCACGTCCTGTTCCGTGGAGAGGGCCGGGCTGCTCCAACAGCCCGGTGCCCTGATTTCTGATCTACCTAGCTATCCGGGAACGGCGTCGACGGGATCGTGCTGCCCGGCAACGCCACGCCCTGCGTGAAGCGCAGCTCGTCGATGTAGCCGGTGAAGAACAGGCTATTGCCCACCACGTATCGGCCGATACTGACCGCCGAACTCGGATTGCTGGACGACGGCGCGCTCGGGTCGACCTGGCCGATCAGCACGTTGTCCATGTACAGCTGCAGCTTGGTGCCGGCGCCGCGCGTGGGATCGAACGACACCTTGAAGTAGTGCGACGCGTTGACTGAGACCGAGCCGCCCGTGATGCGCGCGCAGTAGGTGCCGCTCGTGCCCTTGGCCCACACGAAGTCGAGCTTGCCATTGGCCATGACATCGAGGCCGATGCCGACCGTGTCGGTGCCGATGCCGCCGCAGTCGAAGATGCACACGGTGCTGCCCGACGTGGTCGGCCGGAAGAACCCCTCGATCGTCCAGGCCGCCACGCCATCGGTAAAGGGCTTCCAGGCCGATGCAGCCAGCGTGGAGGCCACGTAGCCACTGCCACCGAGGCTCAGCGACGTGGCGCCGAATTGCGCCCATGCGCTGCTCAGCTGCGCACCACCGCTGGCCGACCAGGTCGACACGGTCACCTGGTCGGTGATCGTGGTCGAGCCGTTCGTACCGTTGAAATGGAGCAGCGAGAAGACGTTCGCCCACGGCGGGTTCACCACATCGAGCGCCGTGATCGTGAGCGGAAAGCTATAGCGCTGCCAGCTGACGTAGCCGCCCTGACTCGCCTCCAGCTCCACGCGGTATGCGCCCTCGGCCGAGGGCACATAGGACGCCGTGGTGCCGGTGATGCCGCTGAGCGTCTGCAGCAGCACGTTGCCGGCGTCGTAGATCCGCATCGTGTACGTAGTGCCGGCGTCGGGGCCCACGCTGCCCTGCGTGTGGTCGACCAGCTGGTCCGCCTGCAGCACGCGGGCACGATGCGACCAGGCCAGCGTGATATGCCCTGTGAGGGCTGGCGTGCCCCAGGGCGAGCCGCCGTTCATCGTGACATTGCCGGGCGCGTATGGGCGGACCTGCCGGCGGTTCATGGTGACGCTGCTGATCGGCGCCAGGCTTGGGTCCAGGTCGCCATCACCGCTGCGTGTGATCAGCTTGCCGTCGACCGTTTCGCCGGCCACCCATTCGGTCGGGTCGGACACGGTGAAGCCATCCGACACCCACAGGCGTGCGCCGATGCCGTGCACCGCTGGCAGCGTATCGACGCAGCCGCGGGCAAGCGTCATGGTGCCGGCGGCGACGTTGATGGCATCGAGGCGGCACAGCTCCGTGCCGATCGCTACCTCCATGCCTACCTGCGCGGTATCCAGATCGCGGCCGCTGGTGACGGTGACGACGGTCGGGCCTGGCTCCGCCGGCATCGCCGTCGCGAGCAGCGCGGTCGGCGCAAACCAGCCGCTGGTGCGCTCCGTGAAATCCGCAGCGCCCGTCCGGGTGTGAAGCGCATAGCCGTAGCTCACCGAGGTCGGCTTGGCGCCGAGAGAACCGACATAGCCATCATCGGGCTGCACCTGCTGCAGATCCGCGGCGCGGAGATTCGCCGCCAGGTCGCGGTAGCTCGCCTCGAACAGCATCTGCGCGGGCGCCGCCTGCGGCGTCAGATCCGGCTCGACCCACTGAGACGGCTGGTCGACCACGTAGGTCTGGCTCGGCAGCGCGTACACGTCCTGCGCGCACGTTAGCGTCAGCTTGCCATCGGCGGCGGTGCCGCGATCGATGTCCAGCACGCGGATGGGCATGCCGGCCAAGTTGAGCTTGGCCCAGGAGAAGGCATAGACCTCGCCCTTGCGGATCTCGATCTCCTGCAGCACGCCGTTGACGATGGCCATCGTCGGCGACTGCAGGCTGAGCTTGATCTTCGCCGGCAATGCGCTGGCGGCGCGCAGATCGCGCATGGCCAGGCGCGCGGCGATATCGCCGTTCCAGGCGCCCTTGTATTCGACCGACTGGTTGACCACCACGCCGCCCTGGGCCTGGACGTTGGCGGCGTTCTTCACAGTGAGCGTGACGTCCTGATTGGTCTCGGGGTTGCGATAAGTGACGGTGACCTGGTTGACGGTGTCCTTCGTCAGTAGAGGTTGCTCGTAGCTGGTCAGCGCGACGATGTTGCTCTCGTCCAGGATCGGCAGAAGCGCCGGGTCGTAGTCGCCGCGCAGCAGCTTCATGTACTGCTTGCCGGTCGACGGATCATCCGCCCACACCGCACCGGCGTGATCGCACAGCGTGCCGATGAAGTTGCCGGTGGCGTCGCTCTTGGTCCAGCGCAAGCACAAGCCCAGCCCTTCGTCTTTGAGCTGCTGCGCCGCGACGGCCAGGCGATCGAGGTCGAGCGCGTCGTTCGGGTCGCGGCCCTGGCCAGTGACCGGATCGGTGACCACGCGATAGGCGAAGTGAGCAGGGTTCATGCCCTGATCGATCTGGCACAGGTCGGCGCGCCACACGGGCGTGCGCCATCCGGCCGTGAACTTGGAGACCTGCACGCTCCAGGGCTTCACGTAGTAGTTCATCGCCCCGATCCAGCCCATCACCACCAAGGCGAGGCGGCCGCGGAAGGCCGGCACGTGGTCGCCGAGCTGGGACTTCAGGTAGGCGTTCTGATCCTGGTCGGCGCCGCCCATGCAGACGTCGACGGCCACGTCCAGGCCGCCTTCCTTTTTCTCGCCGCCGAACAGGTTGCGGTTGTTGATGCGGAAGCTGGTGTTGCCCGTGATCGAGCCGGACCAAGCCAGCTTGCCGCCGACGACGATCTTGCGCACCTGGTCGACCGGACCAGCCATCAGGCCGATGTGCATGCCAAGCTTGTACCAGTAGCCCTGGATGATGGATTTCGAACTCTTACCCATGCGCGCTGGCCTCCTCGCGGGCCGCGGCGACGGCACGCAGTGCGAGCGGATCGCCGGTCTGCTCCAGTTCCTCGGCGGACAGGCCGCCATCGAGCAGTACCGACCAGCTGAAGCCGTTGGCCTCGCACCAGGCACGCGCACCGCGCGAGCAAAGCTTGGCGGCGCGCACGTGCCGCATGGTCACGACCAGGTCGCTCACTTGCCGCCACCCTTGTTGTAGATCGGCTTCGTATCGAGGTCGCCGTACCAGGGGATCACGATGTCGGTGATCCAGAACGTGCCGCCGCCATCGGAGATCTCTTTTCCGTCCTCGATCGACGGCACGTCGATGTCCTGCAGGCTGGGCGGCGCCACGGACTTGGGGCGCGCGAAACCCGCGTAGACCGCCAGCAGCGCACCCACCAGGACGGCAGCAATCCACCACATCAGTAAATCGCCTCGTTGCCCATCGGGTTCTTGGTGGGCCACCACGGGAACCCGCCGTAGTTGAGCCAGTTGCCGAACTTGTTGATGCAGGTATCGATCGTGCCGTCACAGCCCGGGAGGGTGGCCAGCACCGTGCCCACCGGTAACAGGGCCGGCGTCATCAGCGTCAGCGTGTCGCCCGTGTGCTGGGTGACGAAGCGACGTTCAATCGCCGTGCCTTCGCCCCACTGAACCCACCCACCGTCAAACCAGCCGTCCGGCTTGGTCGCCCAAGCCGACGACTGCACGACGCTGCCGGACACGCTGCTGACGGTGGCATTGACGCGCATCGTTTCCTGCGCGGCGTTGCACAGGCCCATGCCGGCGCTGTAGACCATGTGCGGGCAGTTCTTCTGCCAGCACTCCTTCAGCCCGTTGGTGGTCTGGCTCGCGCTCGGCGGGAAGTGCCGCAGCACCACCTTGCTGTCCGACCAGGTCACGTTGCCGATCTCGCCGATCCAGCGGCGCACCACGCTGTTGTCGCGCTTGCGCTCGTACACGGTCAGCAGCAGACGCTCCGTCGGCGTGCGCCCGCGGAACAGATCCAGGAACGCCAAGTCGACTGGCACGGTCACGTCCAGCGTGTTCTTGTTTGGCTCGTTGCTCTCGCTGATCGAGCCGCGCTTCATGCCGGCGACGGGCGCATACGTCTGCTGTAGGTAGACCTGCGGGCGATCGTCGGTCGTGTAGCGCCAGTGCTGCGGGCCGCGCTGCCAGTCGTACAGCTCGCTCTTTCGTCCAAACCAACCCATTACGGCTCCTCCGCCGGCACGCCTGAGAACGTCACGCCACAGCTGGCGAGACCCTCGGAATCGGTGATGTGCTCGATCGCCACGCTGTCGCTGACCAGGGTGGCCAGCATCATCCAGCTGATCTGTCGGACCTTGGCCGGGTCGATCGGGGCCCCGAAGGCGCTATCGATGCTGAGCTGTTCTGTCCCGTCGCCCAGGTCGATCGCGTTGGAGACCCGGCGATAGAACACACGGCCGTCGATCATCTCCAGGCGGATATGCCGGCGCCCGGGCTTGCCGGCCAGGAACTGCGAGACGCCCGTCCAGTCGACGATCATCACCAGGCTGGTGGCGATGACGTTCACGAGGAGCGTGAGATCGGTGGTCCACGTCGGAATCCAGATCGCAGCCGCCCGGCCCTGCAGGTAGTACAGCAGGCTGCGATGCGTGCTCCGCTCCGCGCGGCCGTTGAGCAGCCAGTTGTATGTCTGCGTGGGCCATGCCTTGTTGGTCGGATCGGTGACGTAGGAAAAACCCACGTCGCTGTCCAGCGTGGCCAGCTGGCGGGCATAGGTGGCGGTGGGGTCGCTGGGCTCGTTGCCGCGCGCTTCCAGCACCGGGAAGCCCAGGTAGGTGGTGGCGGGCGCGATCGCCGGCCAGTCGCACGGCTCGACGGCTTCGAAGCGCACGCGGCTGCTGACCAGCGTGTCCGTGGCCCTGGCCAGGCTGGCGGTCTCAGTCAGCCGTGCCGTTCGACATGGGTAGATCCGCGCGCCTCGTGGCCACGCCTGGACCGTGCCGTGCAGCAGCTGCAGGGCGTTGGCGGCCACGTCCTGGATCTCGACCAGCTCGTAGTGACGCACGTCGGTCCAGAGCATGGCCAGGCCGCCCACAGCGAAGTCCAGCCCGGCGGTGGCCACCGGCACCGACAGCGAGCCCGCCGGCAGCGCGCTGGCCAGCAGCGAGATCTCCGCCCATACCGGCAGCGCCCACACACGGCCGCTCCACTCGAACAGCTGGGCCTCCAGCACGGTCCGCTCGATGCCGACGGCCAGGATGCCGAACTCCCACTGTCGCTGCGGCGCAGCGCGCACGATCTGCCGCACCTGGTTGCCGTTGTAGGACTGCTGCACGTCGGTCGACCAGGTCAGCGTCTCAGTGATGCTGTCGGTCCAGTTGGGCGGTGTCAGCCAGGCGATCAGGCGACTGCCGCGGATCGACATGCTGACCGGCGGCTCGCCCGCGAAGATCCACGACAGCGTCGCATCGATATTGGGCGGCCCACTGGTGCTGACCGACACGGTCCAGACGCGCTCCTGCAGAGGGGTGAAGGTCAGCGGCGGCGCATCCTGGCCGGTGATGGCAATGCCGTCCGCGCCCTGCGTGGTGAGCTGCTGCAGCTGCACGCTGCGGCTGCGCCACGCGTTCCAGACGCTGACCTGGCGCACCTGCGTGGTGACCAGGTTGCCGAGGTCGAGCAATGCCGGCGTCACGTGGATGCGGTCGTAGAAGTCCTCGACGTAGCTCTGCAGGGCGAAGCCATCGCGCGCCGTGCCATTGGCCTCGACGGGATAGTGCGTGGCCAGCGCTCCCGCGCCGGATCGCCACCCCGGGATCTCCGAAATGGCGGGTGGGTATGCCGGCATCGGGAACGCGTTGAGGTTCACCGATGCCGTGTTCGGTGGCGCTACGAAGTCATCCACTCCCAGGCGGATGCCGGCCAGCACGGTCACGAGGTGTACTCCATTGCGATTGCATAGGTGCCGCTGTGGTCGGCATCGGCGCCTTCACGCTGACTCTGGGCGGCGTTCTTGCAGCGGGCAGAGATCACCTTCCACTGCTGACCGCCCAGGGCGATCACCGCATTGTCGTCGTAGTTGTCGTTGCGGATGACGCGCATGTGCGGCACCTCCGCCACCCAGCTCTTCAGCTGGCTCGGCCGAATTGCCTGCACGCGCACACGGATCAGGATCGACTGGCCGTTCCAGGCGTTCGGCTGGCGCTGCGCGGTCCCGAGCGAAGGGCCGGTACGCGACGTGACCGTGTTCGAGCTGCCATCAGGCGTCCACACCACCGCTCCGCCGCTGTAGGTAAAGCTGGCCGGCTCATTCATATAGAGCCAGGCGTTGCGGTTATTGACGTCGTTGCTGCTGCCCTGGCTGTCCGCCGACCAAAACGGAATGCTTGGATGGTGGGGGAACGAACCTTGGCCCGAATTGCCGCCCTGGTTGATGCTGATCTTCGGTGCGTTGCCGATGCCCGCCCGCACGGACGCCCACACGAATGGCGCGTCACCGCCTGCGCCCGTCAGCCCCAGGTTGACGGTCAACCCCCACATCATCCACTGCCAGTAGTTCACGCTGTGGTTGATCGCCACTGCGATCATGACCGGCGCGTCGTAGACGAAGATCTGATAGCTGACGGGCCAGGCCACCGGCGTGGCGGTCGCACCGTATATTTGCGAGTAGTTCGGCGCGGCAGCGAGAAGGTTGCCGCTGCCGTCGACACCCACGCCGCCCGTAATGCGCAGGTAAGAAGTGCCGCTCGCCGTGAGCTGCACCGACGAGTTGCCGTTGACGAGCGTCCCCTTGGAAGCGTTCCAGGTCCACCCGTTGGCGGTAGCCGCGGCGACGATCGCCGTGAGGAGATCGCTGAAGCTGGTGACGGTGCCTTCGTAGTGGTTCATACCAGTGCGATCGCCACGTAGTTGTTGAAGCCCACCCGGTAGATGTTCTGCACCACCAAGTACGTCACGCCGTCGATCACGACGGTGTTTTCCACGACGTTGTTGAAGCCGGTGATGTGGTAGACCCCATCCAGCCAGGCCCACACGTTGCCGTTCGGCCACAGGCTGCTGTCCATCAGCTCCAGCGGCGTGAGGTGATACTTGCCATTGGTGTCGCGGTACTGCTCGGTGTCCGTGTTGAACGGGCCGACGAACGGGTACATCCAAGCGCCGCCTACGGTGCGGAACTGCATATTCGTCACGTTCCCCTGGTACGGGAACACGCGCGAGGTGTCGCTATAGCGAACCGCCGGCATGCCGGTGAGCGTTCCGGCGGACACCACGGGATATGGAAACTGCGAGGGCGGCGCCGTCGGAAACGCCTTGCCCCAATAGCCCGACTCATAGACGGGCGTACCGACCTTCAGCCCCATCGTGATGCGCTGGCCATTGATCGGGCACCAGTAGTCGATGCGCTGGTTGTGCGCGCACATGCTGGTGATGCTGATGCCTGGCTGCGCCGTCCACAGGTTCCCGGCGACGTAGTTGGTCGCCGTCATGCCGGCCAGGTTGTAGTAGTCGTTGTTGGCGTCCTGGTAGGTGCGGAAGCCCACGATGATCTGTTCGCCGCCGGACAGGCCAGGGGCGATGCCGATCCATTCCTTGTGATACGTGGCTGAGCCAGGTGCGCCACTGCTGTCTGGGCTGACGCCGCTGCGCATGGTGGTCCAGCCCTCGGCCTCGGCCCAGGTCTGGATGGCCGCGAGCAGCGCTTCGTGCGCGTAGCCGCTGCTGTTGTCGACGAAACCGACGTGAGCCGTCATCCGATCCTCTGCTTGATCTTGACCGCATTGCGGTCGATGAAATTCATGAACACCTCTTCGCCATCGGGGCCGGCCATCGTGTCGGTGATCAGGCCCGGGTCAACGACGTTGACGGCGCGGAAGTAGATGGGCCGGCCAGCTGCTGCCCCGCCAGTGGGTGGCGCGATCGCCGGGGCGCGAGGAGACGGCGAGACCGACAGGCGCGGCGCATCGATCAGCCCGCCGGTGGCAAAGCGTGGGTACTGCAGACTGTTCACCGCGTGCATGAAGTCGAGGCCGTAGTAGTCGACGGCCGCAGCCCGCTGCATGAACTCGCCCCGGCTTGCCCGAATCAGCACGCTGTCGCTGGTGGCGGTGCCCGGGCCGTCGATCTCGCCACCCGTCGCATAGCCCGAAGGCGCGAAGCTGGCACCGGACAGTAGGCCGACGATCTGCGCACCTTGTGCGAACGCCGCGGCGATCAGCGGGAGGTTGGCGGGGAAGCCTGCCTCCGATGCCTTGGAGACATTGGTGGCCAGGCTCACCGCGGCCTGAGCGATCGAGAAAGCCTTGCTCAGCGCGAACAGGGCACGGTAGCTCTTCGACTCCTCGCCGAATCGGGCCTTGGCCAGGTCCGCCAGGTTGCCGAACACGCTGCTCGCCGCCGCCAGCTCGGCGGTCTGCCGTGCCACGACGATCTGCTGCAGGGAGTCTTCGTGCTGCTTCTGCAGCGCCTGCTCCTGGGCGTTCCATTGCGCCTCGGTCCCGAGCTTCTGGGCGCGGAACTGGTTGAGGATCTGCAGTTGCTGCTGGTACCACAGCTCCAGCTGCTTCTGCGCATCGAAGGTCTTGCCGATCTCGCCGAAGGCGCCGCCCACCTCGGGAGCCAGACCGGAGAACTGAGGCGGCTTGGTGAAGCCAGCCTGCACAGTGCGGCCAAGAGCTTGCTGATATTGACCGGCAGTGATGATGCCGTCTTTGAGATATTTGTTCAGCTCGGCGATGCGCGTGGTGGCGGTTTCCACGGCCACCTCGATCGGAGTGCGCAGGCTCTCGCGGAGGCGTTCCCATCCCTGGCGTTCTTCGTCGGTGATGCGCTTGATGTCCGCGGCACGGATCGCGGCGGCAAGCTGGATCACTGCCTGGCGCTCGGCGTCGATGCCGGCGACATTGGCGCCTGGCGCCTTCTTGGCCTCCTCCGCTTGCTTCGTCGCACGGGCGACGGTTTCGTTGTATTTCGCCCAGGCCGCCGCAGTAGGGTCCAGCTGCCCCTGCAACTGGTTGAGCATCTGGATCAGCTCTTGTTGTGCATTGACTGCTTCCTTCGTGTTGATCTTCGGCGTGGCGACCTTCGGATCGGCGTAGCGCTTCTCGATCTCCGCCTTCAGCTTGTCCCAGCCTGCGCCTTGCGGCATGTCCGCGGCGGGGCCATTGAAATTGATACCCTCTGGAAGCTTTCCGCCCGCCAGCTGGATCTTGTAGAGATCCGCAGCCGCCTTGTTGAGAGCGTCCTGGCGCTGCTTCGCGCGGTCAAGGCTCGTCGCGAGCTGATCGATGCGCGCAGCGGCTTCGACACCTTCCGACTGCACCTGCTTGGTTAGGCCCTGCGCCGCCGCTTGTGACTGCGCATTCTTCGCCGCCACCTGCGCCTTCTGCAGCTCCGCATATGCCTGCTGTGACTGAGCGAACAGCTGCTCCTGGTAGTCCTTGCTAGATCCAGCGGTCAGGCTCCGCTTATACGCGTCGTACGTCTCGTTGAACTTGGCCAGCGCCTGCTGGAAACGCGTGATGTCGTCAGCGGGCTTGCCGATGTCCAGCAAGCTGCCTTTGAGATTGTCGACACCTCGCGACCAGCGGTCGGCGAAGGACTCCAGCCAGCCCATGCGCTGGTGCAGTTCGTCCATCCGCTGTCCGGTTTCGTCGGCGAACGACTTTGCGATCAGCTTCAGCGCGCCGTACTGATCGCCTGCCTGCTGTAGCGTCTGAATCTGCTGAAAAATGGTGGTGGTGAGAAAGTGGTACTGGCGATCCAGCTCGACGGCGGCGCGCACCGGGTCGTCTGCAATCTTCGTCCACTCCGCGACGACGGTCTTTGCGCTGTCGCCGGATAGCGCGGCCATGTTAACGGCCGCGCGACCGACATCCGCAAGCGCATCACCGGCAACGCGCCCGGAGCTGACCAGGCCATTGAGGATGTCGCGCGCTTCCGTGGTACGGCCGTTGACCGAACCCAGCGCAGTGGCAAGCAGATCGACCTGGCTGCTCGTCGTACCTGCTGCGTTGCCTGTAAGAGTGATCGAGTGCGCAAGCTGCTCGCTTTCCCTATATCCTTGGACGGCTCCATAGGTCAGCAATGCGATTGTTCCCACTAGGCCGGCGATCGCAACACGCATCGGCGTGATCAGCTGCATCACGGCATTGAGAGCGGGAACGGCGCCGCCGAAGCTATCCTTGATCTGGCCGCCCTGTTGCATGAAAACCATCCAGACGGGCATGCCGGAGGCCAAGCTCACCGTGATGTCGGTGATCTGGGCGGGAAGCTGGCGCAATGCCTGCTGCGTTTGCCCTGCGGATATGCCAAGACCGCCCATTGCCTGTCGGCTGGCATTGATCTGGTTCTGGAACCGCTGGAAGGTCTCGTCATCGAGAAGTTTCAGGTTGCGGTACTTCAGCAGCTCTCGCTCCTGCTGATCGAGCCGCTCGAAAGCGGCGATCGTAGGATCAATCTGACCTAGAAGGCGTGACAGCTCCGCAGCGTGTTCTTGGGCGCCGCCGGCAGCCTGACGCTCTGCCGTGGCCATGCTCGCTGCAGCAACGCTGGATTCGCGCATGCGCGCGTTCTGGCGTTGCACGATATCCGCGACGTTGTCCGCGCTCGACGCGTGGCGATCCGTACTCTCAGCGGCCGCTGTGATTTCCGTTGCCGCAGCCGCGACTGCTGACGCTTCTTCACGCGATGCCTGGATCACAGCGCGGATTCTGGCCGCTGCCTCATCTTCGCTTTCGGCAAGGGCGCGAATGCCGGCGGCCGCGGCCTCGGTGGCCACCTCCACCTGTGCAGTCGCCTGGGCCGCTTGGCCCGCGCCCTGCGTGAACTCGGCCAGGCGCGTATCCATGCTCTGGAGGATTTGAACCATCTGACTGGTGTTGGCCAGCAGCGCGTCGATGCGCTGCCCTGACCTGGTCAGGGCTGTCGCCGTCGCGTCCGCGGCCTTACCGGTATCGGCGACGGCCGCATTGAACGATTCGACCCGGGCCTCGGCCTGGTCGAGGTCAGCCTTGATCCGGAGGGCGATATCCATGTTCTGGGTGCCCACTGTTACACTCCCGTCCGCGCCAACTCAGGGGAGGAGATCGTCATGGCACTCGTCAATTGCCCGGACTGCAGCAACCAGGTGTCGGATTCCGCTCCGGCTTGCCCGCATTGCGGTCGCCCGATCGCTGCGCTGCAGATCGAGCAGACCGCCAAGAAGTACAAGGGATGGATGGCCGGCAGCTTCATCGTTTCCATTCTTTTTTTCATTGCCACCGCGATCCTCTTCGGCATGAACAAGCCCATCTGGCCGACTTTCGCGATCGCCGTGACTGCGTTGATCGCTTATCTGGGTGCTATTGCCGGGGCCTGGTGGCGCAACGGCTAGTCCTTCAATAGTTGTGCGATGTACTGGTTCAGTTGCCGAATTCCATCCTTGCTCTTGCAACTGCTATAGCCAGTGCTGATCGCCTCCATCAGTTCTGCTTTACGATGCCGTTGAGCCGCCTTCACGCGCTCGTAGAACAGCGTTAGCTGGCGCTCGGTGTACTGCCCTAGTCGCTGCGGGTCGCCGAATCCCGCGTCGGTGAGGGCGGCATAGACGTCGCCCCAGCGAGGTCCTTTTTGCTCGCTTCCTCGATCGCGCGCTCCAGCGTCGCCCGCCGCGCCCTCTCGGCCGCTCTGCGAACGACCGACCGGACGAAAAAAAGGCCGTTGACCCCCCACCAGGTATGGATCAGAACGTCGCCGTCAGCGTCGTTCAACGATCTGACCCAGGCCATGTCTTCCGGTGTGGCGTCGGTGCCGGGTTCGGCGATGCTCTGCGCCATCGCACGTTCGACCAGCTTTGCGTGATCGCCGAGCACGTCCAGGATCTCGTCGACCAGCGTTTCTTTGGTGACGAACATACGATCCAGGTCTTCGGTGAAGGGCTTCATGAAGCCCCGAACCCCCAGGCCCTCGATGAATCCATACTCGCGCACGGTGACGTCGCGACCGCCGATCGATATCGAGCGATCGGGATGAATAGTCGAGAGATCATCGGCGCCGCTCTTGGGCGGCGCCTTGTTGTGTTCATCCTTCCGCAACTTCCTGGCCATGCGTTAGGTCTCCGACGGAAGCTCAATGCGACCGAAGCCACCCATGTTCGAGTCGGCCGCGTTGGTGCTGTCGTAGAGCACGGCCCCCGACAGCTGCAGCGTGCCGAGCGAGTCGGTGATCAGGTCGAGCGTGTCCGTCGGATTGAAGCTGCAGCGGAACAGGCGCACGCGCACGCGGCTGTCGTCGACGGTATTAATGCCGTCGAGCACCAGGTAGCGCTCCGGCGTCGGGCCGGTGAACGCCGGCAAGCGGACCTCCGCCGCGTGCGTGTACGCGTTCTTGAACGGCTGCGTGTAAGGCGTCGGCGTGCCCACGGACAGCAGGCGCCACAGTCCACCCGCGAGCGACTCCTCGGCGTAGTCCACGTCCTTGACGAGCGTTTTCGGCGTGGCTGAGCTGTCGGTAATCGTCAGCGCGCTGACATCCTTGTGGTCCAGAGCGATCACGTCACCGACGACCAGGCCGGTGGGGGTCGGTTCGGCAGTCACCGAACCAGATGTGACGTCGACCGGAGTTGCCGACAGGGCAATGCCGAGGTTGAGCTTGGAGAAGTAGTTCAGCGTGAGGCTGAACTCGGCCTTGCGTGCCTTGATCAGGCGGACGCTCGTCAGGCGCGAGCCGCTGTAGCTCTCCTGGCGCTCGTCGGTATCCACCGAGAGCTTCACCTGCAGCTGGCTGGCATCACCCACCCACGCAAGCGCCAGCGGCTTGCCATCGGTGCCGCGCTGAGCGAGGTAGATCTTTCCCTGGAAGCTGAAGTCTTTCATGGCTTACTTCTCCTCGGCGATCTTGCCGCCCTTGGTGGTGGCCGCCGGCGGATCGACGATGCCGTTCTCTTCCAGCCAGGACTTGTCGTGCTCCTGCACATCGATCTCCGTTCCGGGCGGGAGCCTCGCGCCGGCATGCGTGTGCTCCTTCTTGAGGGTGACCTTGAAGGTCTTCACGTTGGTGTCCTGCATAGCTATCGAGCCTCCGGGCCGATGATGGTTTGCGTCTTCCACACGTCGCACCACAGTGCGATCGAGTCGTCGTATTGGAGGAGATCGCCGCGATCAATCTGCAGCGGCCGCGCTCCGGGCACATCCGGCACCCATCCTTGCAAGCACGAACGGGCGGCATGGATCAGATCCACGATCTCCCCGGCGAGCTGTCCGCCGGCCTGCTCGCGGTAGTTGCGTCCCGCCAACACCACCCCGAATGTGGCCAGCCCCTTCTGGGTCACCGCCACCTGGGAACCGCGAGGGGCATGACCAGTTGCGTTGTCCTGAAACTGTTCCTGAGCGAGCAGCACATAGGCGCATGGCGTCGGGAAGTCGCGCAGGTTCTTCACGGCCGCGTAGTCAGCCGCGACGCCGACCAAGCGCAAGGTTTTGCCCAGCGTCTTGAGCCTGGCGGCCACGGTGCGCACGTCGAAGGGAGCGAAGGTCACAGGCAGTCCCTGAGGCTCTTGCGTCGGAAGGGATTGCCATCGCTGACGAACTGCACATCGTTGTCCTGCGGGTCGGTCAACACTGGATCGTCTGCGCCCAGGCTGAACTGGCCTGTCGCCGCGAGCTGCAGGAGCTTCTGCGCATCGCGGTAGTCGCGGACGATGGGGTCGTTCTGCTCCATTGAGTGCCGGTCTTTGTGCAACAGGTAGCGAGTGATCGCCCTCGACCAGTTGGTCACCACGGGATACACGCGGGTAAGCGGCACCGGATAGCGCTTGGCCAGGTACCCATCGATGATGCCGTCGGCTTCGCCGATCGCTTCGACGATGCGCGCCAGGGCGTCGTCCGCGATGGCGATGTCTTCGGGCGTCCACGCGCTGCGGTCCAAACCGCGCAGCGTGGCATCCATGAGCGTGTCGTCCACGATCGCGTCCCGCTCGCGCGTTGCCACCTGGGCCAGCTCGCGGGCGGCGGGTCGTTCGGCGAGTTGTGCGGTGGTGACGTACATGCGTTCTCTCGATGGTGCGGCGGTGGCCGGGCGCTCCCGGCCACCCCGCATCGCGCCGTGCGGCGCTCTCGCTCCTTTCGAATTACTTCGCCGCGGGGTCCTTCGCGGGCTTGACCGGGGGCTTCTTGGCGGTCTTGGTCAGTTGCGGCTTGCCACCGCCCTCGGCGGCACCGGCGGGATTGCCGTCCTCGTCGACGCGATAGACGACCAGCAGCGGCTCGTCGTTGATCGCCTGCAGCTGGCCATCGGTGAGGTCGTCGGTGTCGACAGGGACGCCCTCCCGGGTGAACGTGATGCCGGCACGGCGGAAGCTTTCGCGCATGGACTTCACAATGAACTTGGGCACAGCGGGTTCTCCTGGTGAAGGATGGGCGACGGCTAGTCACCGCCGCCCATCACGTTGCGTCAGATCGCCGAATGGGTCAGACGAGCCACTCGGAATCGATGGTGTTCACGATGCCCTTCATGACGTTGTCGGCGCCGTTGGCCAGCGTGGTCGCGTTGACCAGCTTGTCGGCCGCGATCTTCATGCTCGGGCGGACCACCAGGAGGTTGGGGCGAATGCCCAGGGGCCGGCCGTTGTCGCCCTTCTGCTCGCGCATCGCGGTGTACGCCGCCGTCAGGTGTGCTTCATCGAGCGGCTGGTTGCTTGCGTAGGCCATCTGCCAGAAGCCGTAGCCGACGTTGCGGCGCGCATCGACGCCGTAGACGTACTCGGCACGATCGAACACGTTGTCGTCGGTCTCGGCGGTCTTGGACACGAAATTGGCCGCCTTGCGGTCCTGGTAGATGACCGGCTTCAGCGCGCGAGAGGTATCGAGCAGATACCAGTAGGGACCGCTGCCGCCGGAGTCGACGTTGGGCACGGACCCGACCGTGCCGTCGGCATTGGTGACCGGGTGATCGGTGTCGAAGAAGTACTGACCGTCGTAGCACGGCTGGTTGATGCCGCTCTTGAGCAGGCCGAACACCAACTCGTCCGGGTGCGCCGCCGTCGAGCGACCCATCTCCTGCATCATCGGCGCGAAGATGCCGTACTGGTCATCCTCGATCGCGGCGCGCGGCACGCTCACGGTCAGCTCGAACGGCTTGTTCTTAATCGTATAGCCGTGCGCTTTCACGCCGTTGATGACGCGGTCGCCCACCCACTCGCGCATGCCCGGGAAGTTGCCGAGCCAGCCGTATTCCTCGCTGCCGGTGCTCGACGGCACGACGGTCGCGATCTTCAGGTACTGCGACTGCGCTTGCGTCAGGCCGCCCTGGAACGCCGCTTTGAAGGCGATGAAAATGGTCTTCAGATTGCCCGCATTGATGAACATTGGTGGTTCCTCTCGAATGGATGTGCAGCCAGCTTCAGCAGCTCGACACGGTTAACGGTGTGGGTGACGGGCAGCGGGCTAGAACTCGACCCACACGCCGGCGGCGTCGACGCCGCGGATGACGCCGGCCTTCGAGCGCGTGGTCGAGCCATCCGTCTTGGCGACGGTCTGGTTGTCGACCAGGTAGCAGGTGGCGCCGTAGTCGGTGTTGGCGATGGCATCGGCCGACGCACTGTTGGCCAGGCGGAAACAGCCGCGGCTGATCGGCACCTGCTGGTCGCCGGCCGCACCGGCACTGTTGTCGATGGTCGCCTCGGCGACGCCGAGGGCGATCTTGCCGGTGGCGGTGGTGGCCGGCTCCGCATAGCCGCTTGCGTTGAGCACCACGATGGTGCCGGCCAGGATCTTCACGGCCGCCGCCGGGAAGGATAGTTCGCGCGCGGCGCGACGCGGGGTATTGCGTTCGACGGTGGTAGCGGACATCGGTGGATTCCTCGTTGACTGGAGCGTCTTGGCTCAGGCGGCTGCGGCCGCGCGGTGATCAGGGATCAGGCTTTCGCAGCGGCGAAGTCCTTCGGATCGATGCCGGTGGCCGAGCAGACCGCCAGCTCTTCCTCGGTGAGGTTGTTGTCCTTGTCCGCCACCGGCGCGCGACGATTGGCGGTCTGCGTCGCCGTGAGGGCGACGATGGGCTGGGCGGTGTCGAGGTAGGCCGTCAGCGCGGCCAGGTCGCTCTTGCCCAGGTTGCGCGCCCATTCCGCCTGGCCCTTGAGCAGGCGGCCGTCGGCCAGGCCCTTCTCGACCAGCTTCTCGACGTCGTCGCCCTGCACCTTGGCGGAAAGCACGGCCAGGTCCTTCTTCAGGTCTTCGACCACGGAGACCGGCACGAACTTGGCCGGGTCGGGCTGGGCGGCGGTGGCGGCCGTATCGGCCTTGGTCTTGAGCGCCGTGCAGGCCGTGACCAGAACGTCCTCGGTGACATTCGCTTCCACGCCCAGCGCCTTGCGCACCTTCGCCAGCGGGTCCGCTTCCAGGCGCGCAGTCAGCGCAGCGACGGCGTCCTCTTCGGTCGCGTTGGCATTCAGCGCGAGCAGGGCGATGGCCGTCGCGAGCAACGACTTCTTCATGGTGGTTTCCTCAGTGTCGAGTTGGATGCCGAAAGTGGCTGCGGCTCGGAGCGCGAGGGGCTCCATGCCGTCGATGGCGGGGTTGTTCGTGATGGCCGCCATCTGGATGTCCAGCACGTCGCCGGTGCGGCGATCGAAGCTGAAGACGGGGGAGACGTACCGATATTCCTTGGCGGCGATGGCATCACCGGCGCGCGCCGTCAGCTCGACGGTGCCCCATAGGCCGGAGCCTTCTCGCCATTCCAGGCCCTTGATCCAGCCTGCTGCGGGAGCGGGCTGGCCATTCTTCTCCGCGAGGAGAGTCTGATGCTCATAGTCGAGCACCCTGTCGTTGCGGCGCGCGGTAAAGTTGCTGATCACCTTTGCGGCGACCGCCTGGTCGATATGCCAGTGGCCGGACGGCAAGTCGCGGCCGTCCCAGGGCTTGAAGTCGCCGGTGGGCGTCAGCTGCAGGCTGACCAGGTTGGAGCCATCCGCGGGAGCGGTCAGCTCGAAGGTGCACGCGGCAAGCGCGATGGAGATCGGGGAACGGGCCATGCGGCCAGTCTCGGTGTCGAGACGGTGTACATGGATGCGACATGCGTCGCTGCTCCCGGGGCCGAGGAGTCGTGGCCGAGGGCGCCAGATCCGGGGGTGTTTCCAGCCTACGCCGGGTCGACGGACGCCGGCAACCGACCCGAATCCCATTTGAGGGCATTTAAAACCCGTTTGAGAGCGCCGACCGCCCCCGAGGACATACCGTTGCCGCCCCCAGGGGCGCCGGAGGCGCCCACAGGCGCGATCTGAGAGGGGGTCAGCCGACGGCCGCGGCCAGATGGTCCAGGGTGAGCTGGACGATCTCGTTGGCATCCTGCTCGCTGACTCCGAGCCAGGGGCGCGCCGGCATCTTGATCGTGTAGGCCGGCAGGGTCACCCACTGCGCGAAGTTGGACTTGCGCTTGTTGACGAAGTGCGGGCTTACCTCGCCGTTGCGTTCGTGGAAGTACGCCTGCTGCGACCTGGCGGCGATGTGAATCTCACCGCCTTGCTGATGGATCGCGCCGTAGGGCGCATTGGTGCCGACATAGAGCGTGGTGCCATCCACCTGGTGGGTGAACTGGTCACCGATCATGTGGTTGTCGAATTTCAGCTTGGGCACACCCGGCCGCTGGCGCTCCTTCCATTTTGCGTACCGTGGCGATAGCGCCGCCCAGGGCGTCCCATCCGGGGATACCTGCGCTGCCGCGCGATCGCGCGTGGAGCGCACCAAGTACTCGCCGATATCGGATAGCAGGAGCGCCTGGCCCTCCGTATCCAGTGCACGCGCAGCATTGTTGAGCGCGGTGCTTACGCGCTCGATGTCCAGGTCGTACTCGATGCGTGCGCCGCCCATGCCCTTACCAGGCCTTCCAGATTGGCGCATTGACCTGCGGGGCAAGCCTGTACAGGCCTCTTAGAAACTCGCCCCGATCAGCAATAACACGATCCATCGCAGCACCCATTTTCTCGCGATCGGTGGGCGAGGTTGCGTTCAAGTCCGCAACAGACTTGCTGCAGTTCAGGAGCAACGGATAGACCTCGGGGAAGTAAAGCGATGTGAGTGTATTGATGCGCAAAACGTCGTCGCCAACCATTGACCCTATTTTCTGCAACAACTCGTCCATCTGCTTTGCCGACACGCCGCTGTCAAAGATTTTGTCGAAGTTTCTCCGGATCTCCTGAGCCACATGGATACTCTTGATCGTAGCGACGCAAACCTCCTCCAACTTGTTGCGCCGAATCTGTCGTTCAGACTGGCAGAAGTTGAAGAGCGTTGTTGCGCTGGCGGAAACGAGACCGCTCGTTAGGATTGTCAGCAGCCCTTTGACTAGGTCATTCATTGGCCATTCCCCTGTAGGCCGGCGCGGCCCGGCGGCCCTA
Source organism: Dyella sp. SG562 (assembly GCF_011759495.1). NCBI lineage: Bacteria > Pseudomonadati > Pseudomonadota > Gammaproteobacteria > Lysobacterales > Rhodanobacteraceae > Dyella > Dyella sp. SG562. Next base: position 67,179 of record NZ_JAAOYS010000007.1, read on the forward strand.
GCATCCTGCCTGGCTCGGCAGATTCCAAGGGGGCCGGCAACAGGCGCGACGCCGACATATCAGTCCAATGATCCCTGGACAAGCAACAGCGATCCCGCGGCAACCTGTGCGCGGATATCGGTCATCGTGCCGATCGAGGCGGCGCGGAACGTATTGGCCAGATTCGGTGTGCCCGACCCCTTGGGCCGATAGGTAACCGACACGACCAGGCTGTTACCGTTGCTGCTGGGGGCAACATAGATCAACGCGTTGGTGGCCAGATCAAGCAGCACTGCCTTTGGCGCCGACAGAATGTTCGGAAGGTGGGCCAGATCCTCGGGCGCTACGCGCGTCTCACCACCACCAGATGCGCCATCGGCGCCCCGTCCCAGGGTACGTAACACTTCAGCGTCCTTTGCCATGATCGACGACGCCGCTGGCTCCGCGTTGACCTTGGCCATCTGCATCACCGTGTTCACATCGAGCATGCCGACAGGTACCGCCAGGCCACGGGCGCGCCCTTCATTGACGACCTGGGTCTGCCAGGCGCGATAGCCATCGTCGAGCGCCTGCCGTGCCCGCGGTAGCGCCATGACCGGCTCCAGGGCCTTGGCGCCGATCGGCGCCGGCAACTGCGCAGCCTTCGCCACGGTGTTCTGCCCGAGCTGCTCGAAGGCGCTGCGACCTGGTGCATAGCCGAAGCCAGGATCAACACCGGCTGGCGTTTGCACCGTCATCGGTGACGGCCCCTGCTTGCCGACGATGACGTCCTGCATGTCATCGTCAGGTGCGGCGTCCGGCGCTTCCTTGCCGAGCCGCTTCAAGTCACGCGCATTCAGAGCCTCGACAGTGCACTGGCAACCCCAGCCATTCGGCGGGTAATGCGTGTCCCACCAGGGATCGTCCGCCACAAGCACCAGGCCGTTCCAGGCGAGATGCTGAGGACGCGGGTGTTGCACGCTGTCGCTATGGCGATATCGCCAGTACGGCCGCACCTTCTTCAGCGCCTGCAGCTGTGCATAGCGGCCGGCGGCGTAGCTGGCGCGAAGGTTGGTCTCGAAGATCACGCGCGTGCGCCAGTTGCGACCGCCCGTGTAGTCCCAGCCGTATTTCGCAACGATCCCGTCGAAGTCCTTCCGGAACTGTTCCAGCCCCGTGCCACTGGAGATCGCCTTGTCGACGGCATCACGAAGGTCGACGAGCAGATCGATGCGATTGGCGCCGGCCACCATGAAGGCGTGGTCATGCTCCTCCTGCCACACATCCGTCCACCGGTCGGTCGTGACGTTGCCCTTGCGGCGGAAAAACGCGATCTGCTCCTGGAAAGGAAGCGACGCATAGGCGACTGCTGCATCGGCCATCAGTGGTCACCCGCGACGCAGATCATGCACCACCCGCTTCCCGCAGGATCTCGTAGTGTCCAGCCAGTGCGGCGGCGGCCAAGCCGACGCGCATCGCCGCGGCATAGTCGTCCAGGCTCAGATCTGGCAGCAGCGCGAACAAGCCATCGCGGAGCTGCTCCAGGGACTCGGCCTGGCTGGCCAGGTCGCGGATCTGACCCACCCACCCGGCGAGCGCCGGAGAGACGGCCTGGTCGAGCTGCCCCGTCATCTTCGCAGGTGGGTCCTGGGGCTGGTTGCTCATCTGCGCACTCGCCGCTGCCACGTCCGCTACTGGCAGGCCGAGAGGCCGTGCCGGCGCCGGGGCCTGAAGCAGATCTGTCTCGTCCGTTTCCGGCTCCGGGATGCCGACTCGCTCCTGTGCCCACTGCCGCGAGATCTTCATGCCCATACTGACGAACGTCGGCAACGCCGCCGAGTAGGTCTCGATGTCCCCCGTCTCTTCTACAGGGAAGAACATCCGAGGTGAGCGGCGCAGGCTGTCCGTCAAGCCGTTGAACAGCGCGATGGGATAGATCAGGTCGCGCGTCAGCGTAGCGGCCACCTGCTTGGCATCGCCGTTGCGGATGTCCTTGCGCACCTCGTTGTGGACGTTGCCTAACGCATTGGTGCTGCTCTTCCCGTCGGCCTGGCTGGTCAGGGTTCCGCCGAGGATCATTTTCGACTGCGTGCGTTCGCACCAGTCGATCATCGCCTGGTACGCCTTGGGGTCGCCCGTGGCGGCATCCAGGAACTCCAGTTCCATGCCCGCCGGAATGATGCCGGCGGCATTGTGCCCCAGCTCGGACAGCGCACGCAGCAGCGTGAGCTTGTCTTCCTTGCTGCTGCCGGGCGGGTATTTGCCCAGGCGCATCGGGATGCCATAGATCTCCAGGAACTCGGCCAGATCGCCTACGGCATAGTTCTTGAAGAGGTAGGGCCACACCAGCACGCGGAACAACGATGCGCGCGCCAGCAGCCCGCTCTTGGCTTTATGGATATGCCTGATCCATCCGAACGGCTGGAGCGGTTCACCATCGGCGGTTCCATCGCGCAGTCGGATCTCTTCGCGATAGCCGCGGTAGATCTGGAACCAGGATTGCGGTCGGTGCGTCACGCTTGCGGGTAGCCAGAAACCCTCGACCTGGTGCCACTCGATTTCGAGGTTGGTGTACCCCTTGCCGATGGCGTCGGTGGTGTCGAACAGCAGCTCGTCGAACCCAGGGATTTCGGCAAGCAGTTCCTTCAGCTGCTTGGCGGCGGCCTTCTCCTTCGGAAAAGGACTGGACGGCGGCACGATGTCCCAGGGCAGCTCGATCACCGCACCGCGACGCTTGAGCATTTCGCTGGCCAGGTGGCCATCACGCTCTTCCATGTCCTCGAACAGCTCGGACTGCGCGACCAAGCTGCCCTGTTCCGCGTCGACCAGAATCGCCGCCAGGCGCGAAGGCGTCAGGCCGCGGCTGGGATGGCCCTGCCATTCGTTGCGCAGCTGCTCGGTGCGGCTGGTCTGCGGCTCTTTCAGGTCAGCAAGGGCGAAGGGCTGGCCGTCCGGCCCCACAATCCGCGTGGTCGTTACCATGCCTTCGGCTCCGGTGCTTCTAGATCAGAAAAATCATCAGTGGCATGCATACGCATGCCGTCGGTGCGAACGTTGTCGAAGCCGCGAGAATTCTTCGGTGCAGCCTCGAACTCGATCGGCGCCGACAGGTTCCGGCTGGCGAAGTGCATGAGCGCGACCGATATCGCGGCATCGCCGTGACGCTGTCCGCCGTCCTTGCCCGTGGTGCGCTGGTCAGGCACCCGGGCAACACCGTTGACCAGCTTGACCATGCGCAGATCCGCCGCGACGTCTTTATCGCGCGGCACCTCGACGGTCCCATCCTGGAAGGCGGCTTTCAGTGGCGGCATTTCCTCGCGATACCAGGTCTCCGTCAGCATCACCAGCTCAATGCGCGTGTACCCGTATCGCTGTGCCAGGAACTCCGCGACCGCGCTGCCGTTGCCACGCGCGTCGACGGCGCCCTTGGCGAAGTTGGGGAGGCGGTCGCACACGAAGAACAGAATCTGCTCCTGCTGGCGATGCGGCATGTTGCGCAGCTCCAGCATGAACGGGACTCGGCGCGTCAGATCCTGTTGGATCTGCGCGGGGGTGATGACGGTCTGGTCACCGGTGCGACCGAAGTCTTCGCCCATGACGCTCTGCAGGCGGGGATCGAGCTGGGCGAGCAGCGGTGCCACTTCGCGCTCCAGCCACTGCTGGATGACGCCATAGCGGTAGGTATCCGGTTCCTTCTCGAAGCCCGGCTCGCATGTGTAGCGTAGGACCGGTGCGTCGATCATGCGCGCTTCGATGAGTACCCCAGACAGCCAGGTGCCTGATCCCGTCGACGGGATGACATCCAGCTCTTCCGTGGCCGCGTCACCGTAGGTCTTACGGATGGCCGCTTTCCAAGCCTCCTCGGTTTCAGGCGACCACGCCTTGCCCTGGCGCAAACACACGCGCTCGTAGAGACCCTCCGCACAGGCATCCTCGAAGGTGATGCGATGGATGCTGCCTGAGCGCTTGCCGGCGCGGATGTCTTCGATCAGCTGGTTGAAGGGATTGTCAGTGCCGTCGTGTGTGGAAATGACGCGAACCTTGCCGCCCCACATCAACAGTGCGATCGCCGCCTTGAGCAGCTCGTCCAGTTGCCCGTGGAAGGCAGCTTCGTCGATCACCACCACGCCTTGCTTGCCACGCAGGTTCGCTGGCCGGCTGGATAGCGCCACGATGCGGAAGCCCGAAGCGAAGCGGATCGTGTAGGTTTTGATCGACTTCTCTTCCTTGCCATCCTCGAACAGTTCCTCGCCTTCCTCGATCTGGCCGGCCGCCTGGTTGAAGATGCGCGCCCACATGGCGCAGGCCTCGATGTACTCGATGGCCATGTCCATGTTGTAGCCGATGTAATACACATTCATGCCGCCCGCCGCGCGATCGGCACCGGCGATCAGCACGTCGTCACCAGCCTCCGCCCACGTCAGGCCGGTGCGGCGGCTCTTCTCCGCCACCTTGAAGTCGGATTGATCGGCGACCCAGCGCTGCTGGTACGGCATGAACGCAGCCGGCACAGCACTATCCACCGTGCTGGGCAGATCCGCGCGCAGCTGCTCGGTCAGCGTGCTAGCCGGCGGCCGCTTGGCGATTACTTCGGTCATGCGATGCCCAGGATCTGCTTGCGGATCGTTTCGGCGGTGGAAGCCGACATGCCGCCGGTCTTGACCACGTCCTTGAGCTTCTCTTCCTGTTCCTGCTGCAGCTGCTCCCGGGCGATCCGGGCGATCTCCTGCCGCTCGGCCAGGCTCATCTTCCGGCTTTGCATGGTGACGTGCGCCGCCCGGGCGAGCTGGCCGATCTCTTTGATCGACACTTCCTCCTCGGCACCGGTGGCCTTGAGCGCGGCATGGGTGGCGAGGGTGGTGACAGCCTCGACGAGCAGCTGGCCGGCCCGGTCGTTCGGGTCTTCACCCAGCTCAGCAACCAGCGCGGTGCCGGCGGCCTTGATGTCACGCATCCGGCCGGCCAGTTCGTCGAACTGCTGGCTGTACCGGCCGAGGGCGCTGCGACTCGGCGCCTGCGCATCCGGGAAACGTTCGCGCAACTGGCCCAGCATCTCGTCCAGGGTGTAGCGGTCCTCGCGCAGCAGCTTCTCCAGGAAGGCGCGCTCGTCCGCCGGCATGCGTTTGATGCTCGATGCGCGGGGCATGGCGTCAACGCGGACTCGGGCGGTTGACGCCGGGCACCGTGGCGTTGCCCACGGCCACGTCGTTGCCGCGCCCGGTAAGTTCGCAGATATACAGCGACGGCGCCTCCGGCACCGGCGTGATCTGCAGCAGGCTCTGATCGCGCAGCCAGTGGATGTCGGTGGCCACATCATCGCGACTGGCAGCGATGGCAAGGTGGTGGAGGCCCGCATGGATGTTCGAGCTGTTCATGCGATACCCGGGCTGCTCAGAGAGCAGGCGCAGGATGACCAGACGGCGATCTTCCCGCACGCGTTCGGCAAAGGACTTGGTGGACATTCAGTCGTTCTCCAGCAGGTGTTCCTGGATCGTGCGCAGCATCTGCGCGACGGTGGTCATCTGGCCGGATAACCCGGCCGTGGTCTCGACGACTTCAGACAGATCACCGCGCAGCTCGGTGAAGTCGCGATGCGTGGGCAAGTTGTCGACGCGTGCCTCCAGCTTCGTAAGGCGCTGTTCGAGCTGGTGCGCATCGTTTGCCTGGCGGCCGACGCGGGCGCCAATCACCAGCAGGCCAACCAGATTGATGAGCAGGAGGACGATGATGATCGCCGCGACGACGGCGAAAACTGGCTCGTTCATCGATACCCCCGCATGCGATGCTCGTGATCTCGTGCGCATTGCGCGCAGCGGCTGGTCTTGCGGGCTAGGACCTTCAGCCGCTCCGGCTCAATGGCTTCGTCGCAATCGATGCACATTGCTTCGGCGCCGTCTTCCCGCGGCGCGAAGCTGGCCGCGATGCGTTCGAGCTGCAGGCGCAACGCCATGTCTCTGTCTCTTTGCTCGATCTCTTGTGCGCGCTCGATATCGTCGGTCAACGCCTTGCTCCGGTTTGCTTCTTGTCCGAGCCAGGCTCGATGCCCAGGCCGTGCTGCCACATCAGGCGGGTCAGTCGATCGGCAATCGACGCCTTGACGTTGGCGTGTGTCGTCGCGGCAGCACGCTCGATGCCCTTGAGCTTGCCGGCGACGGTCAATTGCTCCCAACCCTCGCGCCGCACTTCTCTAATCAGTGCGTCCACATCCTTCTCGAAGGGCGTCATGGTGTCGGCCCCGCGCTGGTCTTCGCTGCCGCCGCGCGATCGGTGTTCGCTTCGCGCACCTTGCCTCGCCACTCCTCGATCCAAACCAGACCATCAAGCACGCACCAGGCGGGCTTCCCTTGGTAGCTGCAGTTCTTCGGCGGCGGTAACGGCTCGACGATCGGCTGCGTCAGCGTCCGATCGAGCGGCCGGTATGCCGGCACCGGTACCTCAATGACCGCTGCTGGGCGGGTCGTTTGCTGGTGAGAACAGGCGATCAGCAATAGCGGGACAGATAGGCAGATGACGAAGATCAGCGCATTCAGGGCTTTCACGGGCGGCCGTCCTCAGCGCTTCACTGCGCTGTTGGGTGAGCATGGAGAGGTCGTTCAATGCGGCGTCGCGCTGTTGGAGCGCGAGGGATGCAATCTGACGGGCGTGATCGAGGTCGGCCTTCTGCTGCTCCAGGCGCCGCTGCACATCGGTCAGGGCGTCGCGGGCGGCCTTGGCATCACCGTTCGCATTCGTCGCCTCGCCCTTGGCGGTGCCGATCGCTTCCGCACTGATTCGAGATTCATGCGCGACACCCAGGCCGAAGCCCGCAGCGCCAACGGCGAGCAGCAAGAGCGCGCTTCCGATGATGGTTCCGACCTTCATGCGCATGCCGCCTTGCCCGTCCAGCCCGCGGTGATATAGGCCGGTTCAAGCACAGTGAGGATGCGCTGCACGTAGGTGCGGTTCTCCCTCCATGCTCCCGGCGATCGCGCGCGCATGTTGGCGACGTGGCCGAACCAGCGGCCGGGGTCGCGCCCGGCCCGGCTGGCCAGGAGCTGCTCCGCGTGCAGGCGACCTTCGCCGCCGTTGTATGCACTAAGGGCGAATGACCAGGTGCTGCAGGTGCCGTTGCCGGGATTGCGGTCGGCTAACCAGCGGTCATAGATGGCCGCTGCGAGCGCCGCCTGCTGCGGGTCCCAGGGATCGAACCCTCCCAGCTTGTCCGGGAACTTGTCGGCGATCCATTTGCTCGTTGCCGGCATGAACTGCGTCAGCCCTTCCGCGCCGACCGGGCTACGCGCCTTGGCGTTCCAGCTCGATTCGGCGTGGATCTGCGCAGCCAGGCGCGCAGGAGAGCCGTCGACGCCCCATTCCTCAGTCACGGCCTGCTCGACCCAGCGCCGATACATTGCGCTGGCCTCGGGGATGCGTACGGCTGCCGGTGCCGGCGTCGCAGCCTTCTGCGGCGACGCGGTGGCAGTCAGGCTGAGCACCAGCACGCCGATCACCACCAGCACCGGGCCGAGCCGGCCGCGCCAGGTGCGCTGCACGCCACCCGGCCCGATGCACCACTCGCCGCGGCCGCAGGTCAGATCAGTCAGCGTCCAGACCAGGCCGATCAGCACCAGCAGCGCGCCGCCGATCACGGCATCAGTCCCGCGGCGACGATGCAGGCCGCCATCAGCATGTTGCGCCTAGTCTGCGCCATCGACTTCTCCAGGCCATCGAGCTGACTGGGGCGTTCGTCGGGAAACGCAGCTCGGTCGTAGCAGTAGCCCAGCACGGCGGCGAGGCTCAGCTTGCTGACGATCCACAGGTAGCTGCCGAACTTCGCGGGGTTGAACACCACCGCGATGACGACCAGCAGGGCAAGCGAAATCAGCGCCCACACCGCCATGCGACCGAAGCCGTTCGCGGCCGCCAGGAAGCCCTGGAAAACCACATTCAAACGCTCTTTGATTCCTGACATGCCTGCGCTCCTAGATAAGAGGTGCCGGCGGGCTGCAGGGGAGTACAGCCCGCCGGCGGTTGTGCGCGCTCCAGGGGGAGGGAAAGCGCGCTACGCGGTCAGGCTACGGATGCATGGCATGGCGATGGATGCGACATCTGTCGCTGCAAATAGAAAGCCCCGCTCGGTGGCGGGGCTTCGGAAAGACGTTACGGCAGCCGGCGGTGCGCGTGCAACTAGAACAGGCTGGCCTGCCGCTTGCGAATCTCGATTGAGCGCTGTTCGGCGTAGACCCGCTGGACGTGGCGCACGGTATATCCGAACCGCTCGGCCAACTCTTCGACGTTGCGTCCGTTGTGAAGCAGATAGATCTGGCGCGCGATCAACGCCTGTTGCAAGCGATCACCGCGCGGCAGGTAGATCGGTCGACCACCGAAGTCATGGGCGAGCAGCGCTACGACCTTCTGCGCCTCACCGACAGCCGCGTCGTCATCACGGCCGTTGCGCCGATAGAAGTCGGCCAGGTGATCGACCAGGCCGGCCAGCGTCGCCGCCCACTTCTCGGTGGGCAGATCCAGGTCGCCGATGTGATCGGCGAGCAGCGCGCCGTCGATTTCGCCCAGGGGCAGTTCAGTCTGATCGTTCACGGTCGCCTCCAAACTTCAGATAGGCTGCAGCGCGCTTCTCGTCATACTCCGCGTCGCTCAACTGGCCATAGCTGTGCAACTGGTCGAGGTAGGCCAACTCGTTTTGAAGGGGGTCTTCGCGTGGCTGCGGCGGACTGACGCCGGTGCCGCGCGACGGAGGACGGCCCGCCCGGGCGTCCGCTTCGCGGCGGATCTCGGCTTGCGCGCCTGCCTGCTCAGCAAGGCCAAACACCACACTGCGCAAATAGTTGTGGTTCGCGAGCGGCAGCGTGAGCGCCGAGCGTTTCTCCAGCATCTGCTCGATGCCGTTGACCCATTGCGACGTCGAACATGGACGCCGCATCCCCGCGCGGTCGTCTCGGCATACGCTTCCTTCCTTCACGAGGGCGTCCAGTTCGGCCACCAGCCTTACCGCTTTGGACAGCCGCAGGCGCTGCTTGGCAGGAGAAAAGAGCGCCAGGTACTCGATAACCGCGCGACCGAGCGCCGGCTCCATGCCGGCAAGCTGCATGCCGAAACGCTTGCCATCCGGCTCCAGGAAGCCGGCGGCAATGGGGAAAGAGTCGCTGCAGCTTGGACAGGTCAGATGCATGGGTTAGCGATAGCTGGGGAGCGCAATGCCACGCGCATGGGCGACTTCGTGCAGCTCGAAGAGCTGCGTGCGGAGGGATTCGAGCATCATCTGAGGCGTCACGCCATCGGCCTGGTGGGTGGCCAACCATTCGATGGAATGGATGGCGCCACGCGGCGCGACCTGCTGGCCGATAAGTCCGGCCGCGTCCGTCTGCTCATATCTCGCGCGCGCGGCCTTCATGTCCGGAACGTTTTCGATCTTCATCAGTCCATCCCTCCCAGCTGGGTCGGTTCGTGCTTCCGGCGCTCGTCATTAGTGCCGGCGTAATAGGCTTGCTTGAGCAGAAGGTGGACGACGCCCTGGTAGATCGGGCGAATCTTGGACACCTCGGACTGAAAGCGCGTGCGCCACAGCTGCTGCCAGCGAAGCCGCCGCTCTTCGACTTCTTCGGGGTGCATCACTTCCTCCGGTTGGCGCTGATCTGCAGGGCCGCCACGAGGCGGTGCAGCTGGTCCGCGCGCAACCACTCGACACGCTGGACTTTGAACATCCGCCTGGCAGTGCCGTGGGCGTAACTCCACGGCTTATCGATCTCGGCGAGAATTGCCGCCACTTTACTCACCATGCTGGCGATCTCGTCACGCACGGTCTGCGGCGCATCAGGCATGGCGACGGCATTGGCCATCTGCCTGTCGCCCTCTCCGGTGAGGCGCCGAAGCTCCTTTAGGACGCGCACTCGGCCGCGCTCGTCCAAGTCCGCGGAACTGGATACGCCACCGATCCGCTGCAGCAGCCCTACGTACGTTTCCCGATCCAGGCGCAGCTGCTTGTTAGCGATCACGTGGATCGCGGCGAGTTGACGTGTACGCGTAGTCGCTGGGTCGAACTTGCGCATGGCTCTTCCTACGGCGCTCCGGCGATCCACCAGGTTGCCGCGGCAGCCCAGCTCTTCCAGCCTTCCGGAAACAGCGACCGGACGGTCACCTTGCCCGGCCAGCTGTAATACACGCGCCCGTCGCGCACCATTTCGACCTCGCGCGTTTCGCCATCGACGGTGACCAGGTCGCCCGTCTGTGGGTCCACGCGCGGGTCGCGCTTGCCATCGAGGCCGGCGCTCATGCAGCGGCCTGCTCGAAGTCATTGCGAGCGGCCGGCATCATGAGCGGCCCCCATGCGTAGACACCCTTGACCCGCTCGTCGTTGGTGCTTCCGCTGATGTAGAACTCGTCAGAGCCGGCCACTTTGCGGTAGGCCATGAACGTGAGCGGCTCGTCGTCGCCCGGGTTATAGACGCTCACCATCACGTCCTGCAGCGGCCCAGGCAGGTCGGGCGTCACGTCCTGCCAACCCGGAAATTCGGCAAGGGTGAGAATCTGGTCCAGCCAGCGGCGGCGCCCATCTTCGTAGAGAAAGCACCAGCTGGCTGACTCGCCGAGGATGCCGGCAAGCGCGGACAGGCCGGAAATGATCTCCGCGGCGCGTTCTTCGTCGAAGCTGAGGACGTCGCGCCAAGCCTCGCTGGTTTTGATCTGTAGCGTAACCATCATTCGACTCCCCTATAGATGGCGTCCGCGCTCTTGTGCGCCAGCTTCAGAGCGATCGCCGTGGTGGTGGGTTCGATCGTGTGTGCATGCGCCATCGCCACGAAGAAGGCGATGGTGAAGGCAGCGATCACCCGGGCGTCGCCACCGGCGTCCGGGTTGTTGATGATCTTCTGGGCATCTTCGAAGTCGAGCGTGATCTGACCCATGTCAGACCGCCGCAATGTCGAGGCTGGTGGCCTGGTACTGGCCGTTGGCGTCACGCTGGTGGAAGCGGACGTAGCTCTTGCTGCCCACCACCTGCACGGCTTCACCGATGGCGTCCATCGCCTTCCGCCAGCGCGGGTCGGTGATGTTGAGCCGACTCAGAGCCAGCACAGACCCAGTGCGAAGCTTGCCGGCGTTGTCGACGCGGAACGCATCCTGCACCAGGGTGGCGATTTCGGGGCGCGCACCTTCGGTCCACTCGCGCAGGCACTGATCGATCAGCTCCTTTGCTGCCTGCAGTCGCTCGTCGAACTGGATGCTTTCCTGGATGGCGAGCTGCACGCGGAGCGTCCCGTCAAACGTCAGGAGCGACACGTTGCCCTTGGCACCGCCCAGCTTGACGCCGTACTGCTGTGCGCTCAGGTCGACGAAGGAATGGATGGTGTCGAATGCCTTCTGCTTGAACTTGGCCAGGACCGCCTGTACGGCCAGTGCCTCGGCATGCAGCTCGCGCACCATCTCGTCGCGCAGCAGGTCGATGTCCTTGATCTGGCTCTCGGGAACCAGGCGGCCGCGGCTGTCCTTGCGATGGCCGGGCGGAATGATGTCGGAGTTCATGGTCTTCCTTTACTGGTGGGCGGCATTGTTCGCCGCGTGGTGAATGTCGTAGAGGACGTCGCGGTACCGCTCGCCAAGCACGGGGGGCAGCTCATCGTCATCGTCGAGTTGTTCGTCGCCCCGCTGGGCGTCGATGTCCGTCATGTGCCTGGCCTCCTGAAACTAAGCTCGCTGATATCCCATGCCTCACGGACCTGGTGCTCGTTGATGCCGGCGCACAACTTGTCGTGCGCGCCCTTGGCCAGGATGGCCGCCGCCTCCTTCGCCTCCTCGCTGGTCGGTGCCACCCTGTTGCCCCACAGGTCGATGCTGACCAGCAGGAAGCGCAGGAGCGTGTTTACGGCGGTCGCCTCATTCAAGGTGGTGATGCTCATCGGGCGCTCCGCTCGAACGCAGCCAACGCCTCCCGCGACGCGCGTACGCTTTCCTGCAACCAACCGTAGAAGCGCTGGTCCACTACGGTGTCGATGTAGGCTTCGCGCGCGACCTCGGCAAGCGTGACGGCCTTGCGGAGAGCTTCCAGCGTCTGCCCGTCTTCCGCCGGGCGTTCGGCGCCCACAACGGCGGTACTTTGGGGCTTGTCCAGCGCGCGCCTTTTCTTACGGCCGTTTGGCTGCAGCACTGCGCTCAGAGCGGACTCGCCGATAGGGTTGGCCAGCGTTTCTTTCACCGCCTGGACAACCGTAGTGCTGACCACCACAGCGGCAGGCTCGGGGCTGTCACTGGCGGCGGGCGCGCCTGCAGCCTTGTCGGTGTGCTTTTGCACGGAACGCGGCGATGCGCGAAAGCCTTCGGACAGCGCGAAGCATGCCTTTCCGTCTTCGATGCACACGACGATCTCGCCGGCATGCTTGCGCTGGTGGAGGAGTTGCGACGCCGTTTGCCGGTTGGCATGCGGCAACTGCTCCATGATCTGGTCGAGGTTGAGCGGTGCCGCGGCCCTTCTCAGCAGGTCGCGCATCTGATCGGTGAGCGTCATGACATGGCCTCCGTCTTCTCGATCTTCACGATGGGATAGCGGATGTTGTGGGTCTGCTTGCCGTCGGCGGTGCGATAGATCAGACAGTCGCCGACGCGCAGCTGGGTGTGCCACAGGACGCGGCAACCGCACCACAAGCGGTTCTGGAACGGGAAGCTATCGATGACGACGCCGTCCTCATCGAGCGTCCAGCGCTCGAAGTCTTGCCCGTGATCCTCGAAGTGGATGCGCACGATCAGCCCTCCCTTTGCAGGAGCGGATGCGGCTCGCGGACGAGCCACTGCACCTGGCATCCGCGCACCGTCGTCACCATGACCAACTCGCGGTATCCACCGTTGACGCGGCGAACATGGATCGAGCCTTTGAGCCACTCGCTCGGCTCGGCGATGTCGATCACGGCGTAGTCGTAGCGCACCGTCACCTGCTCGATGGCGCAGCCGTGGTCCATCAGGTAGACGATGCACTTGGCTGCCTTCTCGACCGTCGCTTTCAGCTCGATGCTGTGATCGCGCAGGCGGAGCTTGATGTTCTCTTTGACCTGTTCCAGCGTTTTCACGGTGTGGTCTCCAGGGGCAGGCCCAGCTGCCCACGTAGGTCCGGCATGGCCACGCGCCGCATGGCGGCGATCTGCCGGAGAGATGTGTTGGCGCGATCGAGGAGGAACTGGCATTCCTCAACCAGCTCGGACTCGATCTCGGCCATGAAATAGCCGTGGGTGGGGTTGGCGCAGACGGCGTGACCAGCGATGCGGAGCGCTTCGATCATCTGACGGAGCTTCCGCTGGTCGGCAAGGCTGGTGCGGCCCGTGACGGCACGTGCCAGCTCTTCCGCCGTTCGGCCGTTGGCCCGGCCGACGCAATGCTGCAGGACGGCCAGCACCGAGTCCGGTGTCAGCTCTTTGCCGCAGAACAGATCGGCCTGCATGGGCTACACCACCACGTCGATGCCGCCGGTCCGTTCGACCGGGTGGCTGCAGCTGACCTCGGCCGCCGCCAAAGCCACCAGGCCGGCGTCGTCGAACACCACGAGCGTCTCCGCGCGGCTGTCGTACACCGCCACCAGCAGCGGATCGTTGTCCAGGTGGTAGATCACCTTGCCGCTGGACTCCGAGATCTTCCGCGCCCTCATGACGATCAGGAAGGCAGCCGGTCCCTTGATAATGTGACGAGCGATGCTGCTCATTTCGCGCCCTCCATCAGCTCAGAAGCGGCGGCGCGCACGTCCTCGCAGCACACGGCACGGCCTTCGGCGCCGGCATACATGTTGGCCAGGCGAAGCACCTTGGTGAGCGAGCGGAGGGCGCCGCCGCTGCCGGCGATCTGCAGCAGCGTGCTGTGGCATTTGGTGTCCTCAATGCCCCACGCTTTCAGGAGGGTGATGACGTCGGTCTCGGTCGGACGCTTGAGGCTCAGGCGCTTGCCAACTCGGCTGTACAGCCGATCCAGCTGCTGGGCGTTGCGCCCGCCAGCCATGCGCGCGAACACGCCGTCGTTGCCCATCAGCGCAATCGCGATGCCCGTGGAATCGTGGATGCTGCGGATGACGTCCAATGCGCCCACCGAGAGGTGCTGCGCTTCGTCGATGAGCAGCAAGCCGTTCGTGTCCTTAACGCGCTTTCCGATGGCCCTGGCCATCTGGCGCGCGCCGCCGATCGCAGCGAGGCCGAGCGCCTCGCAAATCTCCTGCAGGGCGGTCACTACGCCCGCCGTGCTCGGGTCCATCGTCGCGATCCACACGTTCGGACTGTTCTGCGAGTAGTACTCCCCGGCTTTGGTCTTGCCGATGCCAGCCAGGCCGTGGATGACGGCGATGTCACCAGCCATCTGCGCGTAGGCCAGCGTGCCGAGCACGCGCGCGGCGGTGGGCGTGTTCACGAAGGTCGGCGCCTCGGGCATCTGGTTGCCGGCGGCGCGACGGTTGGTGTCGGCTTCCAGCCAGAGCCGGATCTTCTGCTCGACGCCCTCGTTGTCGCCCTGATACTTGCCGTTCAACCACTGGTTGAACGTGGTGGCGCTGATGCCGGCCTCTTTGGAGAGGACAGCCTGGCTGAGCCGCTTATCGCGGCTCTGGACACCACGGATCTGCTCGCGCAGTTCGTTGTCGCCCTGGTAGATTGTGGAGATGGATGCGGTATCGCTCATGGTGCTCCCCTTGCAGTGGGTGGTTAGTGGGTCTTGCCGTTTCCTAGTCGCAGCGGCGCGCCAACGCCGCTGCGGCGCTAGATCTCGTTCTCTTTGCGTTGCTTGGCCTGCTGGAACATGAGCAGGTCCAGGGCGCTCGGCCCTTCGGTGCCGGTCGCGGCGAAGCGCTCCGACCTGGGTTCTGGCTTCTTGCCATGCAGACCGAATACCGGCGCGACGATTCCCGCGATTGGCGGCGTAGGTGCACTGGTCGGCGGCAACTGCGCGGCGACCTGCGCGGCATCCATCAGGCGCTCTGCATCCAGCATGGCCTTGGCTGCCTTGCGGTACTGCTTGCGGCCGCGAGAGTGTTCGCGCGCAGCATTGACGTCCGCGAAGCCCACGGCCATCGTGCATGGCGCCGACGTGATGAACGTGCCATCCAGCGCGTAGACATGCGCCTCGCCTTGCAGGTGCCACGGATCGACGCGGAGGACCACTTTGCGGCCAGCATGTTCGCTCAGTGCCTCGGCCCAGTAGCGATTGCCGGCAAGGCGCACGCTTCCGTCAAGCGCACTTGCAGTGACTGCCTCGGCCGCAAGGAGCAACAGGCGCAGCTGTTCTTCGCTTACGCGGCGGACCGCAATCTTGGCGAAGCTCTCGTCAAAGACCTGGTTGAAGCTGCGGCCGTTACATACCTTGGAGCGCCGTCCGTGGCGAGCGTTGTGCTCATGGATCTCGCTGTTGACCGTGCGTTCGAACACGTCCCACTCGATCACACGGCTGCCGTAGTTCTCGGGCTTGTTAACCACGCTGTTGCCGACGTAGGCACCCGCGAACGCCGGATGCTTGGAGATTCGCTCACAGAAGTCGAGCCAAGCGCGCTCGATAGGCTTTGCCTGACCGTGGTACGGAGTCACCCAATGGACGTTGTCCTCGCCGACTAGCGCGGTGATCAGGCCAGCCGGATCTTCCTCGCGCACCTTGAAGCGGTAGCGGGTCGGCGTGCCGCCCGTCATCCACTTGCTCGCGAACGCGCGGCCGTTGTCGAGGTACACGCTGCCCGGCACGCCGTAGTTGCGCAGCATGTCGCCGAAGCTAAGGCGCACCACGTCGCTGCTTTCGTGGTCGCATAGGCGCCACGCGAGAATCCTTCCGCTGTATAGGTCTTGCCAGCCAACGATGCACGGCCGACCCTCGCTTCCATCAGGAAAGCGCACCCGTACGTCCCAGCGATGACCATCGGCGTTGACGGCCTCCAGCGCGGTGAACATGCTGCGATCGCGCTCCTGCGCTGGATAGGAACGCATAAGAGCGTCCTCGCCCTGGCGTGCAAGAAGGCGAACGGCGCGCGGCAACTCGCGCTCGATGCGTCGCGTAAAGGTCTTGAGGCTAGGGAGCGTCCAGCCACGCGCGTTCGCGATGCGCACTAGGCGGTCGTAGCAACTGCTGGCGGTGGGCTGCTCCAGGCGGAGGTAGTCGGCCTTGAAGATCTCCCATGCCTGTGGCTCGATCTGCGCGGTGCTAGTGCGGCCGGCATAGTGAGGCACCAGCATGGCTAGCCAGTCCTTGATGTCGACGCCATCGACAGACGCTTGCCAGCGCGCGATTGACGCGGCACTGACTTCCACGCCTTCGTCGATCAGGCGATCAGCAACGACTTCGCGGGCCTGCATCAACGGCGTGCCTGCTTTGACGAGCGCGCCGACTGCCTGCAGCGCTTTCAGACGCGTGGCGGCCTTATCTTTTTGGCCCTGTTTGACGGCGTCGTAGCGTTGCCAAGCGGAGCGGATCTGCGCGTCGCCTTTGGGCGTCGCCGCTTGGCGTGGTATGACCTGGTGCGGACGCTCGCGTAGGAGTATTGCGGCCTGCGCCTGGGAGGGGAGCGCACGAAATGAGTACTGCCAGCCTTTTCCCTGCTCGCGCTGACGGCGCGCCCAGCCCTCTCGTTCACCCGCCTTATTGATTCCCCGCTCAGTGCCAGGCAGCCCGGGCAGACCCGCCAACTCGGCCGCTGTATACCAACGGTCCAATGCTGCGCCATCTGCCATCAACCGATCCTCCGCCGCAGATCCTTGAGCTGGCGCAGCCGGGCGTCAGCGGACTCTCGCTCGCTCATGAGGCGGCCGATTTCCGCGTCGAGCGTTTCGGCGCCGACGAGCAGGCGGCCGCCGTGCTTCTGGCCGTGCCATGTGGCCAGTGACGTGCTTGCGCAGACCACTTCGAGGACTGGCGAAAGCCAGAGCGGGCAGTTGAATTCCTCACGCGCCGGCGCGGTATATCCGTCCAGCATGTTCTTGGTGACGTCCTTGCCGGTAAGCCGGCTAGCGCGAGCGGCAACCTCATGGCGATCCATGCCTGCCTTGTGGGCGTCCGCGAGCATGCCGGTCAGCGACTCGCAGACCTCGGCGCGGAAATCCATCGATCCCGGCTGCCACTTCGGCGGCTGCGGGGTCTCAAACAGGTCGCCGATGCCGGCGTGGCCACGCGCGCGGCGGCTCATGGCCACTCCCTCGCGGCCACGAAGAGCGCCCGCAGTTCTTTGACCGTCGGGGAAAGCCACCCACCGGTCTCCTCACAGCAGATGTGCCGGATGTCGCCGTCGACGTAGAACACGCTCCACCGGTTCCCCGCCTTGGTGACCCGCCTGTCGCCCTTCAGGTCGCGGTCGACCTCATCAAACCGGTTGGTGAGGATGGCGCCCACCGGGAAGACCGGCCGACTGGTCGGTTGGACCTGGCGATGGATGCGGCGGCGCGGCCCGGCATGGCGGGCATAGATAGCAGTCATGTTTAACCCCCTGAGCGCTTTTGCGGATTGCGGCCAGAGCCCTGGGTGGTAGCCTTGGGAATGACCGTGATGTGGGCCGGGCGAAGTGGCTTGGAACCAGGTGTGCGGTTCGGCGTGCCATCGGCGTTGTAGCGGCTGGGCCAGATCTCCTGGGGCGGAATGCCCAGGGCGTCGGCAATGATTCGCTCCGCCTTTGGATACGCCCGACGGAGCGCATGCGCGATGGCCGTGCTGGATTCGTAGCCGTTGGCGAATGCCAGCTGCCGCATCGACCAGCCCGCCTTGCGAACGGCCGCGATGATGTCGGCCGGATGCCAGTCCTGCGGGACTGGCTTTTTCTGGGCAGCGGTTGTGCGCATGTTGTTGTAGTCCCCTCAGCGTGGTGTCTATGGCGTAGATACTAGTCACATCTGACATGCCTAGCAACCACTTCTGACGGTTCCGATTCAAAAAGAAGATCAAATCTGAACATGACCGCTAAAAGTGTCGATAAAACAAAGCGATCCGGTGGAATCGGAACCGAAATCAAGGGCGGAACCGGGGTTCCGGACGAGCTTCTTGGAATCGGAACACGCATAAGTGACGCCTGCGGGCGTCTTGGGCGCCGCGAAGACGCGTCAGATGTGATGGGTGTGTCTCTGGCTGCGCTACAGCGCTACATCCGTGGGGAAAACATGCCGCCGTTCGAGGCCGTGGCTCGGCTGTGCAAGGCCGCCGACGTCAGCATGGAATGGATCGCCTCGGGCCGCGGTTCGATGACCGATAACCCTTGGCAGGGCGCTCCAGGGAGCGCTTCTCAGCCTGCGAGACCTGACCGTGAAACCTTGCGCCTCGCTGCTGACGTTCTGGAAAAGGCGCTCGCCTCGGCGAATGCGTCTACAGATTCCGCTGGTCGCGCCGAACTACTGGTAGCGATCTATGAGCTGTTAGAGCAGGGCGCAGCGGAGGGAGCCGCCGAGCGTGTGGTGTCAGCCATGCTGCGGGCGGCTTCCAAGGCTGCGGGAGTACGGTCAAAGCAGGGGTAAGTGATGGAGTACACAGAGGAATTGCTAGGGAAGGTCTCGGACATCGTGGCGCGCGTCGTGCGGCCGAACGCCGAGCAGATGAAGAGTCCCGCGGCTCCTCGGACGTTGACCGGAACGGGCAACGTCGCTGGCAGTGGGAACGTAGTGCTCGTCATGGGCGCCGCCGCGAGCGAGGTGCCGCTGGGCGACGAAGCCAGGGCCACCTTGGATGACCTGGTTAATGAGGTCGCATTCCACGAAAGCATCAAGCGGGGCAAGCCATACCGCGCCGCGAGCGTGTGGCTTGCCACGCGCCGTGCCCTGGATCTTCCGGTGCGCCCGGCCGCTGGTGAGCATGGCCGCATCGAGCGGTATCTGCGCGGGTGGTTGGCGCGGGTCGCCGCAGTTGAGCCCAATGCTGAGGCCGGACACGACGAAAAGTGGCGCAAGCGGCGTGTGGCCAGAATCCTTTCGACCTGCAAGCAGCTTGACCGGACCCGGCAGCTCGAGCAGCTGCTCGCCACGCGTTATGGCGCCACCGTCCTGATCGAGCTGCGCGACGGCGAGTTGGATGAGGTCTTCAGGGCCGTCTCAACCTGGGTTTAAACGCACTTCGAATCGTAATGAAGCCGGCCCGCTGGCCGGCTTCAATTTACAATCCTAGTGTCCAACGCCGTCTTCGGCGGCGCGTTTCGCAAACCTAGGTGATCGGCTCGGCGCCATTGGCGATATCTACCGGAACCCGCGCGGTTGTTGGATTTCGTCCCATTTCGTCCCTTTATTTTCCGCCTGATCCCGATTCCCTAAACCGGGTGTCCCCCAACAAGCGCAACGCCAAAGGCTAGCCATACCCCCTTCCGCTTTACCCAAAAAAGAAAGCCGCACCCCTTCGGATGCGGCTCTCCAGATCGAACGAAAAAACCCTTACCAGATCTTCACCCGCTGCTTCGGATCCAGATAAAGCTTCTGCCCCGCCTGCACCTTGAACGCGTCATACCACGCGTCCAGGTTGCGCACCGTCTGCGCCCGGAACGACCCCGGCGAATGCCCATCGCCAATCACCTGCGCCCGCAGCGCCGCATCGCGCGTCTTGGTGCGCCACGACTGCGCAAACGCCAGGAAGAAGCGCTGGTCGCCGCTCAGTCCGTCGATCACCGGCGCCGGCTTGCCGCTCAGCGACTTCACATACGCCGCATGCGCAATCGCCAGGCCGGACACATCGGCGATGTTCTCGCCCAAGGTCTGCTGGCCGTTGATATGCAGGCCCGGCAGCGGCTCGTAGGCGTTGTACTGCTCCACCAGCTTCTGGCCGGCGGCCTTGAAGTGGGCCTGGTCGTCCGGTGTCCACCAGTTGGCGAGGCGGCCTTCGGCGTCGAATTCCGCGCCGGTGTTGTCGAAGCTGTGGCTGATCTCGTGGCCGATCACCGCGCCGATCGAACCGTAGTTGGCGGCATCGTCGGCCTTGGGGTCGAAGAACGGCGCTTCCAGAATGGCGGCTGGGAAATTCAGCGCGTTCTGCAGCGGCAGGTTCACCGCATTCACCGTCTGCGGCGTCATCCACCACTCACCCTTGTCCACCGGCTGGCCGAGCTTGGCCAGCTGGTGCTTGTACTCGAACTGCTCCGCGCGCAGCGAATTGCCGAGCGCGTCGTCGGCGCGGATCTCCAGCGATGAATAGTCGCGCCAGGTTTCCGGATAGCCCACGCCCACCTTCAAGGTGGCGATCTTGGCCTTGGCCTTCTGCTTGGTGGCGGGGCTCATCCA
Organism: Dyella sp. SG562; assembly: GCF_011759495.1. Classification (NCBI taxonomy): domain Bacteria; kingdom Pseudomonadati; phylum Pseudomonadota; class Gammaproteobacteria; order Lysobacterales; family Rhodanobacteraceae; genus Dyella; species Dyella sp. SG562. The sequence goes on from NZ_JAAOYS010000007.1 coordinate 87,308, forward strand.
GTCCAGCGTGTCGACGTGCTCGTTGAAGGCGGCCTTGAGGTTGTCCACCATCTGCGTCACGCGCGCCTTGGACGAGGCGGGAAAGTAACGCTGCACGTAGATCTGGCCCACCGCATCGCCCAGCGCATCGCCGGTGGAACCCACGGCGCGCTTCCAGCGGTCGCGCTGCTTGGGCGTGCCGTTCAGGGTGTGGCCGTAGAACTCGAAGCGGGCGTCGGCATAGGCCTTGGGCAGCAGGCCGGCGCTGTGGTTGATGGTGTGGAAGCTCAGCCAGTCCTTCCAGGTCTGCAGCGGTTCGCTGGCGGTGAGGGCGGAGAGCTTGCTGATTGCCTCCGGCTGCCATGCGATCACCGTCTTCTGGCCCGAGAGGCCGGCCGCGCTGAAGTAGGCGTTCCAGTCCAGGCCCGGCGCCTTCTTGGCGAAGTCGGCCATCGCCCACGGATTGTTGGCCTTATGCACGTCCTCGCTGTCGACGATGCTGGCCTGCGCCTTGGCGATCTTGATTTCAAGATCCAGCACGGCCTTCGCCTTGGCGTCGACATCCGGCACGCCGGCCTGCTTGAGCTGCGCGGCGATATACGCCTGGTACTTCTCGCGATAGCCCTTCATCTGGGCGTCGTCGTTGAGGTAGTAGTCGCGGTTGGGCATGCCGAGGCCGCCCTGCAGCAGATAGGGCACGTTGTGCGAAGGGTCTTCCAGGCCTTGCGTGACGAACAGGCCGAACAGGTTCTCCGTCCACCAGTTGGTGGCATTGACCGGATCGACGTCGGCGCGCAGCGTGCCGCCCAATACGCGGGCGAGGTCGGCCTTGGTCTTGATCGCGTCGACTTCGGCCAGCTGCGCCTTGATCGGCGCGAGGCCGGCCTTTTCGATCGCCGCTTCGTTCATATAGGCGGCGTAGTAGTCGGCGATCTTGCGCTCGTTGCTGCCGGCCTTGGGGTTGCTCTTGCCGATGTCGCGGATCAGTTCCGCGTTGCGGTTCTCGGCCTTCTCGAACACCTTGAGGAAGATGCCGGTGCTGGAACGGTCGGCGGGAATCTGCGCGGTCTTCGCCCAGTTGCCGCTGGCGTAGCCGTTGAAGTCGTCGCCGGGTTTCACGGCGTGATCGATGCCGGCCAGGTCCACGCCCGAGGCGGAGGCGGCAGGGGCGGGCGCCGCGTGTGCAACGCCGCAAGCGGCCGCAATGGTGGCGGCGAGAATCCATCGGTTCGACTTCATGGTGGAGCTCCTGGGAAGAGGTGGCTCACGATAGACCCGGGCTTGCGGATGCGCAGGCATGACCAATGGGCTAGCCACCGGTGGATTGCTAGACGACCGGTCCAATGGCGATTAAAGTGCGCCGCCATGACCGCCAGCGCTCCAGTCACCGACGTCCGCCAGCACATCCTGGATGTAGCCAGGCCGCTGTTGCTGAGCAAGGGATTCACCGCCGTGGGGCTGGCCGAGGTGCTGGCCGCGGCGCGGGTGCCGAAGGGGTCGTTCTATCACTACTTCGGTTCGAAGGAGGCCTTCGGCGAAGCCGTGCTGGAGGACTACTTCGGCAACTACCTCGCGCATACCGACGCGCTGCTGGCCCAGCAGGGCACGGCGGCGCAGCGCCTGCTGGCCTACTTCAACGACTGGCTGGATACGCAGACCGGCGACGAAGCGCAGAGCCGCTGCCTGGCGGTAAAGCTGGGCGCGGAAGTGTGCGATCTGTCGGAGAGCATGCGCACGGCGCTGGAGCGCGGCACCGGCGGTGTGATCGAGCGGTTGGCGCGCTGCATCGAGCAGGGGCGCGCGGATGGCTCGGTGAAGCCGGCGCTGGAACCGCGCGCCGTTGCGGCCATGCTTTATCAAAGTTGGCTGGGCGCGAGCCTGCTGGCGAAGATCGCGCGCGACCGCGCGCCGCTCGACACGGCAATGACCGGCACACGCCAACTGCTCGGACTGCACGACAAAGTTTGAGGCGGGAGATGCGCAAGCGCTCCCGCTTTTTTTGCGGCCGATGACTAGACGATCGGTCTAATCCCCCACAGGAGTGATCCCCATGCCCCGGAACGACACCGTCAATCGCCGCCTGGTACTTGCCGCGCATCCGAAGGGCGCGCCGACGCCGCAGGACCTGCGCCTGGAAGAAGTGCCGGTGCCGCAGCCCGCCGAAGGCCAGGTGCTGCTGCGCACGCTGTATCTTTCGCTCGATCCGTATATGCGCAACCTGATGGACGTGGTCGGCCCGAGCTACGCGGAAGCGGTGAAGATCGGCGCGCCGATGGCGGGCGGCACGGTGAGCCGGGTGGCGGCGTCGAAGCATCCGCAATTCAAGGTGGGCGATCTGGTGTTGAGCAATGCCGGTTGGCAGGACTATGCGCTGTCGGATGGCAAGGACCTGTTGCCGCTGGGCGATATGGCGCATCCGTCGCTGGCCTTGGGCGGGCTGGGCATGCCGGCGTTTACGGCGCACTACGGCCTGCTCGATATCGGGCAGCCGAAGGCGGGCGAGACGGTGGTCGTGGCAGCCGCTACCGGCGCGGTGGGCTCGGTGGTGGGGCAGATTGCCAAGTTGAAGGGTGCGCGTGTGGTTGGCATTGCCGGTGGCGTGGACAAGTGCCAGTACGCGGTAGACGAATTGGGTTTCGATGTGTGCCTGGACCGGCGCGATCCGGAGTTGGCGAAGAAGCTGGCGGAGGCATGCCCGAAGGGGATCGACGTCTACTTCGAGAACGTCGGCGGCGAAGTGTTCGACGCGGTGTTGCCGCTGCTCAACAACCATGCGCGCGTGCCGGTGTGCGGGATCATCGCGCACTACAACGACAAGTCGCTGCCGGCGGGGCCGAATCGCTTGCCGCTGGCGATGTCCACCGTGCTGCAGAAGCGGGTGCGGATGGAGGGCTTCATCATTCTCGACCACTATGGCGAGCGGTTTGCGCAGTTCCGGTGTGAGATGGGGGAGTGGATCGCGCAGGGGAAGGTGAAGCTGCGCGAGGATGTGGTGGAGGGGTTGGAGCATGCGCCGCAGGCGTTTATCGGGCTGCTGGAGGGGAAGAATTTTGGAAAGTTGGTGGTCAAGGTCGCTGACTGACGCATAGTTTTTCCGTCATTCCGGCGCAGGCCGGAATCCAGTAACGACAACGCACGGTCGTCGTGAGAGCGCCCAAGAGCGGCGCTTGGGGATCAACACTCCATGGTGCGCCCCGCTACTGGATTCCGGCCTGCGCCGGAATGACGAGCTGAGGTCAGTCCGCTGCTTCTGCCTCACTCCTAACTTGCAGCCACTGCATCCGCAGGTGCGCCTGCGTTGCGCAACGCGTCCCCATTTCGATAAGCACCGCGATGCTTTCCAGCATGGTCGGCAACCGCTGCGCATTTACACTGCCGCGTTCTTCGACCATCTCTGCCAACAACCGAATCGCGTTGTGTGCGTAATGCAGCCACTCGGTGGCATCGTTCAACAACGCATCCGGCCCCGCCTCCGGATCGGAAAAATATTCCACGTGGCGTGTGAGCCACGCTTCGCCATAGATATCCATAAGCAACTCCTTGCTGAGCGCCGCCCTTCGCTCCGTAAAACGGCGCGCCGCCGGACAGCACGACGCGCCGCCGATCTTACGGACTCGGGGTTTACCGACGGCCCTTGGAAGGGGCGCCGGGCGGCTTGATTGAGGAAGTGGGTTGCGGCTTCAGGCACTTTCGCCGTTGTACGAAGCAACGCGCCGGGTTTCACGGCTAGGAATCATTACCTGCGAAAACTCTTAGGCCGCGGTTCTTCAACCGTGTCCGCGAGAGAAGCGGACGGCCCGATTAGTCGGCGGGTGTGTCGCCCTGGGGATCGGCGAGCGTGCGAGTGACGTATGATCTGGGGTAGCCATGATCAATTCCTTAGCCAATTGGTTGTGGTTAGCGGGTCGGGGGTGCTCTAACACCCTCGGCCCGCGCTACTCACGACATTGCTGCCATGGTTGCCCGCGACGCGTCTTGACATCACAGCGCGGGCAACGCAATCACGCTAGCAGAGCAACTTAGGGTTGTCTGTAGTCGTAATCCGATAAATGCATCGTTGATGCAGATCGCAACCGTCAGGGCAGTCGTGGTTCACGGCGAGCGGTGAGCATTCCATCAGAATGGAACTCAAGCGCTATCGGATGCCCCTTCGCATCGCGCGCAACGTGGATGTAGTCGGTGCCATCGCCCGCGTAATACAGCACGTCGCCCTTCGCCGCGGCCAGCTCGCGCTCGGGGCCGCCGTCGCGCCGGATCGTCAGCTTTGCATCGCGAATCACGAGCACATGCTTGCTGTCGCCGGCGATGCGATAGCTGCCCGCCAGTGCCTGCATGTCACCTGCGGATAGCGCTTGCGGCATCCAGCTCGTATACGGATCGCCAACCGCAAGCGCACCCAGGCGGTGCGCAAGGGCGCGCGGATTCGGACGTCCACCATCGGTGTTGGCAAGCACCACCACGGTCACGTCCTGCTCGGGAAAGTAGGTGAACTGCGTGGCGAAGCCCGCAATGCCACCATTGTGTTCGTACACGGGTTTGCCACGCACAGTGCCAACCGCGATGCCGTAGCCGTAAGGCACGGGTTGGCCGTCGGACGTGGTCTTCGGTGTGGTCATCGCTTCGCGCAATGCGGACGGCAACAGCTCGCGATGCAGCGCGCGCAGAAATTTGAACAGATCGTCCACCGTGGAACTCAGCGCACCGGCGGCGCCGGGACCGGTCATGCTGGAGTAGGGCGCGCGCGTCGCGTTGCCCTTGGCATCGGTGCTGTAACCCTCGACCTGGCCGGACACGATGGACTCGTCGCCGGCATACAGCGTGCGCTGCATGCCGACCGGTGCCAGCACCAGGTCGTGCATGGCGCGATCCCATGATTGGCCAGTCACGCGCTCGATCACCGCGCCCAGCAGCATGTAGCCGGAGTTGCTGTAGCGCCATTGCGCGCCGGGCGCGAAATCCGGCGCCTTGGTTGCGATGCGCTCGACCAGCGACTTGGTATCGAAGGTCTCGGCCGGACCGGCGTCCCAGTCGTCGCTGACGCCGGAGGTATGGTCCAGCAGCTGCGCCAGGGTGATGTGCGCGGCGTTGGGGAAGTCGGGCAGATAGCGCGACAGCGGATCGCTCACCGACAGCTTGTGCATCGCCGCCAGCTTCAACACGGTGGTGGCGGTCAGCGTCTTGGTGATCGAGCCGATATGGAAGCGCTGGTCCGCGGAAAGCGGCACGCTGAGTTCGACATTGGCCATGCCGGCCGCGCCGCGGTAGAGCACCTGGTTGCCACGCGCCACCAGCACGGCGGCGCCGGGGTTGCCATTGGCGATATCGGCGGCAAGCATCGCTTGCGCACGCGCGGCGAGATCTTCGCTGGCCAGCGCCGGCAGGGCGAGGGAACACAGCAGGCCGAACAGACAGCCGGTGCGGAAGTGGTTCATGGCGTCCCTGCATCTGTGGATGATGGCGAGGGAATGTAGCAGCGTCGCAGCGTAGGTTGGGGTGAGCCGCCAGGCGAACCCCAACATGGCGAGGCGTGTGGCTTGCGGGTTGTTGGGGTTCGCCTGGCGGCTCACCCCAACCTACGCCGGCGTTTTTAGTCGTTGCCGAGCAGCTCCAGTTCGGCGAGCGACACGTTGGCGCCATTGCCGAAGCTCACCCGATACCACGCGTAGGTGCCTGGCTTGGCAATGCCGAAAGCACGCGTCTGCCCCGGCCACGGGAAACGCTCGCCATGGCGGCTGTCCAGCGCCGTCCACTGCTTGCCGTCGTTCGAGCCTTCCAGCGTCCAATCGCCGGGTGCATTGCCCACTGCTGCCGAGGTGAGCGTATACATCGCCACCTTCGCCGCTGCCGGGGCATGCCAACGCACCACGGCGTGCGCGGCAAACGTGGTGTCGGTGCGCCCGTCGTTGTCGAACAGGGCGTCCGGTTTGGCGACACCGGTTGCTTCGCGCTCGCCCTTGCCGCCATCGGTAACGTCGCGCAGCGGCTTCGGACCGGCCGCGCCGCTCAGCGAAGCGGGCAAGTCCGCTTCGTCGCTTCCCCAGGGCGAAGGCTGCGGCCCCATCTCGAAACTCAGGGTGGCGCCCTTCGCCAGCAGCTCATGCGGCAAGGTGAGGCGATGCCACGGCTGGCCGTTCACCTTCAGGCTCTGCACGTAGCGGTTGCGGTCGCTGACCTGCGGCGCATCGATCACGATGTGCTTGCCGCTGTCCAGCTTGATGTCCATATGCGGGAAGAAAGGCGCGCCGATCACATACTCCGGCGCGCCCATGCGCAGCGGATAGAAGCCGGCGGCGCTGAACACATACCAGGCCGACATCTCACCGTTGTCCTCGTCGCCCGGATAGCCCTGGCCGATATCGCTGCCCAGGTACACGCGCGACAGCAGATCGCGCACCTTGTCCTGCGTCTTCCAAGGCTGCCCGGCGTAGGCGTACATGTAGAGGATGTGGTGCGATGGCTGGTTGCTGTGGCCATACTGGCCCATGCGGATGTCGCGCGCTTCCAGCATCTCGTGGATCGGCTCGCCGTAGCCACCGACGTGGAACTCGCCGGGCGTAGCGAAGAACTGGTCCAGCTTTGCCGCGAGTTTGTCGCGACCGCCGTACAGCGCGGCCAGGCCGGCGCCGTCGTGCGGGGCGTGGAAGGCCATGTTCCAGGCATTGGTCTCGGTGTAGTCGTCGCCCCAGCGCAGCGGGTCGAACTGCGCCTTGGTGTAGCGCCACTGGCCCTTGGCATCGCGGCCGACGAAGAAGCCGATCTCGGGGCTGAACAGGTTGACGTAGTCCTGTGCGCGCGAGTGGAAATACGCGGCGTCGGCGGCGTAGTTGGCGCGGTAGGGATCCTTGGTGTTCTGGTCGGCGGCCAGCGCGGCGGCGAGGTTGCCGATGGCGAAATCGTTGATATAGCCGTCCATCGACCAGGACAGGCCTTCCTTGGTGCCGGTGTCCACGTAGCCGTTGAAGTTGGAGCGGTCCAGCCCCTTGCGGCCGGTGCCGGCGATCGGGCTGAGCACGGTCGCGTCCTTCAGCGCGGCCTGGTAGAAGCTGCGCACGTCGAAGTTGCGGATGCCCTTGAGCCAGGCGTCGGCGAAGGCCACGTCGGCGCTGGTGCCGACCATCAGGTCGGCATAGCCGGGCGAGGACCAGCGCGCGATCCAGCCGCCGTCGCGGTACTCCTGCACGAAGCCGTCGATCAGCTCGCCGGCCTGCCGCGGCGCCAGCAAGGTGTAGGCGGGCCAGGCCGTGCGGTAGGTGTCCCAGAAACCGTTGTTGACGTAGACCTTGCCGTCGAGCACGCGCGCGCCGGTATGGGTGGGCGTGTTGTCGCCGGTGGCGGCGGAGAACGGGCTGGCGTAGCGGTAGACGGGCCTGGCCTGGTCGCCGGTGTTCTCGTAGGCGGAGTTGGGGTAGAGGAACAGGCGGTACAGGTTGGAATACAGCGTGACCAGCTCGTCGTGGTTGGCACCCTTGACCGCAACGATGCCGAGCTGTTCGTCCCAGCGCTTGCGCGCGCGTTCGCGCACTGCGTCGAAGGTATCGCCCTTGGCGATCTCCAGTTCGAGATTGTGCTTGGCCTGGTCGACGCCGATCAGCGAGGTGGCGATGCGCAGGTTGACGGTCTTGTTCTTCGACGTGTCGAAGCCGAACCAGGCCGCGACGTGGTCGCGGCCTTCACCGGCGAGCTTGCCGCTTTCGCTGACGGGCTGGTCGGCTTCGGCATAGAAGAACAGACGCGTGGCGCCGGTGGAAAGGCGGCTCTTCACGTCGGAGTAGCCGCTGAAGCTGCGGCCGGAAGGATCGAGCGTAATGCCTCCCTGGTCGGTGCGGTTGTCGAACACCAGCTGGCCGCGCGCGGCGGGGAAGGTGAAGCGGAAGATCGCGGCGTGGTCGGTGGGCGCGATCTCGCTGACGATGCCGTTGTCGAACGCCACCTTGTAGTAATCGGCGCGCGCCACCTCGTGGTCGTGGCCGAAGCTCAGCGCACGTGCCTTGCGGTTGGCGGTGGGCGCGCCGCTGGCGACGCTGGCCGGCATCAGCTGGAAGGTCTGGCGGTCGCCCATCCACGGGCTGGGTTCGTGCGACAGCACCAGGGCTTCCAGGCGCGGGCGGTTGTCGTCGCCGTTGCGCTGCTGGTACTGGTACATCCAGTCGGAGCCGGCATCCGTCACCGGCGCCCAGAAGTTGAAGCCATGCGGCAGGGCGGTGGCGACGACGTTGTTGCCGCGCGAGAAGTCGGCGTTGGAGTTGGTGCCGCGCAGGGTGCTGACGTAGTCGCTGGGGCGCGTGGCGGTATCCGCTGGCGCTTCGCCGATGCGCACGTCGTCGAGGAAACCTTCCACCGTGCCGGCGGGGCCGTCCTGCGCGAGCACGATGCGCTTGATGGTGCGGCCCTGCGCCACCGCGCCCACGTCGATGACGAGGCGGTTCCACTGGTTGGGATAGAGCGTGCGGCCTTCGCCCTGCGCGCGCGCGGTGGCGGCGACGTGGCGCTGGTCGTAGGCGGTGTGGGTCGAGAGATGCGAGCCGTCGTCGAAGACCAGGTCCACCGCGGTGTAGGTGGACGGGTTGGCGAGGTTGTCGCCCACGGTGACCGGGAACAGCAGGTAGGAGAGTTGCGTATGCGCGCCGACCGGCAGATTGACGTCGAACAGCGCGGCTTCCTGCGCCTTGCCACCCTGGCCGCGGTAATGCAGCGAGTGCAGGCCGGTGAAGCCGACGCCGGGTTTGGCGGTGAGCACCACGTTTTTATCCGGGCCGCCGGCGATGTCGACGGCGAGCGGGGACTTGGACGTCTGCAGCGCCGGGTCGCCCGGTTCGAACGAGCTGAAGAAGGCGCCGTCCTGGCTGGCATGCGCCAGGGGCAGGGCGAGCAGCAGGGCGCAGGTCAGGAGGTTCACAGCGGAGATGCGGAGGCGGTGGCGCATGCGTAGGTCTTCCCCTCGTGGGCGCGCGGTGCGAGGGGACCGGGCGCGGGAGGCCCGATTTGAATCGTTCTAAATGAGGTCTGTCAAACCGCGCCGCAGCAATGCGTGCGGGATGCGGGCGTAGGTTGGGGTGAGCGGAGCGAACCCCAACATCGCGCGCCACCGCGATCCCCGCGTTGGGGTTCGCTCCGCTCACCCCAACCTACGCCGATCGAACTGCGCGAGCCGATGTCGATTCCGGCCATCCACATTCGTCATCCTCACAAACCCGGCGCAAGATGCCCCGGCCAACTCCCCCGCAAGCGAGCCGAACATGACGAACGACGTTTCCCCCGGAACGCACGCCGACCACCCCGAGCGCCGACGCTGGATCGCACTCCTGGTGCTCTGCATGGGTGTGCTGATGATCGTGCTCGACACGACCATCGTGAACGTGGCGCTGCCCTCGATCAAAACCGACCTGAAGTTCAGCGACATCGAGCTGGCCTGGGTGGTCAACGCCTACATGCTTACCTACGGCGGCTTCCTGCTGCTCGGCGGGCGATTGGGCGATCTGTATGGCCACGGGCGGTTCTTCCTGCTCGGCATCGCGCTGTTCACGCTGGCCTCGCTGGCCTGCGGGCTGTCGCAGACGCAGGGCTTCCTGATCGCCTCGCGGGCGATTCAGGGCCTGGGCGGTGCGGTGGTTACGGCGGTGGCGCTGTCGCTGATCATGGATCTGTTTACCGAGCCGGCCGATCGCGCCAAGGCGATGGGCATCTATGGCTTCGTCTGCGCGGGCGGCGGCAGCCTGGGCGCGATGCTCGGCGGCGTGCTGACCAGCACGCTGACCTGGCATTGGGTGTTCCTGGTGAACCTGCCGATCGGCATCGCGGTGATCGCGTTCGCGCCGAAGCTGCTGCCGTCGACCAAGGGCGTGTCGGATACGCGCCATCTCGACGTCAGCGGTGCGATCACCGTCACCAGTGCGCTGATGCTGGCGGTGTACGCCATCGTCAACGGCAATGAGCTGGGTTGGACTTCCGCGCGCACGCTGGGCGAGCTGGCGGTTGCGGTGCTGCTGTTGGCGGTTTTCTTCGTGATCGAGGCGCGCGTGCGCAAGCCGCTGATGCCGCTGCGCCTGTTCGTACGGCGCAATATCGCGGTGTCCAACACGGTGGGTGTGCTGTGGGCGGCGGCGATGTTCGCGTGGTTCTTCCTGTCCGCGCTCTACATGCAGCTGGTGCTGGGCTATGGGCCGCTGGAAGTGGGCCTGGCGTTTCTGCCGGCCAACCTGATCATGGCGGTGTTCTCGCTTGGCATCTCGGCCAGGTTGGTGATGCGCTTCGGCATCCGCAAGCCCTTGGCGGCGGGGTTGGCGTTTGCCGCGTTGGGCCTGCTGTTGTTCGCGCGTGCGCCGCAGGACGGGCATTACCTGATCGACATCATGCCGGGCATGGTGCTGCTGGGGCTGGGCGCGGGCATCGCGTTCAATCCGTTGCTGCTGGCGGCGATGGGCGATGTGGAGCCGTCGGAATCGGGACTCGCTTCCGGCCTGGTCAATACCGCCTTCATGATGGGCGGCGCGCTGGGCCTGGCGGTGCTGGCCAGTCTTGCCGCCTCGCAGACCGGCACCGCGCTGGCCGGTGGCGTCGAGCGCGGCGCGGCCTTGCTGACCGGTTATAGCACGGCCTTCCTGGCCGGCGCGTGCTTTGCCGCGGTGGGCGCGGTGCTGGGCGCGACGCTGCTGCGGCCGCGCGAAGCGGCGGCTGCCGAAGCGCCCGCGTCGGCGCATTGAAACCTTGCGAGGAGATGCCGTGATGGAACATCAGACCGTATCGCGCGACGCCTGGACAAAAGCGCGCGTGGCCTTGCTGGAGAAGGAAAAGGAGTTCACGCGATTGAAGGACGAGCTCAGCGCCGCGCGGCGCGAGCTGCCGTGGGTCGAGGTAACCGAGCCCTATGTGTTCGACGGGCCGCAGGGTCCGGTGACGCTGGCCGAGCTGTTCGGCGGGCGCAGCCAGCTGTTCGTGAAGCACTTCATGCTGCGGCCGGGGCAGGAGAATCCCTGCATCGGCTGCTCCTTCGAAGTGGATCATCTGGCCGGCATCCTGGTGCATCTGGAAAACCACGACGTGGCGTATGTGGCGATAGCGCGCGCGCCGATCGCGGAGATAGAAGCGCTGCGGCAACGCATGGGCTGGCAGTTTCCGTTCGTCTCGTCGCATCGCAGCGACTTCAACTACGACTTCCAGGTGTCGTTCACGCCGGAGCAGATGGCCCAGGGCAAGGCGACCTACAACTATCGCGAAGAGAAACCGGAGGGCACGGATTACTCGGGCGACAGTGTGTTCTACAAGGATGCGGATGGCAGGATCTTCCATACGTACTCGACTTTCGGGCGCGGTGGCGAGCAGTTCCTCGGGATCTATGGGTTTCTGGATGTGATGCCGAAGGGGCGTGCCGAGAACGGGCCGTATCGGTCGCTGGGGGATTGGGTGCGATTGCGCGACAGGTATGGATCTTCGACAGGATGCGGGTGCAAAGACTCTTCGTCCTGAAGCCATCGCGGCTCCGGATAAGCGGATATCGGGCTCTCGCGATTTCTGAGTACGTCTTTGATGCGCTTTGCATCCCCTCGCCACCGGCTGCTCTTGCCCGCAAACCAGGGGTGAGTCAAAGCTTGGTCCACAAGGCTGCGGCCCTGTTGAGCCGGCTTCGAGCCGGCACGCTGCAGACCTTGGGAGCGCCGTCGCCACGGCGAGGTGGCGCGGCGTGCAGCGAAGCCAGGATGTCGGGGGATTTATGCGCAGGTATTACTTTATCGGCGCCATGCTGTTGTTGATCGGTGGAAGCATGGCCACCGCGATCGCCGCCGAAGAACAGGCGCCATCGGTCGGGCATTTTCTTGATCCGGGTATTCTTGCTTTTCCGGCCGCCTCGCCCAGGGGGCTGGTCGGTTCGAGTTTCGGCAAGGGGTCGCCGGTCCTGCACGACCTGACGGTTTCGCCCGATGGCTGGGTTGATCGATACGAGGACTACCGGGTCGCGAGCAGCGTTCTGACCGACGGGCGCGGCGAAGTACAAGGTTCTCTGGTGGTGGTAAATCGCGATAACGGCGAGTTTCTCGCCATGCTCGAAGCGCCGCATCGAAGCGGCTTGATTGCCGGAGACCGCCACGGGTTGCAACGCATGCGCGATGCGGCCGACGACGATGGCGGCAACGGCTTCAAGGATCCGGACGGTATCGAAAATCCCCGGCCGCCCAAGCCGGCGGACCGTGCTGGAAAAGCGGACGTCGATTCCAAGGGCTTTATCGTGATCGATGTCTTCGCGGGATTTTCGGAGGCTGCCGTCAAGAAAGTCGGAGACGCGAAAGCCTATGCGCTCGCCCAGGTCGCTTCGGTCAACCGGGCCTTGCAGAACTCGAAGGTGCAGAAGGTTCGCCTGCGGCTGGTGGGAGTGCGGACCATCAAGCAGGACTTCATCATCAGCGCGGAGAACCTGGACAAGAGCTACGATCTGTTCGAGCAGGACATGTTCGATAAGGGAGCCGATCTGTTCGCCGGCTTTTTCGATACCACGGCCGAAGACGGGACCGAAGGCATGGCGTGGACGGGAGGCCGGGCGAGCATACAGACCGTGAAGTTCAAGCATGTTTTCAAGCACGAAATAGGTCATATCGTCGGCGGCCATCACTGCGCGGAGGGCGATGCCAGTTATCGGCATGGTTATGACAATGGCAAATCCCTCACGATCCTCTGCAGTCATACGCAGGGATACCAGACGCAGAGCAAGCGGGTGAATTACTACTCGAATCCTGCGGTGAAGGACACGCACGGAGTGGCCCTGGGAAAGCCTGGCGTCGCGAATATGGCGCGTCTTTGGAGGGAGCGGGCTGAGGCGATGTCCGCCGAAGCCGAAGCGGTAGTGCCGCTGAATTGAAGCGCATCGCCGGTGCACGGGCGCCTGGCTGCGGCGCCCGTGCGCGATATCTGATGCTATTTCTCCAGGCGGTAATTCAAACTCGCCCGATTGAAATCCGTCGCACTCTGCGCCTCGAAATTCCACCGGTGGCTCAAGCGATAACGCAGCGTCACCACCTGCCCAGGCTCGAACAGCCCCACGCCATAGCTCAGATACAAACGCGGCGACAGGAATTTGCCGACGGTAAACGCCGACGTTCCGCCCAGCGCCTCGTTGCTCGAAACCCCCACGTCGTCGATACCGAGCTTGCTGCCCACACTCTTGGCCAGCAGATCGCCCGCCGCCGAACCCAGCGCCTGCGCCGCCGCGCCGACCATATCGCCTTCGCCGCCTTTCACCTGCGACAGTGGCTTGCCGGTGATCAGATAAGACAACGCATCCGACTGCTCCATCACCGGATTGGAGAACACGGTAAGCACCGGGCGCTGCGCCGTTCCGGACACCATCAGGCCCACCTTCTGGCCTTCGTCGATGGTGGCATTCGGATTGAGCTTGCGTGCCGCGCGGATATCCAGGCCGGGGTTGTCGACCGGCGTGCTCGCGAACAGCAAGCGTCCCTGCTCGATCTGCAGGCTCTGCCCGTAAGCCTTGTAGATACCGTCGACGGTGATCTGCCCCTGGCCCGTGGTGGCGCGGCCGGGACGCTCGCTGACGGTAAGCGTTCCGCTGAGGCGGCCGTCCAGGCCGAAGCCGACCAGATGCGTCTTGCGCCCCAGATCGACCTTCACCGACGCGGTGATCGGCAAGGCCTTGGCTTTCTCCGCCTGCTGCTCCTGGTCCACCACCACCACGTCGGGCGAGGCCTGCGTGGCGCCCGCGCCGGGCAGGCGGGAGACGTCGATGTCGGCGGTGTCGAGCGTGACGTCGCCGCCGACGTTGATGCCCTTGGCGTCCTGGGTGATCTGCAGGTCGGGCGAGATGATCACCTTGGCCGAGGGAATGTCGGCGGCGGTGAACTGGCTGCCCTTGACGTTGATCGCGGTGGTGGCGCCTTCGCCGACGCCCGCATGCCCGTCGATGCGCAGCGAACCCTTGCCCGACTGCACGCTGCCGCCGATCAGGAACTGCCTGGCGTCGGTGGTGCTGACGGTGAGCTGGCCCTGGCTGAGCTTCAAGCCTGCCGACGGCACTTCGGCGGCGAAGCCGGTGACGGCCGCCTGGCCCGAAACCAGCGGCTGCGCCACGGTGCCGGCGAAGCGGAAGCTGCCGTTGGCCGCGCCTTTCACTTCCGCGACTTCATTGCTGAAGAGTTCGATGAACTTGAGATTGTTGAGGTGCAGTTCCAGTTGCCCGCCCAGCGCCTGCTGCGCACCGTTGATCGAGACCTGCCCGTCGACGCGGCCGCCGTCGTTGAGGCCCGCGTGCAAGGTGGCGTTCTGGCTGGAGGGGCTGAGCTGGGCCTGCAGCGCGAGTTCGTTGTAGGACAGCAGCGGCTGGTCGGCGCGGTCGACATAGGTGACGGTGCCGCGCGGCGAGGTGATCGAGGCGCTGCCGCTGAGCGCGCCGGCCGCGTTGCGGCGGATGCTGCCGCTGCCGCCGAGGGTGCCGTCGGCGCGGATCGGCATGCCGGGGCCGGCGAAGGTCATCAGCAGCGCGAGCGGCAAGTCGCGCAGGCGATAGTTGGCGTCGAGATTGCCGGCCTTGTCCTGCCTGGCGGCCACGCACAGCTGCGGCTCGCCGGCGGTGAGGCACAGCTCGGACAGGCTCATCGCACCGTTGTCGTAGCCCAGCTGCGAGGGCTGCTGCAGATGCCAGCGCGGAATGCCCTGCGGCTCCAGGTCCAGCGTGGACAGCGTGCCGTTCCACGCGCTGCCCTTCATGCCGCCGCTGAGCGCGACGCGCGTGGAAAGCTGCTGGCCGCTGGCCTGCAGGGTGAGGCTGTGGCGTGCGGAGCTGCCTTCGCCGTGCAGGTCGATGCGCTTGAAATCCAGGCCGCCGAGCCTGGCGGCGCCGGTTTCCAGGTCTAGCTGTCCACCCGGGTTGCTGAGGTCGGGCAGGCTGGCGTTGAGGTGCAGGCTGTCGACGGTCTGGCCGGCGTAGGCGATGCCATTGCCTTGCAGCCTGGCGTCGAGCGAGAACTTCGGCGCCTTGCCGCGCAGGCGCAGGTCGCCCTGCACGCGGCCTTGCGCATCCGGCAGCCAGTCGCCCAGCGAGGCGATGGCCAGGTCGAGCTGCGCGTCGTTGCTGGCGCCGGGTTTGGCGTCGAGCTTGACCGTGCTGCCGCCGGAGGCGAGATCGAGCTTGCCGTCCACCACTTGTTGCGGCGTGAGATGCAGCTTGCCCTGCGCGCGCACGGGTCGGTCGCGCAGGGTGCCGGCGAGCTTGCGGATATCCAGCGTGGCGTCGGGCTGGTTCTGCGGCAGCGTGCCGTCGGTGGCGATGTCGAAATCGAGCGCGCCGTTCCAGCCGGCCAGCAGCTGGCCCGGGTCGAGCTTGTTCGCCGTGGCTTCGAGCTGCCAGGCCAGCGCGGGCTGCAGGGTGAGCGTGCCCTTGGCCTGCATGCCGCCCTGCGGCTGCTTGAGTTCCAGCGTGTGCAGGGTGATGAGTTTCGGCGTGCCGTCCAGATTGAGCGCGAGCTTGGCCAGCTTGCCGGGCGGGCCGACGTCCACATCGCCTTCGGCATGGAAGGCATCGGCGCTGCCGCGTGCTTTCAGGCTGCCCTGACTGGCCAGGTCCTGGCCGGCGAGCGACGCGGGCAGCAGCAGGTCTTTCCAGGCGATGGTCAGGTCGCCGCTCACCGGTTGCGCGCCGAGCTGCACGGTGCCGTTGGCTTCGAGCTGGCCCTTGATCTGCGGCGAGCCCAGGGTGAGCTTCTGCAGTTGCAGCGTCTTGAAGTCGTCGCTGAAGCGCGCGCTCAGCGGCTGCAGCAGCAGCTGGTAGTCGTTGAGATCGACCTTGCCCTGCAGCGTGCCGCCGTGGCGGTCGCCGCTGCCCTGCAGGGCCAGGCCCAGCGCGGTGAGCGAGCTGTCGCCGAGCAGGGGCTTGGGATCGAAGCGCGGCGCGTCCAGGCGCGCGTTCCAGTCGTAGTCGCCGCGCTGCGCGGCGTCCACGGTGAGTTGCAGCGCGGTGGGCTGGGTGAGTTTGAGTTCGGTCTTGATGCGCTTGCCGTCGCCGTGCGCTTCGATGCTGCCGGCGTATTCCACGCCTGCTACCTTCCAGGCGAAGCCCGCGGCGCCGTCGCCTTGTTCGCCGGCGGCAATGACGAGCTTGCCGTTGAGGTCGGCGTGGCCATCCGGCGCCAGCAGGTTGAGCTGGTGCAGCTCGATGCCCGCTGACGTCCACTGGCCGGCCAGGTCCAGGCGGTTGGAAACGAACAGCGGCTCACCCGCCTGCGCGATGCGCACGGCGCCGACGTGGACGCGGTCGAGCACGATGTCCAGCGGCGGCTTGAGCGAGAAGCTGCTTTCGCCGGGTTTTTCTTCTTCCTTCGGCTTGGGCAGCGCGACCTCGATGCCGTCGGCGTCCAGGTTCAGCACATGCGCGCGCTTGCGCAGCAGCGGCCACAGACGCAGGTCGAGCGTGGCGCTGGCCACCTTCACTTCCATGCCCTGGCCGTCGGCGTAGCGCAGGCCCTTGAGCTGCAGCGGGCCGGCGAGATGGCCATCCGCCTGCTGCACGGTAAGCGCGCCATCGGTGAAGGCTTGCGCGCGCGCCAAGGCGAAACGCAGGCCGGACGCGCTGCCCAGCAGCCACCACAGCGCAACCGCCAGCAACAGCACCACGATGCCGAGGAAGATGCCGATGCGCTTGAGCCACTTGGCCATCGTCATGTTCCTCACAAGTCCGGCCCGATCACGAGATGCAACTGCACCCCGTGTTCGCGCTTGTCATTGACCGGCGTGCCGACGTCCACGCGGATCATGCCCACCGGCGACAGCCAGCGCACGCCCAGGCCGGCGCCGACGCGCGGCCGGTAATCGGTGCCGTCGAAAGCATTGCCGGCGTCGACGAAGGCGGCCATGCCCCAGTTGCGGGTGAAGTAGTGCTCCACCTCGGAGCTGGCCACAAGCAGGTTGCGCCCGCCGACCACGCGGTCGAAGTCGTTGCGCGGGCCGATGGTCTGGAAGCCGTAGCCGCGCACCGAGCGGTCGCCGCCGGCGAAGAAGCGCAGCTGCGGCGGCAGCGCGTTGAAGTCGTTGGTCCAGGTATAGCCGACGCTGCCGCGCAGGATCAGGCGGTCGCGTTTGGTGAAGGCGCGGATCCACTTCGCATCCGCGGCGAGCTGGCTGAAGCTGGCGTCGGACAGCAAGGTGCCGACCGTGCTGCGCGCGTAGATGTCGATCGCCCAGCCGTTGCGCACGAAGGTGGGATTGTCGGCCTGTTTGCGCGACAGCGAGGCCTCCGGATAGAACAGCGTGCTGCGGCCGTGCTCGATGCCGGCGACGTTGTCGTTCTCGCCGGCCTGCTTGCCCACGGTGAAGGTGCCGGACAGCGCATGCAGGCCGACGGTGCGCGTCCAGCCGTGCCACAGGCGGGTTTCGTTGGCGACCAGTTCGAGCGTGCGCGATTTCGAGGTGTCGGTGTTGGCGTCGCGGAAGTTGGCGCCGAAGTTGAACGAGCGCTGGTTGTCGCCCGGCATGGGGATGGAATACAGCGTGGACAGCGTCTTCAATCGCTGCGCCAGCACCAGTTCGTTCTTCCACTTATGGCCGCTGCGGTTGATCCAGCGCCGCTCCATGCCGGCGCGCACGCCGGCGCCGGTGTCGGTGCCGACGAAGGGACCGCCGGTGTAGATGGTGCGCTTGGCCGGCGCCAGCTGCACGGTGACGTCGACCACGCCGTCCCTGGCCTCGTCCACGTCGGGCAGCACATTGACCACCGAGAAATAGTCGGCGCCGTTGAGCGCCTGCTGCAGCTGCAGCAGCTGGTCCTGCTGGAAATAGTCGCCGCTTTTGAACGGCACGTAGCGCTGCAGGAAGCCTTGCTTGAATTGCGAGCCTTCGAAGTGCACTTCGCCGTAGCGGTAGCGCTTGCCGGCTTCCCACGCCAGCGCGATGGTGGCGGTGCGCTCGCCGCGGTTGACCTCCACGCGGTGGGTGACCATGCGCGCGGACAGATAACCGTTGGCGGTGAGCGCGCCGGCAAGCGCGTCGCGGGTGCTGGTGTAGGTGCCGTGATTGAGCTGCTGGCTCTTGAGCCGTTCCACCGCGCGCTCGGCGCGGCGCACGGCGGGAATCTTCATGGCCTCGTCGTCGAGCTTGACCTCGACCGCGCTGACCAGCACCGGCTCACCCGGTTTCACGTGCAGGGTGACGCGCCAGTCGGCGCCGTTCTGCTGGATGTCGCCTGCGGCGCTGGCTTCGTAATAGCCGTAGGGCTCCAGCGCGCTGCGCACCTGCTCCGGCGCGCGCTCGAACAGGCGGCGCACCTGGGCTTCGCTCACGTCGCGGTTGGCGTACTGGGAGAGTTCGACGCCGGCGATCACCGGAGCCTTGAGCGTGTCGTCCACCCCGTCCACCACCAGCTGCACGCCGGCCCGCGCGAACGGGCTCAGCAACAGCAGGGGCAGGGCGGCCAGGCCCAGGCGTCGTTGTCGGCGCATGCGGGGGTTCCATCCATTGGGGCGGCAGGCGAATGCATCGCCTGGTCCGAGCTTAGCGGGTGGAGGTGAGACCGCAACCTCGGGCTGCCGTTCGCGGGTTCGTGCGGTGGGGTGGGCGAATGCGAACTTCAACGCGCGTGGAGGGTACTGCGGTGTTGGGGTTCGCTGGCGCTCACCCCAACCTACGCCGGCGCGGCGGGGATCAGCCGGCCTTGTCGCCGGCCTTGTGCGCGATCCACGCGCCGACCACGGCCGACACGTACGGAATCGCCTGCGCGCTGAGGATGAACATCCACAGCTTGCTCTCCACGTAGTGCGTGCCGTAGGCCATGCCCATGCCCACCACGCACAGCAGCAGGGCGATGGCCATCAGCATTTCCTCGCGCACCGGCGCGAAGGCGGCGAAGTTGCTGCCGCCCAGGCGGCGGCTCTTGGCGGTGACCACGAACGAGGTCTTCTCGCGCGTGAGGCCATGCAGGATGCCGCGCGCGATGGCGTGCGACAGGCCCATGCTGGCCAGCGAGGCCATCAAGGTGTCGTACCAGCTGCAGGGCACGCGGGCGCGGTACAGCACGATGCCGAAGATGGCCTTGGCGAAGAAGAAGCCGATCACCGGGATCAGGAACAGCTGCATCGGCAGGGTGAACAGCTTCGGCGCGGCCACCATGCCGGCGGTCCAGAAGATCGCCATCAGGGTGAAGATCAGATGCAGCGCGTCGGCGAACCAGCTGAACCAGCCGGTGAGGAAGTGGAAGCGCTGGCCCACCGAGAGCGGACCCTTGCGCGTCATCCAGTCCCAGCGGCCCTTGAGGATCTGCATGGCGCCGAAGGCCCAGCGGTAGCGCTGGCTCTTGTAGGCCTTGAAGTCCGCCGGGGTGAGGCCCTTGCCCATCAGCTCGTCGACGTAGACCAGCTCGTAGCCGGCATGCATCAGGCGCAGGCCCAGTTCCGCGTCTTCGCAGATGGTCCATTCGGACCAGCCGCCGGTGCCTTCCAGCGCCGAGCGGCGCACCATGGTCATGGTGCCGTGCTGGATGATCGCGTTGCGCTCGTTGCGGTGGTGCATGCCGATGCGGAAGAAGCCGTCGTATTCCCACGCGGTCATGCGGCGGAAGCGGTTGTGCTCGAAATCGCGGTGCGCCTGCGGGCACTGCACCACGGCCACCTTGGGGTCGTGGAAGTGGCCGGTGAGCGTGGCCAGCCAGTCCTGGCGCACCACGTAGTCGGCGTCGATCACCGCCACCACGTCGGCGCGCGGATCGGTTTCCTTCAGGCCGAAGTTCAGCGCGCCGGCCTTGAAGCCGGGCCACGGCTCCAGGTGGAAGAAGCGGAAGCGGTGGCCGAGCTTTTCGCAGTATTCCTGCACCGGCTGCCAGATCGCCGGGTCCTTGGTGTTGTTGTCGATCACCAGGACTTCGTAGTTCTCGTACTCGAGCTCGGCCAGCGAGTCGAGCGTGACGATCACCATTTCCGGCGGCTCGTTGTAGCAGGCCAGGTGGATCGACACGAATGGCTGCTTCGCCGGCGGATCCGGCCGCAGCATGCCGGCGTGGCGCACCCACGAGCGCCGCCACAGCACTTCGGTGAATTCGAAGCCGTTGATCAGCAGGATGGCCAGGATGGCGATCTGCGCCGGGAACAGCAGGACCAGCATGGTCCAGTCGATCCAGCTCAGGTAGAAATTGAAGGGCAGGGTGGCCGACCACACCACCAGGCCGCAGGCCAGCTGGATCAGCGCGGCGAAGAAGAAGCGGCCGGTGAGCTTGAAGCGCGCGAAGCGGCGCCCGAACCAGATCATCGGCACCAGTGCCAGCAGGCCGGCGGCCAGCGCCTTCCACGGCCAGCCGGTGTCCTCGGTCACCGGGCCGGTGAACGGGAACTTGGGCTGGCGGTCGGCATTGAACATGCCCCAATAGGCTTCGGTGCGGCCGGCCAGCTTTTCCTTCCAGGGCTGGTCGAAGGCTTCCATCACGTAGTAGTCGAGCTTTTCCTGCTTGGCCTTGTTGAACCACAGGCGCAGGAAGATCGCTTCGTCGGAGACCGAGGGCTGGGCGTACTTGAAGCGGTCGCCGTTGGACGGCCAGCCGATCTCGCCGATCACGATGTGCTTGTTCGGGAACAGCTGCTGCAGGGCCTCGTAGCTCTTCATCGCGTCCACGACGGCGTCGGCGCGGGGCACCCCGTTCCAGTACGGGAACAGGTGGACGGTGATGAAGTCCACGTGGTCGGCCAGTTCCGGGTACATGGCCCAGATATGCCAGGGCTCGGCGATCGACACCGGCTGCTTCAGCGCCGCGCGGGCGCGGTCGGCATAGGCCATCAGCTGCTCGGGGGTGAGGTCGCCGCGGAACAGCACCTCGTTGCCGACGATCACGCGGGTGATCGAATTGGGGTAGCGGCGGGCCTGGGCGATCAGCGCGTCCAGCTCCAGCTCGTTGTTGTCCAGGCGGCGGTCCATCCAGGCGCCGGCCATGACGTCCAGCCCGTCGCGCTCGGCCAGGCGGTAGACCTGGGGATTCTGCAGGGTGGAATAGGTGCGGATGCGCGAGGTGTAGCGGCTGAGCAGCTTCAGGTCGCCCTCGATCTCCTCCTCGCTGGGGAAATCGTTCTTCAGCGGGTTCTGGTAGCGCTGGAAGGCCGACAGGGCGAAGCCGCCGACCGGGCCGCTCCAGTCCTTGGGACCGTTCGGAAGGTTGCCCCACCACCACAGGCCGACATTCAGCGCCGCGACGACCAGCGCCAGCAGAATGGCTGAAAACAGCGTGGACCGGCTGGGATGGGTGGCTGCTGCAGCGGTAGCGCTCAAGAACGATCCCCGTGGTTGCCTCTCACACGAGGCGCCAAAGCTTGAGGAGCTTACCGAGGGTGGGCAGCAGGCTCAATAAAGGCGGGGGGCAGGTGGTCAGCGCGAGGTCAGGGCGGGGGACCCGGCGTAGGTTGGGGTGAGCCGCAGGCGAACCCCAACATATGCGTCCAACGAGCTCATGTCCGGCCTGCCGGGCCCGAGCGCCGTTGGGGTTCGCCGGAGGCTCACCCCAACCTACCTGTGAGAGGCCGCCGGCCCCTCACTTCAATAGCGAACGCAGCATCCACGCCGTCTTCTCATGCTCCTTCAGCCGCCCGGTGACCATGTCCGCCGTGCCCTCGTCCCCGGCCGCATCGGCCACCTTGATGGTCTCGCGGGAGGTGTGGGCGGCGATTTCATGCCCCTCGACCAGCTGGCCGACCATGTCCTTCCAGTCCGGCACGCCGGCTTCTTCCTTGATGGTGGTGAGTTTGCCGAACTGGCTGTAGGAGCCGGGGGCGAACACGTCCAGGGTGCGGATGCGCTCGGCCACTTCGTCGGCGGCCAGCCACAGCTCGTTGTACTGGGTCTCGAACATGGCGTGCAGGCTGTTGAACTGCGGGCCGGTGACGTTCCAGTGGAAGCTGTGGGTCTTCAGGTACAGGGAGTAGGTGTCCGCCAGCAGCTTGGACAGGTGCTTGGCGACCTGCTCGCGATCTTTCTTGGCAATGCCGATATCGATGGCCATGGCCGTACTCCTTGAGTGATGAAAGTCTGTCGTCGAGCTTAGCGGGGCGTCCCGTTAGGAAGAAATGAATGCTTCCGATGCGCGCGATAGTTGTGGGCTATGACGGCCGCGCTGCCGGTACAATGTGCGGTCCGATGAGCGACACACCTGCCTCCCGCCCCGTTCCGCCCGATGCCCGCCTGCGCAGCCTGCGCAAGGCGCTGGACGGCGTTTCCAGCCGCGATTTCGGCCGCTTGCTGGGGCGCTGGCGCGGCCTGTCGCGCCGTGCCGACGACAAGAAGCTGGAGGCGCTGGCCGGCGACATCGAGCGTTCCGCGGCAAAGCGCCGCGTCCGCGCCGAGGCCAAGCCGGCGATCCGCCTGGACGAATCGCTGCCGATCGCCGCGCGCGCCGAGGAGATCGTCGAGCTGATCCGCCGCCACCAGGTGGTGGTGATCGCCGGCGAGACCGGCTCCGGCAAGACCACCCAGCTGCCCAAGCTGTGCCTGGCCGCCGGCCGCGGCGAGGCCGGCATGATCGGCTGCACCCAGCCGCGCCGCCTGGCCGCCCGCTCGGTGGCGCGCCGCGTGGCGGAAGAACTGGGCACCCAGCTCGGCGACCAGGTCGGTTTCCAGGTGCGCTTCAACGACCAGGTGTCCGAGCGCAGCCTGGTCAAGTTCATGACCGACGGCATCCTGCTGGCCGAGACGCAGGGCGATCCGTGGCTGTCGGCCTACGACACGATCATCATCGACGAGGCGCACGAGCGCAGCCTCAACATCGATTTCCTGCTGGGGTACTTGAAGCGCCTGGCGGTGAAGCGGCCGGACCTCAAGATCATCGTCACCTCGGCCACCATCGACACCGCGCGCTTCGCCGAGCATTTCGGCAACGCGCCGGTGGTGTCGGTGGAGGGCCGCGCCTATCCGGTGGACGTGCGCTGGCGCTCGCTGGACGAACTGGGCGAACGCCGCGGCCGCGACATGCAGCAGGGCGGCGCCGAGCACGTGGCCGCGGTGCTAGACGAACTCACCCGCGAGGACCCGCGCGGCGACGTGCTGGTGTTCCTGCCCGGCGAGCGCGAGATCCGCGACGCGCACCTGCTGCTGTCGCGCCGGCAATACCGCGAGACGGAAATCCTGCCGCTGTACGCGCGCCTGTCCGCCGCCGACCAGGACCGCGTGTTCAAGCCCGGCCCCAGGCGCCGCGTGGTGCTGACCACCAACGTGGCCGAGACCTCGCTGACCGTGCCGCGCATCCGCTACGTGATCGACTCGGGCCTGGCGCGCGTCAAGCGCTACAGCCAGCGCAGCCAGCTCGAACGCCTGCACGTGGAGCCGGTGTCGCGCGCCGCGGCCGACCAGCGCAAGGGCCGCTGCGGCCGCGTCGGGCCGGGCATCTGCTACCGCCTGTACGACGAGGCGGACTACCACGCGCGCGCTGCCTTCACCGACCCGGAGCTGCTGCGCTCCTCGCTGGCCAACGTGATCCTGCGCATGCTGTCGCTGCAGCTGGGCGAGGTGGACGAGTTCCCGTTCCTGGAGACGCCGGATCCGCGCGTGGTGGCCGACGGCTATCGGCGCCTGGCCGAGATTTCGGCGATCGACGAGCACAAGAAGCTGACGCCGGTGGGCCGCACCCTGGCCCGGCTGCCGATCGACGTGCAGCTGGCGCGCATGCTGGTGGAAGCCAACCAGCTGGGCAGCCTGCGCGAACTGCTGGTGCTGGTGGCCTTCCTCAGTATCCAGGACCCGCGCGAGCGGCCGGCCGATGCACGGCAGCAGGCGGATCAGGCGCATGCGCAGTTCAGCGATCCGAAGTCGGATTTTGCTGGGGTGCTGAATCTTTGGCGGGCTTATGACGAGTCGCACAAGGAGCTGACGCAGTCGAAGCTGCGGGATTGGTGTTCGCGCCATTTCCTGAGCTTCATGCGGATGCGGGAGTGGCGGGAGCTGCATCGGCAGTTGTTGCTGGTGTCGGAGGAATTAGGGTGGAACCACACTTCTCCCTCTCCCCCGTTTACCAACTCTGTGCACGGGGGAGAGGGCCGGGGTGAGGGGCCACGGGTGCGACAGACTCTGTCAGCGCCTCAGGCAAAAAAAGCCGCTCCGAACAAACCTTCCCGCGAGCCCCGGCCCCTCACCCCAGCCCTCTCCCCGGAGGGGAGAGGGAGTGACGACGCCGACCAGCGTTTGTATGAGGCCGTGCATCGCAGCCTTCTGGCAGGCCTGCCCACCCAGGTCGGCCACAAGGACGAAAAAGGCCTCTACCGCGGCACCCGCGAACGCCGCTTCCAGGTGTTCCCCGGCTCGGCCCTGGCGAAAGTGCCGCCGAACTGGATCTTCGCCGCGCAGATCCTCGATGTCGGCGGCAAGGTGTGGGGCATGATGTGCGCCCGCGTGGAGCCGCTGTGGATCGAGCAG
Organism: Dyella sp. SG562; assembly: GCF_011759495.1. Classification (NCBI taxonomy): domain Bacteria; kingdom Pseudomonadati; phylum Pseudomonadota; class Gammaproteobacteria; order Lysobacterales; family Rhodanobacteraceae; genus Dyella; species Dyella sp. SG562. Next base: position 111,653 of record NZ_JAAOYS010000007.1, read on the forward strand.
CAGGCCGCGCATCTGCTCAAGGCCAGCTGCCGCGACGCGCACTGGTCGCGCAAGCGCGGCACCGTGGTGGCCTACGAGCAGGTGAGCCTGTTCGGCCTGACCCTGGTCGAGCGCCGGCCGGTCACCTTCCAGCAGCAGGACCCGCCGCTGGCGCACGAGATTTTCCTGCGCGAGGCGCTGGCGCGCGGCGATATCGATGCGCGTGCCGACTTCGTGCGCGCGAACCTGCGCGTGATGGAGGATGCGCGCGGCATCGAGGCGAAGCAGCGCCGCGAAGGGTTGATCCGGCATGAGGACGATCTCGCCGCCTTCTTCGAAGGCAAGCTGCCGCAGGACATTGCCAGCAGCCGTGGATTGGATGCGTGGTACAGCCGTGCGCGGCCCGCCGAACAGGCGGCGTTGCGCTGGTCGTTGGACGACGTGATGGCGGGTGGTGCCGGGCTCGATCCGAAAGCCTTCCCTGCTTCGCTGGATATTCCACCGCAGCGTTATCGGCTCGAATACCGCTTTGTCCCGGGCGACGACGCCGACGGCGTCACGCTGCATCTCCCGCTGGCGATGCTCAACGCCTTGCCCGCCGCGCGCTGCGAATGGCTGGTCCCCGGCCTGCTCGGCGAAAAGGTCGCCGAACTGATCCGCGGCCTGCCCAAGCCGCTGCGCCGCAACTTCGTGCCGGCGCCGGATTTCGCGCGCGCCTTCGTCGAGGCGGAAGCGCCGCGCGACGAGCCGTTGCCGAAGGCGCTGGCCGCCTTCCTCAAGCGCGCCACCGGCGTGGACGTCGCCGCGAACGAGTTCGACGCGGCCGCGCTGCCCGCGCATTTCCGCATGCGCTTCCGCCTGCACGACGAGAACGGCCGCACCCTCGCCGCCGGCCGCGACCTGGCCGCGCTGCGCGGGCAGTGGGAAGGGCAGGCGCGCGAGGCGTTCTCGCGCAAGACCGATCTGGAACTGACCCGCGAGGACGTCACCCGCTGGGATTTCGAGGACATCCCGGCCCAGGTGCGTTCCGACGGCGGGTTGATGGCCTTCCCGGCGCTGGTTGACTTGGGCGACGCCGTGGCGCTGCGCGTGTTCGAGCGCAGCGACGAGGCGCGCGAGGCGCATCGCGGCGGCGTGGTGCGCCTGCTGCGCAACGCGCTGGCCAGCGAGATGAAGCAGGTGCGCCGCCGGCTGCCGGTGGGCAATCCGCTGGCGCTGAAATACGCGCCGCTGGGCAGCGTCGACAGCCTGCGCGAAGACCTCGCCGAAGGCGGCTTCGCCGATCTGCTGGAACGCCACGCGCTGGATGCGCGCACCGCCGGTGCGTTCGAAGCCCTGCACACCCAGGCCCACCGCGAGCTGTTCGGCGCGGCGGTGGAGCGGCTGAAGCTGGCCGAGCCGATTATCGAGGCGCAGGCCGAGCTGAAGCCCTGGCTGGAGCCGCCGCTGATCGGCTTCGCCCGCGCCAGCTACGACGACCTGCGCGAACAGCTGGTGCATCTGCTGGAGCCGGGTTTCCTGCGCGAGCTGCCGACCGCGCGGCTGGCGCACTTCCCGCGCTACCTCAAAGCCATGCGCCTGCGCGCCGAACGCCTGCGCCAGGACCCGGCCAAGGACCAGCAGCGCATGCTGCAGGTGCTGCCGTATTGGCGCGAATACCTCAAGCATCGCGCGGCGGGCGCCGAGCCGGCCGTGCTGGCGGAGCTGCGCTGGCTGATCGAGGAATGGCGGGTGTCGCTGTTCGCGCAGGAGCTGAAGACGGCCGAACCGGTCTCGGCCAAGCGGCTGGCGCGGGCGCTGGAAGCGCTGGGCTGAAACGCGGGCGCAGGCCCTAGAATGAGCGCATCCGCTTAAGGACGTCCCGCGTGGTCCAAGCCGCCCCCACCGCAGCACCCAGCCTGGCCCAGTGGCGCGACCGCGCCGCCGCGCCGGCGCCCGTGCTGGCGCAGGCGCTGCAGGCCTGCGCCGGGCATGCGCTGCGCGAAGCCGAATGCGTGGACGTGCTCGACCTGCTGGCCATGCTCGGCTGCGATGCGCAGACCCAGGCCGCGGCGCTGTGGTTCGAGCTGGCGCGGGTCAAGCCCGAAGCCTGGGCCGCCATCGAACCCACCCTGGCGCCGGAACTGCAGCGCCTGGTGCAGGGCCAGCTGGCGGCGGAGAAAGTCTGGGCGCTGCATGCGCAGCAGGCGCCGCAGAGCGGCTCGGAAGGCCTGCGCCGGCTGCTGCTGGCGATCATCCGCGACCTGCGCGTGGTGTTCGTGCTGCTGGCGCGGCAGCTGGCGCGCATGCGCGGCGCCGGCGCGCTGGCCGAAGCGGAGCGGGTGGAACTGGCGCGGCTGACCCGCGACATCCACGCGCCGCTGGCCAACCGCCTCGGCATCTGGCAGCTGAAGTGGGAGCTGGAAGACCTGGCCTTCCGCTATCTGCAGCCGGACACCTATCGCCGCATTGCCAGGCTGCTGGACGAGCGGCGCACCGACCGCGAGAGCTTTATCCGCGAATCGCTGCACCAGCTGCGGCGCTCGCTCGACGCCGCCGGCATCCGCGCCGAGCTGGCCGGGCGGCCCAAGCACATCTATTCCATCTGGAAAAAGATGCAGCGCAAATCGCTGGAGTTCTCCGACCTGTACGACATCCGCGCGGTCCGCGTGCTGGTCGACAGCGTGGCGGACTGCTACGGCGCGCTCGGCGTGGTGCATACGCTGTGGCCGCACCTGCCGGGCGAATTCGACGACTACATCGCGCGGCCCAAGGGCAACGACTACCGCTCGCTGCACACCGCGGTGATCGGCCCGCACGGCAAGACGCTGGAAGTGCAGATCCGCACGCACGAGATGCACCGCGTCAACGAGCTGGGCGTGGCCGCGCACTGGCGCTACAAGGAAGGCGGCAGCGCTGACAGCGAGTTCGAGGCGAAGATCGCCTGGATGCGCCGCCTGCTGGAACCGAAGGCCGAGAGCGAAGGCGACCTGGCCGCGGAACTGCATACGGAGCTGATGGAAGACCGCGTCTACGTGCTCACCCCGCGTGGCGAAGTGGTCGACCTGCCGCGCGGCGCCACCGTGCTGGATTTCGCCTATCACGTGCACACCGAAGTGGGCCATCGCTGCCGCGGCGCCAAGGTGAACGGACGCATCGTGCCGCTCACCCACCAGCCGCACAGCGGCGATCGCATCGAGATTCTTACCGCCAAGCTGGGCGATCCGAGCCGCGACTGGCTGTCCGCGCATCACGGCTACCTCAACACCTCGCGCGCCCGCGAAAAGGTGCGCGCCTGGTTCCGCCGCAGCGCGCACGACGCCAACCTCGCCGCCGGGCGCGCGATGTTCGAGCGCGAACTGAAGCGCCTCGCGCTGGCCGCGCCGGATCTCAGCAAGCTGCCGGCGCATTTCCATCTCAAGCAGCTGGACGACGTGCTGGTGGCGCTGGCGCTGGGCGAGATCACGCCGGGCCAGATCGCCCGCGTGCTGCAGGAAGCCGAGACGCCGCCGGTGGAGATGACCCAGTCGCAGCTGCCGGTGGCTTCGCGCCACAGCACGCTCGATCACAGCGCGCTGAGCATCGAAGGCGTGGGCAACCTGCTCACCACCCTGGCGCGCTGCTGCCAGCCGTTGCCGGGCGACCCGGTGCGCGGCTTCGTCACGCGCGGGCGCGGGGTGTCGGTGCATCGCGCCGATTGCTCCAGCCTGGCGCGGCTGGCGCGGCGCGATCCGGACCGGGTGATCGAGGTGGAGTGGGGCAAGGCCGCGGCCCAGGCCTATGAAGTGGACGTGGAAATCCGCGGCTACGATCGCAAGGGCTTGCAGAAGGACGTGACCAGCGTAATCAGCAACGCCGGCACCCACATCATCGCCTCGTCCAGCCGGGTGTTCGTGCGCACCGGCGAGGTGGAAATGCGCTTCACCCTGCGCGTGCGCGATTTCGAGCAGCTCTCCACCCTGCTGGCCCGCGTGGCGGCCCTGCCGAACGTGGCGGACGCCAGGCGCGTCGGCGGCGGCTGAAGCCTGCCTTTTCGGCGCGGCGGCAGGCACGCGGCGGCGCCATGGCGCGGTGCTAAGCTCCCGCGGTCGAAACGATTGCGTGGACCATGAACGGACGCAGAGACCAGCACGAATCCGATCCGCAGGGGCGCACGGAACCCACCCTGGGCAACCTCGATCAGCTCGACGCCGCCGATGCGCGCGACACGCGCAAACCGGACGACGGCCTGCCCAAGGTGACCGTGGATGCCGGCCAGCGCCGCGCCCATGCGAACGAAGGCCGCGTCGCGCGCGAGTCGCGCGCATCCTCCGGCAAGCGCGGCTGGCTATGGCCGCTGCTGCTGCTGGTGGCGATCGGCGTCGGCGTCACTTTCTATCTGGAACAGGACCGCGTGCGCGGCCTGTTGCCCACCACAGAACTCAACGACGTGCTCGGCCGCGCCGAACAGGCGCTGCACGACGGCCGCCTTGACGGCAACGACGGCACCAGCGCGCGCGAACTGTTCGAAGCGGCGCGCGCACTGGAACCGGACAACGACCGCGCCCGCGACGGCCTGCGCAAGGTCGGCCTGGCCGAAGTGGCCAAGGCGGATGCCGCGCTGGCCGCCGGCAAGCCGGACGAAGCGGAGCAGGCCACCAATGCCGCGCGCGAACTGCTCGGCGGCGGCAGCGACGTGGACCGCCTGAGCCAGGCGATCGCCAAGGCGCGCGGCGCCAGCTTCGAAGCCGGCACCCTGGTCGACCAGGCGCAGCAGGCCATGAGCGACGGCCGCCCGGCCGATGCCGGCGCGCTGTACAAGCGCATCCTCGCCGCCGACCCCGGCAATGCGGTGGCTTCGCATGGGTTGGACAAGGTGGGCGACGCGCTGGCCGCGCAGGCGCACAAGGAAATCGACGCCGGCGACCGCGCCGCCGCCAGCGCCAGCGTCGACCGCCTCGCCGCGCTGCTGCCCAACTACGGCGAGCTGCCTTCGCTGCGCGCCGCGCTGGTGCAGGACCAGAAGGAAGACGACGGCCAGCTGTCCGAGGCGATCCGCCTGGGCCAGGCCGCGCTGCGCGCGGGCCGCATCAGCGGCAACGGCAGCGATACTGCGCTGGCGCATTTCAAGGACGCGCTGGCGCTGGATCCGGACAACGCCCAGGCCAAGGCCGGGCTGGGCCAGGTGGCGCAGGCGCTGGTGGTGCAGGCCAATGCCGCGCAGGACAGCGGCGACACGGCCCAGGCCAGCCGCCTGCTGGACCAGGCCGCCGAGCTGGCGCCGAAATCGGCCGAGCTGGCCGCGGCGCGCGCGCATCTGAACGACACCGCGCACCGCCCCGGCGAGGGCGTGGTGCCCGGCGCGCTGCCGCAGGCGGATGCGCAGGCCGAACTCACCCCGCAGCAGAACGCCGAGCTGGCGCGCCTGGTGCGCCAGGCCGAAGCGGCTGCGCGCAACGGCAACGTGATGCTGCCGCCCGGCGACAGCGCCTACGACCTGTATCGCCGCGCGCTGGCCATCGACGGCAATAACGAGGCCGCGCGCCGCGGCCTGCAGGAGCTGCCGGCGACGGTGGTGCAGCAGTTCAACCAGGCGCTGTCCAACGGCAACCTGCAGCAGGCCGGCGAGCGCCTCAACGATCTCGGCGACCTGGCGCCCGGCGAAGCCGGCCAGGCGGAACTGCGCCAGCGGCTGGCCAATGCGTGGATGGATCAGGCGGAAGAACGCCTTTCCGGCGGCGACCGCCCCGCCGCCGCGCAGGCGCTGGACCACGCGCGCAAGCTGGCGCCGGGCAATCCGCGGCTGAGCAGCATCACCGCGCGCCTGCAGGCCGGCGGCTGAGCCGTATCTGCATGCGTGTCCTCGTCTTCGGCGCCAGCAGCCAGATCGGGCATTTCCTGCTGCCGCGACTGCGCGAGCGCGGCGCGGACGTAGTGGCGGTGAGCCGCCGCGCGCGTGACGGCGCGGGCGTGACCTGGCTGCGGGGCGATCTGCCGCACGACGTGCCGGCGATCGGCGAGATCGCGGCCATTGTGAGCTTCGGCCCCCTGCAGGGGCTGGCCGACTGGCTGCTCGGCGCCACGTTCGAAGGCGCGCCGCGGGTGATCGCCACCAGTTCGATGAGCGCGGAAAGCAAGCGCGAATCCGCGGTGCCGGCCGAGCGCGCGCTGTCGCGCCAGCTGCGCGATGCGGAAGCGGCGCTGGCGGCGATCTGCGAGCGCCGCGGCTGCGCCTGGACGGTGTTCCGGCCCACCCTGGTGTACGGCGCCGGCCTGGACAAGAGCCTTACCCCGATCGCCCGCCGCGCCGTGCGCACGCGGGTGTTTCCGCTGCCGGCCGGGCGCGGCCAGCGCCAGCCGGTGCATGCGGACGATATCGCCCAGGCCGTGCTGGCCGCGCTGGATACGCCGCTGGCCGCCGGCAAGGTGATCCCGCTGGGCGGCGGCGAGCGGCTGCATGCCGGCGAGATGTTCGCCCGCGTGCGGCGCAGCCTGCCGGTGGCCACGCTGCCGGTACCTCTGCCGGCCTGGCTGCTGCGGCTGGGCCGCCATGCGGTGCCGCGCCTGCGCGGACCGCTGGCGCGGCTGGAGAGCGACCTGATCGCCGACAACAGCGCCGTGCAGCAGCTGCTGGGCATTTCGCCGCGGCCGTTCCGGCCGGATGCGGCGTGCTGGGGCATGGCAGACCGCCAGGCGTAGGTTGGGGTTCGCCTGCGCTCACCCCAACCTACGCCCGGATCCGGCCGTTTGCGTTCATATGCGCGCCGGGAAGCACCCCCTATGATCGTCCCCTTACCGTTCAGGATTCCCCCCGTTGGCCTTTCTGACCCGACTCCGCTCGCTTGCAAGCGCTATCTGGCCCTGGGTGCGCATTCCATTCTGGATCGGCCTGGGCCTGTTCTTCGGCTTCGTGCTGCCGTACACCCTGGTACTGAACAAGCGCGTGCAGGGTCGCTTCAACGATCTGGTCTTCGCCGTGCCCACCCGCGTCTATGCCCGCCCGCTGGCGCTGGAAGCCGGTGCGCCGATGACGCCGGCCGCGCTGGAACTGGAGCTGACCTTCGCCGGCTACGGCAATGACGGCCACGGCCAGGTCGCCGGCACCTGGGCCAAGGACGGTTCCACTTATGTGATTTCCTCGCGCGGCTTCGCCGGTCCCGACGGCGGCGAGCTGCCGCACCGCATCCGCGTGGCGCTGAACAAGAGCGCGGTGGTGTCGGTGAAGGACGCCGCCAGCGGCAAGGCGATCGAGACGGCGCACCTGGACCCGGCGCGCATCGCCACGGTGTACGGCTCGCAGCAGGAAGAGCGCCGCATCGTGCGCCTGGCCGACGTGCCGCCGATGCTGATCGCCGGCCTGCAGGCGGTCGAGGACCGCGACTTCAAGCACCACATCGGCATCGATTTCAGCGCGATCCTGCGCGCCAGCTTCGCCAACCTGCGCGCCGGCCATACCGTGCAGGGCGGTTCCACGCTGACCCAGCAGCTGGTGCGCAATCTGTTCCTGGACCGCGATCAGAACTTCACGCGCAAATTCAACGAAGCGCTGATGTCGATCCTGATCGAAGCGCACTACGACAAGGGCCGCATCCTGGAGGCCTACGTCAACCAGGTGTTCCTGGGCCAGCAGGGCGCGCAGGCGGTGCACGGTTTCGCCGCGGCGTCGGAGTTCTATTTCGGCCGCCGCATGGAAGACCTGCGCCCGCAGGAAATGGCCTTGCTGATCGGCATGGTGAAGGGCCCGAGCTATTACGACCCGCGCCGCTATCCGGACCGCGCGCTGTCGCGCCGCAACCTGGTGCTGGAGCAGTTCGCCAGCACCGGCCTGCTGCCGCCGGAGCAGGCCAAGGCCGCCGAAGCGACGCCGCTGGGCATCGTCAGCAACGGCCAGCTGCCGCATAACCGCTTCCCGGCCTTCATGCAGCTGGTGCGCGCGCAGATCACCAACGATTTCGACGACGCCACGCTCAGCGCCGGAAATTTAAGCATCTTCACCACGCTGGACCCCGCCGCGCAGCTGTATGCGGAGCAGGGCATCACCACCGCGATGGCGGGCCTGGGCAAGCGCGGCGAAGCGGCGCAGGCGGCGGCGGTGGTCACCGACGCGCAGACCGGCAGCGTGCTGGCCATCGTCGGCAGCAAGGACCCGGGCGACCAGGGCTTCAACCGCGCCATCGATGCGCGCCGTTCCATCGGCTCGCTGATCAAGCCGCTGGTGTACCTGGTGGCGCTGGCGCAGCCGGAGCGCTGGAACCTCGGCTCGCCGGTGGAAGACACGCCGATCAGCATGCGCCAGCCCGACGGTACGCAGTGGACGCCGAAGAACGACGAAGGCGACGTGCACGGCTCGGTGCCGATGCTCGACGCGCTGGTGCATTCGTGGAACCTGGCGACGATCCATCTGGGCCTGGAAGTGGGCCTGCCGCGCATCAAGTCGTTCCTGGAATCGTTCGGCCTGGAAGACGTCAATCCCAGCCCCTCGCTGCTGCTCGGTGCGCAGGGCATTCCGCCGCTGCAGGTGGCGCAGCTGTACCAGTACATCGCCGCCGACGGCCATGCGCTGCCGCTGGTGGCGGTGCGCGGCGTGGTCGACGCCGACGGCAAGACGGTCAAGCGCTACGAAGTGAAGACCGGCAACGGCGAATACCAGCTCGCCGTGCGCCAGGTGACCTGGGCCATGCAGCAGGTGGTGCGTTCCGGCACCGCGGCGGCGATCGGCAAGACCCTGCCCAACCTCAATGCGGCCGGCAAGACCGGCACCAGCAACGAAATGCGCGACAGCTGGTTCGCCGGCTTCACCGCCGATCACCTCGCCGTGTTCTGGATGGGCCGCGACGACAACAAGCCCAGCGGCCTGTACGGCGCCACCGGCAGCCTGCGCGCGTGGCAGGAACTGTTCCGCAAATTGCCGTCCAAACCGCTACCCGCGGCGCCGGGCGAAGGCCTGGAGATGGCCTGGGTGAACCCGGCCGATGGCAAGCGCACCGATCCCTCCTGCGAAGGCGCGCGGCAGATTCCGGTGGTTGCCGGTACCCTTGCGCAGGATTCCGAAGGCTGCTTCTGGCAGCGTGTCCAGAACTGGTTCGGCGGCGACGACAACAAGTCGCCGGCGCCGGCCTCTACCGCTCCCATCCGAGATTGATCATGCCGTATCGCCGTCTGCTGCTCGCTTCCACCGTCCTGGCCACGCTCGCGCTGGCCGCCTGCAACCAGCCTGCCGCACCGTCGCAGGCGACTCGCCCGACGCGTTCGGACGCCGACATCCTGGCGTCGATCCAGGCGGCGGGGGACAAGGAGAAGTCGGTGATCGACGTGCATCCGCTGCGCGATCCGGGCGTGGCGTCGCTGCAGGATGCCGCGCAGGCCGACGTGCGCACGGGGCAGTTCGATGCGGCGGCCGCGAAGCTCGACTCGGCGATCAAGCTCAGCCCGAATTCGCCGGACCTGCTGCAGGACCGCGCGGAGCTTGCGATCCGCTTGAAGGACTACACCACCGCCGAACAGCTCGCGCGCAAGTCCTGGGAAATCGGTCCGCGCCTGGGACCGCTGTGCGCGCGCAACTGGCAGACCATCGAAGAGCTGCGCGATCGCGCGGGCGACCAGGGCGCCGCGGCTACGGCGGGGAAGTGGGTGAAGCAGTGCCACGTGGAAGGCGTGCCGCGTTACTAAGGCTTGCTCCCTCTCCCCTCCGGGGAGAGGGAGTAGATGCCGCATGACGTGTGCGTTCCCCGTCGGCGATACTTGCCCGCATGACCGACACCGACATATCCGCGCTGCTGGGCGCGGATGGCCCCTTCGCCCGCGAACTGCCCAACTTCGCTCCGCGCGCCGCCCAGCAGGCGATGGCGCGCGCGGTGGAGCATGCGATTGCCGAGCGCGAGACGCTGATTGCGGAAGCTGGCACGGGCACCGGTAAAACCTATGCCTACCTGGTGCCGGCCTTGCTGTCGGGCGAGCGGGTGATCGTTTCGACCGGCACCAAGGCGCTGCAGGACCAGCTGTATTTCCGCGACCTGCCGAAGGTGCGTTCGGTGCTCGGCGCGCGCCTGAAGACGGCGCTGCTCAAGGGGCGCGCGAATTACCTGTGCCTGTATCGCCTCGACCAGACCGTGCGCGAAGGCGCCACGTTCGACCGCGTGCAGGCTTCGCAGCTGGCGGCGATCCGTGCGTGGTCGGCGCGCACGCGGCAGGGCGACCGCATGGAGCTGGCCGACGTGCCGGAGGAATCGCCGATGTGGCCGCGCGTCACCTCGACGCCGGAGAACTGCATCGGCGTGGAGTGTCCGTTCTTCGACGACTGCCACGTGGTGAAGGCGCGGCGCGAGGCGCAAGAGGCTGACCTGGTGGTGGTCAATCACCATCTGCTGTTCGCCGACCTGGCGCTGAAGCAGGAAGGCTTCGGCGAGATCCTGCCGGGCGCGCAGGCGTTCATCCTGGACGAGGCGCACCAGGTGCCGGAACTCGCCGGCCAGTTCTTTTCGCAGAGCATCAGCGCGCGGCAGCTCACCGAGCTGGCGCAGGATGCGCTGGGCGAATGCAATGGCATCACCGGCGCGATCGGGCTGGTGCTGGAGCCGGTGGAATCGCTGCGCGAGGCGGTGCGCAAGCTGCGCCTGGCGATGGATGCGCTGCCGGAACGCGGGCCGTTCCATCAGCTGGAACAATCGTCCGCGGTGTCGGAGTCGCTGCACGACGTGCGCGAGCTGCTGGCCGCGCTGACCGACGTGCTGGCCTCGCAGGCGGAACGCTCGCGCGGTTTCGCCAATGCGCATGAGCGCGCGGCGCTGTACAGCGAGCGGCTGGACCGCATCGTCGAGCAGGCGGACGAGCAGGATGTGCGCTGGTACGAGCTGTTCCCGCGCGGCTTCGCACTGCATGCCACGCCGCTGGACCTTGCCGCGCCGATGCGCGCCTTGCGCGAGCGCGCACAGGCGGCGTGGATCCATACCTCGGCCACCTTGTCGGTGGCGGGGCAGTTCGGGCATTTCGCGCGGCAGCTGGGGCTGGACGATCCGGTCACGCTGAGCCTGGAAAGCCCGTTCGATTACGCGCGCCAGGCGCTGTGCTATCTGCCGCCGGGCCTGCCCGACCCCGCCGCGCGCGACTACACCGAACGCGTGGTCGATGCGGTGCTGCCGGTGCTGCACGCATCGAACGGCCGCGCATTCCTGCTGTTCACTTCGCATCGCGCGCTGCGCCGCGCGGCCGAGCTGCTGGAAGGCCGCGTGCCGTGGCCGCTGTTCGTGCAGGGCACGGCGCCGCGGCATCGGCTGCTGGAGGATTTCCGCGCCAGCGGCCATGGCGTGCTGCTCGGCGCGGCCAGTTTCTGGGAAGGCGTGGACGTGGCCGGCGAGGCGCTGAGCGTGGTGGTGATCGACAAGCTGCCGTTCGCCGCGCCGGACGACCCGGTGCTGCAGGCGCGGCTGGAGGCGCTGGAGCAGTCCGGCATCAATCCCTTCATGGGCTGGCAGGTGCCCAATGCGGTGATCGCGCTGAAGCAGGGCGTGGGCCGGCTGATCCGCGACGTGCGCGACCGCGGCGTGCTGGTGCTGTGCGATCCGCGCCTGAGCAGCAAGGGCTATGGGCGGCTGTTCATGGCCAGCCTGCCGCCGATGCCGCGGACCAAGGAGCTGGGCGAGGTGCAGGCATTCTTCGCGGAGAGCGCGACGACGTAGGTTGGGGTGATAACCCCAACATCGCGTAGCGCATATCGTGCCGATGTTGGGGTTGTCGCCCCAACCTACTCGCAGGTGCGGGCGCGCTCCATCAGCAGTTCTTTCTCGCGCACGTTGCGCGTGAGCGAAGCGGCGCGTTCGAATTCGCGCCTGGCTTCGTCCATGCGGCCGAGCTTGCGCAGCAGGTCGCCGCGCACGCTGGGCAGCAGGTGGTAGTTCTTCAGCGAAGGCTCGTTGACCAGGCCTTCCACGATCACCAGCGCCGCCGCCGGACCCGCGGCCATCGACACCGCCACCGCGCGGTTCAATTCCACTACCGGCGAGGGCGCGATCTGCGCCAGCTCCGCGTACAGCGTGGCGATGCGCCGCCAGTCGGTGGCCTCGGCGGTGCGCGCACGCGCGTGGCAGGCGGCGATGGCGGCCTGGCTGGTGTAGATGCCGCGCTGTTCGGACAGGCGCTCGGCGCGTTCCAGCGAGGCCAGGCCGCGGCTGATCAGCAAGCGGTCCCACTGCGCGCGGTTCTGGTCCAGCAGCAGGATCGGCTCGCCGGTGGGGCCGGTGCGCGCCTTGGCGCGCGAGGCCTGGATTTCCATCAGCGCGGACAGGCCATGCGCCTCCGGTTCGCGCGGCACCAGCTCGGCCAGCACGCGGCCCAGGCGCAGCGCTTCCTCGCATAGCGCGGGGCGCATCCAGTCGTCGCCGGCGGTGGCGGAATAGCCTTCGTTGAAGATCAGATAGATGACGCCGAGCACCGAGGCCAGCCGCTCGTGCAGTTCCTCGCCGCGCGGTACTTCGAACGGCACCTTGGCCTCGGCCAGCGTGCGCTTGGCGCGCACGATGCGCTGCGCCACGGTGGGTTCGGGCACCAGGAAGGCGCGCGCGATCTCGTCGGTGGTGAGGCCGCCAAGCAGGCGCAGGGTGAGCGCGACGCGCGCTTCCATCGACAGCACCGGATGGCAGGCGGTGAACACCAGCCGCAGCATGTCGTCGCCGATATGGTCGTCGGCGGCGAGTTCCACCTCGGAGTAAGCCAGTTCCTGCTCCGCTTCCAGGTCGCGGCCGATTTCCTCGTGTTTGCGCTCCAGCAGCTTGTGCCGGCGCAGGCGGTCGATGGCGCGGTGCTTGGCGGTGGTCATCAGCCAGGCGCCGGGGTTGTCCGGCACGCCGCTGCTGGGCCATTGCTCCAGCGCCGCGACGAGCGCGTCCTGGGCCAGTTCCTCGGCCAGGCCGACGTCGCGCACCATGCGCGCGAGTCCGGCGATGAGTTTGGCCGATTCGATGCGCCAGACGGCGTCGATGGTGCGATGGATGTCGGAGGCGGTCATGGGGGGCGATCAGAGCACCCCGCCGTCTCAGGACGCAAGACGGTTGATGAGGCCCCTCTCCCCTGGGAGAGGGGTTGGGGTGAGGGTGCGGGCGGAGCGCAAGGGTGATGTGCACCGCTCCGGCCGAACCCTCATCCGCCTGCCGGCACCTTCTCTCCCACGGGGACTACCTTCGGGTCGCCGGAGGGAGAAGGGTTCACTAGGGGAGTTTTTACTGCTGTTGCATCGTGAGGATCATCCAGTCCACGCCGAACTTGTCGGTGAGCATGCCGAAGCTGGAGGTGAAGAAGGTCTTGTCCAGCGGCATGGTGACAGTGCCGCCTTCGGCCAGCGCGTCGAAGCGCTTGCGCGCCTCGGCGTCGGTGGCGCAGGTGAGCGAGAGCGAGAAGCCGCTGAAGGCGGTCTTGCCGCTGTTGAAGCCGTCGGTGGCCATCACCGTGGTCTCGCCGATGCGGAAGGCCGAGTGCATCACTTTGTCCTCGAAGCCCGGCGCCGGCGTGCAGCCTTCCTGCGGCGACACGGGGCTGTCCTTGTAGCGCATCAGCATGTCGACCTTGGCGTCGACGGCCTGCTTGTAGAACTCGATGGCTTCATCGCAACGGCCTTCGAAGTGGAGATAGGGCTGGACGATCATGGGTGCGGCTCCTGGGGTGAGTGAAAAGGATCAGTGGGCGGGACGGGCGGCGACTTGGGCGCGCAGGCGTTCTTCCTGCTCGCGCAGCTCGGGAGTGAATTCGGCGCCGAAGTCTTCGGCTTCGAACACGCGGCGGATCTCGATGTCGGATTCGCCTTCGAACGGATTCGGGCAGCGCTTCACCCACTCGATGGCTTCTTCCAGCGACTTCACCTGGATCAGCCAGAAGCCGGCGATCAGCTCCTTGGTCTCGGCGAACGGGCCGTCGATCACGGTGCGCTGGCTGCCGGCGAAACGCACGCGGGCGCCGCGCGAACTCGGATGCAGGCCTTCGCCGGCGAGCAGGACGCCGGCCTTGACCAGTTCCTCGTTGTACTTGCCCATGGCGGTGAGGATCGCTTCGCTCGGCATCGCGCCGGCTTCGGAATCCTGGGTGGCGCGGACCATCAGCATGAAACGCATGGGGGTATCTCCTCTTCGGGTTGGCCTGGAGCCCATGGATGGGTCTCTTGCCTAGGCGACGAACGGCCGGGAGGGAAATCGACACGGCCGCGAAGGATTCGGAAGCGAACCGGCGCCCGCCGCCGCGTTGCCCGGAATGGGCCCGGAAGTGCCCGCGGCGTGCCCGGTGCGGGCGCTGTGATGGCGACCTGGCATGACGCCAGCGGCTACCATGGTGCCCCTATGAATCTGCTCGCCATCGAAACCTCCACCGAAGCCTGTTCCGTCGCCCTGGTCCATGGCGACCGGGTCATCGCCCGCAGCGAAATCGCGCCCCGCCGCCACGCCGAACTGGTGCTGCCCATGGCCGACAGCCTGCTGGCCGAGGCCGGCCTGGGCCGCCATGCGCTGGATGCGATCGCGGTGGGCCGCGGGCCGGGTGCGTTCACCGGCGTGCGGCTGGCCATCTCGCTGGCGCAGGGCATGGCGCTGGCGCTGGACCGGCCGGTGGTGACGGTGTCGTCGCTGGCCGCGCTGGCGCTGGAGGCGCCGGAAAGCGAGGGCGCGATCCTGGCGGTGATCGACGCGCGCATGGGCGAGGTCTATGCAGCTGCTTACCGGCGCGACGCCTTCGGCGGCCTGGTGGCGCTGGACGAGGAGCGGGTCTGCCCGCCGGAAGCGCTGCGCCTGCCGCGGGCCGAGGGCTGGCATGTGGTGGGTTCGGGCTGGGCCACCTATGCGGGCGTGCTGCTGGAGCGGATCGCGGCGCCCGTGCTGTCCGAACGCGGCGACTGCTATCCGCAGGCCGAGCACATCGCGGAACTGGCGGTGCGCGAATTCCGCGCCGGCCATGCGCAGGCGCCGGAACTGGCCCTGCCGGTCTATCTGCGCGACAAGGTGGCGCTCACCCTGGTCGAGCAGGGCAAGGCCTGATCAAAGCTGGCCGATCGCCAGCTGCACCAGCAGGCTGCTGACCGACACTGCCGCCCATACGCCCAGGCCCAGCAGGACCGGCCGTGCGCCGGTCGAGGCCATGCGGCGCAGGTTGGCCGACAGGCCGATCGCGGTCAGCGCCACGATGATCAGGAATTCGGCGGCCATATGGATCGCCGGCTGGATCGCGGCCGGAATCAGGCCGGCCGTGCGCAGGCCCGAGGCGACCAGGAACCACAGGATGAACCAGGGGAAGATCTTCTTCAGGCTGAAGTCGCTCTGGCCCTGCTTCTTCTCGCGCCAGGCCACCAGCAGGGCCAGCACCAGGCAGATCGGGATGATCAGCGTCGCGCGGGTGAGCTTGACGATGGTGGCGTAGTCGCCCGCCGCCTTGCTGAAGCTGTAGCCGGCCGCGACCACCGAGGAGGTGTCGTTGATCGCCGTGCCGGCCCACAGGCCGAAGCCCAGGTCCGAGAGGTGCAGCACATGGCCCAGCAGCGGGAACAGCAGCACCGCGACCAGGTTGAACAGGAAGATGGTGGAGATGGCGAAGGCGGTGTCGTGCTCGTCCGGCTTGATGATCGGCGTGACCGCGGCGATGGCTGAGCCGCCGCAGATCGCGGTGCCGACGCCGATCAGGATCTTCAGCTTGTCCTGCACCTTCAGCGCGCGGCCCAGGCCCCAGGCGGCCAGGAAGGCCACCGTGATGGTGACCAGGGTGACCGACAGCGATTCCAGGCCGGTGCGGGCCACCTGGTCCAGGCTCAGCCCGAAGCCCAGCGCGATGATCGACCACTGCAGCACCTGCTTGCCGGCGAACTGGATGCCCGGGGTATAGGTGCCGCCCGGCGCGAACACGTTGCGCACCAGGATACCCAGCACGATGCCGAACACCGGCCCGCCCACCAGCGGCGCGACCCGGCCCAGGCCCAGCGCCGCCAGGGCCACCAGCACCGCCAGCAGCAGGCCTGGGGCGCGCTGGCCGAAGGAGGGGGCGGGGGTGGTGGGGATGGTGGTGGCGGCCATGCGGGTGTCCTCGAAGTCGAGGCATTGTCCCGGGGCCTTTCGATCAGGAAAACTTTAAATATCTGATCGATGGAATAAGATCAGCTGATGATCAATATCAGCCCGCGCCAGCTGGAGGTCTTCGTGCAGATCGCCCGCCTGGGCAGCGTCCGCGCCGCCGCCGAGGCCCTGCACCTGACCCAGCCGGCCGCGAGCATGGCCCTGGCCGAGATGGAGCGGCAGCTGGACGCCCCGGTATTCGCCCGCGAGCGGGGCCGGCTGCGGCTGAACACCCGCGGCCGCGAGCTGCTGCCGCTGGCGCAGGAGCTGCTGGAGCGCTACGCCGAATTCGGCCGCCTGGGCCGCGGCGGCGCCGCCTCGCTGGCGGGCGAGCTGCGCATCGGCGCCAGCAATACGGTGGGCAATTATCTGGTCGGCGCGCTGCTGGGGGATTTCGTGCGGGCGCATCCGCAGGTGGCGATCCGTTTGCGCGTGGCCAATACCGATGCGATCGCCGCCGCCTTGCTCGCGCACGAACTGGACGTGGGCTGCGTGGAAGGGCCGGTGGTGCATCCGGCGCTGGAGATGGAGCCGTGGCGCGACGACCTGCTGGTGGTCTGCGCCTCGCCCGACCACTCGCTGGCCCGCCGCGGCCAGCTGCGTCCGCAGGACTTCGCCGGCGCGCGCTGGGTGCTGCGCGAACCCGGCTCGGCCACGCGCGCCAGCAACGAACGCGTGCTGGCCCAGCTGCCGCCGGGCGAGACCGTGCTGGAGCTGGATCAGATCGAAGCGATCAAGCAGGCGGTGGTGGCGGGGCTGGGCATCGCCTGTTTGCCGGCGGTGGCGGTGACCGACGCATTGGCGACCGGACGCCTGGAAGCGCTGCACACGCCGTTCCTGGATCTGCGGCGCAAGCTGTTCCTGCTGACGCAGCGGGAGAAGTATCGCGGGGCCTTGCTGGATGCGTTTCTGGTCAACGCGCGAGCCTGACGTAGGTTGGGGTGAGCGCAGCGAACCCCAACGATGCGGCGGCGTGTAGACATGTTGGGGTTCGCCTTCGGCTCACCCCAACCTACGCTCGCCGTCCACGTGCTTCAGCAGGTGATGCGCGACAAAAGATCTTCCGCTTCCTCATGCGTCCGGCAACGCAGGATCGCCGGCGCCAGCCGCCGCAGACCCTTGTGGTTGAGCGCCGCGATGCGGTCGCGCACGTGCAGCAGCTGGCTGGAGTGCATGCTGAATTCGCACAGGCCCAGCGCCAGCAGCAGGGCGGTGAACTTGGTGTCGCCGCCGATCTCGCCGCACAGGCTCACCGGCTTGCCGGCGCGGCGGCCGCTGGTGATCACGTAGGAGATCAGCCGCAGCAGGGCCGGCTGCAGCGGGTTGTAGATATTGTCGAGCGCGTCGTTGCCGCGGTCCGAGGCCAGCACGTACTGCGCCAGGTCGTTGGTGCCGATGGCGAGGAAGTCCGCGTGCTCCAGCAGCGAGCGCACGTTGATGGCCGCCGCGGGCACTTCGATCATTGCGCCGAGCTGCAGTTTTTCCGGCAGGTCGATGTTCTCGCGCTTCAAGTCCTGGCGCGCCAGCTTGAACAGCGTGCGCACGGCGATCAGTTCGTCCGGCTGGGTGACCATCGGCACCAGCACGCGCACGGGGCCGTAGCAGGCGGCGCGCAGGATGGCGCGGATCTGCGTGGTGAACACCGCCGGATAGCGCAGCGACAGGCGCACGCCGCGCACGCCCAGCGCGGGGTTTTCTTCGCCGCGCAATGCCAGTCCCGCCGCGTCGGCCTTGTCCGCGCCCAGGTCCAGCGTGCGGATGGTCACCGGCAGGCCGCCCATGCCCAGCACCAGGTCGCGGTAGGCGATGAACTGCTCGTCCTCGGACGGCAGGCCCTTGTGGCGCAGGAACAGGAATTCGGTGCGGTAAAGGCCCACGCCGTCGGCGCCGCGCGAACGCGCCATGGCGATGTCGGCGCTGGTCTCGGCATTGGCGAGCAGGCGGATGTCGGTGCCGTCGCGGGTGCGCGTGGGCGCATTCGCCAGCGAGGCCAGGCGGCGGCCTTCCTGCTGTGCCTCGCGCTGCCAGGCGCGGTAGCGGGCCAGGTCCTGCGCAGTGGGATGCACCACCGCTTCGCCGCGTTCGGCGTCGAGCAGGATCAGGTCGTCGTCGTGGATGGTGGCGAGCGCGTCGCGCACGCCGACCAGCATGGGCAGGTCCAGGCTGCGCGCCAGGATGGCGCTGTGCGAATACGGGCTGCCGGAACTGGCCACCACGCCGAGCAGGCCATTGCCGGCCAGTTGCGCCATGTCGGCCGGCGCGATGGTGTCGGCGATCAGGATCTCGCCCACGCGCGCGGCGAGCTTGCGCTCCTCGCGGCTGGTCTGGCGCTGCAGGGCGGAGATGACGCGGTTGATGACCTGGTCGACGTCTTCCTTGCGGCTGCGCAGGTAGGGGTCGTCCATCGCTTCGAACACCGCGGCGAGGCGGTCGCGCTGTTTCTTAAGCGCGGCGCCGGGGCGGTAGTGGCCGATGCGGACCAGGTCGTCCAGGCCGCGCAGCAGTTCCTGGTCGTCCAGCAGCAGGCTGTGCGCGTCGATGAATTCGTTGACTTCGCGCGCCAGCGCGCCGTGCAGCTTGCCGCGCAGTT
The DNA here is from genome assembly GCF_011759495.1 of Dyella sp. SG562. Taxonomy (NCBI): domain Bacteria; kingdom Pseudomonadati; phylum Pseudomonadota; class Gammaproteobacteria; order Lysobacterales; family Rhodanobacteraceae; genus Dyella; species Dyella sp. SG562. Next base: position 130,253 of record NZ_JAAOYS010000007.1, read on the forward strand.
CGCGCAGTTCCTGGCGGGCGGTGTCGAGCGCGCGGTGGAGTTTTTCCAGCTCGGCGTCGACTTCGTCCTCGGCCAGCGGACGCGTGTCGACCAGATAGCGGCTCGGCTGCACCAGCCGCGCGCGGCCCAGGGCCATGCCGCGGGAGGCGTTGGAGCCGGGCAGCACGTGCCTCATGCGGCGGCTCCATGGCGGCGGACCGGCAACGAAGCGTGCGGCGCGCCTTGCGGCGTGCGGCGGTTCAAGCTTCGTGTCCTCTGCGCCATGGGCAACTCCACATCAGGCTCCTTCGTCGAACTTCCGGTCGAACAGGTCCACCACCGCGTCCAGCGCCTGCTCTTCGTCCGCGCCTTCGGCGCGCACGGTGAGCGGGGTGCCGATGCCGGCGGCCAGCATCATCACGCCCATGATGCTTTGCGCATTGACCTCGCGGCCCTTGCTGATCAGCCACACGGTGGATTTGAAACCCTGCACGAGCTGCACCAGCTTGGCCGATGCGCGGGCGTGCAGCCCCAGTTTGTTGGATACGACAATCTCTTTTTCAAGCATGGTCGATGAAGATTCCTCCGCGGCCGCCGCTGGCAGCCACTTCCGCCAGTTCGTCCAGCGGCTTTTCGGCATAGTTGAGAACGCGCAGCAGCATCGGCAGGTTCAGGCCCGAGACGCAGCGCAGGTGGACGCCGAGCTTGCCCAGCGACAGGCCGATATTGCACGGCGTGGCGCCGTACAGGTCGGCCAGCACCAGCACGCCGTCGCCGGTGTCCAGCTCGCGCGCATGCCTGGCGGTGAGGGTGCGCATCACGTCCGGATCGGCCGAGGGCGGCACTTCCACGGCCTCCACCTGCAACGGCAGCTTGGGCAGCACGTGGTGGGCGGCGGAGATCAGCGCATGGCCGACCGCCTCGTGGGTCATCAGCAGCACGCCGACGCTCATGGCCGGACTCCTGCGCTAAGTAAGGATTGAGCCTTCATCACTCGAGCTCGCGATGGAAGGTGAGGGCGCCTTCGTGCCGCGCACGGTAGTGGGCGGCAAGCCGCTCCACCAGGTAGACCGAACGATGCCGCCCGCCGGTGCAGCCGATCGCCACGGTGACGTAGCTGCGGTCGTCCGAGGCGAAGCGCGGCAGCCACGCGTCGAGCCAGCGCACGGTGTCGTCGAAGTATTCCTCCACCAGCGGCTGCGCTTCCAGGTATTCGCGCACCGGCGCGTCCTTGCCGGACAGCGGCCGCAGGCGCGGTTCCCAGTGCGGATTGGGCAGGCAGCGCGCGTCGAACACGAAGTCGGCGTCCAGCGGCAGGCCGCGGCGGTAGGCGAAGGAGGTGAACATCAGGGTCAGGCCGTCGGTGGCCTGGGCGTAGTCGGTGGCGATCAGACGGCGCAGCTGGTGCACGTTCAATTCGCTGGAATCGATCACCTTCTCGGCGATGGCGATCAGCGGACGCAGCAGCTTGCGTTCCTCCGCGATGGCGTCGGACAGCGACAGGCCCAGCACCGAGAGCGGATGGCGCCGGCGCGTTTCGGAATAGCGCTTGATCAGCACTTCGTCGCGGCAGTCGATGAAGACCAGGTGCACCTGCACGCCCGCCGCCGCCAGCTCGGACAGCACGGTGGGCATGCGCAGGAAATCCTCGCCGCGGTTGCGCACGTCCACGCCCACCGCGATGTTCTGGCGGCGCCCGGCCACGGCGCCGTGGCTCACTGCGGCCACCAGCTCGGGCAGCAGGGCGGTGGGCAGGTTGTCGACGCAGTAGAACTCCAGGTCTTCCAGCGCGCGCAGCGCGACGGTCTTGCCGCCGCCGGACATGCCGGTGAGCACGATCAGGTGGATCGCGTCGGGCTGGTGGATGTCGGAAGTCAGGAAAGCATTGCTCATGCGTGTCACCACGGGGGCAGGCGGCGCATCTGGTGGGCCTGCCGGTCGATGAAGGTCTGGGCGGGATCGATGCCCTTGCTTTTCAGCATATGGTTGCGCACCGCCGCTTCCACCAGCACCGCGAGGTTGCGGCCGGGCGCGACGGGAATGGTGATCATCGGCACCGCCACCTCGAAGATGTCGCGGTGGCCGACGTCGCCGGTGAGGCGGGTGAGGCCGTCGGTGTCCTCGCCTTCGCGCATGGGCTTCAAGTGCACCACCAGGCGCAGGTACTTGGACGGCTTCACCGCGGTGTGGCCGAACATCTCGCGCACGTTGAGCACGCCCAGGCCGCGCACTTCCAGAAGATCCTGCAGCAGCTCGGGGCAGGTGCCGTCGATCACGTCCGGCGCGATCAGAGTGAATTCGGTGGCGTCGTCGGCGACCAGGCGGTGGCCGCGGCTGATCAGTTCCAGCGCCAGCTCGCTCTTGCCGGAGCCGGATTCGCCGGTGATCAGCACGCCGATGGAGAACACCTCCAGGAACACGCCGTGCAGGGTGACCTTCGGCGCCAGCATGCGCGCCAGGTGGTACTGCATCCAGGTGAGCAGCTCGTGGCCGCGCTTGGAGCTGATCCACAGCGGGGTGTTGGTTTCCTCGGCCACCTCGCGCAGGTCGGGGGGAATGGCCTGGTCCTTGGTGACGATCATCGCCACCGGCTGGTAGGCGGCGATCTTGTTGATCGCTTCCCAGCGCTGGCGCGAATCCAGGGCGTCGAGGAAATTCAGCTCCTCGGTGCCGATGATCTGGATCTTGTTCGGATAGATGACGTTGAGATAGCCGATCAGCGAAGGACGCCGCGATGCGGTCACGCCGCGCTCGAGCACCCGCGATTCGCCGCGCATGCCCGCCACCCAGCGCAGGGCCATGCGCTCGTGCACGCCATCGTAGAGTTGTCGGGCGGTAAGCCGGTCCAAACCGAATCCTTTGCACCGCGTGATGCCCGGCAGGGGCCGGCGGCGATGGCGCACATTGTGCCAGTTCGGACGGTTTGGTGCGCCGCAAGACGGCACGGGCTGGGGCCGGGCTTGGGAGCGGCCCGCCCCGGCGGGCGGGGCGGGCCGGCGAGGTTCAGCCGTACTGGCGTTCCTCGCGCACTTCGCGCTGGTGCTTGTCGCACACCTTGTCGCGGTGCTTGCGCAGCTGCGCCACCAGCTTGTCGAACATGTTGTCGATGGAGACGTACATGTCCGATTCGGTGGCTTCCGCGTGGAGCGGTGCGGCGCCGGGGACTTTGAGCGTGCCTTCGCAGCGTTGCTGCAGCTTGTCGACGGAGAGGACGACGCTCAATTCGAGGAGTCTGCTTTCGAGGCGGGTAAGTCGCTCACAGTGGCCGTTCACGCGTTCGCGAAGGGCCTGGGTGATCTCGATCTTCTGGCCGCTGAGCTGGACTTGCATGGTGCGCCTCCTCTGGTACTGCCGCATGACGCGGCGTGGGTCGATGCGCCGGTGCCGGATGGTCGCCGACACATCACAGTCATCTCTTGGTATGGGGACGCTTTCCATCCCGCCAAGTTCCCGTCCAGGCGCACTTGCGCGCTGGTCAACCTGCCCGCTGGCGCTCGCTGGAGCTGGGAATTCGCATGGCCTCCCGATATTTGGCGACCGTACGGCGCGCCACCTGGATGCCCTTGCGGTGCAGTTCCTCGGCGATGGCCTGGTCGGACAGGGGTTTGCGCGGGTCTTCCGCGTCGATCAGCTTGCGCAGCATGGCCTGGATGGCGGTGGCGGATGCACTGCCGCCGTCTTCCGTGGACACGCCGCTGGAAAAGAAGTGCTTCAGTTCGAAGGTGCCCCGCGGCGTATGGATGTACTTGCGGGTGGTGACGCGGGAAATGGTGGACTCGTGCATGCCCACTTCCTCGGCCACCTCGCGCAGCACCAGCGGATGCATGGCCTCGGGGCCGTAGTCGAGGAAGGCGCTCTGCCGGCGCACGATGGCCTCGGCCACCTTGAGCAGGGTCTCGGCGCGCGATTCCAGGCTCTTGATCAGCCAGCGGGCCTCCTGCAGCTGGCCGCGCATCCAGCTGGCGTCTTCGCCGCGGGCCTGCGCGATGAGGTTGCAGTAATGCTGGTTCAGGCCCAGCCGCGGCTGGCAGTCGGGATTGAGGCTGACGCGCCAGCGGCCGCTGTCCTTGCGCGCGTAGACGTCGGGCGCGACGTATTCCACCGGGGTGACGTCGAGCGCGGCGCCAGGGCGCGGGTCCAGGCTGCGGATCAGCATGGCCGCGGCGTGGGTTTCCTCGTCGCTGGCGCGCAGTCGGCGCGACAGGCGGGCGATGTCGTTGCGCGCCAGCAGCTCAAGCTCGCTGTCGACGATGCGCAGCGCCAGCTCGCGCTGAGGCAGGTCCGGATCGAACTGCTCCAGCTGCACGCGCAGGCAGTCGCGCAGGTCCAGGCTGGCCACGCCGGTAGGATCGAAGCGCTGCACCTGGCGGCGCACGGCGTCGACTTCCTCGACGGTGGCCTTGAGGTCGGCCGGCACCGCGGCGGTGACCGATTCCAGCGTCTCGCCCAGATAACCGTCCGCATTGAGCGCATCGATGATGATCGCGGCGATGGTGCGCTCGCGCAGGCTCATGTGGGTGAGGTTGAGCTGCCACAGCAGGTGTTCCTGCAGGGTCTCCGGCGCGGCGTTCTGCGGTTCGAAGTGGTCCTCGTCGCCGCCGCTGCTGCGGCTGCCGCCGGCGGAGGAGAAGTCGATGGGTTCTTCGGCGTTGCCGCCGGATTCGCTCCAGTCGGCCGGCTCGTCGCCGCTGTCGCCGTCGTTGGCGGAGGTGGCGGCCTCGGTGGGAGCGTCGAAGGTGGCGGCCTCGCCATCGCCTTCGCTGTCGCCCTCGTTGGCGGCGTCCTCGGAGAACTCCAGCAGCGGGTTGCTCTCGGCGATCTGGCGCAGCTCGGCCTCCAGCTCCAGCTGCGACAGCTGCAGAAGGCGGATCGCCTGCTGCAATTGCGGCGTCAGGGTGAGCTGTTGATTGAGGCGAAACTGCAGTCCGGGTTTCATGCCACTGTTTTGAATGAGCCCAAAGGCTTGGATGAGCTTCGGGTCATCCTAACCCCTAGGGGGAGGAGCGGCCATAGGTTCCCGCCGATCCTCGCGTAGGCCGAATGGCTGAATGTGACGGCGCGCGCACCGCGGCCATCAGGAAAGCCTTATAGCCTGAATTCGCGGCCCAGATAGACCTCGCGTACTTTCTCGTCGGCCAGGATGTGCGCCGGCGTGCCGCGCGACAGCACTTCGCCGTCGTTGAGGATGTAGGCGCGGTCGCAGATGCCCAGCGTCTCACGTACGTTGTGATCGGTGATCAGCACGCCGATGCCGCGCTCCTTCAAGTGCCGCACGATGCGCTGGATCTCGCCCACCGAAATAGGGTCGACGCCGGCGAAGGGTTCGTCCAGCAGCATGTAGCGCGGCTCGGCGGCCAGCGCGCGGGCGATCTCCACGCGGCGGCGCTCGCCGCCGGAGAGGCTGATGCCGCGCTGGTCGGCGATGTGCGCGATCTTCAGCTCGTCGAGCAGGCTTTCCAGTTCGGTGGCGCGCTGCTTGGCGCCGAGGTTCTCGCGCAGCTCCAGCACGGCCATGATGTTGTCGGCCACGGTGAGGCGGCGGAACACCGACGGTTCCTGCGGCAGGTAGCCGATGCCCAGCTTGGCGCGCGCATGCATCGGCAGGCCGGTGATGTCGTACTTGTCGAGCTTGATGGTGCCGGCGTCGGCCTCGATCAGGCCCACCACCATGTAGAAGCAGGTGGTCTTGCCGGCGCCGTTGGGACCGAGCAGGCCCACCACCTCGCCTTCGCGGATGGAAAAAGCGAAGTCGCGCACCACCTGGCGCGCGCGGAAGCGTTTCTGCAGGCCTTCGGCGGACAGCATCGATTACTTACCCGCGGCCGAAGCCGCCGTGGCCGGCTTGGGGGCCGAACTGGCCGGTGCCGGCGCGGCCGGCTTGGCGGCGGGCGCCGCGGCGGCCGGCTTGGGCTTGGGCAGGAAGGTGCCGTGAACCAGGCCGTCGCCGCCGGACTCGCCGGTGATCAGGCTGGTGTCGGTGTTGTAGGTGATCTTGTCGCCGTGGAATTCACCGCGGCCCTGCTGGGTCACCTTGGCGTTGCCGGTGAGCACGGCGATGCCGTTGATGTTGTCGTAGTCGAGCTGGGCGGCGTCGCCCTGCATCAGGTTGTTGTTCTCGTCCAGCTGCTGGATGTGCGCCTGGCTGCCGGTGACCACCACGCGCGAGATCTGGGTGTCCTTGTCCAGGTAGACCTTGGCCTCGGCGCCGGTGATCAGCAGGGTGCCCTGGGTCAGCTTCACGTTGCCGGTAAGCGTGGTGATGCTGTTGGGCGCGTTGTAGGCGTTGGTCGACTTGGCGGTGAAATTCATCGGCTGGCTGCGGTCGTCCTTCTTGGCCAGCGCAAGGGCCGGCAGCAGGGCGAGGGTGGCCAGCGCGAACAGGAGGCGGCTACGCATGAGGTCAGGACTTCCGTTTGCGCGGCGGGAACGAGCCGTGGCTGTCATCGAGCAGCTCCAGGTGATTGTCAGTGAGGTTGGCACGCATGCCGACGCCGCTCATTCTACTGTCGCCTTGCGTCAACTGTGCCGGCTCGGCCGTTTCCATGCGGTTCTCCTTGGGCCAGGCGGTGACCTCGGAGGTATGCAGCTCGGCCTGCGGCGTGTCGCCGTAGGCGGGACGGTGCATGTAGACCGGCCCCTGCAGCTTGAGCAGGGTGCCGCTCTTGTCCACCCAGCCGTAGCGGGATTCGCCCTTCCAGTCCGGCACGCCGGGCTGCTTGGCCGGGAGCTCGAACTTGGGCGAGTCGAGGTAGAGCGAGTCGTCGCCTTCGCGGCGGTCCAGGCGCGGGCCGGTGACGCGGAAGGTCGGGTGGCCGTCCTCGCCGTACACATAGCCCTTGAAGTCGGCCAGGGTGTAGCCGGAACGCGGCGGGCCGATGAAGTCGTTGGGCTTGGGCGCCGGCCCCAGCCACCACAGCAGCAGCTGGCTGAGCACGGCGGCGCCGCCGACCAGGACGATCGCGACCGTCAGCCGACGGTCGCGCAGGTAATCGCGAAGACTCACTGCCAGCGCCCCCGTTCCTGCTCGGCCTTGCCCTGGGCGAGCAGGATCAGGTCGCACACTTCGCGCGCGGCGCCCATGCCGCCGGTCTTGGCCGTACGCCAGTGCGCCTGCTCGGCCACCCAGGGGTGGGCATTGGCTACGGCCACGGCCAGGCCGGCCTGGCGCATCGGCGGCAGGTCGGGCAGGTCGTCGCCGACGAAGGCGGCCTGCTCGGCCTCCAGGCCCAGCGCGGCCAGCAGTTCGCGGAAGCAGGCGAGCTTGTCGCGCTGGCCCTGGTAGACGTGGGCGATGTTCAGTTCCTCGGCGCGCAGCGCGACCGGGTGGCTGATGCGCGCGGTGATCAGGGCCACCTGCACGCCGTGCGCCTGCAGCAGCTTCAGGCCCAGGCCGTCATGCACGTGGAAGACCTTGGTCTCGCGCCCGTCCTCGCCGTACCACAGGCGGCCGTCGGTGAGGGTGCCATCCACGTCGAAGACCGCGAGCCGGATCCTGGCGGCGCGGGCGAGCAGTTCGGCGGGCAGATGGTCGAGGTAATGGGCCACGGGGAAGTCTGGTCAGGGGCTCGGGGGAGGGCCGGGTCAACGGCCCGGCCGGCAGAACGCATGGGGCGGCGAAGCGTTGTCCGGCGGCGCGGCTGCCCGCGCCAGCCAGGCATCACACCACGCGCGCGCGGAGCAGATCATGAATGTTCAGCGCGCCGACCACCCGCTGCGCCTCGTCCACCACCAGCAGGGCGTGAATCTGATGCTTTTCCATCATCTGCGCGGCTTCGATCGCCAGCTTGTCGGCGCCGATGGTCTTGGGGCCGCGGGTCATCAGCTCGGCCACGGTGGCGCCGCGCAGGTCGACGTCCTCGTCGTCCAGGGCGCGGCGCAGGTCGCCGTCGGTGAATACGCCGAGCAGGCGCTGTTCGGCGTCGACCACGGCGGTCATGCCCAGGTGCTTGCGGGTCATTTCCATCAGCGCGGCGGTGAGCGAGGCGTCCGGCGCCACCCTCGGAATGCCCTCGCCGGTGTGCATGACGTCGCCGATGTGCAGCAGCAGGCGGCGCCCCAGGCTGCCGGCCGGATGCGAGCGGGCGAAGTCCTCGGAGGTGAAGCCGCGCGCCTCCAGCAGGGCGATGGCCAGGGCGTCGCCCATCACCAGCGCAGCGGTGGTACTGGCGGTCGGGGCCAGGCCCAGCGGGCAAGCTTCGGCCGAGATGCTCGCGTCCAGGTGCACGTCGGCCTGGTCGGCCAGGGAGGAGCGCTCGTTGCCGGTGATGGCGATCAGCGGAATGCCCTGGCGCTTGAGCACCGGCAGGATGAACAGCACCTCGTCGGTCTCGCCCGAATTGGACAGCGCCAGCACGATGTCCTGCGGCAGGATCATGCCCAGGTCGCCATGGCTGGCCTCGCCCGGATGCACGAAGAACGCCGGCGTGCCGGTGGAAGCGAGGGTGGCGGCGATCTTGCGGCCGACGTGGCCGGACTTGCCCATGCCGGTGACCACCACGCGCCCGGCGCAGCCCAGGATCATGCGGCAGGCCTCCACGAAGGAGGGGCCGATGCGCGGTTCCAGCGCGCGGATCGAAGCCGCCTCGGTGGCGATCACCGTGCGGGCGCTGCGCACCAGGGCATCGGCGTCGAGCAGGGCGGGCTTGGCGGGCGGGGCGACGTGGGCGTTCATGCGTTCTCGGGTGGCGGGCCGTGCGGCGGTGGTGCCGGTGACGGCGGGCGACGGTCAGCCAAGGCTTCCCGTGTGATTCAAAGGCTTGGCTGGGACGAAACCGGGCCGAAGGGCCGCGCATCGTTTCTGTGACAGCGGATTTCCATTACCATGGCATATTCGCATTTTATCGTCACGGTCGGCGCCGATGTGGTCCTGATGAGGGATTCCGCAAGCCCAGGCGCCGGTGACCCACGACTGGATTCCCGATGGACGCTGCCACCATACAGGCAATGATCGAACAAGGCCTGCCCGGTGCGCAGGCGCAGGTTTCCGGCGACGACGGCGTGCATTTCGAGGCGGAAGTGGTGGCGGCGCAGTTTGCCGGCAAGCTCCCCCTCGCGCGCCATCGCCTGGTCTACGGCACGCTGGGCGAGCTGATGGGCGGTGCGATCCACGCCCTGGCGCTGAAGACCCTGACCCCCGAGGAAGCCGCGGCGCGCCGCTGACGGCCGTCGCCCGGTTCCAAGAACACCCCCAAGGACAAGAATGGCCAAGATCCTGATCAGCGGCGGCGTGCCGCTCAATGGCGAGGTCGGTATTTCCGGCGCCAAGAACGCGGTGCTGCCGATCCTCGCCTCCTGCCTGCTCGCCGACGAGCCGGTGACCATCAGCAACGTGCCGCACCTGCACGACGTCACCACCTTCATCGAGCTGCTCGGCCAGATGGGCGTGCAGCTGGTGCTGGACGACCGCATGAAGATGCACGTCGACCCGCGCTCCACCGATCGCCACGTGGCGCCGTACGACCTGGTGCGCACCATGCGCGCCTCGATCCTGGTGCTGGGCCCGCTGGTGGCACGCTTCGGCCAGGCCGAGGTCTCGCTGCCCGGCGGCTGCGCGATCGGTTCGCGCCCGGTGGACCAGCACATCCGCGGCCTGCAGGCGCTGGGCGCCGAGGTGAGCGTGGAAAACGGCTTCATCAAGGCCAAGGCCAGCCGCCTGAAGGGCGCCCGCATCGTGATGGACATGGTCACCGTCACCGGCACCGAGAACATCATGATGGCCGCGGCGCTCGCGCAGGGCACCAGCATCATCGAGAACGCGGCGCAGGAACCGGAAGTGGTGGACCTCGCCAACTGCCTGATCGCCATGGGCGCGCAGATCGAGGGCGCCGGCAGCTCCACCCTCACCATCCACGGCGTCGAGCGCCTGCACGGCGCGCAATACGAAGTGCTGCCGGACCGCATCGAGACCGGCACCTTCCTGGTCGGCGCGGCGATGACCGGCGGCAAGGTGCGCGCCCGCAACGCGCGCGCCAACACGCTGGACTCGGTACTGGCCAAGCTGGAAGAAGCCGGCGCGCACATCAACACCGGCCCGGACTGGATCGAGCTGGACATGCAGGGCCGCCGCCCGAAGGCGGTGAACATCACCACCGCGCCGTACCCGGCGTTTCCGACCGACATGCAGGCGCAGTTCACCGCGCTCAACTGCGTGGCCGAGGGCGTGGGCGTCATCACCGAGACGGTGTTCGAGAACCGCTTCATGCACGCGCACGAGCTGCAGCGCCTGGGCGCGGACATCCGCCTGGAAGGCAACACCGCGATCATCAAGGGCGTGGACAAGATGAGTGGCGCGCCGATCATGGCCACCGACCTGCGCGCCTCCGCCTGCCTGGTGCTGGCCGGCCTGGTCGCGGACGGCGACACCACGGTGGACCGCGTGTACCACATCGACCGCGGCTACGAGAACATCGAGGAAAAGCTCGGCGTGCTCGGCGCGAAGATCCGCCGCCTGCCGTCCTGAGGCGACAAAAAAGCCGGCATCGCTGCCGGCTTTTTTGATGGAGGGAGTGCGCTGTCCGCGCGCTCCCTTTTTTATCGCCTGCTTTTATCGGCCGGCCTGGTAGCTCACCAGCTGCAGGGTGAGATTGCCGCCGTCGCTCTGGGTCAGCTTCACCGGCACCAGGTATTTCTGCGGCACGTACCAGGCGCTGAAGCTCTGGTCCTTGTCGGTGCGCTCCACGCGCTGCGCCTTGAAGCTGCCGGCCGGCACTTTCACGTCGTCGTTGCCGGCGACCTTGAACTGCTGGTTCTCGACGTTGCGCTTCACCGCCACCGGCAGGGTCACCGCCTGCTTGCCGTCGTGCAGGGCCAGGCCGATGGCGTAGGGCGCGGTGTTGCGGTCGACCATGCCCGGCGCGGCGGCGTAGGTTTCCGCGCCCTTGCCGTCGTCGACGCTCACCTGCTTGCTGTTCCAGTCCACGCGCGTGGTGCGCTGCTTGCTCTTGATCGACGCGTTCATGCGGTAGTCGTAGGCCACGGTTTCCGGCGCGTTGTTGTTCCAGCGGAAGCGTGTGATCTCGCTGGAGCTGGCGCCCAGCGCCGCGGCCAGGCCGCCGGTGCCGCGCGTCTGGTTGCTGTATTCCCAGCCAAGCGCGGTGGACTTGAGGCTGATGGTGGCTTCGCCGATCACCTGGTCGCCCTGCAGCACCTGGTAGGTGGCGGTGAACGGCGTGGGCGTGGTGGCGGCGAACGCGGCGGAAGCGGAGAGGGCCAGCGCGAGACCGGCCAGGAACTTGCGGGGAGAGGTGAGGGTAGCCATGGCGGGGCAGTCTACGCGTGCCGGCTGAATGACTCGTTGGGCGTCGATGAAGACCGCGTCAGCGGACCAGCTCGTCCCCGCGCAGTTCCAGCGGCGAGGACAAGCGCTCGCCATCCAGCGCCACGCCATCCGGCGCCGCATAAGCCAGCCGCCCGGCGGCAATCATCCGCACCACCGCCGGCAGCAACCGGTGCTCATAGGCGAGCAGCCGCTGCGCCAGCAGGTCTTCGTGATCGCCGGCCTCGATGCCGATGCGCGCCTGTGCGATCACCGGCCCGCCATCCAGCTCCGCGGTCACGTAATGCACGCTGGCGCCGTGTTCCGGATCGCCCGCTTCCAGCGCGCGGCGATGCGTATGCAGGCCGCGGTACTTCGGCAGCAGCGAGGGATGGATGTTGATCATCCGCCCCACCCACGGGTGCAGCGCCTCGCCGTCGAGAATGCGCATGTAGCCGGCCAGCACCAGCAGGTCGGCGCCCGTGGCTTCGATGCGCGAGAACAAGTCCAGATCGAACGCGCGGCGCGACGGATACGCCTTCGGATTCAGCACCAGCCGCGGAATGCCCGCCGCCTCGGCCAGCTCCAGCGCGCCGGCCTGCGCCTTGTCGCTGCCGACCAGCACGAACTCCACCGGCAGCTTGCCGGCGTCGCGCGCGGCGATCAGGGCCTGCAGGTTGCTGCCGCGTCCGGAAGCGAGGACGGCGATGCGGAGAGGAGAGGACATGCGCGGGGCCGGGTATTCAGGCCGCGCGATCGCAGGGGACCGCGCGGCGATGGAAGAGAAAAAGAGCGGACCGGCTCAGCCGATGTGCACGCGCTCGTCGCCCTGCGCCGGCACCACTTCGCCGATCACCGAGCTGGCCAGGCCATGCTTGTGCAGCAGCGCGGCGGCGGCGGCCACGGCGTCGCGCGGCAGGATCACGGTAAAGCCCACGCCGCAGTTGAAGGTGCGCCACATTTCCTCGCGCGCCACCTTGCCTTCGCGCATCAGCCAGTCGAACACCGGCGGCAGCACGATGGCGGCGGCGTCCAGCGCCAGGCCCAGGCCGTCGGGTACCACGCGGATGATGTTTTCCTTCAGCCCGCCACCCGTGATGTGGGCCATGCCATGCACCGGCGCGGATTTGAGCAGTTCCAGCATCGGCTTGACGTAGATCGTGGTCGGCGCCATCAGCGCATCGGCCAGCGTGACGCCGCCCAGGTCCAGCTCCAGCGGGCTGCCGGCTCGCTCGACGATCTTGCGGATCAGCGAATAGCCGTTGGAATGCGGGCCGGAGGAGGCCACGCCCAGGATCACGTCGCCGGCCACGATAGCCTCGCCGCTCAGCAGGGCGGATTTCTCCACCGCGCCGACGGTGAAGCCGGCCAGGTCGTATTCGCCCGGCGGGTACATGTCGGGCATTTCGGCGGTCTCGCCGCCGATCAGCGCGCAGCCGGCCAGTTCGCAGCCCTTGGCGATGCCGCCGACCACGGCCACCGTGGTGTCGACATCGAGCTTGCCGGTGGCGAAGTAGTCCAGGAAGAACAGCGGCTCCGCACCCTGCACCAGCACGTCGTTGACGCACATGCCGACCAGGTCGATGCCGATGGTGTCGTGGCGGCCCAGCTGCTGGGCGAGCTTGAGCTTGGTGCCGACGCCGTCGGTGCCGGACACCAGCACCGGCTCCTTGTAGCGCCCGGCCAGGTCGAACAGGCCGCCGAAGCCGCCCAGGCCGCCCATCACTTCGGGGCGGAAGGTGCGCTTGACCAGGGGCTTGATGCGTTCGACCACGGCATTGCCCGCGTCGATATCGACACCGGCGGCGCGGTAGGTGAGTGCGTCGGACATGGCAGGAACCGGCGTGGAGAAACGCCCAATGATAGACGCTGGGGGCCGGATTGGGCAGACTGCGGAGCGTTTTCCCCGCCAGCCTTCCGAGCTTATGCGCCTGTCACGCCTGCTGTTCGTCGGCCTTCTGCTGGCCTTCCTGCTTCCCGCGGCGCACGCCCAGGGCCAGGTCTCGCCCTATACCGTCACCGTGCCGGTCGCCGACACCAGCGAGGCCAAGCGCGACGAGGCTTTCGGCGTGGCGCTCAGCCAGGTGCTGGCGCGCACCGCCGGCGGCCAGGACCTGCGCGGCAAGCCCGGCTACGACGACACCCTGAAATCGGCCTCCGGCATCGTGCAGCAGTACCAGTACCAGCGCGCCGCCGGCGGGCTGGCGCTGCAGGTCAGCTTCGACTCCGGCGCGGTGCAGCGGGCGGTCTCGCAGATGGGCGTGGCCGGCACCACCGGCAAGCCGCCGGTGCTGCTGCTGGTGCGCGACGCCAGCGGCAACGTGATGGACAAGGACGCCCTGGCGCCGCTGTCCCAGGCCGTGGCCCAGCGCGGCTACAACGTGGTGCTGGCCGACCCCGGCAAGAGCGCGGACGCTCCCTCGGTGGCCAGCGCGGAGCCCGACCAGATCTTCGGCCTGGCCCGCCAGTACAAGACCGGCCTGGTCCTGCTCGGCCAGCTGCGCGCCGACGGCGCGGACTGGAACCTGGTTTCCGGCGGCCCGCAGCAGAAGTGGAACAGCACCGGCGCACCCACTCAGCAGACCCTGGTCGACGCCGGCAACGCGCTGTCCGACCGCCTGGGCAAGCAGCTCAACGTGATCGGCTCCGGCAATGTCGCGGGCAAGCTGTGGGTGAGCGGCGTGGCTTCCGCGCTGGACTACGCCAACCTGCTGGCGACGCTGCGCGCCGACCCGATGGTGCGCGAGGTGGTGACGCTGAGCGCGCAGAACGACGGCATCCTGTTCGCCGTGAAGACCGGCCTGCCGCTCAACGTGATGGCCGGCAGCCTGACCGCCGGCGGCCGCCTGCTCGAAGCGGACGCCCACAGCGGCGCCGACGCCAGCCTGCGCTGGGTGCACTGAGTCTTCGGCGGCAGAGAGCGCGGCGATGCCTGGCGGGCCGCTCTCACCCTGGCGCCACCTGCCCAACGCGATCACGCTGCTGCGCATCCTGCTGGTCCCGCCGATCGGCTGGGCCATCCTGGCGCGCGAGCCGCGCCTGGCCCTGGGCCTGGTCGCGCTGGCCGGCTTCACCGACGGCCTGGACGGTTTCCTGGCGCGGCGCTGCGGCTGGCAGAGCCGGCTCGGCGGCATCCTCGATGCGGCGGCGGACAAGCTGCTGCTGGTCACCTGTTTCGTACTGCTGGCGCTGACCGGCCTCGCGCCGTGGTGGCTGGCGGCCCTGGTATGTGGGCGCGACGCGGTGATCGCCACCGGCGCGCTGGCCTGGCGGCTGCTGATCGGCCCGCTGCAGCCGGAGCCCAGCCTGGTCTCCAAGGCCTGCACCCTGCTGCAGATCGTCTATCTGCTGGGCATCCTGGCCGGGAGCGCCGGCTGGCGGCTGGCGGCGATGAACCTGCTGGCCTGGCTGGTCGCCGCGCTGTGCCTGGCCAGCGGCGCGGACTACGTCTGGCGCTGGTCGCGCCGGGCCCGCGCGGCACTGCGCTGACAGCGCCGCGCGCATCAGTCACACTTGCGCGTGAGGCCATGCCGCCTGGCAAGCCGCCCTCGCCACCTCCCACGACGAGCCGCGACGAATGACCCAAGACATTTCCCGCCGCTGGCAGATGCTGGCGATCACCGCAGTGATCCTCTACCTGCTCTGGCTGCTGGCGCCGGTGCTGATGCCGTTTGCCGTGGCCGGCATGTTCGCCTATCTCGGCGACCCGCTGGCCGACCGCCTGGAGCGGCTGGGCATGGGCCGCACGGTGGCGGTGAGCGTGGTGTTCTTCGTGCTGCTGCTGGTGACGGTGGGCGCGCTGCTGCTGCTGATCCCGCTGATCTCGCGCCAGGTCGAGAACCTGGTGCAGAGCCTGCCGCATTACGTGGACTGGGTGCGCACCACCGCGCTGCCCTGGCTGCAGGCCAAGCTGCGGCTGGACCCCAACGCCTTCGACACCGACCGCCTGATCGCCGAGCTGAAGGACCACCTGGGCTCGCTCGGCGGCGTCGTATCCACCGTGCTGGGCAAGGTCACCCGCTCGGGCCTGGGCGTGATCGCCTGGATGACCAACCTGGTGCTGATCCCGGTGGTGGCGTTCTACCTGCTGCGCGACTGGGACCGCCTGGTGGCGTGGGTCGACGACATGCTGCCGCGCTCGATCGAGCCGACCATCGCCCACCTGGCGCGCGAATCGGACCTGGTGCTGGGCGCCTTCGTGCGCGGCCAGCTGCTGGTGATGCTGGCGCTGGGCATCTTCTACGGCGCGGGCCTGTCACTGCTCGGCTTGTCGGTGGGGCCGCTGATCGGCATGGTCGCCGGCCTGCTCAGCTTCGTGCCCTACCTGGGTTTCATCGTCGGCTTCGGCTCGGCGCTGATCGCGGTGCTGGTGCAGTACGGCGACTGGACCCACGTGTCGCTGGTGGTGGTGGTGTTCGTGATCGGCCAGCTGCTGGAAGGCTATGTGCTGGTGCCGCGCCTGGTCGGCGAGAAGATCGGCCTGCATCCGGTGGCGGTGATCTTCGCGGTGCTGGCCGGCGGCTATCTGTTCGGCTTCCTCGGCATCCTGCTGGCGCTGCCGGCGGCATCCGTGATCCTGGTGGTGCTGCGCTATCTCAGCCAGCGATACCGGCATAGCGGACTGTATACGGAGGAAGGGCGGCAGGACCCGGTGATCGCGGAAATGGAAGTGGCGGTAGAGCAGAGCGAGGACGGCATCGAGGTGGATGTGAAAGAACACACCCGGAAGGATCGGGACGACCCGCAAGCATGATCCCGCAGCTGCCTCTTGCGCTGCGCTGGCCGCGGCGCCAGCGCTTCGAGCATTTCCATGACGGTTCCAACGCAGCCACCGTTGCTGCCGTGCGCGAACTGGCGATGACGCCGCGCACACCCTGGCTCTACCTCAGCGGCTCCGCCGGCAGCGGCAAGAGCCACCTGCTGATGGCCGCCTGCCAGGCGGCGAGCGAAGCCGGCCGCACCGTGCAGTACCTGCCCTTGGCCACGATCGGCCAGCGCGCCGCGGCGATCCGCGGCGTAGCGGGCAGCGAGCTGCTGGCGCTGGACGACCTGGGTGCCATCGCCGGCGACCGCGAGGCCGAGCACGCGCTGTTCGACGTCTACAACCAGGCTCGCGCCGAAGGCCTGGCCATGCTGTTCGCCGCCGAAGCGATTCCCGCCCAGCTCGGCCTGGGCCTGCCGGACCTGCGCTCGCGCCTGGGTGCCTGCCAGCAGGCGGTGCTGAAGCCGTTGGATGACGCCGAGCGCCGCGCCGTGCTGAAGGGCCAGGCCGCCGGCCGCGGCATCGAGCTGGACGACACCGTGCTCGACTGGCTGTTCGCCCGCTACGCGCGCGACCTGGGCGCGCTGCTGGACCTGCTCGACAAGCTCGACAAGGCCTCGCTCGCCGCGCAGCGGCGCATCACCGTGCCGTTCCTGCGCGGCTTCCTCAAGGATCAGGGCTGACTTGAACCTACCGGCGTAGGTTGGGGTGAGCCGAAGGCGAACCCCAACATTGCGGTGCGTTTGGACGTGATGATGTTGGGGTTCGCCTTCGGCTCACCCCAACCTACGCCTACGCTTTCAGCAGGCCAGGCGTCGACTGCGCGCCGATGATCTCGGTCATCGCCTGCACCACGTGCAGGTTGCCGGCGATGATGTTGCCGCTGGCCGGGATGCCGTCGCGGCCGGCGAAATCGCCGTAGCGGCCGCCCGCCTCGCGCACCAGCAGCACGCCGGCGGCCATGTCCCACGGCTTCAGGCCGATCTCGAAATAGCCGTCGTAGCGGCCGGCGGCCACGTAGGCCAGGTCCAGCGCGGCCGAGCCGGAGCGGCGGATGTCCTCGGCCTGGCCCAGCAGCACGCGCGTCATGTTGAGCTGCGCTTCCAGATGCTGGCGCTGGCGGTAGGGGTAGCCGGTGGCGATCATCGCGCCGCCCAGGTCCTCGCGGCGGCTGACGCGGATGCGGCGGTCGTTGAGGTAGGCGCCGTCGCCCTTGCTGGCGGTGAACAGCTCGCCGCGCAGCGGATCGAACACCACGCCGTAGACCGGCTCGCCCTTTTCCAGCAGGGCGATGGACACGGAGAAATGCGGGATGCCGCGCAGATAGTTGTGGGTGCCGTCGAGCGGGTCGATCACCCAGGTCAGCGGACCCTTGCCCATCTGGCCGCTTTCCTCGGCGAGGATGGCGTGGCTCGGGTAGGCGCGGCGCAGTTCCTTGACGATCTCGGCTTCGGCCAGGCGGTCGACTTCCGAGGCGAAGTCCATGCGTTGTTTTTCCACGATATTGAGACCGTCGATGCGGTTCATATAGCGCAGGATCACGTTTCCAGCGGCGCGAGCGGCGCGCACCGCGACGTTGACGGCGGGTCTGGGCATGGCTTCGGCTTTTCGAAAGAACGGGGAGCGGCCGCGAAGTCTAGCAGGGCGGCGAGACGGGAGCCAGGGAACGGCCGCGCCGCGGGCCGGTTCCCGTTATCCTTGCGCCCCCTTTGCCGCCCGCCGTCCCTGCCACTCATGACCGATCTGGCCTCCCTCGTCCGCTTCGTCCTGGTGCGCACCTCGCACCCGGGCAACATCGGCAGCTCGGCGCGGGCCATGCGCACCATGGGCTTCGGCCGCATGACCCTGGTCGCCCCGCACCGCTTTCCCCACGCCGAAGCCTCGGCCCTGGCCGCCGGCGCGGACGAGGTGCTGGCCGAAGCCGGCGTGCACGACGGCCTGGTCGACGGCCTGGCCGGCTGCAGCCTGGCCCTGGGCCTGTCGGCGCGCCGGCGCGGCGTGGACCTGGAAGAACTCTCCCCGCGCGAAGCCGCCACGCGCGTGCTGGCCGCCGCCGGCCGCGGCGAACAGGTGGCGCTGGTGTTCGGCAACGAGCGCACCGGCCTGGAGAACGAGGAACTGGCGCGCTGCCACGCGATGGTGCGCATTCCCAGCGTGGACGATTTCAGTTCGTTGAATCTCTCGCAGGCCGTGCAGGTGATGGCCTACGAACTGCGCGTGGCCCTGCTCGGCGGCGACGTGCCGGCGGCGCCGGTGCGCGACGATGCCGAGCCGCCGGCCGACGCCGCGCGCATGGAGCGCTTCTACGAGCACCTGGCCGAGACGCTGGACGACATCGACTTCCACAAGGGCCGCGCGCCGACCACGATCATGCTGAGGCTGCGCAAGCTGTTCCAGCGCGCGCAGATGGACGAGCGCGAGCTGCGCATCCTGCACGGCATCTTCGCCGACGCGCAGCGGATGGCGAAGATCGCGCAGGACAAACCCAAGGACTGAGCCGCGCGGCTTACTGCTCGTCGTCGGCGAGTTCGATCGGCCGCGCCGGCGTGATCAGCAGCTTGTCGATGCGCGCCCCGTCCAGGTCCACCACTTCGAAGCGGATGCCCTGCCAGGCGAACACCTCGCCGGTCTGCGGGATATGGCCGAGCACGGCCATCACCATGCCGGCGGCGGTGCGGTATTCGTGTTCCTGCTCGCCGGGCAGGTGGTCCACGTGCAGCAGTTCGCGCAGGTCGTCGGTGGAGATCGAGCCGTCGACCAGCCAGCTGCCGTCCTCGCGCGGCACGATCGGCGCGGTTTCCTCGCCGCCTTGGCTGCCGCGCTGGCTGGCGCCGACCACGGCCGAGAGCAGGTCGTTGAGGGTGACCAGGCCTTCGATGTCGCCGTATTCGTCCACCACCAGGGCCAGCTGGGTCTCGGCGTCGCGGAATTCTTCCAGCAGGTCCAGCGCGCGCGCCGTGGCCGGCACGAACAGCGGCTTGGCCATGCGGCCGAACAGGTCCGGCGAGCCGTGGCGGAAATTGCGCAGCAGGTGCTTCACCTCGACCACGCCGACCACGTCGCTTTCGTCGGCGCGGTAGACCGGATAGCGCGAATACGGCGTGTCGCGCAGCACTTCGTCGTTCTCTTCCGGCGTGGCGGCCACGTCCAGCCAGGCGATGCGGGTGCGCGGGGTCATCACGCTGTCCACCGTGCGGTCGCCCAGGCGCAGCACGCGGTTGACCATGTTGTGCTCGTCGGCGTCCAGCACGCCCTGCTCGGCGCTTTCGGCCACCAGCAGGCGGATTTCCTCTTCCGTCACCGCATCGCTGCCGCGCTTGGCCACGCGCAGCAGGCGCAGCAGCTGGCTGCTGGAGAAATTCAGCAGCCACACGAACGGCGCGGCGATGCGCGACAGCACCAGCATCGGCATGGCGACGAAGCCGGAGACTTTCTCCGGCGCCGACAGCGCCAGGCGCTTGGGCACCAGTTCGCCGATCACGATCTGGATGAAGGAGATCAGGGCGAAGCCCAGCACCAGGCCGATCACCTTGGCGTACGGCTCCAGCCAGGCCGCCCGGCCACCGTGGATGGCCTCGGCAATGTGGTCGCCCAGGGCGTCGCCGGCAATGGCGCCGGTGACCAGGATCACCAGGGTCATGCCCACCTGCACGGTGGACAGGAAATGCTCGGGCGCCTCGGCATGGCGCAGCGCGACGCGGGCGCGCCGGCTGGTCTTGGCCATCTGCTTGAGGCGGCTCTTGCGGGAGGCGACCAGGGCCATTTCCGAGAGGGCGAAGAAGCCGTTGGCCAGCGCGAGCACGAAGACGGTCGCGATCTCGGTCAGCATCGGGGGGAAGCGGTAGCGGGTCGGGGCATGGCCGGGAGTGTAAGGCCTGCGGGGGCAGGGCCGGCAGCGGGGGCTTGCTGCCGGGGCTTAAGCCTGTCCTGTAACATATCCGTCAATTTTCCTTTCTTCCCATCGGCTTCCAGGCATTCCGCGCATGTTTTCACTGCAGACGATCTTCGGCAAAGGCGACAAGTTCTACGGCCTGCTCGAGCAAAGCGCGGAGGCGGTGCGGGAAAGCGCCCGCGCCCTGCACGAGCTGGTGACCCATAGCGACCGCGCCCCGGTGATGGCCGCCTTCGCCTCGGCCCGGGCGCGGGAGAAAGCACTGGCCGCGCAGATCAGCGAGGAACTGGTCAACACCTTCGTCACCGCGCTGGACCGCGAGGACATCGAGGCGCTGAACTCGGCGCTGTACAAGATCCCCAAGACGGTGGAGAAGTTCGCCGAGCGCTACGAGATCGTCGCCGCGCGCCTGTCCGACGTGGACTTCGCCCAGCGCGCCCAGGTGCTGGAGCAGGCCAGTGCGGTGGTGTCGGAAATGATCGGCGAGCTGCGCCGCGGCCTGCGCATCGACCCGGTGAAGAAGCTGCAGGACCGCCTGCAGACGCTGGAATCCGAAGGCGACCGCATGCTGCTGGCGCCGTACCGCACGCTGTACGTGGAAGGCAGCGACGCCATGCGCGCCATGCTGGCCAAGGACCTGTTCGAGCTGATCGAGAAAGCCATCGACAAGTGCCGCGACGTCGGCAACATCGTGTATTCCATCGTGCTCAAGAACTCCTGAGGCGCCCGCGATGAGCATGGTCTTCGCGGTGGTGCTGATCGCACTGGTCTTCACCTACATCAACGGTTTTCACGACACCGCCAACTCCATCGCCACGGTGGTGGCGACCAAGGTGCTGACGCCGGGCCAGGCGGTGATCCTGGCCGCCATCACCAACCTGATCGGCGCGCTGTGGGGCACCGCGGTGGCCAAGACGATCGCCGCCGGCCTGATCGACACCCACGTGGTGGCGGCCGGTTCCCAGCTGCTGATCTGCGCGCTGGGCGCAGCCACGGTGTGGAACCTGCTGACCTGGTGGCTGGGCCTGCCGTCCAGTTCCAGCCATGCCCTGGTCGGCGCCCTGGTGGGCGCGGCGATCGCGGCCTCGGGCGACAACTTCGCCGCCATCATCTGGTCGCAGGGCGGCGATCACTGGTGGCAGGGCAAGGGCGTGATCCCCAAGGTGGTGGTGCCGATGGTGGTGTCGCCGCTGCTGGGCTTCGTCATGGGCTTCCTGCTGATGGGCGCGCTGTATGCGCTGCTCGGCTGGTTCTCCAGCCAGAGCGGCCCGCTGCGCCGGCTCGGCCGCACGCCCTTCGTCAACAGCTTCTTCGGCAAGGCGCAGATCGTCTCGGCCAGCGCCATGGGCCTGGCCCACGGCATGAACGACGCGCAGAAGAGCATGGGCATCATCGCCCTGGCCCTGGCCGGCGCCACCGCCGCGGGCCAGTTCGACAGCCTGCCGTCGTGGCTGGGTTTCCTGCGCATCCATGGCTCGGCCGACGGCGGCTTCGACGTGCCGGCGTGGGTGGCGGTGGTGTGCGCGCTGACCATGGCCGGCGGCACCGCCGGCGGCGGCTGGCGCATCATCAAGACGCTGGGCCACAAGATGGTGAAGCTGCATCCCATCAATGGCTTCGCCGCCGAAGGCAGCTCGGCCGCGGTGATCCTCACCGCCTCGGCGCTGGGCGTGCCGGTGTCGACCACGCACAACGTGTCGGCTTCGATCATGGGCGTGGGCGCTGCCAAGCGCTGGAATGCGATCCGCTGGTCGGTGGTGGAGCGGATGGTGTGGGCGTGGATCCTCACCCTGCCGGTCACGGCGCTGCTGGCCTACGGCGCGGTGCGGTTGGCGCAGGCGCTGTCTTGATAGCTCAGAAGTCGTCGCCACCGTCGGCGACGACTTGTTCCAGCTCGTCGCCCAGTTCGCCCAGCTCGTGGATCACCCGCTGCAGTTCTTCGATCGAGAGCAGCTCGTAGGGGCGGTTCTCGCACAGGTGCAGGAAGGGCGAGCCGTCCAGGTCGGCCACGGCGAGGAAACCCACGCGCTGCTCCCAATTGAAGCGCAGGCAGCGGCGCGCGTCGGCGCCGGCCAGCGGGCCGATCGGGGTGGAGACGCGCAGGAAGCGGCGGCCGGCTTCGTCTTCCAGCTCGGCCAGGTAGATGCCCTGGTGCCGCCCGCGCGGCAGCGGCAGGTCGAAGCTGATCAGATAGGGCCCGTTGTGGCGCAGCTCGTGCTTTGCGCCGATATGGGAACGCACGGCTTCGAAGTGATGCATGAGGCGGCTCCCGGCAGCAGAACGGGTTCCGCTACTCTGCCACGACTTTATGACGGCGCGCGCTAAGACTTACCGCTATAGGCCTTCATGCCGTCTCACCCTGGACACGCCATGAACGAACAGCACGCCCGCATTTTCGCCGCCATCGCCGCCATTCCCCCGGGCCGCGTCGCCAGCTACGGCGCCATCGCCGCCCGCGCCGGCCTGCCCGGGCGGGCGCGCCTGGTCGGGCGTGTGCTGGGCGAGGTGCCCGATGGCATGGAACTGCCGTGGTTCCGCGTGCTGCGTTCCAGCGGGCAGATTGCGTTTCCGCCGGGCAGCCGCGGGTTTCGCGAGCAGTCCAGGCGCCTGCGCGCCGAGGGCGTGGAAGTGAAGAACGGCAAGGTGCCGCTGTCGCGCTTCGGGCTGGATGCGGATATTGACCGCGCGCTGTGGGGCATGCCGGGCGATTGACGCTCGCCGCGCCGACCGCGAAATCGGAGCTCGCCTACACGATGAAGCACCGCACGCCCGGGGCGCCGCGGGCCGCATTTGCTAGCATTCGGGGAATGTCTTCCTCTCCCCTCGACATTCTTCACAGCGTCTTCGGCTACACCAGCTTCCGCGGCCAGCAGCAAGCCATCGTCGAGCAGGTGGCGGAGGGCGGCGACGCCCTGGTGCTGATGCCGACCGGCGGCGGCAAGTCGCTGTGCTACCAGATTCCCGCCCTGCTGCGGCAGGGCACGGGCATCGTGGTGTCGCCGCTGATCGCGCTGATGCAGGACCAGGTCGACGCGTTGCGCGAGGCCGGCGTCGCCGCTGCCTATCTCAACTCCAGCCTGTCCGCCGAGGACCAGCGCGAAGTGGAGCGGCAACTGCTGGCCGGCGAGCTGAATCTGCTCTACGTGGCGCCGGAGCGCCTGCTCACGCCGCGCTTCCTCGGCCTGCTGGAACGCACCGAGGTGGCGCTGTTCGCCATCGACGAAGCGCACTGCGTATCGCAGTGGGGCCACGATTTCCGTCCCGAGTACCGCGAGCTGGCGGTGCTGCACCAGCGCTTCGCGCAGGTGCCGCGCATCGCGCTCACCGCCACCGCCGACCCGCGCACGCGCGAGGAGATCGTCGAGCGCCTGGCGCTGCAGGACGCGCGCCAGTTCCTGTCCAGCTTCGACCGCCCCAACATCCGCTACCGCGTGGCCCTGCGCCACAACGCGAAGCGCCAGCTCACGGATTTTCTCGAGGGCCATCGCGGCGAAGCCGGCATCGTGTATTGCCTCAGTCGCCGCAAGGTCGACGAAACCGCGCAGTGGTTGGCCGAGGCCGGCATTGCCGCGCTGCCTTATCACGCCGGGCTGGACGCGGCCACGCGCGCGGCGAACCAGCAGCGCTTCCTGCGCGAGGACGGCGTGGTGATGGTGGCCACGGTGGCCTTCGGCATGGGCATCGACAAGCCGGACGTGCGCTTCGTCGCGCACCTGGACCTGCCGCGCAGCATGGAAGGCTATTACCAGGAGACCGGCCGCGCGGGGCGCGACAGCCTGCCGGCCGAGGCCTGGATGATCTACGGCCTGTCCGACGTGGTGACGATGAGCCAGATGATCGCCCAGTCCGAATCCGCCGACGAGCGCAAGCGCGTGGAGCGGCAGAAGCTGGAATCGCTGCTCGCCTATGCCGAAGCCACCGAATGCCGCCGCGTGCGCCTGCTCGGCGCGTTCGGCGAGACCTATGCGGGCCCTTGCGGCAACTGCGACAACTGCCTGGAGCCGCCGAAAACCTGGGACGCCACCGTACCCGCGCAGAAGGCGCTGTCGGCGGTGTACCGCAGCGGACAGCGCTTCGGCTCCGGCCACGTGATCGACATCCTGCGCGGTGTGGACAGCGAGCGCATGAGCCAGCTGCGCCACGATCACCTGAGCACCTTCGGCATCGGCGCCGACATGGACGAAAAACAGTGGCGTTCGGTGTTCCGCCAGCTGCTCGCCGCGGGACTGCTGGAAGCGGAAGGCGAGTACGGCACGCTGCGCCTCACCCGCAGCAGCCGCGAGGTGCTGACCGGCAACCGCGAAGTGCTGCTGCGCGAGGACACGCGGCCGGAACGCCGCTCGCGCCGCCGCCGCGACAGCCAGCTGGTCACCGGCAGCAGCCTGGGCATCGAAGCCTACGAGCAGCCGATGTGGGATGCACTGCGCGCCCTGCGCGCGAAACTCGCGAAGCAGCATGGCGTGCCGGCTTATGTGATCTTCCACGACGCCACCTTGCTCGCGATGCTGCGCGAGCTGCCGGCGAACGAGGCGGAGATGGGCTCGATCAGCGGCGTGGGCAAGGCGAAGCTGGAGCGGTACGGGCGGGATTTCCTGGCGGTGATCAACGCGCAGGAGTGATGGCGACGTGCGGCTCTTGCTCGTCATCCCGGCGTAGGCCGGGATCCAGTGGCGACAGCGCTCATGGAACGCGGGAAGCCAGCCGGCATCACCAGCGGAGCCTGCGGCGACCATCGAGTGATATCGCCACTGGATCCCGGCCTGCGCCGGGATGACGAGAGTGGAGGTTGAGGCAAGGCCGAAAATGCGCCTTCGCGCTTGTGCCGCACGCCCCAAGCCCTTACAACACCTAGACGCGCCACGACGAGCCCGCTTGTCCACCGCGGCGCCCCCGCGCTCCCTCAGCGCCCGGGTACCCGCTCATCACCGGAAGGACCGCCGCCATGCATGACGCCCCTCTTATCGGCACCATCGTCGGCGGCATCGTGCTCGCCTTCTTCTTCGCCGCCATCGCGCACCGCCTGCGCCTGCCGCCGCTGGCCGGCTATCTGCTCGCCGGCGTGGTGTGCGGACCGTTCACCCCGGGCTTCGTCGCCGACGGCCATCTGGCGCACCAGCTGGCGGAGATCGGCGTGGTGCTGCTGATGTTCGGCGTCGGCCTGCACTTCTCGCTGAAGGATCTGCTCTCGGTCAAATCCATCGCCATCCCCGGCGCGCTCGGGCAGATGGCGGTGGCCACGGTGCTGGGCATGCTGCTGGGCTGGGCGCTGGGCTGGCCGATGGTGCAGAGCTTCGTGTTCGGCCTGGCGCTGTCGGTGGCCAGCACCGTGGTGCTGCTGCGCGCAATGGAAGAGCGCCGGCTGATGGAGACCGAGCGCGGGCGCATCGCGGTGGGCTGGCTGATCGTCGAGGACCTCGCCATGGTGCTGGCGCTGGTGCTGCTGCCGGCGATCGGCGCGTCGCTGAATGCCGGGCAGTCGATGTCCTTCGGCGAGATCGCCATGACCGTCGGCATCACCATCGGCAAGGTGGTGGCCTTCGTGGCGGTGATGCTGATCGTGGGCAAGCGGCTGATCCCCTGGCTGCTGCAGGTGATCGCGCAGACCGGTTCGCGCGAACTGTTCCGCCTGGCCGTGCTGGCGATCGCGCTGGGCGTTGCGTTCGGCGCCGCGGGGCTGTTCGGCGTGTCGTTCGAGCTGGGCGCGTTCTTCGCCGGCATGATGATGGGCGAATCGAAACTCGCGCACGACGCCGCCGAGGAAACCCTGCCGCTGCGCGATGCGTTCGCCGTGCTGTTCTTCGTTTCCATCGGCATGCTGTTCAATTACCAGGTGCTGCTGTCCGAGCCGCTGGTGGTGCTGGCCGCGC
Organism: Dyella sp. SG562; assembly: GCF_011759495.1. Classification (NCBI taxonomy): domain Bacteria; kingdom Pseudomonadati; phylum Pseudomonadota; class Gammaproteobacteria; order Lysobacterales; family Rhodanobacteraceae; genus Dyella; species Dyella sp. SG562. The sequence goes on from NZ_JAAOYS010000007.1 coordinate 156,007, forward strand.
TGGCGATCATCGTGATCGGCAAGTCGGTGGCGGCGCTGGGCATCGTGCTGGCCTTCCGCAAGCCGATGACCACCGCGCTCACCATCGCCACCAGCCTGGCGCAGATCGGCGAGTTCTCCTTCATCCTGATCGGCGTGGGCGTGGCGCAGAACCTGGTGACCAAGGAAGCGCAGGACGTGCTGCTGGCCGCGGCGATCCTGTCCATCCTGATCAATCCGCTGCTGTTCAAGCTGCTCGACCGCGCCAAGGCGCGGATGGATGCGCGCGCGGCCGCCGCCGAGACGGAGCAGGGCGGCACCACCGCCGTGCCGCTGCAGCCGACCGAGCTGAGCGGGCACGTGGTGGTGGCCGGCTACGGCAAGCTCGGCCAGCTGCTGGGCGAAGCGGTGCATGCCACCGGCCTGCCGCTGCTGGTGCTGGAAGAGGAAAAAGACCACGTCGATACCTTGCAGCAGCAGGGCATCGAGACCCTGGTGGGCAATGCCTCCAGCGACGAAGTGCTGGGCGCCGCCAACCTGCCGGAAGCGAAGGCGCTGCTGGTGACCTTGCCGCAGGCGTTCGAGAGCGGCGAGGTGGTGCGCGCGGCGCGGCAGTTGAATCCAAGGCTGCGCATCATTGCGCGGGCGGATTCGGAGGAGTGCCGCGAGCATCTGCAGAAGCAGGGCGCGGATATGGTGGTGATGGGCGAACGGGAGCTGGCGCGGGCGATGACCGAAGGTCTGGCGCCTGTATAGAGAACTCTTCTCCCCGCCGGGGAGAAGATGCCGGCAGGCAGATGAGGGGCGGGTGCTCGCGGAAGAGGATCGACAAGGCGTGGCTCGCTTTCCGCTCCAGCTTCTACGCTCCGCTCGACCCCTCACCCCAACCCTCTCCCCGGAGGGGAGAGGGGGCAGAAGCTTTAGCCCGTCATGCGCCAGCGCTCTCCCGGCTCATCCGGATCGCGCCCATGCGTCATCGCCGCGGCCTGGCGCAGATAACGCCACTCTTCCAGCGATACCGGCAGCCGCGCCTGCGGCCACGCCTCGCGCAGCGCGGCCAGTGCCTGCTCGGCGCTGTCGTAGCGTCCGGTCTCTTGCATGTCGAACATGCTGCGCCAGCGGCGTCCGTGGCGGACGATGCGGAACAGCCCTGCCTTGGCGGGGAATACGTATTGGGCCAGCATGAAGCGGTTCTTGCCGTGGGGGACGGTGTCCGCATAGCGTGCGCGCGGCCTATGACCGGATCGTGATTCGGCGAAGACGGCTTTGTGGCTCTTCGTGAAATCTCCGTTCATCCGCTGATGGAAAACAAACGGCCCGCCGAGGCGGGCCGTTCGCGTGCTGCGGTGAGCGCCGCTTACTTGCGGTCGGCGGCGGTCTTGTCGCGGGCGGCGCGGAACTCGGAGTCCTTGCTCCAGTCCGGCCACTGGTTCGAATTGGCCAGCTCGCTGCCCAGCGTGTAGAGGATCTGCAGGTCGCGCGCCATACCGGTGAACGACCAGCCGGCCTCCCACTCGTCCGAGGGCTGGTGGTAGTGCTTGTCGGTGTATTCGTCCTCGGCCTGCTTGCCTGCCGCCAGGCCGCCGTCGACCCAGTCGTTGCCCGAGCCGAACGAGATCGCCGGCACGCCGCGCTTGGCGAAGGAGAAATGATCGGAGCGGAAGAAGTGGCCCGCTTCCGGCTTCGGGTCCGGCGAGTAGCTGAGGTTCCAGCGCTTGGCGGTGGCGATCAGGTCGTCCAGCAGATCCAGCCTGGCGCTGCCGGAAATGGTGAAGTTGCGCGCCGGACCGTGCGGGTCGAGCGCGTCGAGATTGATCACGCCCACCGTCTTGCCCAGCGGGTAAAGCGGATTGGCCGCGTAGTACTCGGAGCCGAGCAGGCCTTTCTCTTCCGCGGTGACGTTGAGGAACACGATGGAGCGCTCCGGCTTGGGTGCGCTCTTGAACGCGCGCGCCAGCTCGATCAGCGCCGCCGTACCGGTGCCGTTGTCCACCGCGCCGTTGTAGATCTTGTCGCCCTTGGCATCGGGTGCGCCGACGCCCAGATGATCCCAGTGCGCGCTGTAGATCACGGTCTCGTCCGGATGCTTGGCGCCGTCGATGTGGCCGACGACGTTGTGCGAAGTGATGACCTTGCTGTCCACCTTGTAGCTGGCGGAGAAGCTCTCGCCCTTCAGCGTCACCGGCTTGAACTCGCGCGTCTGCGCCTGCTTCTTCAGCGCATCGAAGTCGAGGCCGGCGCGCTTGAACAGATCCACGGCGAAATCGCGCTGGATCCACGCTTCCACCTGCGGATGCGTCTCGGCCGGCTTGTCGCGCACGATGTCGAACATCGCATTGGTGTTGGAGTTCTTCACCGTGTTCCAGCCGTAGGACGCCGGCTCCGTCTCGTGCACGATCAGCACGCCGGCCGCGCCCTGGCGTGCGGCTTCTTCGTACTTGTAGGTCCAGCGGCCGTAGTAGGTCATGGCCTTGCCGCCGAAATCGCCCTGGCCGGTCTCGAAATCCGGATCGTTGATCAGCACCACGGCGATCTTGCCGTGCAGGTCCACGCCCTTGAAGTCGTCCCAGTGGCGCTCCGGCGCCTTCACGCCGTAGCCGACGAAGACCAGCGGGGCGTCCTTGATCGCCACCTGTTTGGAACCGTCCATCGCGGCGCGCACGGCGATCTGCTCGCCCTGGGTCAGTGCCTGCGGCTTGCCGTCGACCGATACCGACAGCGCCGGCGCGCCGGCGATCTCCGCACGCAGCAGCGGCACGGCCTGGGTCCAGGCGCGCTTGCCATTCTTCAGGTCGCCGCCCGGCTGCAGGCCGGCGGCCTTGTACTGGGCGATCAGGTAATCGACGGTCTTGGTCTCGCCGGCGGTGGCGGGGCCGCGGCCTTCGAACGCATCGGAAGAAAGCGTCTTCACGTCGGCCGAGAGGCGATGCGGATCGAAGCTCGGCGCTTCGGCCGCCAGCACGGCGCTGGAAATGGACAGGGCGAGTAGCGAAAGGGCGAGTCGTTTCACGGGCGTTACCTGTGGGGAAAACGGACTCAATCATAGAGCGTGGTACGCGCGCCGGTCCCGTTTCTTTTTGGATCGAGATAATGTCAAAGAGTCCTAGAGACAGTTCCTGCCGTATGGAACTGCATCACAGAACGCCTGCGCACAGGCTCCCTACCATGCGCGCCGGGGAGCTAAGTGTTCGACTTCCCGCGGCGTGTCGACAGGGGGCTAGGGATAGCAGGCTCGACGCAATCCACATGGCCGTGAACGCCGCCTATTTATTTCGCCGTCCGGCGCATCGCGCGAACGGCTTTCGGGGATGGATATCCAGATATGCAAAGCGCCGGGGCGTGAGCCACCGGCGCTTTGCATATGCGGGAGGTTGATTCGCGCGGGATCAGTCGGTACCGATCACCTTGCCCGTATGCGGATCGATCTGCAGCTTCACGTCGGCGCCGGCGGGGTTCTCCGCCTTGGCGCGCCACAGGCCATCCTTGAAATCCACGTCGTGCACGTGGGTGTAACCGGCGGTGGAGAGCGAGGCGCGCACGTCTGTTTCGCTGAGGCGCGAGACTTGTTCGTCGGGATACGCCTCGCCGGTGCGCGGATCGATCTTGACGGTGACGCTGCGGCCATCCGCGCTTTTTGCGCGGGCCCGCCACATGCCGTCGCGGAATTTCAGATCGTGGATCTTCTTGTAGCCCTGCTGCTCGAGCTGGTTGTGCACCTGCCGTTCGGTCAGCGCGTCCTGCGCCATCGCGAGCGGAGCGGCCAGCGCTACGGCGAGCGCCAGTGCGGTGGCCAATGAAGAAGGATGAAGCTTCATCGACGTCTCCTCTTTGCGGTGGGGAATGGAGCCCGTCGAGTCTTCCTTCGGCGGACGCAACCTCGGGTGAACGAGGACGCCGCGTACACGAAGCGAAAGATGCGCTGAATAGCGCGCTGCTTGGATAGTTAGGAAAAAATCCAGGCGGCGAGTCGCTCCGACGACCTCGCCGCCGCTGGCGTGCTCGCCAGTACCGGCCATCCCCGGCAGTAGGAAGGTGGCCCGCGGCGAGGATCGGGCTGGCAAGGGGGCACGTGCAACTGACCTCGCCGCGGGCACGTGAGCATCGTGCCGATGAGGCTCGACGCCCGGAATCAGATAAGTCCTATTAGGCGAGCCGGGTGCCGCGCGGTTCAGGCCGGGAAGTTCTGCAGCTTGTGCTCGAACGCAGCCATATCGCCGACGAACCAGAACATCGCTCCGCGATTGGTCTCATGCGCGAAATCGCGCAGCGCCTTGCTGCGTTCCAGCCACGCATCGATGTTGCCGATCACCGCGACACGCACGCCGTAGTTGACGAACTTCTGCAGCATAGCGCCGGCCAGGCGGGTGTCGAGGCGGAAGAAGTCTTCGTGCAGACGTTCGGCGGGCAAGGCGACCCACGTGGCCTCGTGCACGCCGGCCTCGGCGATCAGATCGTTCGCGTCGCGCTCCTGCGCCAGCAGCGGACCTTGCGCGGCATAGACCAGCACACGGGTGCCGGCGAGCGTGGAGATGCCTTCGAGCATGTTCCTGATCCTTCCGTGGGGCGTGGCGCGCGGCTCAGTTCATCAGCTGCTGCAGATAAGTCACTACTTCCTCTTCCGGGAGGAAGGTGAGCACGTCGTCCACTTTCAAGCCGTACTTGCGCTTGATGTCCATGAACTCGGTCCTGGCCAGCGCCAGGCGCTGCTCCGGATTGAGGCGGGCCAGTTCGTCGCGCGACAGCGGCGCGGAAGGTTTGCGATCGACAGCTGCGAGTTCTTCCTGGAACTGACGCCAGATATCGTCAGAAATGCGAGTAGGCATTGCTGCGGGGATTCTTGTCGGGAGGAGGGGAATGTAGCAGCCGCATCGCCGGATGCTAGCGGTTGATGATGGCCTGGGCGCCGCGCACCAGGATGCCGCTGCGCGATTCGCCGGGATGTTCGGCGACATAGCGGTCGATCATCTTGAGCAGCGGCTCCGGCACGGTGATATTCACGCGGATGGCCTTGGCGGTGAGCCTGGAGGTGTCGACGTCGATGACGTGCCAGGCCCATCGGGTGGCCGGGAAATGCCTTGGGCCGCCCCTGGGGTCCTTGCCCGAGATCAGGTCGGCGAGATTCGACGCGGCGGGAAAGTCCTTGCCTTCGCTCACCACGTCTTCGAGCGCGAACAGGATGGCTTCTTCGGCCTGGGCCAGGGCCTCGTCCAGCGTGTCGCCGGCGCTGAATACACCGGGGAAGTCGGGGACGATGACGCCGAAGGCGGTTTTATCGTTGCCGGTTTCGATGACGACGGGGTAACGCATAGGCACCTCGGGCAAGGCTCAAAGGCCAGCCTGCTTGAGTATGGCGGCGACCAGTCCCTTGCCCAGGTCCTTCTTGGGATGAGGAATGATCACCGTGATCCGGGCCGCGTTGCGCAGCTTGTGGTGGCTGCCGCGGACGCCGACCAGAAAGAAGCCTTTGGATCGGAGGAGCTTGAGAAGGTCGGCGCTGTTCATGGCTTTTATACACACATAGTGTGTATCGGTCAATGGGCGGGGGGGGGGGCGAACAGCGACAGGCTAGAGGCCGGCGCGGGCCGATCGGCGTAACCAGGCCTGCTTTTGGGCTTGCGCTTACGCTGCACCGGGCAGGACGCGAACTATCCGATGCGCATGCGCTTCGTTCGACGGGTATGCGCGACGACGCGAGTGCGACGCACCGCTCGTCGAACGAACGATCCGATATTGAGCAAGCATGGGATTTTTGCGGCTGCTTCAGCGCAACGCTGGAAAACCGCTTGAGATGGTGGCCGAGGACGGAATCGAACCGCCGACACGGGGATTTTCAATCCCCTGCTCTACCAACTGAGCTACTCGGCCAGAAGTGCTGACGACCAGGAAGGTCATCGGTACTGCGTGGAGCCGCGCATTAAACCGAAGTTCGCCGCGGCCGTCAAGAATCCGCGTCGGGCGCCACATAGCCTTCCGGCTGTGCGACGTCGCCGCCGAACAGGAATTTTTCCATTTCCTCGCCCAGGAACTTGCGCGCCTTCGGGTCCAGCGGGTTGAGGCGGTATTCGTTGATCAGCATGGTCTGGTGCGCCAGCCATTCCTGCCAGGCGGGCTTGGAGATTTCCGCGTAGATGCGCTGGCCGAGCGGGCCCGGCCAGGGGGCGAAGTCCAGGCCTTCGGCTTCGATGCCGAGCTTGGCGCAGCGGATGGTACGGCTCATCGCGGAGTTTCCTTAAAGACTTTGCAGCAGGGTGCGCACGGGAGCGGGCAGGCCCAGCGCGGCGAGGTCGCCGGTGTCGCACCAGCGCAGCGCGGGATTATCGGCGATGGCGCGATGCGCTGTCGCGCCGTCGAACAGCAGCGGCTCCACCTGCAGGCGGTAATGGCTGAAGACGTGCACGAAGGGCGCGAGCGCCTGGGCGTCGTCGATACGCGCCAGCTGCTGCGCCTTGCGCCAGGCCTCTTCGGTGCCCTCGGCTTCCGGCAGGCTCCACAGGCCGGCCCATACGCCCTGCGGGCCGCGGCGTTCCAGCAGCACGCGGCGGCGTTCGTCGCGCAGCAGCAGCATTACGGTGGAGCGCGTGGGCACGGCCTTGCCGGGCTTGGCGCTGGGCAGTTGCGCTGTGAGCTGGTCGCGTTTCGCCACGCAGTCGGCGGCGACGGGGCAGTCCTCGCACTTCGGCTTCGAGCGCACGCAGACGGTGGCGCCCAGATCCATGATCGCCTGCGTGTAGTCGGCGACGCGCGCGGCCGGCGTGTACGCCTGCGCATGCCGCCACAGTTCTTTTTCCACCGCGCTCTGGCCGGGATGCCCGTGAATGCCGAGATGGCGTGTCAGCACGCGCTTGACGTTGCCGTCGAGGATGGCGAAGCGCAGCCCGTGCGCCTGCGCCAGGATGGCACCGGCGGTGGAGCGGCCGATGCCGGGCAGGGCAGCGAGCGCATCGAAATCGCGCGGCAGTTCGCCGCCGTGCTGTTCCACGCACAGCTGCGCGGCGCGATGCAGAAAGCGGGCGCGGCGGTAGTAGCCCAGGCCCGACCACAGTGCGAGCACCGTGTCCTCATCCGCCGCGGCCAGGTCGCGCAGCGTCGGCAGCGCGCCGATGAAGCGCTGGAAGTAGGGAATCACCGTGCCGACCTGGGTCTGCTGCAGCATCACCTCCGACAGCCATACGCGGTAGGCATCGCGCGGATGCTGCCAGGGCAGGTCGTGGCGGCCATGGCGGTCGAACCACGCCAGCAGCCGGGTGGCGAAATCGGGCATCGCGAGCTTGCTCATTTCGGTGCGCGCGGCGCGGCGGACTTGCTGTCGGCGGGCGCGGCCGCGGAAGCCGCGGACACCGGGGCGACGCCGGTCTTGATGCTCAGGCCTTCGATGCTCACGCCGCCGCTTTCCAGCTTGGCGATCTCGGCGGTGCCGCTGCCGGGCGGCACGCTCAGGCGCGGACCCTGCGGATGGTTGAGCTGCGCCCACCAGTCGGCCAGCGCCAGCGGCGGCAGGCGCAGGTCGGCGTGGTTGCCGGGGCCGTCGAGCTTGACCGCCAGCAGCAGCGGGTCGACCTGGTTGGCGGGAGTCAGCACCAGCGAGGTGTCGTAGACGCCGGCCTCGGCGTGATCGAGCTTGCCGCGCAGGCGCAGCGAGGCATCGGCGGCGCCGTGCCAGTGTGCGTCGCCGGACAGTTGCAAGGTGAGCGTGCTGCCTTGGGAGAAGTGCACGCCCAGCGCATCCAGTTGCAGCGTGTCGCCCTTCAGGCGCGGCGTCGCCGACAGATCCAGCTGCAACGGCTCGCCCGCTGCATCCTTGGCGGAAATCGACAGCGGAAACGGCTGGCCGGAGATCAGGCTGCCGGTATCCAGCGACACGTCGCCCAGCAGCAATTGATTGCCGCGCACCAGGCTGCCGCGCGTCACGCGCACGCCGGCGTCGATGCGCGGAATCTGCGGCGGCTCGCCGGCCGAACGCGGCGGCAGGCTGGCGGCCCAGGCTTCCAGTGCGTCCAGGTCCACGCGCGGAGAATCGATCTCCAGCCGCGAAATCACCGTCTCCTTGCCCAGCAGCGCGCGCCACGGCAGCTGCAGGCGCCCGCGCGCGGCGAGCAGGATGGGCATGCTGGCGTCTTTCGCGCTCAGCGTGAGCCCCTGCAGTTCCAGCGCGGGGCGCGGGAACAAGGTGGGGCTGGCGGGGCTGGCGAGATTGAGCACCAGGCCGGCGTTGCTGGCTTCGCGTTGCAGCAGCGCGGTGAAGCGGCTCGGCTGCAGCAGCAGGTACAGCGAGATCACCGCGGTCAGCAGCCCGACCAGCGCCAGGCCGCCGACGCTCCACAGCGCGATGCGCAGCCAGCGCGGCAGGGTCACTCGCATGGCTGGCGCATACCGTCAGGCACCGATGCTGGCCGGCAGCAGGCCGTCCACGTAATCCTGGGCGTCGAACACGCGCAGGTCCGTGGCGCTTTCGCCCAGGCCGACATAGCGGATCGGCAGCCCGAACTCGCGGGCCAGCGCGAACACCACGCCGCCCTTGGCGGTGCCGTCCAGCTTGGTCACCACCAGGCCGGTCACGCCCACGATCTGGCGGAACTGGCGCACCTGGCTCACCGCGTTCTGGCCGGTGGTGCCATCGATCACCATCAGCACCTCGTGCGGCGCGTCGGCGTCGAGCTTCTTCAGTACGCGGGCGATCTTGCCCAGCTCGTCCATCAGGCCGCCCTGGGTATGCAGGCGGCCGGCGGTGTCGGCGATCAGCACGTCGGCGCCGCGCGAGCGCGCGGCCTGCAGCGCATCGAAGATCACGCTGGCCGAATCGGCGTCCTGGTCCTGCGCGATCACCGGCACGCTGTTGCGCGCGCCCCAGGTCTTGAGCTGTTCCACCGCGGCGGCGCGGAAGGTATCGCCGGCGGCGAGCAGCACCGCGCGGTTCTCGTCGCGGTAGCGGCGCGCCAGCTTGCCGATGGTGGTGGTCTTGCCGACGCCGTTGATGCCCACGGTGAGCACCACGAAGGGCTTGCGTCCGCTGACGTCGAGCGGCTGCTGCACCGGCGCCAGCAGGGTCACCAGTTCCTTGCGCAGCGCGGCCAGCAGGGCGGCGGCGTCGCCGAACTCGCGCTTGTGCATGCGCTTGCGCAGGTCTTCCACCAGCGAGGTGCTGGCTTCGATGCCGACGTCGGCGGTGATCAGGGTGGTTTCCAGCTCGTCGAGCAAAGCGTCGTCGAGCTTGGGGTTGCGGCTGAACAGCGAACTCAGGCCGCGCGCGAAGGAGCTGCCGGACAGGCGTTCGCGCCAGCTGCGCTTGGCCGGAGCGGCTTCGGCGGCGGGGACTTCGAAGGGGTGTTCCTCGGTGTCGGGTTCGGCCGGCGGGGCGGCTTCCGACAGTGCCTCGCCGAGCGCGGGGTTATCCAGCGAGCCGGTATCCGCGTCGTGCGGAATGGCCGCGGCCGGAGCGCCGGCGGCCTGCTCGTCTGCAGCCTGCTCGGCCGGCGGCGGCGTGGGCGTCTCGGCGGGTTTCTTCTTCCAGAACTTGAGCATTGCGGCGGGGATTCGAAGACAATGCCGCCCATGCTACCACCCCCGACTTTTCCTCCCCGACTCCCAGCCGGCACCCCGCGCATCGCGGCGCGGCCGCGGTTCACATGAGCGGCGCGGCCGGGCGCATCCGCATCATCGGCGGCACGCTGCGCAATTCCCGTCTGGACGTACCCGGACTGCCGGGCCTGCGCCCCACCGCCGAGCGGGTGCGCGAAACGCTGTTCAACTGGCTGGCGCCGGTGATCGCCGGTGCGGAATGCCTGGATCTGTGCGCAGGGACCGGGGCGCTGGGTATCGAGGCGCTGTCGCGCGGCGCGGCGCGCACGCAGTTCGTGGAGCGCGATCCGCGCGCGGCGCAGGCCCTGCGCGGCAACCTTGTCCGCTTGAAGGCGGCCGGCGGCGAGGTGGCGGCGGCGGATGCCGGGGCTTACCTGCAAGGCCCGGCGCGGCCGTATGGCGTGGTCTTCCTCGACCCGCCCTTCGCGCTGGAGCTGTGGGAGCCGCTGTCCAGGCGGCTGGAAAGCGGCGGCTGGCTGTCGCCTTCGGCGTGGATCTACGTCGAATCGCCGCGCGGCAAGACGCTTAGCCTGCCGCCTGCGTGGCAGCTGCATCGCGAGGGCCATGCCGGCGAGGTGCACTACGCACTCTATCGGCGGGTTGCCTGAGCCAGCCCAGGCGCTAAGCTACCGGTCCTTTTCGCCGCAGCGTCGAAGCCCACGTGAATCCGCCGGTCAATACGCGTCTCGCCGTCTATCCGGGCACCTTCGATCCGATCACCAACGGACACGCCGACCTGGTCGCGCGCGCCGCGCCGCTGTTCGAGCGCGTGGTGGTGGCCGTGGCCGAAAGCCAGAACAAGGGCGGCAAGGGCCCGGGCTTCAGCCTCAACGAGCGCATCGCGCTGGCGCGTCTGGCCCTGGCCGACCTGCGCAACGTGGAAGTGCGCGGCTTCGACTGCCTGCTGGCGGACTTCGTGCGCGAAATCCACGCCGGCGTGATCATCCGCGGCCTGCGCGCGGTGTCGGACTTCGAATACGAATTCCAGCTGGCCAGCATGAACCGCCATCTGATTCCCGGCGTGGAAACGCTGTTCCTCACCCCGGCCGAGCAGTACAGCTTCATCTCGTCTTCGCTGGTGCGCGAGATCGGCCGCCTCGGCGGCGACATCTCCGGTTTCGTGCACCCGGCCGTGCAGCAGGCGATGCGCCAGCGCCGTATCTAGGGAACCTCTGATCTATTCCTACGCACCCGTCACCCCATCATTTAAATCTAACTCGTTGGGGCCGCACTGTATGCGCGTCTCGCTTCGCCCCGGCGTCTCGACAGACGGCCAGTCTGCCTTCGCCACCGGGGCGAAGCGAGACGCGCATACAGTGCGGTGACGGGCACGTAGGAATAGATCAGAGGTTCCCTAAGCGTGGTTTGCATCGGGGGCGCTCGTGTATGCTCCCGGCCATCCTGCGGACAGGGGCAGCGTTCCCGTCAGCGGCACCGGAGGGTCCTGTCTTCCGGGATCCACCTCCAGACTTCCAAGAACTCCAGGGTGACCACCATGTACAAGTACGCACTCCTTGCCGCCATCGCGCTCGGCTCGCTGGCCCTCGCCGGCTGCAACAAGGGCGAGGACGAGAACGCCAGCCAGGCCACCACGCAGACCGCGCAGGTTTCCAAGCCGACCGACCCGAACGACGCCAAGGCCTGGAACGCGTACCTCGGCCAGATCGTGCAGAAGAACATGCAGGGCATGACCGCCGATCGCCCGTACCCCTACCTGGTGAACGCCGGCGACAGCGACGACGACAAGGCCAAGCGCGACCGCCAGCTGTCGAACGTGCAGGACACCGTGGCCCGCGGCGTGCTGCCGGGCAATATGCTGGTGTTCGCCGGTCCGGAATCGGCCAAGACCGCCGACCTGATCATCGAAGCCTTCAAGGATGCCAAGCCGGGTTCCTTCAAGGACGTGATCATCCTGTTCATCGGCGACCAGGCCGACGAGGCGCGCGTCACCACCGCGCTGCAGCCGACCGGCGCCAAGCTGCGCTTCGTGGCGATGTAAGCCAGGGCTGCGGCCTTCGCGGCAAGAACCCGCGGCGTGCAGACGCCGCGGGTTTTTTATTGGGCGAAATCCCGGGCCCCGGGCCGATTGCTGCGCCGCGGCATCCGGCGCTACCGTGTACACTCGCGCGATGTCCCTGAAAATCCTCGATACCTGCGTCAACTGCGACGTATGCGAACCGGTCTGTCCGAACAAGGCTATCTCGCTGGGCGAGGAGTACTACGTGATCGACCCGGCGCTGTGCACCGAGTGCGTGGGGCATCATGACGAACCGCAATGCATCGAGGTCTGCCCGGTCGAATGCATCCTGGTCGACCCCGAGCACACCGAGACGCAGGAACAGCTTCAGCTCAAGTACCGCCAGTTGATGAACGAGGGGCAGGCATGAGGTTTTCCGTGAAGTGGCCGGCGCTGCGCGCCCGCGCCGTGCTGTTGGGCCTGCTGCTGGTCAGTGGCGCCGCCTGTGCGGATGGTCCGCATAACGTTCCCGCCGCGGCGAAAACGCCAACCGCGCTGAAGGGCCCGGGCAAGGCCGCCATCGCCAGCGCCAACTTCCACGCCACCGAGGCCGGCCTCGAAGTGATCGCCAAGGGCGGCAACGCCTTCGACGCGGCGATCGCGGTGGCCTCCGCGCTGTCGGTGGTGGAACCGGAAAGCTCCGGCATCGGCGGCGGTTTCATGGCGGTGCTGCACCGCGCTGCCGACGGCAAGGACATCTTCATCGATGCGCGCGAGACCGCGCCGGCTTCGGTGAACGCCAAGGACTACCTCAGCGCCGACGGCTCGCCCAACCGCGACGCCGCGCTCAACGGCCCGCTCTCCGCCGGCATTCCCGGCGAACCGGCCGGCCTGGCCTGGCTGGCCAGGCACTACGGCAAGCTGCCGCTGAAGGAGTCGCTGGCCCCGGCGGTGCGCCTGGCCCGCGACGGTTTCGAGCCGGACAGCCGCCTGCTCAACGCCATCGAGGAACGCCAGAAGGACATCCGGCGCTGGCCCGCTTCCGCCGCCAAGTTCCTGCCGGGCGGCAAGGTGCCGGGCAAGGGCGAGACCTGGCGCGATCCCGGCCAGGCCCGCACGCTGGAACGGCTGGGCGAGCAGGGCCACGACGGTTTCTATCGCGGCGACGTGGCGCAGAAGCTGGTCGCCGCGGTGAACGCGGCCGGCGGCCACTGGAGCGCCAAGGACCTGGAGAGCTACCAGGTGAAGGAGCGCGCGCCGATCGTGGTCGACTACCGCGGCTACCGCATCGTCACCGCGCCGCCGCCTTCCTCGGGCGGCGTGGCGGTGGCCGAGATCCTCAATATTCTTTCCGGCTTCGACCTGGCCAAGCTGGACGACGCGCACCGCACGCATCTGGTGATCGAGGCGATGCGCCGCGCCTTCCGCGACCACAACGATTACCTGGGCGACCCGGACTTCGTGAAGATGCCGCTGGACATGCTGCTGTCGCCTTACTACGCGGCCGGCCTGCGCCAGACCATCCTGCCGGACAAGGCCACGCCTTCCGCGATGCTGCCGGCGAGCACCGGTGTCGATCCGGGCATGCACACCACGCATTTCTCGGTGATCGACCGCGAGGGCAATATCGCCTCGATCACGCTCACGGTTAACTACACCCTGGGTTCCACCTTCGTCGCCGACGGCACCGGCGTGCTGCTCAACGACGAGATGGACGACTTCGCCCTGGTGCCGAACATGCCTAACGTCTACGGCCTGCTCGGCAGCGCCGCCAACGCGCCGGCACCGGGCAAGCGCATGCTGTCGTCGATGACGCCGAGCATCGTGTTCGGCGCCGACCGCGTCGGCGTGATCGGCTCGCCGGGCGGCTCCACCATCATCACCCAGGTGCTGGAAGGCATCATGGCGTTCATCGACGGCAAGGACGCGCTCGGCATCGCCGGGCAGAAGCGCTTCCATCACCAGTACATGCCGGACCGCGTGGACGTGGAGGAGGGCGTGTTCGACGCCGCCACCGCCGACGCGCTGACCCGCATGGGCCATACGCTGAAATCCCGCTCGCCGTGGGGCTATATGAACGTGGTCACCTGGGACCTCAAGAGCGGCAAGCTCGGCGCGGCCAGCGATCCGCGCCGGCCGTCGGGCCTGGGCAAGGTGCAGTAAGAGGAACGCCGGCGCGCTGCTAAGGGGGCGCGCGCCGGTGCCATGAGACAAGTGGTAGGGCAGGGGATTTCCATGCAGTTGTGGTCGCTCACCGGTAACTCCCAGCAGCTCGACGGCGGTGCCATGTTCGGTAACGCGCCGAAGGCATTGTGGTCGCGCTGGATCGCGCCCGATGCGCAGAACCGCATCCCGCTGGCCTGCCGCTGCCTGCTCGCCAGGGGGCTGGACGGCCGCAACGTGCTGTTCGAAACCGGCATCGGCGCCTTCTTCGAGCCCGCGCTGCGCGAACGCTACGGCGTGGTGGAAGAACGCCACGTGCTGCTCGACTCGCTGGCCCAGGCCGGTTTGTCGCACCAGGACATCGACGTGGTGGTGCTGTCGCACCTGCACTTCGACCACGCCGGCGGCCTGCTCGCCGCGTGGGAAGAAGGCGAGCCGCCCAGCCTGCTGTTCCCCAAGGCCACCTACGTGGTGGGCGCCGAACACTGGCGCCGCGCGCAGCAGCCGCATCCGCGCGACCGCGCCTCGTTCATTCCCGAATTGCAGGCGCTGCTGGAAGACAGCGGGCGGCTGGAGCTGGTCGAAGGCGAGCATTCCGCGACGCTGAGCGCGTCGGTGCGCTTCAGCTATTCGGACGGCCATACGCCCGGGCTGATGCTGGCCGAAGTGGGCGGCGTGGTGTTCTGCGCCGACCTCATCCCCGGCCGCTTCTGGGTGCACCTGCCGATCACCATGGGCTACGACCGCTACCCCGAAGAGATCATCGACGAGAAGCGCGCCTTCCTCGAAGACAAGCTCGCGCGCGGCATCGAACTGTTCTTCACCCACGACCACGACTGCGCCATCGCGCGCGTGGTGCGCGACGAGCGCGGCCGCTACGGCACCGCCGACGAACGGCGCGAGCTCGCCGGGCTGGTGCGCGCATGAGCGCGCGGCAGTGGCTGGCGGGGCTTGCCGGCGCGGTGCTGGTGCTGGCGGGGCTCGGGCTGGTGGCGATGACCGAGCAGGCGGCGATCGAGCATCGCGTCGCGTCCGAGCGCCACGGCGGCCAGGTGCTGGACGTGCAGGGCGATGCGCGCCCCGATGTCGGCAAGGACCGCTATATGGTCCGCGTCAGCGGCCGTCTCAACGTGGTGGATGCGCCGCTCGATCCCGAATTCAACCAGCGCGTGGCCACGCCGGTGCTGGTGCGCCACGTGGAGATGTTCCAGTGGCGCGAAGTGCGCGTCGGCAGCGACGTGCACTACGAGCAGGACTGGGTCGACCGCCCGCTCGACGCCAGCCGTTTCGAAAAGCCCGCCGGCCACGCCAACCCGGGCGCCTTTCCCATCCAGGGCAAGCAGTTCGATGCCGGCCTGGTGAAGATCGGCGGCTATGCGCTCGCTCCCGCCTTGCTGCATGCCTTGCCGGGCGGCGATCTGATCGGTCCCGACCTGAAGACGCTGCCGGCCAATCTCGCCGCGAGTTTTTCCAGCTACGGCGATTACCTGGTGACCAGCGCCAGCCCCGAGCATCCGCGGCTGGGCGACCTGCGCGTGAGCTGGGAAGCCATCCCGGTGCAGGTGCTCACCGTCTTCGCCCGTCCGCAGGGCGACCTGCTGGTGCCGGCCAGCGACGCCGCCGACGGCAAGGGCTATGACGTGCAGGTCGGCGAACGCCGCCTGGTCGACGTGCTGCCGGACGTGCCGGAGCCGCCGGTCTTTGCCGTGGCGCGGCGCGTGCTGGCGGTGCTGCTGGTCAGCCTGGGCATCTTCCTGCTGCTGCGCAGCCGGATGTCCGACCATCACGCGCCGCTGATCGCGCTGGGCGCGGGCGTGCTGCTCGCCGGCGCCGTGGCGGGGGTCATGTGGCTGGGCAAGGACCTGCAGGCCAGCGCGTACTGGTTCGTGCTCGCGGTGGCGGGGCTCGCCGTGGTGGTGTGGCGGCTGCATGCACGGGCGGCTCACTGAATGCCGCTCAATCTCGTCATTCCGGTGAAAGCCGGAATGACGGATCTTGGACGTTGACCCCACCGCACACACGGGACGAGGCATGGCGGAGCAAGTCGATGTTCTGGTGGTGGGCGGCGGCATCAACGGCGCCGGCATCGCGCGCGATGCGGTAGGCCGGGGCTTGAGCGTCTGGCTGTGCGAGCAGGACGACCTGGCCGCGCACACCTCCAGCGCCAGCACCAAGTTGATC
Source organism: Dyella sp. SG562 (assembly GCF_011759495.1). Classification (NCBI taxonomy): domain Bacteria; kingdom Pseudomonadati; phylum Pseudomonadota; class Gammaproteobacteria; order Lysobacterales; family Rhodanobacteraceae; genus Dyella; species Dyella sp. SG562. The sequence continues at coordinate 171,862 of NZ_JAAOYS010000007.1, forward strand.
CATGGCGGCCTGCGCTATCTGGAGCAGTTCGAATTCGCCCTGGTGGGCAAGGCGCTGGCCGAGCGCGAGGTGCTGCTGCGCGTGGCGCCGCACATCATCTGGCCGCTGCGCTTCGTGCTGCCGCACCAGTCGCATCTGCGTCCGGCGTGGATGATCCGCCTGGGCCTGTTCCTCTACGACCATCTGCAGCGCGGCCGCCGCAGCCTGCCCGGCTCGCGCCGCGTGCGCCTGTCCCGGCATGCGGTGGGCCAGCCGCTGCGCGAGGAGTTCCTCACCGGCTTCGTCTACTCCGACGCCTGGGTGCAGGACGCCCGCCTGGTGGTGCTCAACGCGATGGACGCCGTGCAGCGCGGCGCGCGCGTGATGACGCACACGCGCTGCGTCAGCGCGCGGCGCAGCGGCGACCGCTGGCTGGCGCGCCTGCAGGGCGCGGACGGCAGGATCACCGAAGTGGCGGCGCGCGCGCTGGTCAATGCCACCGGTCCGTGGGCCGTCGATTTCCTCGACGACGTCGCCGCCGAAGGCCACGACCGCAGCCTGCGCCTGGTCAAGGGCAGCCATATCGTAGTGCCCCGGCTGTACGAGCATCGCTACGCATACATCTTCCAGCAACCTGACCGGCGCATCGTGTTCGCCATTCCCTACGAGCGCGAGTTCACCCTGATCGGCACCACCGACGTCGAATACCGCGCCGACCCGGCGCATCCGCGCATCGATGCGGAGGAAATCTCGTACCTGTGCGACGCGGTCAACCGCTACTTCAAGCGCAGCATCGCGCCGGCCGACGTAGTGTGGAATTACAGCGGCGTGCGTCCGCTGCTCGACGACGAAAGCGGCAAGGCCTCGGAAGTGACGCGCGATTACCTGCTGGAGATCGAGCCGGCCAGGGGCGCGCCCCTGCTCAACGTGTTCGGCGGCAAGCTCACCACCTTCCGCAAGCTGGCCGAGGAAGCGGTGGACAAGCTCGCGCCCCTGCTCGGCAACAAGGAACCCGCCTGGACCGGCAAGGGCCATCCGCTGCCCGGCGGCGATATCCAGGACGTCGACGGCCTGGCGCAGCAGCTGCGCGCCACGCGTCCCTGGCTGGGCGAGGCGATGGCCTGGCGCCTTGCGCATACCTACGGCAGCCAGTCGGTGCGCGTGATCGGTAATGCCGCTTCGCTGGCGGAACTCGGCGAGCATTTCGGCGCCGATCTCTACGCCAGCGAAGTGGACTATCTGCGCCGCTACGAATGGGCCAGCTGCGCCGAGGACGTGCTGTGGCGGCGCACCAAGCTGGGCCTGCACGTGGGTGCGGAAGGCGCGGCGCGGCTCGACGCGTATTTCGCCAAGAACTGAGATTCCGATTCACACGCCGGGCGCGGACGGCCCGGCGCATCCTGAGGAGAGCGGTGGAATGCGGCAGACGATCGGTGAATTGATTTCGGAAGCGCTGGCGATGTTCATCATCATCGGCCTGGGCGACTCGGTGGCGTGCATGTACGTGCTGTACGACCCCAGCCCGTACCAGAATGCCTACTGGGGCGTGTGCATCGCCTGGGGCCTGGCGGTGACCATCGCCATCTACGCCACCGCGTCGGTGTCCGGCACGCATGCCAACCCGGCGGTGACCTTGGCGCTGGCGCTGTTCCGCGGCTTTCCCTGGAAGAAGGTGCTGCCGTACACGGTGGCGCAGGTGATCGGCGCGTTTCTCGGCGCGGCCATCGTCTACGTGCTGTTCGGGCCGGTGATCGATCATTACAACCAGACGCACGGGCTCACCCGCGAAGCCGGCGGAGCGGCCGGCGTGTTCTTCACCCATCCGGGGTTGGCGATCACGCCGATGCATGCGCTGCTGGACCAGGTGATCCTCACCGCCTTCCTGCTGTTCGGCATCTTCGCCATCACCGAGCGCTTCAACGAGATGGCGCCCGGCGCCAATTCCGGCGCGCTGATGATCGGCCTGCTGGTGGCGACCATCGGCGCCTCGATGGGCTATCTCGAAGCCTGGGCGATCAACCCCGCGCGCGATTTCGGCCCGCGCGTATTCGCTTTCTTCGCGGGTTGGGGCGGCTCCGCCTTGCCCAGTCCGGACAACTACTGGTGGGTGCCGATCGCCGGTCCGCTGATCGGCGGCGTGGTCGGTGCCGGCGCGTACCAGCTGCTGGTGCATCCGTTCCTGCCGGCGCGCGTGCGCGAGCTGGAAGCGGCGCGCGCGGCCGCCGCGCAGGGCAAGCCGGTTTCCTCTTCCAGCACGTCGGCCTGAGCGAGGCGTTCCATGGACAAGACCTACATCCTGGCGATCGACCAGGGCACCACCAGCTCGCGCGCCATTCTGTTCGACCACGACGGCCACATCGTCGGCACCGCGCAGCGCGAATTCCCGCAGGTGTTCCCGCAGCCCGGCTGGGTGGAGCACAACCCGCGCGAGATCATGACCAGCGTGCTGGTGACCATGACCGAGGTGATCAACCAGGCCGGCGTGGACCCGGCGCGCATCGCCGGCATCGGCATCACCAACCAGCGCGAGACCACGGTGGTGTGGGACAAGAGCAGCGGCCAGCCGATCCACAACGCCATCGTGTGGCAGTCCCGCCAGACCGCCGCGATCTGCGAGCGGCTGAAGCAGGAAGGCTACGACGAGCTGGTGCGCGGCAAGACCGGCCTGCTGATCGACGCGTACTTCGCCGGAACCAAGGTGCGCTGGATCCTCGACCACGTCGACGGCGCGCAGGAGCGCGCGGAACGCGGCGAGCTGCTGTTCGGCACCATCGACACCTGGCTGATCTGGAACCTCACCGGCGGCAAGGTCCACGTCACCGACTACACCAATGCCTCGCGCACGCTGATCTACGACATCTACCGGCGCCAGTGGGACGATGAGCTGCTGCGGATGCTGAACATTCCGCGCGCGATGCTGCCTGAGGTGAAGTCCTCCAGCGAGATCTACGGCCAGACCTTGCCCAAGCATTTCTTCGGCCGCGAAGTGCCGATCGCCGGCATCGCCGGCGACCAGCAGGCCGCGCTGTTCGGCCAGGCCTGCTTCGAGCCGGGCCTGGCCAAGAACACCTACGGCACCGGCTGCTTCATGCTGATGAACACCGGCGAGAAAGCGGTGGCATCGAAGAACGGCCTGCTCACCACCATCGCCTGGGGCGTCGACGGCAAGGTCGAATACGCGCTGGAAGGCAGCATCTTCGTCGCCGGCTCGGTGATCCAGTGGCTGCGCGACGGCCTGCGCATGCTGGGCAAGGCCAGCGATTCGCAGGACTACGCCGAGCGCGCGCGCGACAGCGAGGGCGTGTACTTCGTGCCGGCCTTCGTCGGCCTGGGCGCGCCGTACTGGCGCAGCGACGTGCGCGGCGCGGTGTTCGGCTTGTCGCGCGGCACCACCAAAGAGCAGTTCATCCGCGCGGCGCTGGAATCGATGGCGTACCAGACCCGCGACGTGCTCGAAGCGATGCAGAGCGACTCGCGCATCGAGCTGAAGGAGCTGCGCGCGGACGGCGGCGCCATCGCCAACGATTTCATGGCGCAGTTCCAGGCGGACATTCTCGACGTCACCCTGCTGCGGCCGAAGGTGCAGGAGACCACCGCACAGGGCGCGGCGTATCTGGCCGGGCTGGCGGTGGGTTTCTGGCAAAGCCGCGAGGAGATCGCGCGGCGCTGGGCGGTGGACCGGGAGTTCAAGCCGTCGATGGCGCAGGAGAAGCGCGAGAAGCTTTATAGCGGCTGGAAGAAGGCGGTGCGGGCGACGATGGAGTTCACGCCGGACTGATCGTCACACCCGCGTAGGTTGGGGTGAGCCGAAGGCGAACCCCAACAGGGGCGCATGCGTAGCGGAGACGTTGGGGTTCGCTGCGCTCACCCCAACCTACGCTGTTCAATGCGGCTTCTGCTCCGCAAACGAATGCACATGGTCCGCCCAGCGGATCGCTTCCAGATACGCCGCCGCCATGCGCCGGATATGCTGCGGCGAGGCTTCGCCGCCGCGCAGCTCGCCGGCTTCCCAGCGCTGCACCTGTTCCAGCAGCGGCGCGAACGGCCCCTGCTGTTCCAGCAGGGCGGCGCGGATGTCCGGCGCCAGCGGCAGATGCTGCAGCAGCAGTTCCATCGGCGCGCACATCAGGCTTTCCAGCAGCGAGAACAGGCCGGTGGTGAAGGCCATCTCGCGCTGCTCGCGCGACAGGTTCTGCGCCAGCTGCTCGCACATGTGGGCGCGGATCAGCGCGGCGCGCAGCAGTTCCGGCGGACGGTCGTCCATGCCGCTCAGCGCCATGGTGCTGATCCAGTTGCGCATGCGGGTGAGGCCGAAAAAGATCGCCGCCTGCTCCACCGACTTCAGCTGGCGCGGCAGTGCGAAATAAGCGGAGTTCACGCAGCCCAGCAGCTTGTAGCTGAGGATCACGTCGTTGCGGATGATCTGGCCCAGCTCCACCGGGCCGTTGCCGTCCTCGTCCAGCGCGCGCAGCAGGCGCAGCACGCTCAGGCGGTTGGCGGTGAGCACCGGCATGTCCACTTTCTCGGGACGCAGCAGGTACGGCCCCTGGATGCCGGCGAACGGCAGCGCCATGCAGCGGTTGCAGGTGTCGTGGTCGTTCACGTGGCCGGCCACCACGTGCAGGCCGCGCGCGTGCAGCGCTTCGCAGCGCTCGCGCAAGGTGGCTTCTTCGAGCCGGCTGGCATCCAGCCGCACGTAGCGCGACAGATCCAGCAGCACGCGCAGTTCGTCCAGGTCGCCGGCTTCGCCGTCCAGGTCCAGCAGCAGCGCGCAGCCGCGCGCCGACAGCTGGCGCAGGCGCTCCAGCAGCAGCACGTCGTGGATGGCCTGCGGCGAAACGACCAGGCCGATGCGCGGGTGGCGCAGCACCTGGTCGGCCTGTTCCAGCACCAGCTCGCGCGGCAGGCGCACAAACACGCGGTTGCCGCGGGCCCACTGGGTGACCGAGCCGTCGATGATGGTGGAGAGCAGGCGGTGGCCGAGCGCGGCCTCGTCCTCGCCGTCTTCCTGCAGCAGCAGCTCGTACGCCATCAGCTGGCGGTCGCGGTCGAGCATCGGGATGCGCACTACCGGCAGCGGCGAGCTGGCGGCGGTGCCGGCCAGGGCGGCGGCGTGGGCTTGGGCGGCTTCTACAGCGGTATCGGTCATGGAGAGGTCGGCCAGCGATGGTCCTGCGCCGGGGCAGGGCCGTGGGGGTTCGCCCGCCGCGTGCGGCAGGTCCTTCAGGTGGGGCGTTTCAAGGTCAGGCTTCCGCCAGCGAGAGCGAGCGGTAATCGATGCGCAAGGTGCCGCCGGGGCCGTACACCCCCGACTCGGCGCCGCCGGTCAGCACCGCCAGGGCCTGGCGCACCTGGCGCAGGCGCTGTCCGACGATCTGGCCGTTGTTCCGGTTGGCGCGCTGGCAGTCGGCGAGCGCGGCCATCACGCCGTTCCAGGCCGCGCTTTGCGCGGGCGTGGCGGCGGCGATGGCGCGCGCCAGCTGCTGGCGCTCGGCATCCAGTTGTTCCAGGCGATCCAGTTGCGCCTGCTTGTCCTGCCCGGCGAGATGCAGCGCGTCGGCGTCGGCGCGCTCCAGCGCATCGCGTTCGGCGGCCAGTGCTGCGGTCAGCCGGGATGCGCTGTGGCGCATCTCGCCGAGCACGGCGTCGAAGGCGTCGCTCATCTCGTGGTGCAGGCCGGCGCTCATGGCTTGCCGCTGAGCTGGCCTTCCATGGAGATCAGGCCGTCGGCGATCTTGCCGGCGTCGACGCGGTAGCTGCCGTCCGCGATCGCCGCGCGAATCTGCTCCACGCGCTTGGTGTCGATGGCCGGAGCCTTGTCTCCCTGCGCGGCGGTGAGCGCGCGTGCCGACTCGGTGAGCTTCACGCTGTCGTCCGCCTTGGCCGCGGGAGCGGCCTCGGTCGCCGGCGGGCTGGCCTGGGCCTGGGCATTCTGGTTGCCCTTGGCCTGGGGAAGTACCGGCAATCCATTGGAGGTGATGGTGGTGTTCATGAGGCGTGTCCTTGAGGGCTTGTCGACCCTTCAAACCGGTTATCGGCGGCGGGCGGGTGAACTTTAGCGGGGTCGGAGGGCGGGGTCATGGCAGGGCTTCCACCACCCCGGGGTCGCGCACCATGGCGTCCACGGTGCGGCCGGAGCTGTCGTTGCGCACACGCAGGCGGGCGCCGGTGTCGCCGCCGCCCAGGGCCACCCCGGAGGCGCGCACCTCGATGCCGTCCAGGCGGGCGATCAGCTGCACGCGGTCGCCCGCGCGCACGGTCTGGCGGCCGCCGAACGCGGCCGGCGCCAGCACCGCGCCGGCGCCCAGCGGGCGCGACAGCAGGCGGCCGGCGACCTGGTCCAGGCCGTCGATATAGCCGTAGCCCAGGCGGGTGACGTCGCGCTCCTCGCCGCGCACGTCGGCGGCGGTGACGCCATCGCCGCGCTGCAGCGGCTTGTTCGCCACCAGCACGGTGCGGAACAGCTGCAGCTTCACCGGCACCTGCATGCGCCAGCCGGTGCTCGGACAGCGCACTTCCACGCTCATGCGCGGCGCGGCGCGCGCGCCATCGGGCAGGGCGGCCTGCCAGGGCTGGGCGCAGGACGGCGGCTGCAGGCGCGTATCCGCCGGCTCCGCCGCGGCCACCACGCGGTTGCCCGGCTGCTCGAAATGCTGGCGCAGCCATTGCTCGGCCACCCGCCGCGGTTCGTCCGCGGCGGCATGCGCCGGGCCCGCCGCCAGCAGCGGCAGGAGCAGCAGCAAGGGCGGCGCGCGGTGCTTCATGCCTCGGCTTGCGCCAGCAGCTGGCTGAGCTGCTGATGGATGGATTCGCGCTCGCGCTCGACCTGGTCGGACAACTGCGCGGCCTGGGCGGTCTGGCCCTCGCCGAGCAGGCGCACGAAATTGCCGGCGTGGCCGGACAGGCGCTGTCCGGCTTCGAGCAGGGTGGCGGCGGCCGGATGTTCGGCGCGCTGCGCGCCCAGTCGGGCCAGGGCGCGGTCGAAGGTGGCGGTGTCGAACCAGCGCCGGTCCAGCGCGGCCGGTTCGTGCAGGGCCAGCTCCATCGCCTGGCGCAGGCCCTGGATGGACTCGCGCAGGCTCAGGCTCAGGCTGGCCACCGACGCGGTGTCGGCGTGGTCCAGCCAGCCCAGGCACAGCCGGTGCGACAGCACGGCGGCGCGGTCCAGCGACTCGGCCTGACGGATCGCCTCCATGCTGCGCCGCTGCAGCGCGCCCAGCGTGGCCTGGGCCGCGGCGATGCGCGCGTTCTGCGCATCGCAGCCCTGCTGCGAGCCCTGCACGCGCGCGGCGATGGCGCGCAGCGCCTCGCCCTCGCGCTCCAGAGTGCCGGCGGTATGCCCGGCGCGGTCCTGCGCGCGCTCCAGGCGCTGCACGCCCTGGCGCACGTCGCCGTCGAGCTGCTGCGAGAACGCGCCGATGGACGCGGTCACCGCTTCGATCTGGTCGGTGGCCTGGGTGGTCTTTTCCGCCAGCTGCTTCACTTCGTCGGCGACGATGGCGAAGCCGCGGCCGGCTTCGCCCGCGCGCGCCGCCTCGATGGCGGCGTTGAGCGCGACCAGGTTGGTCTGATGCGCGACCTCCTGCACGGTGGAGGTGAGCTTGCGGATCTGCGCAACCTGCTCGGCCAGCTTGCTCTGGTTGCGGTTCATTGCCGACAGCGCGCTGCGCAGCAGGCGCAGCTGGCCATCGAGTTCGGTGACGGTCTCGGCGCCCTGGCGGTTGTGCGCGGTGGCCTGCGCCAGCTCGCCGGCGGCCTGCTGCAGGGATGTCGAGATCCCGGCGCCTTGCTCCGTCAAGCGGCCGACGCTGTCGCGCGCCTCGCCGGTGGCCTGGTGCAGGGATTCCTGCGCCCGCAGCACGGTCTGCGCGGTGCCCATCACCAGGCTTTGCTGTTCCACCGCCTGCAGCGCGATGGCGGCCGGTTCGCGCGGCGCGATGCGCGCCAGCAGCGGGGCCAGCGCCTCGGCCAGGCGCGGGTGGCGGCGCGCGAGCTGCTCGGCCTTCGAGGTGTCGCCGCTGGCGGCGGCCTGGGCAAGGTCGGCGATGGCTTTGGCCGGGATAAGGCTCATGGATAAGGTGTTCCTTGGGTCTACGCGTCTGCGTAGAGATCGTCCGGAGATGGCGGAACTTGAGGAAGCAAGGGGTGTGCCACGGGTCGAAGCGCAGCTTGCAGGATGTCCCGCGCGTAAAAAACGGCCGGAGTCTGCACTCCGGCCGTTCTTCGTCGTTCCGGCGCCGATCCGCGCTATCCGGATCAGTTGCCGTTGCTCAGCGCTTTAACGCCAGTGCGGGCGGCCATAGCCATAGGCCATCGGGCGCCACGGCGAGAACACCGGGCGCGGACGGAAGACCTGCGGCATCCACGGCGAATAGCCGTAGGACGGCTGGCTCCACGGCGCGAAGCCGATGGCCGGGAAGGCCCACGGCGCGTACCCGTACGACGGACGGCCGTAGAGCATGTCCAGCAGCTGGCCCAGGATGATCTGTTCGATCGTGGGCTGCTGAGCCACCGGCTTGTGGGCCGGCGGCTGTTCGACTGGCGGCTGCTGAACCGGCGGCTGTTCGGCGGGCGGCTGCTGAACCGGCGGCTGCTCGGCGGGCGGCTGCTGAACCGGCGGCTGTTCGGCGGGCGGCTGCTGTACCGGCGGCTGTTCGGCGGGCGGCTGCTGAACCGGCGGCTGTTCGGCGGGCGGCTGCTGTACCGGCGGCTGTTCGACGGGCGGCTGCTGAACCGGCGGTTGTTCGGCGGGCGGCTGCTGAACCGGCGGCTGTTCGGCGGGCGGCTGCTGTACCGGCGGCTGTTCGGCGGGCGGCTCCACCCACGAGTTGCGACCCGGCACATCGTCCGGCCGCACACCGTTATTGCCCTCGTCGGAGGACGAACTGAACCGCCTGTTGACATTGCGCCCCGCCGCGAACCAGGCGTTGCCGGTGGACAGGAAGCTCTGACCCTCGGCATGGATATCGCGCTTGGCGGCGATGATGCCGTCGTTGGTCAGCGAGGTAGCCACGGCCAGATGAATGTCGTGATCCGACATCACTTTGCCGCCCTCCAGGACATGCATGTTGCCGCCGCTGGTCAGGTTGACCGAGTCGATGGCTTTGACCTTGCCGGCGATATTCACGCCTACACCGGTTTCCGTGCCCTGCATGCGAATCGCATTGGCGTACATGCTGCCCATCGAGCCCACGTCCAGGGCCACGGTCGGAGCCGTTCCCGTGCCAGCGATATCAGTGGTGACGATCGAGTTGCCATTGCTGCCATAACTCACGCGGTTGTGGCCGGTGACCACGCGCAGCTGCTTGGCCTGCAATTCGGCATTCAGCGCGATGCTGCGCGCCATCAGGTCCGCCATCTCGACGCCACGGGCATCGATGCCCGTGCCGGCGACGTTGATGACGCCCTTGGCCACATCGATCGAAGCCACTTGGCCCTGAGCGTTGAGCTGCGGCGTGCCGGTGGTGAGCGTGACGCGCGAAGCGTTGATGAAGCTGGCGCCGTTGGCATTGATGCCATTGGGATTGGCGACGATCAGGGCAGCCTTCTGGCCGCCGATTTCCAGAGCACCGTTGAGCTGCGATGCGGCACTGCCGGTGACCTCGGCGATGATCACCGAGGCGGCGCCATTGGTCAGATTCGCGTTGCCGGCGATAGTGCCGGCCAGCTCGGTGTGCGCGCCATTCTGGCTGTTGTTGAGCACTTTGCCCTGGGTGCCGACATCGAACTGGGCGAACTGGTTGTGCGATACGCCGGCGCTGTTCGGTGCGGCGATATCGACCACCGGGGCCTGGGTGCCGTCGGGCGCCGATGCCATGGCGCCACCTATCGGCAGCACCAGCGCGATCGCCGCGTACAGCTCGCGGCGACCCGGTTTCTTCTTGCTTGATTTGGACATTGCAATGCCTTGTGTTTGAAGATCCCCTGTACCGGCAACCTTTCCCTGGCGCACCGGAATACCGCGCCGACCACTGCGGCCGGCGACGAACAGATCCGGCGCTCAGAAGCGCGCGGTCATGCGCAGCGACACGTTGAAGCCGCCGTCGGGCACTGCCTTCGGTTTGCTTAGCACGCGTCCCACCGACACGTCGTAGCCGAAGCGCGCGACCTGTCCGCGCAGGCCCAGGCTCACGCTGCTGAAGCGCTGGGCGCCGCGGTCGGCCAGCGACGGCCCGCTGAGCCGCGCGGCATCCACGCCGACATAGGGATTGCCCAGCTTGCCGCGGCTGTTCCACACCACGTTGTTGTGCGAAACCCAGCCGTTCTCGCCGGTGAACACATAGCGGCCATCGAAGCCGCGCACCGAATAGCGGCTGTTGATCGACAGGTACTCGGTCCCCGGCAGCGGGGTGAAGGCATGCTGGCCGGAGAGGTTGCCTTCGTAGGTGAAGCGTTCGCCGCCGATGGCGAAAGGCGCGTTCACGTCGAGGCTGGCCGTGCCCAGGCGATAGCTGCCGTTCCAGCTGGTGCGGCCGACCACATAGCCGGGACGCGCGGACAGGCCCGGCAGGCTGCCGCGCAGGCCGATGTTGGCTTGCAGCGAAGTCTGGCCGATGAAACGCAGGTATTCGTAGCCGATGCCGTAGCCGGTGATGTCGCGCCGCTGCACCGCCACCTGTTCGCCGGCGACGCTGCTGGAATCCGTCAGGCGGCTGAGCTGCAGCTTGACCGTGCCGCGGCTGTTGGAGTTGCGGTTCACCACCCGATCCACGCCCAGCTGCATCGAATTGGTCTTGCTGGTGTAGGGGAACTTGCCGTACTCCTGGGCGTCGAGCGTCTGCTTCGAATACGAAGTATTGGCGCCGAGCGAAACGTTCCAATAGCCGACCGGCATCGACCAGCTGAGGCCGAGGCCGCGCGATTTCTGCTCGTCATTGCGGATATTCATGTTGTTGCTGTAGGTCAGCAGCAACAGATCGTCGCGGTCCAGCGGCGCGTCCACAATTCCGATCAGGCCGAGCTGGTTCTGGCCGGTGGCGTCCTGGCCGCCATTGTCGGCGGTGAGCACGGCATGCCAGCGATCCTTGCTGCGGTTGCGGTCGACGGTGATGTCGCTGGTGCCGAGCTCGTCGCCGGGCGTCAGCGTAAGCGTCGCGCCGGCCTGGCCGGGTGTGCGGCGCAGGTTCTCCAGCGCCTGGTCGAGGTCGCGCAGGTTGAGCACATCGCCTTCGCGCATCGGGAAGGAGTTGCGTGCCTGCAGCGGCTGGCCGGTGGCCTTGTCGAGCAGCTTGCCGACGCGGCCGGGAATCACGCGGATATCGAGCCGGCCTTCGGCCAGGCCCTGCTCCGGAATCTGCACCGTGCTGGTCACGTAGCCGCGCTCGATCAGCTGGCCGGTGAGATAGCGCTGCAGGGCTTTGAGGCCTTCCGGACCCAGGCACATGCCGCGCGGTGCGACGGCGCCCGGCAGCCACGGGAACGGCAGGATGCCGCTCCAGCCCACGTCGGTCACAGCGACGCAGCCGGCTTCCTGCGGCGGCGCGAAGGGGGCGTGCTTGCGTGCCTTGCTGCCGTTGAGCGCACGGCTGTTCTGTTCGACTTCGTCCTGCGTGCGTTCCAGTTCGCGGCGCAGGCGGCGCTCGGTTTCCTGGCCGTCCTGCGCCGGTTGCGCGGTCTGCGCGAGCGCCGTGCCGGTATGCGCGAGGCCGCAGGCCAGGGCCAGCGCGAGGGGGGAATAGCGCGACAGCAGACGATGACGGCCATCCGCGTTGGGTACTGGATGATGGGAGGTTCGTGATGCCGACACGCCGTTCGATCCTGAATGAAATCAATGAGCGGCGCAGTGTGCGGAATTGCTCGCGGCCGTTCGGCAGGATTTTTCCAATAGTCGGAATGCTCCCAAGGCGGTGTCGGAATTCCGACGGGCGCTCCATCGAAGTTCGCGCCGATCCCCCGCAAACCCAGGCCCCATAAGGCTTCGCGAGCCTATGGCACGCGTCTTGCTCAAGTCCCTCCGCGGAGTTTCCGCCTGGAGTCTCAAGGCCATGAGCCAGATCAACGACAAGCTGTTCGGCATCCATACGCAGGCGCTCGGCCTGTGGCAGAAGCGTGCGGAAGTGCTGGCGGGGAACCTGGCGAACGCGGACACGCCGGACTACAAGGCACGCGACGTGGATTTCCGCCAGGCGCTGATGAGCGCGGGCGGCGACGGCAAGCTGCCGCTGGCCGCGACGGAATCCGGACACATCGATCCGGCCAGCCAGGCGAATGAGCAGCTCGCTTATCGCGTGCCGCTGCAGCCCACGATGGACGGCAACACCGTCGACACGCAGGTGGAGCAGGCGAACTTCGCCGCCAACAGCGTGCACTACCAGGCCAGCCTGTCCTTCATCACCGCGCAGATCCACATGCTGCGCACGGCCATCACCGGAGGGCAGAGCTGATGTCCCTGTTCAAGATCTTCGACGTGGCCGGCTCCGGCATGGCCGCGCAGTCGCTGCGGCTCAATACCGTGGCCAGCAATATCGCCAACGCGGACAGCGTCGCCGGTTCGCCGGAAGCGGCGTACCGCGCCAAGGAACCATTGTTCGCCACCGTGCAGCGCAATCTCGCCGCGAAGGAGCAGGAAGGCGCGCAGGGCGTGCAGGTGCTCGGCGTCACCGAAAGCCAGGCCGCGGTGGAAAGCCGCTACGAGCCGGGCAATCCGCTCGCCGACGGCGACGGCTACGTCTACGCCAGCAACGTCAATCCGGTGGACGAGCTGGTCAACATGATTTCCGCCTCGCGTTCGTACCAGAACAACGTCGAGGTGATGAACAGCACGCGTCAGCTCATGCAGAAGACGCTGGACCTGGGCAAGTAAGCGGAACCCCGACATGGCCGATATCGCGATCAATACCACCACCGGCTCTTCCGCCTCGCAGGCGGTCAAGAAGAGCAATGGCAGCACCTTGAGCCAGGCCGATTTCCTCAGCCTGCTCACCCAGCAGATGCGTAACCAGGACCCGACCCAGCCGATGGATTCCTCGCAGATGGTGAGCCAGCTGGCGCAGATCGCGCAGGTGTCGGCCACGCAGTCGCTGCAGACCTCGTTCGACACGCTGAGCACCGCGCTCCAGGGCAACCAGCTGCTGCAGGCCAGCGACCTGGTGGGGCGCACCGTCACGGTGCCGTCCAACGCCGCCAAGCTCGAGGGCACGGCGGGCGTCGACGGCGCGATCAATGTCGGCGATGCGGGCCAGACCGCCTCGGTGCAGATCGTCGATGCCGCCGGCAACGTGGTGCGCACCATCGACCTGGGCAAGCCCGACGTGGGCCTGGCGGATTTCCATTGGGATGGCAAGGACGAGAACGGCCAGCCGCTGCCGAACGGCACCTACGGCATCAAGGCGCAGGTGGGCACCACCGCGGTGCAGGCCTACGTGAGCGGCAAGGTCGACAGCGTCGGCATGGCCGGCGAGCAGGGGGCGTATCTGCAGGTCGCCGGTTTCGGCGGCGTGCTGCTGGGCCAGGTCGCGCGCATCGATTGACATCGATTGACATATCGGGGGCCGGGCGGCCCCGCACACACAGTCTCCACAGGGGAGCACAGCATGGCATTCAACATCGCACTGAGCGGCTTGAAGGCGGCCTCGTCGGATCTCGAAGTCACCGCCAACAATATCGCCAATACCTCCACCACCGGCTTCAAGGGGTCGCGCGCGGAATTCGCCGAGCTCTACAGCGTGGCCGGCAAGAACCTGAGCGCCACCCAGGTCGGCAGCGGCGTGCGCCTGACCAACGTGGCGCAGCAGTTCACCGCGGGCAACGTGGAGAACACCAACAACGCGCTGGATTTCGCCATCAGTGGCGACGGCTTTTTTACCCTGAAGGACGGCAAGGGCCTCTCTTACACGCGCGCCGGCGCGTTCCGCCAGGACGCCAACGGCTATGTGGTGAACAGCGCCGGGCAGAACCTGCAGGTGTTCCCGGCCAACAATGCCGGCGGTTTCGACACCAGCACCATGACCGACCTGCGCCTGATCACCTCGCAGAACGCGGCCAAGGCCACCGGCAGCGTGCAGCTGGCGCTGAACCTGCCGTCGGATGCCACTCCGCCGGCCAATGCCTTCGACCCGAAGGACGCCACCAGCTACAACCAGGCCACGCCGTTCACCGCCTACGATTCGCTCGGCGCCACGCATAACGGCACCGTGTACTTCGTGCGCAACGCCACCGCCAACACCTGGGATGCGCACCTGTTCATCGACGGCAAGGACACCGGCGCCACCCAGCAGCTGAGCTTCACCAGCACCGGCGCGCTGGCCACGCCGGCCGGCGGCAAGCTGACCTTCCCGGCGATCAGCGCCAGTCCGGGCTCCGACCCGATGGCGATCACCCTGGACGTGACCAAGGCCACCCAGTTCGGCAACAACTATGCGGTGACCTCGATCAGCCAGGACGGTTATCCCACCGGCACGCTGTCGAGCATCGACGTTTCCAGCGACGGCGTGGTGCAGGCCAAGTTCTCCAACGGCCAGTCGCAGTCGCTCGGCCAGCTGGCGCTGGCGAACTTCGCCAACCCGCAGGGCCTGCGCCAGATGGACAACACCAACTGGGCCGCCTCGTACGACTCCGGCACGCCGGTGATGGGCGCGGCCGGCAGCGGCAACTTCGGCAACGTGCAGTCCGGCGCGCTGGAAGCGTCCAACACCGCCGACCTCACCGCGCAGCTGGTGAACATGATCAAGGCGCAGCGCAACTACCAGGCGAATGCGCAGGTGATCTCCACCGACGACAAGCTGACCCAGACCATCATCAACATCCGCAACTGACGCGCATAGCGCGTCACCCCGGCGAAGGCCGGGGTCCAGTGAAAAGTGCCGTGTCGTTGCGGCATCAGCCGCAACGACACGCAAAGCCCACGCATCGAATCGCGAGAACCACCATGGACCGTTCCGTCTATGTAGCCATGACCGGCGCCACGCAGATGATGCGTGCGCAGACCGAGGTGGCGCACAACCTGGCCAATGCCGACACGGTCGGTTTCAAGGCGCAGATGTCGGCGTTCAAGCCGCTGCCCGTGCAGGGCCAGGGCATGAACTCGCGCATCAACGGCGTGGCGCAGGGCATCGGCCTGGACATGCACGCCGGCGCGCAGATGGATACCGGCCGCCCGCTCGACGTGGCGGTGCAGGGCGACGGCTGGATGGCGGTGCAGGGCGCCGACGGCGGCGAAGGCTATACGCGCGCCGGCCAGCTGCAGCTCACCGCCGACGGCCTGCTCACCGACGCACGCGGCAATCCGGTGCTGGGCGACGGCGGCCCGATCACCGTGCCGGACGCCACCCAGGTCAGCATCGGCGCCGACGGCACCATCTCGGTGGTGCCGAAAGGGCAGGGGCCGGACACGTCCTCGGTGATCGGCAAGCTGAAGCTGGTCAATCCCGCGGCCGATCAATTGCAGCAGGGCGACGACGGCCTGATGCACCTGGCCAACGGCGGCACCGCGCAGGCCGACCCGGCGGTGACGGTGAAGGCCGGCGCACTGGAATCGAGCAATGTGAATCCGTCGCAGACGCTGGTGCAGATGATCCAGCTGTCGCGCCAGTACGAACTGCAGGTGCGTTCGATCCGCACCGCCGACGACAACGCGCAGTCGGCCACGCGCCTGCTGCAAGTGGGCTGATTTTTTTCCTGCAAGCGGCACGCGCCGCGCGGAGAGCGAAGCAATGTTTTCTTCCCTGTGGGTCGCCAAGACCGGTCTCGATGCGCAGCAGACGCGCATGGACGTGATTTCCAACAACCTGGCCAATGCCAATACCACCGGCTTCAAGAGCTCGCGCGCCTCGTTCCAGGACCTGATGTACCAGAACGTGCGCCAGCCCGGCGGCCAGACCACCGAGCAGACGCAGTCGCCGTCCGGCCTGATGCTGGGCACCGGCGTGCGCGTGGTCGGCAGCGAGAAGCTGTTCACCCAGGGCAATCCGCAGCAGACCGGCAACGCGCTGGACCTGGCCATCCAGGGCCGCGGCTTCCTGCAGGTGACCCAGCCCGACGGCACCGTGGCGTACACGCGCGACGGCTCGCTGCACCTGGACCAGAACGGCCAGCTGGTCACCGCGTCGGGCTATCAGCTCGATCCGGCCATCGTGGTTCCGCAGAACGCGCAGAGCGTGACCATCGGCACCGACGGCACCGTCAGCGCCACCCTGCCGGGCCAGGCCGCGCCGCAGACCATCGGCACGGTGCAGCTGGCCGACTTCATCAACCCCGCCGGCCTGCAGCCGAGCGGCGACAACCTTTATCTGGAAACCGCCTCCAGCGGCGCGCCGCAGATCGGCCAGCCCGGCCTCAACGGCCTGGGCACGGTCACGCAAGGTTCGCTGGAAAGCTCGAACGTCAACGTGGTCGAGCAGATGGTGGACATGATCGAAACGCAGCGCACCTACGAGATGAATTCCAAGGCGATCTCCGCCGCGGATTCGATGCTGCAGTTCCTCACCAACAAGACCTGAGCCAAGGCCATGTCGAACTTCCGTCGCCTGCGCCTGTGCGGCGCGCTCATCGCCCTGGCCCAGCTCGCCGGTTGCGCCATGCCCGCGCCGCGCGGCGACGATGCCGCCTGGGCCGCCACGCCGCCGCAGGAACCGGTGGCGCCGCCGGCCGCGGATGGCTCGATCTATCACGAAGCGCAGAACATGGAGCTGTTCAATGACCCGCGCGCGCACCGCGTGGGCGACATCCTCACCATCTCGCTGGTGGAGAGCACGCAGGCCAGCAAGAAAGCCTCGACCAGCACCAGCAAGAAGGACAAGAGCAACCTCGCCGCGCCCACCTTCCTGGGCCGCCCGGTCAGCATCGGCGGCAAGGATGTCAGCTTCGGCACCGACGGCGACCGCAGCTTCGACGGCAGCGGCAACAGCAGCCAGAGCAATCAGCTTACGGGCTCGATCACGGTGACCGTGGCGCAGAGGCTGTCCAATGGCAATCTGCTGGTGCGCGGTGAGAAGTGGTTGACGATCAACCAGGGGCAGGAGCTGGTGCGTATCTCCGGCATCGTGCGGCCGCAGGATATCGGGCAGGACAACAGCGTGCCGTCGACGCGCGTGGCGGATGCGCGCATTGGCTATACGGGACGCGGCACGCTGGCGGATGCGAATACGCAGGGCTGGCTGTCGCGATTCTTCAGCTCCAAGTGGATGCCGTTCTGATGAATACGACAGCGCGCTTTTCCCCCTCTCCCCCGTACACAAAATTTGTAAACGGGGGAGAGGGCCGGGGTGAGGGGCGGGTGCTCGCGACTGCATTGATCGGTGCCAGGCGTTCGCGTAAGGGGCTTGAGCAAGCCTTCGACGCTTCGCTCCGCCCGGCCCCTCACCCCAACCCTCTCCCCGGAGGGGAGAGGGGGCTGGTCTCTAGGCCTTGGTTGGGTCGTATGCGCTCACGCGTCATTCTTTTCCTTGTACTGCTGCTGTGCGTCGCTTCCGCACACGCCGACAAGATCCGCGACCTCGCCCAAGTAGCCGGCGTGCGCACCAATCAGCTCATCGGCTACGGCCTGGTAGTCGGCCTCGATGGCAGCGGCGACCAGACCACCCAGGCGCCGTTCACCACGCAGAGCCTGGAAAACATGCTGCAGCAGTTCGGCATCACGGTGCCGGCGAATGTGCGGCCGCAGCTGAAGAATGCGGCGGCGGTGACGGTGACGGCGCAGTTGCCGCCGTTCGCCAAGCCGGGGCAGGCGATCGACGTGACGGTGGCTTCGATCGGCAATGCCAAGAGCATCCGCGGCGGCGAGCTGCTGATGACGCCGTTGCGCGGCGCCGACGGCAATGTGTATGCGATGGCGCAGGGCAGCGTGGTGGTCGGCGGCATCAGCGCGCAGGGCAAGAGCGGTTCCAGTGTACAGGTGAATATCTCGGCCAGCGGCCGCGTGCCGAACGGCGCGACGGTGGAGCGCAGCGTGGCGTCCTCGTTCGGGCAGGGCGGCGACCTGGTGCTCAATCTCAATACGCCGGACTTCACCACCGCCGCGCGCGTTGCCGAAGCGGTGAATCGCGCCTATGGCGCCGGCACCGCCCAGGCGGTGGACGGCGGCTCGGTGGCGGTGCGCGGGCCGGCCGATCCGGCGCAGCGCGTGTCATGGCTGGGCATGATCCAGGCGCTGGAGGTGCAGCCCGGCGACGCGCCGGCGCGCGTGGTGGTCAATTCGCGCACCGGCACCGTGGTGATCGGTTCGGACGTCAAGGTCAGTGCCGCCGCGGTGGCGCACGGTTCCATCCAGGTCACCATCAGCGAGCAGCCGCAGGTCAGCCAGCCGGCGCCGTTCAGCCGCGGCGGCCAGACCGTGGTGGTGCCCAGCAGCAGCGTGCAGGTCAGCGAGGACGGCGGGCACATGTTCAAGTTCGGTCCCGGCGCCAGCCTGGACACGATCGTGCGCGCGGTGAACCAGGTGGGCGCTTCGCCGACCGACCTGATCTCGATCCTGCAGGCGCTCAAGCAGGCCGGCGCGCTGCGCGCCGAACTGGTGGTGATCTGAGATGGCCGTCGGCGACGGCGGCATCATCGGCGCGGCCAACGGCGCGCTCAATACCTGGACGGAGCTCTCGGGCTTCCAGCAGCTGCGCGCGCAGGCGGCTGGCGACGGCAAGTCGGCATTGCCGCAGGTCGCCAGGCAGTTCGAAGCGATCTTTACCCAGATGATGCTGAAGTCGATGCGCGAGGCCAGCCCCGGCGGCGGCATCGGCGACAGCGAGCAGGGCAATGCCTACCGCGATCTGTTCGATCACCAGTTGTCATTGAGCCTGTCCAACGGCGGCCATGGCCTGGGGATCGCGCAGATGCTGATGCGCCAGCTCGGCGGCAAAGATGGCGGCAAGGACAGCGGCAGCACCGATGCCTCCGCCGATGCCGCATCGAGCTGGCAAAGCACGCTGGACCAGCTCGCGCACGGTGCCGGCAAGGTCGCTGGCAAGGTGGCCGAGTGGATGCCGGGCACCGGCGACGCGGTGAACTTCGTGCAGGCGCTGGCGCCGCATGCGGAAGCCGCGGCGAAGAAGCTCGGCGTGTCGGTGCGCGCGCTGCTGGCCCAGGCGGCGCTGGAAACCGGCTGGGGCAAGCATCTGCCCGCGCACCACGACGGCAGCAGCAGCAACAACCTGTTCGGCATGAAGGCCGGGCGCAGCTGGGACGGCGACAAGGTCAGCGTGCCCACGCTGGAATACGAAGGCGGCGTGGCGGTGCGCAAGCGCGACCAGTTCCGCGCCTACGGCAACCCGGGCGATTCGTTCTCCGACTACGCCGACGTGCTGGCCAACAACCCACGCTACGCCAATGCCATCGGCAAGGGCGAGGACATCAAGGGTTTCGCCAGGGCGCTGGCGCACGGCGGCTATGCCACCGACCCGGCCTACGCGGCCAAGCTCGAGGCGATCGCCAACAGCCCGGAAATGCGCAAGGGGCTGGATGCGCTGGCCGCGCTCAAGTCGGGCGACGGTTTGCCGTCACAGTCGCCATGACGTGCTCCCCATTCCCTATGACACGTACCGCTACAAGGACCGCCCACCATGGCTGACCTGCTCTCCACCGGCGTCTCGGGCCTGCTGGCCTCGCAGATCGGCCTCAGCACCGTCAGCCACAACGTGGCCAACGTCAACACCGACGGCTACAGCCGCCAGACCGTGCAGTTCAACGCGCGGCAGGCGCAGCAGCTGGGCAATTTCTACGTCGGCACCGGCGTCAATACGGTGGCGGTGCAGCGCGCCTACAGCCAGTACCTCAATATCGCGCTGTGGACCGCCTCGTCGGACCAGAGCCGCGCGGCCACGTACCAGAGCCTGACCGGGCAGATCAACAACCAGCTGTCCGGCAGCACCAACCTGCAGACCTCGCTGGACGCGTTCTACGGCGCGCTGGGCGACGTCTCCAACGCGCCGGCCGACTCGGCCGCGCGCGGCGTGCTGCTGGCCCGCGCCAATGCGCTGGGCAGCACCTTCCAGGCGTTGTCCGGCCAGTTCAACCAGTTGAACACCCAGGTGCAGCGCCAGATCAGCGACACGGTCGACTCGATCAACAGCGACAGCGCTTCCATCGCCAAGCTCAACGAACAGATCCGCACCGCCTATGCCGGCGGCAAGGGTGAGCCGTCGGACCTGCTCGACCAGCGCGATGCGCTGATCAAGAAAGTCTCCGGCGAAGTGGGCGTCAGCGTGGTGCAGCAGGACGACCACACGGTGAGCCTGTTCGTCGGCAACGGCCAGGCGCTGGTCAACGGCTCCAATGCCTACGCGCTGGCCACCGCGCCGAATCAATACGATCCGACACGGCTGGAGATCGTCGGCAAGGACAGCGGCAGCGTGATCACCGGCCAGGTCGGCGGCGGTTCGCTCGGCGCGCTGCTGGATTTCCGCAGCCAGGTGCTGGACCCCGCGCAGAACCAGCTCGGCCGCGCCGCGGTGGCGATGGCCAGCGCCTTCAATGCCCAGCATGCGCAGGGCATGGACCTCAACGGCACTATGGGCGGCGCCTTCTTCAACGTCGGCGCGCCGCAGGTGCAGATCAGCTCGGCCAACCAGGGCACGGGCACGGTGGGCGCCAGCATCTCCGACGTCGGTGCGCTGACCACCAAGGACTACGTGCTGCGCTACGACGGAAGCGCCTGGAGCCTGCGCGACACGGCGGGCAACGCGGTGGCGATGACCGGCACCGGCACCGCCGCCGATCCGTTCAAGGCCGATGGCCTGAGCCTGGTGGTGGGCGGCGCTCCGAGCGCCGGCGACAGCTTCCAGGTGCGCCCCACCGCCGCGGCCGCGGCGGGTTTCGGCGCGGCCATCACCGACCCGAACAAGATCGCCGCCGCGGCGCCGCTGGCCGGCTCGGCCGGCGCGGCCAACACGGGCAGCGGCAGCATCGGCGGCATCGCGGTCACCGATCCGTCCAATGCGGGCCTGCTCGGCACGGCGAATATCGTGTTCACCTCGCCGACCAGCTACACCATCAATGGCGGCGCGGCGCAGACGTATACGCCCGGCCAGCCGATCAATGCCAACGGCTGGAGCCTCACCCTCAACGGCACGCCCGCGGCGAACGACACGTTCACCCTCAAGGCCAACAGCAATGCGCGCGGCGACAACGGCAACGCGCTGGCGCTGGGCAAGGTGGCGAACCTGGGCGTGCTCGACAACGGCGCCACCAGCGTGGGCCGCGCCTACGGGCAGCTGACCAGCCAGGTGGGCAGCGCCGGTTCCCTGGCCAAGGACGCGCTGACCACGCAGAACGCGGTGTACCAGCAGGCGCTGCAATCGCAGCAGGGCGTGTCCGGCGTGAACATCGACGAGGAGGCCGCCAGCCTGGTGCGCTACCAGCAGGCCTACCAGGCCTCGGCGCAGGTGATCTCCACCGCCAGCCAGATCTTCGACGCGCTGCTCAGCGCCGTGCGCAACTGAAGGAGCATCCGATGAGAGTCTCCACCAGCTGGATGGCCCAGCAGTCGGTCAGCAGCATGCTCGACGGGCAGGCCAGCCTGTCCGACCTGCAGAACCGCATCAGCAGCGGCAAGCGCATCAACCAGCCTTCGGACGATCCGGTGGGCGCGGCGCGCGCGCTGGAACTGGGCCACATGGACGCGGACGTGGCGCAGTACCAGCGCAACATCACCTCGGCCAATGCGCGGCTGGGCCTGGAAGACCAGGCGCTGTCGACCACTTCGGACGCGCTGACCCGCGTGCGCACCCTGGTCCTGCAAGGCATCAACGGCACGCAGACCGACCAGACCCGCGCCGACATCGCCGCGGAGCTGAGCCAGATCCGCACCCAGCTGATGGGCCTGGCCAACGGCAAGGATGGCAACGGCGACTATCTGTTCGCCGGCAACCGCACCGGCGGGCAGCCGTTCTCGGCCCAGGGCGGCGCGGTGGTCTACAACGGCGACGAAGGCCAGCGCATGGTCGCCGCCGGCCCCGGCATGCAGGTCGCCACCGGCGACCCCGGCTCGGCGGTGTTCATGAATATCCTCACCGGCAACGGCACTTTTCAGGTGTCTTCCGGCGCCGCCAATACCGGCACCGCGGTGGCCGGCACCATCAGCGTGGCCGACCGCACGCAGTGGGACAACGGCAACTACACCATCGCCTTCACCTCGGCCACGGCCTATGAGGTGCGCGACGCCTCCAACAACGTGATCGGCAGCGGCACCTATGCCGACGACGGCAACGCGGTGGTGGCCTTCCGCGGCGTGCAGGTGGGCATCAGCGGCACGCCGGCGGCGGGCGACAATTTCAGCGTGGGGCCTTCGGGCAAGCAGGACATCTTCAGCACGCTGGACAACATCATCGGCGCGCTGAAGACCACCGGGGGCGGGCCGGCGATGAAGAACGCGCTCAATGCGCAGTTCTCCAACCTCGACCAGGCCATCGACACCGTCACCCAGACGCGCGCCGCCATCGGCGGACGCATGAATGCGCTGGACCAGCAGCAGTCGCTCAACGGCGACCTGTCGCTGCAGTACCAGGGGGCGCTGAGCGACGTGCAGGACCTGGACTACTACGACGCCATCAGCAAGCTCAATCTGCAGAACACCGCGCTGCAGGCCGCGCAGATGACCTACACCAAGGTGCAGTCATCCACGCTGTTCGATTATCTGAAGTGATGCGGACGCGGGGATGAGCAGCGAACGCGCACGAGCGGAAACGAAGGTTGGCGGCGCCGTCCGCCGCGCCGCCGTATCCGATCGTCCGCCGCTGGTATCCGTGCGTGGCGCTTTGCCCTCGATCCGCTGCAGCTCCATGCCGCTGCCGCCGACGCCCTCCTTGAGGCGGCGGCGTTCCTGCTGGCATTCCCATGGGAATCCGAACCGCCGTCCTCGACGGTTCCGAATCCATTGGAGTGCAAGCACCATGAGCCTGAGCGTTACCACCAACATCAGCTCGCTGAATGCCCAGAACAACCTGGCCAGGACGCAGAGCAAGCTGAGCACCGCCATCGAGCGCCTTTCATCCGGCATGCGCATCAACAGCGCCAAGGACGATGCGGCGGGCCTGGCCATCTCCACCCGCTTCACCACCCAGATCAATGGCCTGAACCAGGCCGTGCGCAATGCCAACGACGGCATCTCGATGGCGCAGACCACCGAGTCGGCGCTGGACGAAGTGACCAACAACCTGCAGCGCATGCGCCTGCTGGCGGTGCAGTCGGCGTCCGGGTCCAATTCGTCCACCGATCGCGCCGCGCTGGACAAGGAAGTGCAGCAGCGCCTGGCCGAAGTGACCCGTATCGCGCAGCAGACCAACTTCAACGGCACCAAGGTGCTGGATGGCAGCGCCGGTACGGTGGCGTTCCAGGTCGGCGCCAATGTGGGCGAGACCATCAGCGTCAATTTCGGCGTCGGCATGAAGGCCAGTCAGATCGGCCAGATCGAAACGGCTTCCGTGACGGCGAGCGGCACGGAGCCGAAATTCCCGTTGACGCTCTCTGCGGATCAGACGGTGAAGTTCGACGGCGCGAACGTCACGCTCAAGAAAGGCACCGTGTTCAAGTTCGGCAACGAGATCGTCGCCGCGCTGAAGGCCGGCTTCGAAAGCGCGGGCGTGGATGCGCAGGTCTCGGTCGACATCAAGGGCAAGTTCACCATCGCCACGAGCAAGCTGGACGCCGTCATCGACACCTCGGCAGCCACCGAACTCGGTTTTGCGGCGGCCGACAAAGTGGTGGTCGGCAAGGACAGCAAGCACTTGTCGGACATCTCGATCGCCACCACCGAGGGGGCGAACGACGCGATCCGCCGCGTCGACGCCGCCCTGCAATCGGTGAGCGACCTGCGCTCGAACCTGGGCGCGGTGCAGAACCGCTTCCATTCCACCATCACCAACCTGCAGACGATTTCGCAGAACCTCGATTCGTCGCGCAGCCAGATCAAGGACGCGGACTTCGCGGCGGAGACCGCGAACATGTCCAGCGCGAACATCCTGCAGCAGGCCGGCGTGTCGGTGCTGGCGCAGGCCAATACCAGCCAGCAGAGCGTGCTGAAACTGCTGCAGTAAGCGATCAGCGATGGCCGCGCATGGGGCGCGGCCATCCACCACTCAAGGAAACCACACGGCCATGACGATCACGCTCTCCACCACCACCATTCTGTGCGGCCTCGCCGCCGGGGCGGCGCGTGGCCGGACGTGGCCGTTCCTAGCCCAAATCGCCAGCCTGCTCAAGTTCCATGGGAACCGGTCGAAACAGTACCTGAGGCGGACGTTCCAGCAGGAATTCCCGCTGAACCAACCGCCGGCCTCTTTCCGGCTTCGACCCCAACGGAGTGAATTCCCATGGTCATGAGCGTTACCACCAACATCAGCTCGCTGAATGCCCAGAACAACCTGGCCAAGACGCAGAGCAAGCTGAGCACCGCCATCGAGCGCCTGTCCTCGGGTATGCGCATCAACAGCGCCAAGGACGATGCGGCGGGCCTGGCCATCTCCACCCGCTTCACCACCCAGATCAATGGCCTGAACCAGGCCGTGCGCAACGCCAACGACGGTATCTCGATGGCGCAGACCACCGAGTCGGCGCTGGACGAAGTGACCAACAACCTGCAGCGCATCCGCGAGCTGGCCGTGCAGTCGGCCACCGGCTCCAACTCGACCACCGACCGCGCTGCGCTCGACAAGGAAGTGCAGCAGCGTCTGGCCGAAGTGACCCGTATCGCGCAGCAGACCAACTTCAACGGCACCAAGGTGCTGGACGGCAGCGCCGGCACGGTGGCGTTCCAGGTCGGCGCCAACGTCGGCGAGACCATCAGCGTCAACTTCAGCGTCGGCATGAAGACCAACCAGGTCGGCCAGGTCGACACCGCCGCGGTGACCGCCAGCGGCACGGCCCCGACCTATCCGCTGACCCTTGCCGCCGACCAGACGGTGAAGATCGGCACCACCAGCGTCACGCTGAAGAGCGGCACGGTGTTCAACACCGCGCAGGACGCCACCGACGCGCTGAATGCGGGCTTCAAGGACGCCGGCGTGGACGCGCAGGCTTCGGCCGACGCCACCGGCAAGATCTCGGTCGCCGCCTTCGGCGCCGACGTCGACGCTTCCGGCGCCACCGCCCTGGGCTTCGCCGCCGCCGACAAGGCCACGCACGCGCTGGACAGCAAGCACCTGTCCGACGCTTCGATCAGCACGGTGTCCGGCGCCAACGACGCCATCCGCCGCGTCGATGCCGCCCTGCAGTCGGTGAGCAACCTGCGTTCGGACCTGGGCGCCGTGCAGAACCGCTTCCAGTCCACCATCTCCAACCTGCAGACCATTTCGCAGAACCTCGACTCGTCGCGCAGCCAGATCCAGGACGCCGACTTCGCCGCGGAGACCGCGAACATGTCCAGTGCGAACATCCTGCAGCAGGCCGGCGTGTCGGTGCTGGCCCAGGCCAACTCCAGCCAGCAGAGCGTGCTGAAGCTCCTGCAGTAACTCCCGATGGACGGCCGCGCATAAAACGCGGCCGTCCCTTTTCATAAGGAAATCCTTCCGACCATGGCTATCACCACCTCTTCCACTTCTTCCTCCACCGGCCCGCTCACCGCCGCCGGCGTGGGTTCGGGACTGGACGTGAACGGCCTGGTCAGCCAGCTGGTGGCGGCCAAGAAAAAGCCGCTGCAGGACCAGATCGATTCCCAGACCAGCACGGCGAAGACGCAGATCTCCGCGCTGGGCCAGGTCAGCTCGGCGCTCGCCGCCCTGCAGACCGCATTGAAGGGCCTGAGCGACGGCACCTCGTTCCAGACCCGCAAGGCCGCGACCAGCGACGCCAGCGTGTTCAGCGTGAGCTCCACCACCGGCGCGATGAACGGCAGCTACAACCTCAACGTGAGCCAGCTCGCCACCGCGCTGAAAGTGCAGTCGGCCGGCGTGGCCAGCAGCGATGCCAAGGTCGGCACCGGCACGCTCACCATCGGCGTCGGCAGCAAGTCGATGAGCATCGACATCGGCAGCGACGGTTCCTCGCTGTCGCAGATCCGCGACGCGATCAACAAGAGCAGCGGCAACCCCGGCGTCACCGCCACCATCGTCACCGGCTCGGACGGCGCGCACCTGGTGCTGAGCAGCACCGCCACCGGCCAGGCCAATGCCTTCACGGTGAGCAGCAGCGGCGGCGACGGCGGCCTGGCGGCGCTCAACTACGACCCGGCGTCCAGCAGCAACGGCATGTCCGTGCTGACCGCGGCGCAGGACGCGAAATTCACCATCGACGGCCTGGCCGCCACCAGCGCCAGCAATACGGTGACCGGCGCCATCGACGGCATCACCCTGAGCTTGTGGAAGCCGGGCACGGCCACGCTGTCGGTCAGCACCGACAGCTCGGCGGCGTCCACCGCGGTGGGCAACTTCGTCACCGCGTACAACAACTTCGTGGGCATGTACCAATCGCTCACCGCGTACGACCCGAGCGGCGCCAATACCGGCGCGCTGATCGGCGACGCCACGCTCAACAGCATCAAGAGCACGCTTTCCAACATCGTCAGCGGGCCGGGCGGCAACGGCGCCATGCTCAATTCGATCGGCATCACCCTGCAGATCGACGGCACGCTGAAGCTGGACAGCGGCGCCTTATCCACCGCGCTGAGCGACGGCGGCACCAAGGTGAGCGGCCTGTTCTCCGGCACCAGCGGCATGGCCACCCAGCTCAACAGCCCGCTGACCGACTGGACCGCCAGCACCGGCGTGCTGACCACGCGCACCAACAATCTCAACAAGCAGTTGAAGGACCTGGGCACGCGCCAGGACAACCTCAACTCCGACATGGACGCGCTGACCACCCAGTACACCAAGCGCTTCACCGCGCTGGACACCCTGCTGACCAAGCTCAACAGCACCAGCAGCTACCTGACGCAGCAGTTCGACGCGCTCACCAAGAGCAGCAAGTAAGCGAGGAGCCAGACCATGGGATTCGGATACGGCGCCGGCGCCTACCAGCAGGTGCGTTCGCACGGGACGGTGGAAACCGCCGACCCGCACGGCCTCATCACCATGCTGATGGACGGCGCGATCGAACGCCTGACCAAGGCGCGCGGCCATATGCTGCACGGCGAGGTGGCCGCCAAGGGCGAGCTGATCTCGCGCTGCCTGGACATCATCAGCGAGCTGCGCGGCAGCCTGGATCCGGCGGTGGAAACGCCGCTGGTCGGCCAGCTCGGCGCGCTGTACGACTACATGGGCCGTCGGCTGCTGCACGCCAACCTGCACGACGACCCGCGCGCGCTGGACGAGGTCTCCGACCTGATGCAGAAGCTGCGCCGCGCCTGGAACGGCATTCCGATGGACGCGCGCAGCCCGCAGCGTCCCGCGCAGGCCGCGCTGTGAACGGCCTGGAACAGGTGATGGCGCTGAGCCGCGGCATGCTGGAAATGGCCGAGCAGGGCGACTGGGAACGCTTCGCCGCGATCCAGGACGAACGCGAGCGCGTGCTCGAACAGGTGCTGCCGGCCAGCCGCGGCGACGCGACCGCCCTGCGCGCCCTGATCGACTACAACCGCCGCCTGTGCGAGGTGGTGGAGCGCGAGCGCGATAAAGTGGCGCAGGAATGGCAGGCGGCGCATGGCCGCTCGCAGGCCATCGCCGCCTACACCAGCAACTGACGTCGCGGAATCATCCGTGTAGGTTGGGCTGAGCCGCAGGCGAACCCCGACGCCGGCAACTTCATGCGCCTCGCCACGTTGGGGTTACGGGCTGCATCAGCAACCCGCCCTTCGGGCCATCCGCTATGCGGATGTTCGCTACGGCATCCTGCCTTCGCAGTCGCCTGCGGCTCACCCCAACCTACGCCCGATCGGGCGGCATCGCCGGAGAACGCCACACATGAATGCCAGCGCCTGGGACGAATTCCAGCAACTGCTCGCCTGCGAGGGCGACTGGCTGGCCGAGCTGGAGCCGCTCGCGTTGCCGCTGGACGAGCGCATGGCCGCCGGCTATGCCGAACGCAACCTGGCCGCGCTGGGCATGCTGGACGTATTGGACGAGCGCAATGCCGAGGTTTCCGACGAGGACAGCCCGCTGGTGCAGGATCTTGCGCGGATGGACGCCAAGCTCACCGCGCTGATCCACATCATCAACCGCGTATTGATTCCCGATGCGCTGACCCGGCCCCGCCACACCCTGCGCTTCAACGCCGTGGGCGCCCTGGTGCCGCCGGCGCTGGCGCCGGCCGGCGAGGGCGCGCTGCTGCGCATCCGCCTCGATGCTTGCCCGAGTTTTCCGTTGGAACTGCCGGTGCGCGTGGAACGCCGTTTCCCCGACGGCCGCGTGTTCCTGACGTTTGAGAATCATTCCGACGCGCTGGGCGAAGGGCTGGAACGGATGGTTTTTCGCCATCACCGACGCAGAGTGGCAGTCACCCGGCAAGGGCATGGGCCAGCGGCCTGAAGCAGTTCGTGAAGGCAATGTGATCGATATCACAAAACCGAGGCCCCAAAAGTTCAGTTTTTTGACGTGTCTGACACTTGGCATGTGCGGTGTGCCCAGGCCTGCGGCGTCAGCATCCATTCATTTAGCGCCGGTCACTCAACGGTTTAAGACGATTCGCAGGCCTCACGAATACGTTTTCAGTACTAGGGAGTAGTCGGAAAACCGACCCCATCCAGCCCCCCCGTCATAGACCCGCCACCTCGTTGGCCCCGATTTTGCGTATAGCCCAACGGCGTCGACGTCGGAGCGTTGACGCTATGGGTCAGCAGAAAAACGAGTGACAGGGCATGGGAACGCCGGTCACCACCATGGGCAGGGGGTTTAGCGTGCAAAACGAAGTCCAAGACATCGACGTACTGGTCATCGAAGCGGATGCCGTCCGGGCGGATACCATCGGATCGGCGCTGCAATTCCTGGGGTATCGCCCGCGTTTCGCCGGTAACGATACCGCTGAAAGCGGCAAGGGCGATTGGTGCGCGATCTATATCGGCGACGTGGTGGACCTCGACGATTTCCAGCGCCAGCTCGACACATTGGGCGACCTGGCGCTGCATCTGCCGCTGCTGGTGGCGAACGATTCCCCGCTCGCCGCGCAGCTGCCCGGCGCGCTGCCGGGTTCGCGTTCGCGCTCGGTGGAGCTGCTCTCGTTCCCGCTGCGCTACGAACCGCTGCTCGACGCGCTGCGCCGCTGCTCGGCGCCATCGCGGCTGAGCTTCAAGGGCGGCCAGTCCGCTTGCGCCACGGGACAGTCGGGCATGCATCGCATCGTCGGCGGCTCCAATGCGCTGGGCCGCGTGAATGCGCTGGTGCGCCAGGTCGCGCCGTTCGATTCCACCGTGCTGGTGCTGGGCGAATCGGGTACCGGCAAGGAAATGGTGGCGCGCGCCATCCATGAATCCTCGCAGCGCCGCGACAAGCCGTTCATCGCGATCAACTGCGGCGCGATTCCGGCGGAACTGCTGGAAAGCGAACTGTTCGGCCACGAGAAGGGCGCCTTCACCGGTGCGATCAGCGCACGCAAGGGCCGTTTCGAACTGGCCGAGGGCGGCACGCTGTTCCTCGACGAGATCGGCGACATGAGCCTGCCGATGCAGGTGAAGCTGCTGCGCGTGCTGCAGGAGCGCGTGTTCGAACGCGTCGGCGGCAACCGCACCCAGCGCTGCGACGTGCGCATCATCGCCGCCACGCACCGCAACCTGGAGCAGGCCATCGCCGACGGCCGCTTCCGCGAAGACCTGTATTACCGCCTGAGCGTGTTCCCGCTGGAGATGCCGCCGCTGCGCGAGCATCTGGAAGACCTGCCGGAACTGATCACCGAGTTCAACCAGCGCCTGCTGCGCCGCGGCCTGGGCGGCGTGCGCTTCAGCGCCAGCGCGATGAACGCCCTGCGCAGCCACACCTGGCCCGGCAACGTGCGCGAGCTGTGCAACCTGGTCGAGCGCATGGCCATCCTCTATCCGTCGTGCGAAGTACGCGCCGGCGACCTGCCCGAGAAATACCGCGGCGTTCCCGTCGGCGAAGAAGTCACCGGCGCCGCCTTGCTGGCGGTCATGGAAGGCCGCGCTCCCGTGATCGCCACCCCGATCGCCGCCTCGGTTGCCCACGAGCCTTCGGCGGCGATCCTCCCGGAAGGCGGCCTGGATCTGAAGGATCACCTCTCGGATATCGAAGTAGGCCTGATCCGCCAGGCGCTCGACGCCACCGGCGGCGTCGTCGCCCACGCAGCCAAGCTGCTGCGCATGCAGCGCACCACGCTGGTGGAGAAGCTGCGGAAATACGGTCTGCAGGCGGGTTTGCAGGTGCCTTGATCAATCAAATCCGGCGCGCCCAGTGCGCGCCGGATTTGGATCGTTCTATCAGAGCGCAAAAAACTCCATCTCCTCGCTCCGCCCGGCCCCTCACCCCGACCCTCTCCCCGGAGGGGAGAGGGAGAAGTGATGTGGCGCCGCATACAGGAACGAAGAGCACAAGCTGGCCTCGTTCCTTGAACGTCCTCTCGGCCACGGCACGTTGAAGGACGCGTTACGAAACCGCACTGGTGTTTCGTGTAGACCCAGGTTAATCAGGTTACCGCAGCCGACCACCGCTCCTTCTAGTCGCGTCGCGAGCCTTTGCTCTCAGGCCATTCTCTCTTTGGTTACTTTCTCTTTGGGCCAGCAAAGAGAAAGTGACTCGGGCGCCGGCAGGCGTCCGAAATGCCCGCTGCATAAGCGGCCAAATCGCGACAACCGCCCCTAGTCGCGACTGGATCCCGGCCTACGCTGGGATGACGAGCAACGCACGCGCAACCCACTTTTTGGTGATGGCACACCTTGTGCATCCATCCCCCTAGTCATCAAAGGACGCGCTGGAATTCCGTCATGCCCACAATCGACGTCAACAGCCTGCTATCCCAAATGCGGCAAATGTCCGCCACCATGCCGACACCCGAAACCGCATCGCGCAGCGTAATCCCAGCCCAAACCAGCGACTTCGGCGCCCTGCTCAAGCAATCGATCGCCACCGTCGGCCAGACCCAAATGGAAGCCGGAAAATTGGCGGCCTCCTTCGAACGCGGCGACGCCGGCGCCGACCTCGGCCGCACCATGGTCGCCGTGCAGAAGGCCGACCTCTCCCTGCGCGCCATGACCGAAGTGCGCAACAAACTCGTCGA
Source organism: Dyella sp. SG562 (assembly GCF_011759495.1). Taxonomy (NCBI): domain Bacteria; kingdom Pseudomonadati; phylum Pseudomonadota; class Gammaproteobacteria; order Lysobacterales; family Rhodanobacteraceae; genus Dyella; species Dyella sp. SG562. The sequence goes on from NZ_JAAOYS010000007.1 coordinate 202,855, forward strand.
TGCCTACAAAGACATCATGAACATGCCGGTGTAACGGACCGCAGCGTCCGCCCGCCATCCCACTCCACCGATAACGAGCAGTTTTCATGGCCGAAAACGCCATCGCGCAGACCGACCCGAACGGCAAGCGCCTGGACCCGCTGAAGCAACTCGCGCAGAGCCCGGCGACGCGGCAGCTGCTGCTGCTGGTTGCCGTGGCCGCGGCCGTGGCGTTCGGCGTCGCGGTGGTGCTGTGGTCGCGTGGGCCCAACTTCGCGCTGCTGTATGCGGGCCTGGATTCCAAGGATGCTTCCGCCATTACCCAGGCGTTGCAGACGTCCAACACGCCCTATCAACTGGGACCGGATGGCGCATCGATCTCGGTGCCGGCGGCGGATCTTGCCGCCGTGCGCCTGCGCCTCGCCGCGCAAGGCCTGCCGCAAGGCAGCGCGGGCACCAGCGCCACCGTGCCCGGCGCGGATTCGCCGTTCGGCATGAGCGACCTGGCCGAACGCACGCGTTATCAGCAGATGCTGGAAACGGACCTGGGCAACACCATCGCCGGCCTGCAGTCGGTGCGCGCGGCGCGCGTGCATCTGGCGCTGCCGAAACCGTCGGCCTTTATTCGCGACAACAAGCAGGCCAGCGCCTCGGTGCTGGTGACGCTGTTCCCGGGCCGCCAGCTCGATGCCTCGCAGGTGGCGGCGATCGTGCACCTGGTGGCGTCGAGCGTGCCGGAGCTGGATCCACGCCAGGTTTCAGTGGTCGACCAGCAAGGCCAACTGCTCACCGTCACCGATCCGGACAGCGCCGGCGCGGTCGGCGACAGCCGCCTGCGCCTGGCTACGCGGATGGAGAACACCTACGCGCAGCGCATCGAGGAACTGCTCACGCCGCTGGTCGGCCCGGGCAAGGTGCGCGCGCAGGTCTATGCGGACCTGGATTTCAGCCAGACCGAGAAGGCCACCGAAACCTACAATCACGACAACCCCGCATTGCGCAGCGAACAGGTCAGCAGCGAGCAGCGCCGCGACGGCTCCAGCAACGGCGGCGTGCCGGGCGCGCTGAGCAACCAGCCGCCGACCACGGTGGCGCAGCCGACCGCGGCCAAGCCCAATGCCGGCGCGGGCAATGCCAACGCCACGGCGGCCACGGCGAATACCAATGCAGGCGGCGAGAGTTCCAGCAGCGCCACGCGCAACTACGAACTCGATCGCACCGTCAGCCACGTCAGCGATCCGGCCGGACGCCTCGCGCGCCTCACGGTGGCGGTGGCGGTGGACAACAAGGCCACCACCGACGACAAGGGCAACAGCAAGAGCGTGCCGTTCACCGCGCAGGAGCTGGAACACCTGACCGACCTGGCCAAGAACGCGGTCGGCTTCAACCAGCAGCGCGGCGACAGCGTCAGCGTGATCAACCAGCCCTTTCACAAGGCGCCGGGCAACGAACCCCTGCCGGAGACGCCGTTCTGGCAGCGCCCCGGCGTGATGGACCTGATCAAGCAGGGCGGCGGCGTGCTGGTCGCGCTGATCATCGCCTTCGGCCTGCTGCGCCCGCTGCTGCGCGGCGTGTTCAAGGGCGCGCCAGGCACCGCGCTGCAGGCGTTGCCTGCCGGCGCCGGCGGCGTGCCGACGGTATCGGTGCGCATCGACGATATGGACGACGACGTGGCGCCGGGGCGTTTGGGCCCGCCGCCGGGCATGAACTACGAAGCGCGCGTGGCGATGGCCAAGCGCATGGTCACCGAGAACCCCAAGCAGGTGGCGCAGGTGGTCAGGAGCTGGGTGGGCGAAGATGGCGGCTAATATCGAAATCACTGGCGCCCAGCGCGCGGCAATCCTGTTGCTCACCCTGGGCGAGCAGGACGCGGCCGAAGTGCTGAAGCATCTCAATGCCCGCGACGTGCAGGCCGTCGGCCAGGCCATGGCAGGCCTGAGCAATGTCTCGCGCGAGCAGGTCGAGCACGTACTCGGCCGCCTCACCGAGGACATGGGCCGGCACACCTCACTGGGCGTGGGCACCGAGGAATACATCCGCAAGATCCTGGTCAACGCGCTGGGCGAGAGCAAGGCGGGCGGCCTGATCGACCGCATCCTGCTCGGCCGCAGCAGCAAGGGCCTGGAATCGCTGAAGTGGATGGAGAGCCGCGCGATCGCCGAGATGATCGGGCAGGAGCATCCGCAGATCATCGCCCTGGTGCTGGCGCACCTGGAGCCGGACCAGGCCGCCGAAGTGATCGGCTACCTGCCGCCGCGCGTGCGCAGCGATTCGGTGATGCGCATCGCCACGCTCGACGGCGTGCAGCCGCATGCGCTGAACGAACTGGACGAGATCATGGAGCGCCAGTTCTCCGGCAATACCAACAAGCTGAAGTCCGCCACCGTCGGCGGCCTGAAGGCGGCGGCGGACATCCTCAATGCGATGGAGACCAGCCGCGAGACCGAGCTGATGAGCGCGATCCGCGGCCACGATGCGGCGCTCGGCGGCCGCATCGAAGAACTGATGTTCGTGTTCGAGGACCTGGCGGAGCTGGACGACCGCAGCATGCAGATGCTGCTGCGCGAAGTGCCGTCGGCGCGCCTGGTCACCGCCTTGAAGGGAGCCGAGCCCGGCGTGCGCGAACGCATCTTCTCGAACATGTCCAAGCGCGCCTCCGACATGCTGCGCGACGACCTGGAAGTGAAGGGCCCCGTGCGCCTGAGCGAAGTCGACGCCGCGCAGAAGGAAGTGCTGCAGATCGCCCGCCGGCTGGCCGACACCGGGCAGATCAGCCTTACCGGCGGCGGTGACGACTTCGTCTGATGGCCGCTTCCTTTCTCTCGCGCGAACAGCTGAAGGATTTCCGCCGGTGGGAGCTGCCCGAGGTGGGCGAGCCCAAGCCGGCGGAGGCGGCGGAAGCCCAGGCGGCGCTGCCGACCGTGGCCGATCTGGAAGGCCTGGAGCGCGAAGCGCGCGACGCGGGCTACGCGGCAGGCCTGGCCGAAGGGCGCGCCGCCGCGGACGCGGAGCTGCGCGAAAAGCTCGCCTTGCTCGACGGCATCCTGCACGCCGCCGCGCGGCCGCTGGAAGCGCTGGACGACGCGACCGAACAGGAACTGGCGCGGCTGGCGCTGGTGATCGCCCGCCGTGTGGTGGGGCATGAACTGAAAACCTCGCCCGCGCTGATCGTACGCACGGTGCGCGAAGCCGCGCTGGCCCTGCCGGCGGCGACGCGCAACCTGCGCGTGTATCTGCATCCGGACGATCTGGCCCTGCTGCGCGAGCTGGAGGCGGCGGAGCCGCACTGGCAGCTGCTGCCCGACCCGGACATGCAGCGCGGCGATTGCCTGCTGGAAAGCGAAAGCTCGCGCCTGGACGCCAAGGTGGAAACGCGGCTCGCCGCCATCGCCGACGCGGTGTTCGGCGACGAAGCCAGCGAAGATCCCGAGACCGAAATGGCATGAGCCGCGGCTCCGCCACCACCGAACGCTGGCGCCAGCGCCTGGCCCGCCGCGCACGCCGCGCCGAGGCGGCTGCGCCGCTGGTGGTGGAGGGGCGCTTGCGCCGCGTGGTCGGGCTGACGCTGGAAGCCGAAGGCTGCGAAGCGCCGCTCGGCGCGCGCTGCCTGGTGGCCGCCGCGGGCGGCGTGCAGCTGGATACCGAAGTGGTCGGTTTCGCCGACGACCGCCTGCTGCTGATGCCGGTGACCGAGATGCACGGCGTGCTGCCGAATGCGCGCGTGCGCCCGTGCTCGCATACCGGCGGCCTGCCGGTGGGCGCCGCGCTGCTGGGCCGCGTGATCGGCGCGGACGGCGTGCCGCTGGATGGCGCCGGCCCCCTCGACGTGGACGAGCACGCCTCGCTCAAGCGCGAACCGATCAATCCGATGGCGCGCAAGCCGATCGACGCGCCGCTGGATACGGGCGTGCGCGCGATCAATGCGCTGCTTACCGTGGGCCGCGGCCAGCGCCTGGGACTGTTCGCCGGCTCCGGCGTCGGCAAATCGACCCTGCTCGGCATGATGACGCGCTACACCGACGCCGACGTGGTGGTGGTGGGCCTGATCGGCGAGCGTGGCCGCGAGGTGAAGGAATTCGTCGAGCACACGCTGGGCCAGGAAGGCCGCGCCCGCGCGGTGATCGTCGCCGCGCCGGCCGATGCGCCGCCGCTGAAGCGCCTGCGCGGCGCGCAGTACGCCACCGCGATTGCCGAGTGGTTCCGCGACCGCGGCCAGCGCGTGCTGCTGCTGATGGATTCGATCACCCGCTACGCGCAGGCGCAGCGCGAGATCGCGCTGGCCATCGGCGAGCCGCCGGCGACCAAGGGCTATCCGCCGTCGGTGTTCGCCCTGCTGCCGGCCCTGGTCGAGCGCGCCGGCAACGATGCCGAGGGGCGCGGTTCGATCACCGCGTTCTATACGGTGCTGACCGAGGGCGACGACTACCGCCACGATCCGATCGCCGATGCGGCGCGCGCGATCCTGGACGGCCATATCGTGCTGTCGCGCGACCTGGCCGAAGCCGGCCACTATCCGGCCATCGATATCGAAGCCTCGATCAGCCGCGTGATGCCGGCGGTGGTGGAGCGCACGCACCTGCGCGCGGCGCAGCAGTTCCGGCAGGTCTATTCGGCGTATCGCCAGCAGCGCGACCTGATCGCGGTGGGCGCGTACCAGAAGGGTTCCGATCCGCAGGTGGACAAGGCCATTGCAATGTGGCCGCAGCTGCGCGGTTTCCTGCAGCAGGAAGTGGACGATCCGATGCCGCTGGCGCAGGCGATCGAGGCGCTGCAGGAGCTCGCTGCCGAGGCCGCCGCATGAAGCCGCGTTCCGCCCGCCTGGCGCCGGCTGCCGATCACGCCAAGGAAAAGCGCGAAACCGCCGCGCTGCGCCTGGCCGAGCAGCAGGAGCGCCTGCGCGCGGCCGAGCACCAGCTTTCCGAACTGCGCCGCTATCGCGCGGAGTACGCGCTGGACGGCGCGGCCGCGGTTTCGGTGGCGGCGCTGCTCAACCGGCAGCAGTTCGTGGAGCGCATCGACCGCGCCATCAATCAGCAGCTGTTCGAGGTGGAGCGCCAGCGCCGCCTGCTCGACCAGGCCGGCGCCGCCTGGCGTGCCGCGCATGCGCGCGAGCGTGCGCTGGAGAGCGTGATCGGCCAGGCGCGCGAGCAGGAACGCAAGAGCGAAGAGCGCCGCGAACAGAACGACATCGACGAACGCATGCAGCACCGCAACCCGCGGCGCCGCAGCTAGCAGGCTTCCTTCCATGACTCCGAACGTATCCATGCCTACTTCCACGCCCAAGCCCGTCGCCTCCGGCGCGCCTGCCGCCGCCGGCAAGGGTGCGCAGACCGGCGCAGCCGATGCCGCCTCCGGCCAGGAAGGTTTCGAGCGCCAGTTCAACCAGGTGATGCGCCAGCAGGCGGGCGCCGCCTTGCCGGCAGCCATCGCGCCACCGGTGCTGCCGGCGAAGGTGGCGCTGGCCCCCGTGGAGGCCGGCGGTCCGCTCGCCGGCAAGGACGAAGCGATCACCGACCCGGCCGAGCGCGATGGCAATGCGCTGGCGGCGGCGGTGCTCGCGATGCTGGGGCAGGGCGTGGCGGCGCAGGTGAAGATCGCCGGTGCGGGCCAGGGCCAGGCGGTATCGGCCGATGCGGGCAAGGGCGGTGCGCCGCGTGGATTGCCTGGATTGGTGACGGATGCCGCGAAGGATGCAGGCGCCGCGGCGCCCGTGCCGTCCACCGGTGTCGACGCCAGCGCACTGCTTGCGGCGGCGAGTGCGTCGCCTGCGCCGGAAACGCACAAGTCCGCCGAACCGGGCAACGTCGAAGCGCTCGCCGCTCCGATGACGCTGCATGCACCTGCGCCGAACGCCGCACCTGCCGCGCACAGCCTGAAGATGGATGCGCCCGCCGGCAGCCCGGGCTTTGCGCAGGAACTCGGCCAGCAGGTCGCCTGGCTGGGCGGCCAGGAGATCAAGCAGGCGCGCATCCGCCTGCGCCCGGAGGAACTGGGCCAGCTCGACGTGAAAGTGAGCGTGGCCGAACACGGCCGCGTCGACGTCAGCTTTACCGCGCAGCATCCGGCGGCCGTCACCGCCGTGCAGCAGACGCTGGGTCAGCTCGACCTGATGCTGGCGGGGCATGGCCTGTCGCTGGGACAGGCGCAGGTGGGGCAGCAAAGTGCGGGAGAGCGCGGCGCCGGCCACGCGGGCGAGCCGCAGGATGCGCTGGCCGCGGAAGCGGATCCGGTCGAAGGCGTCGGCGCCCGCACGGTCGCCGTCGGCCTGCTGGATACGTTCGCCTGAGCTCCAGCTTCAGGCCGGGCTGAGCACTTCGTGCTCCAGCGCGATCTGCAGCAGCTGGTTGAGGCTGACGCCGCGCGCCGCCGCCGCCGTGACGGCGCGCTCGTGCAGCTTGGGCGGGATGCGCGCCTGGAACTTGCCGGAGAAGTTCTTGTACGGCTCGATGCCGTTGGCGCGGCAGGTCTCGAAGAACACGCGCAGCGAGGTGCTGCCCTCACGCGCCAGGCCGGCCACGTCGGTGGCGTAGAAATCGGCGCCGCCGTTGAGGCTGGTGAACTTGCCGCGGAACATCTCGAGCTCCGGGTCGTATTCGATCACGGCCTTGTGGCCGTCGATGGTCATGACATTGATCATGGCTTCACTCCAAGAGACTCCAACCATTTGCGGACGCCGGCCACCGCGCCCTTGTCCATGTCCGGCCGCGGGTGAGGGCGGTGGAACACGTGGACCTCCCCGGCCAGCACGACCGCCACGCGGGAGCCTTCCGCCTGGCTGATCCTCGCGCCCAGCTCCCTGAAAAGAGCCTCCACCTCCGCCCACTTCACGTTGCCGGAAGCGGGGCGGTTGAAGATCAGGCTCAGCGTCCTTGCATGTTTGTTTTTCATGCAGAGATGGTACCGAAATATGGTATCACACAAATCCGAAAATACGTCGCGCGAATCCGAAAATGCGCCGCCATGGCGGCGTCGCGACGTCCCCCCGCCGCGCGTCAATAAAACGCCGCAATCTCCGCCCATGGGCGCCGCAAACCGCGCCACCAAGCCATTTCTTCCGATGGCATGCCGATTGCTACAAGACCTCCGCCAGGCACCGCCCCCGGGGCGCTGCCGACAAGGAACCGTGTCCACCCGAGGTCTTGCATGTCGAACGCCGAGCCCACTCCCGCCGTCGCCGCCCCCGCCCCCAAGGCGGGCCATGGGCGGGGCACCGTCCTGATTCTTGCCGCGGCCCTGGTGCTGGTGTCGGCGGTGTGCGGCTACGCGCTGTACACGCTGCGCGGGCACGCCGCGCAGGGCGCCGCGGGCAGCGAAGCGAAGGTCGAGAAGAAGAAGGAAGGGCCGGAGGTGTTCATGCCGATGGACCCGGCCTTCGTGGTCAATTTCCAGAAGGCCGACGGGCTCAGCTACCTGCAGGTCGGCGTCACCCTGATGTCGCACGACCCGGCCGCGCTGCAGGCCGCCAAGGAAGCGGATCCGGTGATCCGCAATGCCCTGGTGATGCTGTTCTCCGCGCAGGACTACACCGCGCTGTCCGACACCGCCGGCAAGCAGAAGCTGCAGGCCAAGGCGCTGGCGGCGGTGCAGAAGATCGTCGAGGACCGCACCGGCCGCCCCGGCGTGGAAGCGCTGTATTTCACCAGCTTCGTGATGCAGTGAGGCAGCCGTGAGCGATCTGCTCTCCCAGGAAGAAATCGACGCCCTGCTCAACGGCGTCAACGGCGGCGATGTGCCGACCGGCGGCGACGAGCCGCCGCCGAAGGATGCCGTGCTGTCGTACGACTTCACCCAGCAGGACCGCATCGTGCGCGGCCGCCTGCCCACGCTGGAGATGGTCAACGACCGCTTCGCGCGCTACTTCCGCACCGGCATCTTCGGCGTGCTGCGCAAGACCTGCGAGGTCTCGGTGCTGGGCGTGAAGATGTCCAAGTTCGTCGAATACGTGCACGGCCTGGCCGTGCCGACCAATCTCAACCTGGTGCGCGTGAAGCCGCTGCGCGGCACCGCGCTGATCGTGATGGAGCCGCGCCTGGTCTTCAGCGTGATCGACAATTTCTTCGGCGGCGACGGCCGCTACCACGCGCGCATCGAAGGCCGCGACTTCACGCCGACCGAGACGCGGGTGATCCAGATCGTGCTGGCGGAAATCTTCACCGCCATGGTCGAGGCCTGGTCGCCGGTGCTGCCGCTGAACTTCGAGTTCCTGAATTCGGAGATCAATCCGCAGTTCGCCAACATCGTCAGCCCGACCGAAACCGTGGTGGTGTCGCGCTTCCACGTGGAAGTGGACGGCGGCGGCGGCGAGATCCACCTCACCCTGCCGTACTCCATGGTCGAGCCGATCCGCGTGCTGCTGGACGCCGGCGTGCAGAGCGACCGCGTCGAGCGCGACGAGCGCTGGCTGCAGAGCCTGCACCAGGAAGTGCTGGACGCCGAAGTGGAGTTGAGCTCGCTGCTGCTCGAAGCCGACATGCAGATCGGCGACTTTCTCAAGCTGCGTCCCGGCGACGTGATCCCGGTGAACCTGCCGGAGCTGTGCACGGTATTCGCCGAGGACGTACCGATCTTCCGCGGCCAGCTCGGCCGCGCCAGCGGCCACAAGGCCGTCCGCTTCCAGACCCCCGCCGGCCGCCGCGAAACGCGCACGTCCGCCGAGTTCTCCACCGGGAATCCCAACGCATGAGCACCACCAACGACTCCGCCACCCTGCTCGATCCGGCCGGCCGTCCGGAATACGAAACCATGCTGGGCGTGGCCGGCGAGAACGGCGACGTCAACCTGGACCTGATCCTGGACGTGCCGGTCACGCTGGCGATGGAAGTCGGCCGCACGCGCATCAGCATCCGCAACCTGCTGCAGCTCAACCAGGGCTCGGTGGTGGAACTGGACCGCGCCGCGGGCGAACCGCTGGACGTGTTCGTCAACGGCACCCTGGTGGCGCACGGTGAAGTGGTGGTGATCAACGAGAAGTTCGGCATCCGCCTCACCGACGTGATCAGCCCTGCCGAGCGCGTGCGGAAGCTGCGCTGATGATGCTCCTGCTTGCCATGGCCGCCGCGCCCGCGGCCGAACCCAGCGTGGGCGGGGAACTGCTGCGCGTGTGCCTGAGCCTGATCGGCATCATCGCGCTGATCTTCGCCGCCGGCTGGCTGGGCCGCCGCGCGCAGGGGCGCGCGCAGTCCGGCGGCCGGCGCATCCGCTGCGTCGAATCCTTCGCGCTGGGCACGCGCGAGCGCGTGCTGCTGCTGGAGGCGGATGGCAAGCGCCTGCTGGTCGGCGTGGGGCAGGGCGGCATGCGCACGCTGCACGTCTACGAAGGCGACGCGCCCGCCGCCGAGACTCCGCCATCGCCGCCGATGCCCGCCTTCGCGGACCTGCTCGGCTTCTGGAAGCGCAAGTGATGAAATATTTCCTGTTCGCCCTGCTGCTGCTGGCGCCGCTGCCGCTGCTGGCCGATCCGGTCGCCGGCATCCCGGTGCTGAACGTGCAGAACGCCGCCGGCGGCGGCCAGAGCTGGACGCTGTCGCTACAGATGCTGGCGCTGATGACGGTGCTGACCCTGCTGCCGGCGATCCTGCTGATGATGAGCTCGTTCACGCGCATCATCATCGTGCTTGGCTTTCTGCGGCAGGCGCTGGGCACGCAGTCCACGCCGCCGAACCAGGTGCTGCTGGGCCTGGCGCTGTTCATCAGCCTGTTCGTGATGTCGCCGGTGCTGGAGCGTGCCTACGCCGACGGCGTGAAGCCCTATATGGACGGCGAGCTCGCCGCCGAGCAGGCGCTGCCCGCCGCCGCCGCGCCATTCAAGCGCTTCATGCTGGACCAGACGCGCGACGCCGACCTGCAGCTGTTCACCCGCCTGGCGAAAGAGCAGCCCTATGCCGGCAAGGACGAGGTGCCGTTCCGCGTAGCCATGCCGGCCTTCGTCACCAGCGAGCTGAAGACCGCCTTCCAGATGGGCTTCCTGCTGTTCATCCCGTTCCTGATCATCGACCTGGTGGTGGCCAGCGTGCTGATGTCGATGGGCATGATGATGGTGTCGCCGATGATCATCTCGCTGCCGTTCAAGATCATGTTGTTCGTGCTCGTTGACGGCTGGTCGCTGTTGCTCGGCACGCTGGCGGGGAGCTTCTTCTCATGAGTGCGACGCGATCTTCTCCCTCTCCCCTCCGGGAAGAGGGCCGGGGTGAGGGGGCGGGGCTCGCCACAGGGCTGGTACGTGCGAGCTGCAGTCCGCGGCAGGCCCTCAACATCTCGCTCCGCCCGGCCCCTCACCCCAACCCTCTCCCCGGAGGGGAGAGGGGGCAGAAGCGGAGGACCAGCGCATGACCCCCGAGTCCGTCATCGAATTCGGCCAGCACGCACTCTACGTCGCGATGCTCGTCGCCGCCCCTTTGCTGCTTACCGCGCTGGCGGTCGGTGTGCTGGTCGGCGTGATCCAGGCGGCGACGCAGATCAACGAAATGACCTTGAGCTTCATCCCGAAGCTGATCGCGATGGCGCTGGTCGCGCTGATCACGGGGCCGTGGATGCTGCGCACCCTGGTGCAGTTCACCCGGCACCTGATCGAAGGATTGCCCGGAGCGGTGCGGTGACCACGCTGGATCTCGCCCAGCTGCCGATCCTGCTCGGCAGCGTGCTGTGGGCGATGGGCCGCGTGGCCGGCCTGTTCCTGGTGGCGCCGGTGTTCGGCGCCACGGTATTGCCGGCGCGCATCCGCGTCGGCCTGATCATGCTGCTGACCATGGTGCTGGCGCCGCTGGCGCCGGCGCGGATCGACCCGATGAGCGCCGGCGGCATCGCCACCATGGCGGGGCAGCTGCTGATCGGCGCGGCGGTGGGTTTCGTGCTGCGGCTGACCTTCGAGGCGGTTGCGTTCGGCGGGCAGCTGGTGGCGCAGAGCATGAGCTTAGGGTTCGCCGAAGTGGTGAACCCGCAGGGCGGCGGCAGCTCGCCGGTGCTCAACCAGTTCTATCTGCTGCTGGTGACCTTGCTGTTCCTGGCGATGGACGGCCATTTGCGCCTGATCGCATTGCTGGCCGAAAGCTTCCGCACGCTGCCACCGGGCACCGGGGCGATCTCGCCGGACGGGCTGCGTGCGGTGGCGGTGTTCGGTGGCCAGTTGTTTTCCGGCGCCGTGCGCGTCGCCCTGCCGGCGATGACGGCGCTGCTGGTGGTGAACATGGGCTTCGGCGCGATCAGCCGCGCGGCGCCGTCGATGAATCTGTTCGCGGTGGGTTTTCCGATCACCTTGTGCCTGGGCTTTATCGCCTTGTGGTTGTCGTTGCGCGCGTTGCCAGGGGCGTTCGGCTCGCTCGAGGAAAGCGCGTGGTCTCTGATGCGCGAACTGCTGGGTCAATAAGGATGGGAGCCTGACGTGTCCGAGAGCGACGACCAGGAACGCACCGAAAAACCATCGGAGAAACGCCTGCGCGAAGCGCGGGAGAAGGGCGACGTTCCGCGTTCGCGCGATCTGTCGGGCGCCCTGGTGGTGCTGGCGGGTGTCGCCGCGCTGATGAGCGGCGGCGAGCGCGCGTTCGTGCACGCCAAGCGTGTCTACGAACTGGGCTTCGGCTACAGCCGCGAAGCGCTGTTCTCCGGCGAGCTGCCGGCGCGCGTGCTCGCTGCGGCGCTGCGCGAAGCAATGGCCCTGATCACGCCGGTCGCGGTGGCGACGATGTTGGCCACGTTCGCCGCCCCTTTGCTGCTGGGCGGCCTCAGTTTCAGTGCGCAGGCGCTCGAGCCGAAATTCGACCGGCTCGATCCCATCGCCGGCCTCGGTCGTCTTGTATCGATGCGCGGCGCGGTGGAACTGGCGAAATCGCTGCTCAAGCTGGTGTTTATCGGCGCCTCGCTGGCCTGGTTCCTGTGGCACCGGCAGGACGCCATGCAGGCCACCGGGCGCGGCACGGTCGGCGCAGGCATCGCGCTGTCGCTGTCGCAGCTGGGTCATGCCGCGCTGCTGTTCGGCACCATGCTGGCGCTGATCGGCGGCATCGATGCGGCCTACCAGCGCTACGACCACGGCCGCCGCCTGCGCATGACCAAGCAGGAGCTGCGCGACGAGAACAAGGAAAGCGAAGGCAATCCGGAACTGAAGGGCCGCATCCGCCAGGTGCAGCACCAGCTGGCGCGCCGCCGCATGATGCAGGAGCTGCCCAAGGCCGACGTGGTGGTGACCAACCCCACCCACTTCGCCGTGGCGCTGAAATACGACGAGAGCCGCATGCGCGCGCCGCGCGTGGTCGCCAAGGGCGCCGACGTGCTGGCCATGCAGATCCGCCAGGTCGCCGCCGGGCACCGCATCCCGATGGTGGAAGCGCCGCCGCTGGCGCGTGCTCTCTACGCCACCACGGAACTCGGCCGCGAGATTCCCGCCGCGCTCTACGTCGCCGTGGCGCAGGTGCTGGCCTATGTGTTCCAGCTGCGCCAGGCCGTCGCGCATGGCGACGCGCCGCCCGTGCCTCCTTCGCCGCAGGTCGATCCGGACCTGCTCGGCCCTTACCGCTGATTCTTTCCAGGACACCGCTCCATGGCTGCCGCAAGCGCAAGCGCGTTCGACACCTTCAAGCAGATCACCCGCCGCGGGGCCGGTGCGCCCATCGTGATGCTGGCCGCGCTGGCGATGGTGATGCTGCCGATGCCGCCGTTCCTGCTGGACATGCTGTTCAGCTTCAACATCGCGCTGTCGCTGGTGATCCTGCTGGCGGTGATCTACGTGATGCGGCCGCTGGAATTCGCCGCGTTTCCCACCGTGGTGCTGATGGCCACCCTGCTGCGCCTGGCGCTGAACATCGCCTCCACCCGCGTGGTGCTGCTGCACGGGCATAACGGCCCGGGCGCGGCGGGCAAGGTGATCGAGGCCTTCGGCGAGTTCGTCATCGGCGGCAATTTCGCGGTGGGCCTGGTGGTGTTCGCCATCCTCACCATCATCAACTTCGTGGTGGTGACCAAGGGCGCCACGCGCGTGTCCGAAGTGACCGCGCGCTTCACCCTGGACGCCATGCCCGGCAAGCAGATGGCGATCGACGCCGACCTCAACGCCGGCCTGCTCACTCAGGAACAGGCGCGCGAGCGCCGCCAGGAAGTGCGCGAGGAAGCGGACTTCTACGGCTCGATGGACGGCGCCTCCAAGTTCGTGCGCGGCGACGCCACGGCGGGCATCCTGATCCTGGTGATCAATATCGTCGGCGGCTTCTTCGTCGGCGTGATGCAGCACGGCCTCAGCGCCGGCGACGCGGCCAAGACCTATACCTTGCTCACCATCGGCGACGGCCTGGTCGCGCAGGTGCCGGCGCTGATGCTGTCGATCGCCACCGCGGTGATCGTCACCCGCGTCTCGCGCGCCCAGGACATGGGCAAGCAGGTGCTCGGCCAGGTGTTCGGCCAGCCGCGCGCGCTGGCGGTGGCTGGCGTGGTGCTGGGCGTGATGGGCCTGGTGCCCGGCATGCCGAACATCGCCTTCCTGCTGCTGGGCGCGATCTGCGGCGGCTCCGCGTGGATGATGCTCAAGCGCGAGCGCGAGACGCGCGCCAGGCTGGCCGAGGAAGCCATCGCCGAAGCCGCGCCCGCCGCGGCGCCGGCCGAGCGCCTGGAGCTGGGCTGGGAAGATGTCGCCGGCGTCGATCCGGTAGGCCTGGAAGTGGGTTATCGCCTGATCCCGCTGGTGGACAAGAACCAGGGCGGCGAGCTGATGGGGCGGATCAAGTCGGTGCGCCGCAAGCTGTCGCAGGAGCTGGGCTTCCTGGTGCCGCCGGTGCACATTCGCGACAACCTCGACCTGGGCCCCAACACCTATCGCATCACCCTGATGGGTGTGCCGATGGGCGAGGCCGAGGTGCACAACGAGCGCCTGCTGGCGATCAATCCCGGCCGCGTGCACGGCAGCTTGCAAGGCATCGCCACGCGCGATCCGGCCTTCGGCCTGGAAGCGGTGTGGATCGAATCCGGCCAGCGCGACAACGCGCAGGCGCTGGGCTACACCGTGGTCGACCCCGCCACCGTGGTGGCCACGCATCTGTCGCACATCCTGCAGGGCCACGCGCACGAACTGCTCAGCCACCAGGACGTGCAGCAGCTGCTGGACCGCCTCGCCGCCGCCGCGCCGAAGCTGGTGGAAGACCTGGTGCCCAAGCGCATGTCGCTGGGCGTGGTGGTGAAGGTGCTGCAGAACCTGCTGGCCGAGCGGGTGCCGATCCGCAACATGCGTTCCATCGTCGAATCCTTGGCGGAACACGCGGGCCAGAGTCAGGATCCCGGCGCGCTCACCGCCGCCGTGCGCGTGGCGCTGGGCCGCCAGATCGTGCAGGAGATCGCCGGCCTGGGCACCGAGATCCCGGTCATCACGCTGGCGCCGGAACTGGAGCAGATCCTGCTCGGTTCGCTGGCCAATGGCGGCGTGGCGGGCGCCGCGGTGGAACCGGGCCTGGCCGACCGCCTGCAGAGCGGCGTCGCCGACGCCGCGCGCCGCCAGGAAATGGGCGGCGAACCGGCCGTGCTGCTGGTCGCGCCGCAGCTGCGGCCGTGGCTCGCGCGCTTCACCCGCCACGTGGCACAGAACCTGCACGTACTGGCCTACAACGAGGTGCCCGACAACCGTCGGGTGCGTTTGGTGCAGGCGCTGGGACGCTGATCCGGCGCTGGAACTAGGGATCGAACCGACCGATGAAGATCAAGCGTTTCGTAGCTGCGGACATGCGCCAGGCCATGCGCGAAGTGCGCGAGGAACAAGGCCCCGACGCGGTCATTCTTTCCACGCGCCGTCTCGACGAGGGCGTGGAGATCATTGCCGCCGTCGACTATGACGAGTCCCTGGTGCGCGAGGCCGCGCGCTCGGGCGAACCGTTGCCGACCGAAGTGCGCATCGTGCGCGAGCGCGCGGCGGAACCGCCGGTGCTGCCGCCCAAGCCGCGGCGTGCGCCGGCGCCCGCGCCGGTGGCTCCCGTTGCCGCGCCCGCGCAGCGTGCACCGGTAGCGCCGGTTGCCGCGCCCGTCGCCGCCGCACCGGTCGCCGCGGCAAAACCCGAACCCGCCGCCGCACCCGCCGAACCGGCCCCGCTGCATCCGATGGTGGAGCAGGCCGCGCTCGACACCGCGCGCATGCGCGCCGAGCTGGGCAGCCTGCGCGAACTGCTGGAATCTCAGATGGCTTCGCTCGCATGGAACGACCTGCAGCGCCGCCATCCGCTGCGCGGCCGCGTGCTGCGCGACATGACGCGCATCGGCATCGAGCCGGACGTGGCGCGCCGCCTCGCCGACGAACTGCCCGACCGCCTCAGCGCCGACCAGGCGCGCTATCTGCCGCTGGGCGTGCTCAGCCGCAGCCTCGCCGTCACCGGCTACGACGTCGCCGCCAGCGGCGGCGTGGTGGCCCTGGTCGGACCGACCGGCGTGGGCAAGACCACCACCATCGCCAAGCTCGCCGCGCGCGCCGTGCTGCGCCATGGCGCTTCGCAGGTGGCCCTGGTCAGCACCGACAACTACCGCATCGGCGCCGCCGCGCAGCTGGAGCACTACGGCCGCCTGCTCGGCACCCGCGTGTTTCCCGCGCACGATGCCGAAAGCCTGCGCGAAGTGCTCGACGTGCTGCGCGGCCGCCGCGTGGTGCTGGTCGACACCGCCGGCGTGGCCGGCAGCGATCCGCGCCTGGAGCAGCAGATGCAACTGCTGCGCGCCGCCGGCGAACTGCGCACCTGCCTGGTGCTGGCCGCCAATGCGCAGGCACAGGCGATCGACGACATGGTGCGCGCCTTCCTGCCGCAGCAGCCGCAGGCGTGCATCCTCACCAAGCTCGACGAAGCGCCCAGCCTGGGCGGCGCGCTGTCCGCGCTGATCCGCCACCGGCTGCCGCTGGACTACACCACCGACGGCCAGCGCGTGCCCGAAGACCTCGCCACCGCCGATGCGCGCGTGCTGGTCTGCCGCGCCGCGCAGGTGCTCAAGGGCAATGCGCCGGCGGTGGACGAAGGCTATATGGCCGAGCGCTTCGGCCTGGCCGTGGCGGGTGCACGATGACCACGCTGGCGATGGACCAGGCCTGGGGCCTGAGCAATCTGTTCTCGGCTTTTCATTCTTCCGGCAACGATGACGTGCGCCCGCTCTCCGCAGGCGCGGGCCATTCGCTGCCCGCCGCTCCGCCGCGCCGCTGCCGCGCGATCGCCGTGGCCGGCGGCAAGGGCGGCGTGGGCAAGTCCACCGTGGCGGTGAACCTCGGCATGTCGCTGGCCATGGCCGGGCGCGAGGTGGCGCTGCTGGATGCGGACCTGGGCCTGGCCAACCTGGACGTGCTGCTCGGCCTGCAGCCGTCGCGGCATATCGGCCACCTGCTGGACGGCAGCTGCTCGCTCGGCGAATTGATGCTGCCGGCGCCGCACGGGCTGAAGGTGATCCCGGCCGGCTCCGGCGCGCGCCGCCTGGCCCAGCTGGATACGCGCGAGCACGCCGCGGTGATCCGCGCCTTCGACGAACTGCCCGATCCGCCGGAATTCCTGATCGTGGACACCGCCGCCGGCGTGGCCGACAACGTGGTGATGTTCGCCGCGGCGGCCGACGACGTGGTGCTGGTGGTCTGCGACGAGCCGGCCTCGCTCACCGACGCCTACGCGCTGACCAAGGTGCTCAGCCGCGACTTCTGCGTACGGCGCTTCCACGTGGTGGCCAACATGGTGCGCCACGCCGGCGAGGCGCGGCAGCTGTACGAGAAGCTGGCCCGCGTGTGCGACCGGTTTCTGGACGTGGCGCTGGATTTCATGGGCGCGGTTCCTTACGACGAACACCTGCGCCAGGCCATCCGCCGCCAGGGCGCGGTGGTGGATCTGTGGCCGGCCAGCCGGTCCGCACGGGGATTCAAGCAAATGGCGGGTGCGGTCGATACATGGGGAGAACCCCTGCGCACGGGTCGCGACCGCATCGCCTTTTTTGGAGGGCAGGTCGCCATGGCGCCGGACCCGGTACGCGAGGGGGGTGTGAGATGAGCGTGGCTTCCGAATATCTGCAACTGCAACGCGAAAGCACGGAGGAGATGGTGCGCCGGCACGCTCCGCTGGTGCGCCGTATCGCCTATCACCTGATGGGCCGGCTGCCGCCCAGCGTGGACGTGGACGACCTGGTGCAGGCCGGCATGATCGGCCTGCTGGAAGCGGCGCGGAACTATGCGACCGACCGCATGGCCAGCTTCGAGACCTATGCGGGCATCCGCATCCGCGGCGCCATGCTGGACGAGCTGCGCAAGACCGATTGGACGCCGCGCTCGGTGCACCGCAAGTTGCGCGAAGTGTCGGAGGTGGTGCGCCAGATCGAGAACGAAACGGGCGCCGACGCCACCGACGCCGAGGTCATCCGGCGGCTGGGCATCGACGCGCAGGAGTACCACCAGATCCTGGCCGACGCGGCCAGCGCGCGCCTGCTCAGCCTCTCCGCGCCGGAGGACGACGAGGACGGCGCCGCGCTCGACGTGGCCGACCAGGAAGGCCTGGGGCCGCAGGACCGCTTCGAGCAGGAAGGCATGCGCGGGGCGCTGGTGGAAGCGATCGGCGGGTTGCCGGAGCGCGAGCAGCTGGTGATGTCGCTGTACTACGAGCAGGAACTGAATTTGAAGGAGATCGGCGCCGTGCTCGGCGTGACGGAATCGCGGGTGTGCCAGATCCATGGGCAGGCGCTGATCCGGTTGCGGGCGCGGATGACCGGTTGGCGCGAAGCCGAAGACGCCAAGGGCGCCGGCGGCGGGCGCCGCGGCGGCACGAAGTCCGCGGCCGCGGCGACGCGCTGAGCTCCGAACCACACCCCTCAAACCCCACTAGGACCCCTGGAGCCGACGTTGGACAAGAACATGAAAATCCTCGTGGTGGACGACTTCTCCACCATGCGGCGCATCGTGCGCAACCTGCTGGTGGAGCTGGGCTTCACCAATGCGCTGATCCAGGAAGCCGACGACGGCGTCAATGCCATGGCGGTGCTCAAGCAGCAGTCGTTCGACATGGTGGTGACCGACTGGAACATGCCGAACATGACCGGCATCGACCTGCTGCGCGCGATCCGCGCCGAGCCCGCGCTGAAAGGCCTGCCGGTGCTGATGGTCACCGCCGAGAACAACCGCGACCAGATCATCGCCGCCGCCCAGGCCGGCGTGAACGGTTACATCGTCAAGCCCTTCACCGCGGTCACGCTGAAGGAAAAGCTGGACAAGATCTTCGAGCGGCTCGCCGCGCAAGGAGCAAGCGCATGAGCGCCGTGATGATTACCCCCATGAGCGCGGCGTTGCCGCAGGAAGTGCAGGAGCTGCTGGCCAGCCCCGACGGCGCCGCCTTCGAGATGGCGCTGGACACCATGGTGCGCCAGCGCGAGCAGCACCTGTTCCGCGCGCTGGGCCTCTTGGCCCGCGACCTGCACGAAGCCGTGCGCCGCCTCGGCGGCGAGCTGGCCCAGGAAGGCGTGCCCGGCAGCGTGGCCGACGCGCGCCAGCATCTGCACGACGTGCTGGAGATGAGCGCCAAGGCCGCCCATCGCAGCATCGATTTCGCCGAGCGCATGCGCCCGCAGGCCAGCGCGCTGGAAAGCAGCGCCGATGCCGTGCTGGCCGGCGGTGGCGAAGCGGCGGAGCTGGCGACGCAGGCGCGGCAGTTTGCCGGGCAGTGCCGCGAAGGGCTGTCGGACATGGTGATGGCTCAGTCGTGGCAGGACCTGTCCGGCCAGCGCATCAAGAAAGTGTCCACCTTTATCGGCAGCGTGGAGTCCTCGCTGCTGGAACTGGTGCGCCTCACCGGCGCGCTGGCCGGCGGCGAAGCGCCGGTGGCCGCGGCCAAGGTGAACAGCCAGGACGAGGCGGACCGTCTGCTCAGCGAATTCGGTTTCTGAGCGCGGGGTTCCGATGGATCCGTCACTCGACAGCGAGCTGCGCGACGATTTCCTGGTCGAGGCCGGGGAACTGGTGCAGCGCCTGGGCGAACAGCTGGTGGCGCTGGAGGAGGCGCCGCGCGACGCCGAACTGCTCAATGCGGTGTTCCGCGCCTTCCACACGGTGAAAGGCGGCGCGGGCTTCCTCGGCATCGACCCGATGGTGCAGCTGTGCCATCACGCCGAGGACCTGCTCAACGAAGCGCGCGCCGGCCACGTGCTGATCGATGCGGCGCGGATGGACGCATTGCTGGAAGCGCTGGACCTGGTCAACGCGATGATGGCCGCGCTCGCCGCGTCCGGCGACATGCCGGTGGCGCCCGCGGCGCTGCTGGTGCGGCTGCAGCCGCATGCGGCACGAGCGCCGGCTCCGGCGCCCGCCCCCGTGCCGGCACCCGCGCCGGCGGCGGAAGAGGGCGGCACCATCGACGACAGCGAATTCGAGGCGCTGCTCGACAGTCTCTACGGCATGGGCGGCGCGCCGGGCGCACCGGTGCAGCCGCCGGCGTCCGAGACGATCGACGACGCCGAATTCGAAAACCTGCTGGACAACCTGCACGGCAAGGGCAAGGCGCCCGGCGCGCCGGTGCAGCCGTCGGCCGGCACCATCGACGACAGCGAATTCGAAGCGCTGCTCGACAGCCTGCATGGCAAGGGCGCCGCACCCGGCGCCGCGGCGAAGGCTGCCGCAGCGCCCGCGCCGGCCAAAGCCGCGGCAAAGGCCGCGCCGCCGCCGGAAGCCACCGTGCGCGTGGACACCGGCCGCCTCGATGCGCTGGTCAACCGCGCCGGCGAACTGGTGCTGGTGCGCAATCGATTGCTGAGCCTCGCTGCCAGCAGCGGCGACGAACCGTTCAACACCGCGGCCGGCGAACTCGATCGCGTGGCCGACGAACTGCAGGGCGCCGTGCTCGGCATGCGCATGCAGCCGGTGGGCCGCTTGTTCCAGCGCTTCCCGCGCATCGTGCGCGATCTCGCCCGCCAGCTCGGCAAGGAGATCGAGCTGGTGCTGGAAGGCGAGGACACCGACCTGGACCGCAGCCTGGTCGAGGCGCTGGCCGATCCGCTGATTCACCTGCTGCGCAACGCGGTCGACCACGGCCTGGAAACGCCGGACGTTCGCGAAAGCGCCGGCAAGCCGCGCAAGGGCCGCGTGCGCCTCGCGGCCAGCCAGCGCGGCGAGCGCATCGTGATCGTGGTGGCCGACGACGGCCGCGGCATGGATCCGGACATCCTGCGCCGCAAGGCGGTGGAGAAGGGCGTGATCGACGCGGCGCAGGCCGCGCGCCTGTCCGAGACCGAATGCCTGGAATTGATTTTCCGCCCAGGCTTCAGCACCGCCGCGCAGGTGTCCGACATCTCCGGCCGCGGCGTCGGCATGGACGTGGTCAAGACGCGCGTGGCCGAACTGGGCGGCACCTTGCAGGTGCGCTCGAAGCTGGGGCAGGGCAGCGAGCTTGAGCTGACCGTGCCGCTGACGCTGGCGATCGTGCGCGTGCTGATGGTGCGCGTCGGCGCGCGCCTGTTCGCGATGCCGCTGAGCAACGTGGACGAAGTGTTCGAACTCTCCGCCGGGCAGGACCGCCTGCTCGACGGCAGCCTGATCGCCGCGCACCGCGACCGCGCGCTGCCGCTGGGCGACCTGGCCGCATGGTCGGCGGCCGCGCCGACGGCGGGCCGCCACGTGGTGGTGCTGCATATCGGCCACCAGCGCCTGGGCTGCCTGGTGCACGACGTGCTCGGCCGCGAGGACGTGATGGTCAAGCCGCTGGGCCCGCTGTTCGCCGGCACCGCCGGCGTGGCCGGCGCGACCATCACCGGAGACGGGCGCCTGGCCCTGGTGCTGGACCTGGCGGGCCTGGCCGGCGAAGGCGGTCCGTGGCAGCTGGCGCCGCGGCTATCCCCAACCTTAGAAGCGGTGGTCTGACATGGATCTGGTTAGCATCGTCGGCACGATCCTGGCCTTCGTGGTCGTGATCCTCGGCACCATCCTCAAGGGTTCCAGCGTGGAAGCGCTGTGGAACCCCGCGGCCTTCGTGATCGTCTTTGCCGGCACCATCGCCGCCCTGCTGGTGCAGACCCAGGGCAAGGTGCTCAAGCATGCGATGGGCATGCTGCCGATGATCTACAAGCCGCCCAGGCACGTGCCCAACGATCTGATCAGCCGCGTGATCGGCTGGAGCGAGATCTCGCGCCGCCAGGGCCTGCTCGGCCTGGAGCCGCAGATCGAGTCCGAGCAGGATCCGTTCGTGCGCAAGGGCCTGCAGCTGCTGGTCGACGGCAGCGAGCCGGAAGCGATCCGCGGCGTGCTGGAAGTGGAGCAGGACACGCGCGAGCACGAGGACCTGGCCGGCGCGAAAGTGTTCGAGCAGGCCGGCATCTACTCGCCGACCATGGGCATCATCGGCGCCGTGATGGGCCTGATGGCCGTGATGCAGAACCTGGCCGACCCCAGCAAGCTGGGCCACGGCATCGCCGCGGCTTTCGTCGCCACCATCTACGGCGTGGCGCTGGCCAACCTGCTGATGCTGCCGATGTCCTCGCGCCTGAAGGGCATGATCCACAAGCAGGGCAAGATGCGCGAGATCATCATCGAAGGCCTGGTCTCGATCGCCCGCGGCGACAACCCGCGCCAGATCGAAAGCCGCCTGCAGGGCTACCTCACATGAGGAAGAAGAAGCACGAGGACCACGTCAATCACGAGGCCTGGGCGATCCCCTACGCCGACCTGATGACGCTGCTGCTCGCGTTCTTCGTGGTGATGTACGCGGTGTCGGTGGTGAACGAGGGCAAGTACCGCGTGATGTCCGAGTCGATCATCGAAGCCTTCAACGGCAACAACAAGCAGATCCAGCCGGTACAGACCAACAGCGCGACCGCGCCCGCGCCGGTGCCGGCCAAGCGCTCCACCAGCACCACGCCGCCGTCGCTGCGCCCGCGCCTGGCCGTGGCGCTGCCGAGCCAGTCGCTGCCGCCGCAGATGACCCAGGGCGCGCTGACCACGCGCGAGAATGCGCAGGAAAACCTGCAGAAGATCCAGGACGAAGTGCAGCACGCGCTGCAGCCGCTGATCGACCGGAGCCTGGTGGTGGTGCGCCGCACGCAGAGCTGGCTGGAGATCGAGATCCGCACCGACATCCTGTTCCCCAGCGGCGTGGCGCGGCTGTCGCCCGAGGCGGACACCACGCTGCGCAGCGTGGCCGGCATTCTGTCGCCGTTCCCCAATCCGCTGCGGGTGGAAGGCTATACCGACGACAAGCCGATCAATACCTCGGTCTTTCCGTCGAACTGGGAGCTGTCCGCCGCGCGTGCGGCGAGCGTGGCGCGGCTGTTCGCCGACAATGGCGTGGATCCGAACCGCATCGGCATCATGGGCTGGGGGCAGTACCGCCCCGCCGCGGACAATGCGAACGAAGAAGGCCGCAACCGCAACCGCCGCGTGCTGGTGGTGGTGCTGGGCGACCAGCAGGGTCCGGCGCGCTTCTACAGCGATGCCGATCGCGCGGAGCCGGCGGTGGCGCAGGCCGCGCCGGCGAGCGCGCCGGATGCGCCGGCGCCGGTCATGCACGTTGTTGCGCCACCGGCGGAACATGCCGTGTTGCCGGAAGCGATGCCCGCGGTCGCCGTGCCCGCGGTGCCGACCGGAAGTTTGCCGGTGGCTGCTAAGTTGCGCGCCGTGCAGATTGCGCCTGCCGAGAACGGCTGAGTTGGGCGCCGCCATGACTTATCAAGAGACTTACGCATGAATCAGGACCGCGCTTCCGCGCCGCCCGCCGAACGCGGCTGGCTGATCTTTCATCTGGCCGGGCAGCCGTATGCGGCGCCGCTGACGCAGGTGAGCGAGGTGGTGCGCGATGGGGATATCACGCCGGTGCCGGGGGCGGCGGCGGATCTGCTTGGCATTCGCCAGTTGCGCGGGCGCATTGTGCCGGTGCTGGATGGGTGCCGGCGGTTGGGCTTGCCGGTTGATGCTGGCGAGAGTGCGCGGAGGCGGATTGTGGTGTTGTCGCACCAGGGGCACCTTGTCGGGTTGCGTGTGGATGCCGTTGGCGATCTGCTCGATGTGAGTGGGGAGGTGGTGGCGGCGCCGCCGGGGAGGGTGGTTCGTGAGGACGATCCGGTGGAGGGGGTGGCGCCTTGCGCGGGTGGGTTTGTTGCGTTGTTGGATGTGAGGCGGCTTTGCCGCTTGCCGGAGGGGTTGGAGGCTGTCGCCTGATCTGAGGTGGGGGGCTTCCTACTCGTCATTCCGGCGTAGGCCGGGATCCAGTAACGGTATCGCTCGGTTGTCGCTGGCCGCTAACTGGCCGCTTATGCAGCGGGCATTCCGGACGCCTGCCGGCGCCCGGGTCACTTTCTCTTTGCTGGCCCAAAGAGAAAGTAACCAAAGAGAGAATGGCCTAAGAGCAACGGCTCGCGACGCGACTAGAAGGAGCAGTGGGCGGTTGCGGTAACTTGATTAACCTGGGTCTACACGAAACATCAGTGCGTTTACGTAGCGGCTGCTTCAACGTGCCGTGGCGAAGAGGATGTTCAAGGACTGAGGCCGGCTTTTGCTCTTCGTTCCTGCTTACCTCACGACTTCACCCCTCTCCCCTCCGGGGAGAGGGCAGGGTGAGGGGGCGGGCGGAGCGTTGCGCTGGTTGTACTTCACTCGCAAAAGCCTGAAGGCAGTGACCTGCAAGTGGCTCGCGCTTATCAGAAGAACGCCGCGGGACTTACGCCAAAACGCTTGGAGAGGCCGCGGATGTGGTTGACGGTGAGGTCGCGGCGGCCGGAGAGGATTTCGGAGACTACGCTTTGCGTGCCGATTTCCGGCAGCTGGTTCTGGCGCAGGTCGTGTTGTTCCATCAGGAAGCGCAGCATGTCGACGCCGCTTACGCCCTGCTGGGGGTAGTGCGTCTGGTCGTAGGCGTAGATCAGGTCGCTCAGCACCATGAACAGCGAATGCTGCGGATGGGCTTCGTCCATGGCGCCGTCGTCCAGCAGGGCGTCGGCGAGATCCGTGGCCTCGGTGTAATCGGCTTCGGTCTCGATATGGCGTACGCCGGAGATCTCCTGGAAGGTTTCCCAGGCGTCGAAGACGGGGGCGAGCAGGGCGTTCATTTCCAGGTTCCTCGATCGTATTCGGCCTGCGTGAGAACCGCCTTGATGTAGCAGATCTGCAGTTGGAAGCTGACGCCTGTGATCAATCGGTAGCGATTGCCGCGAATATCGAACGCGTACTTGCCGCCGACCACGTCCACAGAACCGAAGCTTCGCTTGATATCCGCGAAACCACCGAAGTCAGTGGACTCCATCAACTTGCGCCAGGCCTGCAGTGCAGCGTGCGCATCGGGATGCCTGGCCGAAAACTCCATCAGCCGCCGATTGGATACGACTCTCATACGTTGCGCCCGCCCAGACACATTATCGCAAATTGCGATGACGTCAATAAGGCCGACCGCACCAGCGTGCTTTTAGGACAATTGGCTATGAGTCGGAGCGCCTGATCGAGTGCAGCAGCGCCATCCACACTCTCGACCATCAACGCCCAGCGCTTCCATCGGGGGCTCCCGAAAAGCGTGTAAGCAAAACTCGCCGCAGCCCAACAGCGAGAACTTCACCACGAGATTCAACGCCACGCTCCGCCCGACCCCTCACCCTGCCCTCTCCCCGGAGGGGAGAGGGGTGTAGTGGTGAGGTAGGCAGGGGCGAAGAGCAAAAGCTGGCCTCGGTCCTTGAACATCCTCTTCGCCACGGCACGTTGAAGCACCCGCTACGTAAACGCACTGCCGTTTCGTGTAGACCCAGGTTAATCAAGTTACCGCAGCCGCCCACTGCTCCTTCTAGTCGCGTCGCGAGCCTTTGACTTGAGGCCATTTCTCTTTGGTTACTTTCTCTTTGGGCCAGCAAAGAGAAAGTGACCCGGGCGCCGGCAGGCGCACGGAATGCCCGCTGCATAAGCGGCCCATTCGCGATAACGCGAAAACCAAGCGATACGGAAACTGGATCCCGGCCTACGCCAGGATGACGAGCAAAGCGAGGCGCAGCCTCACCCCTCCTCAGAAGCGCGATAAACGCTGCTCAAGACAGCCGCGGCAGCCGCATACAACTCCACCGGAATATCGGCGCGCAACTTAAGCGCAGCAAGCAACGCCCCCACCTGCGCATCATGATGCAACGCAATCCCCAACCCCCGCGCCCGCGCCAACAACTGCTCCAACGCCTCCGGCGGCAACGCAGGCGACGCAGCCCCACCCGCGGCCACGCGCAAACTCACCTTGCGGCTCGGCGGAGGCAAGGCCTGCGTCATGCGGTCGCCTTCAGCAGCACCGCGCTGCGCGAACCCGGCGGCTGCGGCATGCCGGTCTGGCAGGTGAGCTGATCCAGCAGCAGGCCATTGGCCGTGAGCTGATGGCTGAGATCGCCGAACAGCCGCTCCAGACGTATCGTCGTCTCGGCCCGCTGCGCCCACAGCCGCACTGAAAGACGCAGGCCGCGCAACTGCAGCTCGCCCTGCACCGGCCCCAGCCGCGGCAGGTCGATGGCGAAGCCCAGCACCCACGAGGTGGGCTGCTCCGGATCGTCCTCATGCGGCGTCATCTGCAACTGCAGGATGTCCTGACCGCCTTCACCCTGCAGCGGAATCTCGATCATCCACGCGCCGCTGGCCTGGGTCTCCAGCTGCGCCACTTCCAGCCGCGCCAGCGCGGCATGCACTTCGCCGTGCAGGCGCACCAGCAGGCTGTCGACTTCGCCGGGCTGGGCGGATTCGGGCATCGGCGCGCGCGGCTGCGCCACCAGGCCGCGCTGCGCCAGCGGCGGAGCGGTTTCGGCGTGGTCGCTGTTCGGTTGCGGCGGGCTGCCGCGATCCAGCGTGGCGGCCAGGCGCAGCAGGGCGGCTTTCCAGTCGTCCTCGCCCAGCTCGCCCAGGTCGGTCTGCGGATGGGCGAGCTGGGATTCCAGGAACAGGCCGCTGCGCTTCACCGCTTCTTTCAGGCCGGCGGCATGCGCGATCTCCACCGGCGTGCGGATGCTGTGTTCCAGCAAGGCCAGCGCCGCGCGCAGCGGCGGCGGCAGCTGGCGCAGCAGCGGACGCTGGGCCAGCGCGCCCAGCGTGGCCAGCAGCGGTGCGTAGCCGTTCTGCTGCGGCAGGCGTTCGCGCAGGGCGCGGCTCACGGCCTGGTCCAGCGGCGGGCCGCCGAGAATTTCCAGCTTCGGTTCCGCGCCCAGGCTCAGCACGCGCACCTGGAACTGCGAGGGCAATTGAGTGCCCGGCGGTTCGGCCTCGACCGTGAGCGAACCGATCTGCAGCACCAGCTTGGCCTGTTCGCTGTAGCCCAGGGTGCGCGCGGCCAGCACGGCGCCGACGCGCCAGCTGTCCGCGCTGGCGCCGGAAGCGGCGCCGGCCCAGGTCAATGCGGCAAGGCTGGTTGGCTGGATGATCACTTCGGCTCCTGGGCTATGAGCGTCACCGGTTTGACGCCTTTGCCATCGCTACACGCATGTCTTCGGCCGGATGCGCAGGAACTTGAGCGGCGATTTTCCGACGCCGCGCCAGGCCATCCGGAAAGTGGGAGCACATTCCGTGCCGGCCACGGAAAAAAAGCCGCGCACCCGGCCTAAAGACGCCCGCGTCCCCGCCGATAACCGCCCTGTAAGCCATCACACAGGCAGGACGGCGGGACATGGGCAAGGCGAAGACGGACAAGGCGGACGGGCGCGTGGCGCTGCCGGCGGACTGCCGCATCGCGGACCTGGCGGCGGTGAAGGCCGCGCTGGAAGCGGCCCTGTCCGCACCCGCCGCGGAGCTGGACGGCGCCGCGGTGGAACGCGTGGACACGGCCGCACTGCAGCTGCTGGCGGTATTCCGCCGCGAGGCGGCGGCGCGCGGCGTGGCGGTGCGGTGGGCGGGCGCCAGCGACGTGCTGCGCGACGGGGCGGCCCGGCTGGGCCTGGCACAGACATTGGAACTGCCGGCAGCGATGCCGGCCTGACGAGGTAGACGATGGCAAAGATCCTGGCGGTAGACGATTCGGCTTCCATGCGCGGCATGGTCGCCTTCACCCTGCGCGGCGCTGGCCACGATGTGAGCGAGGCGGAGAACGGCCAGCTGGCGGTGGACGCCGCCAAGGGCGCGCGTTTCGACCTGGTGCTGGCCGACGTGAACATGCCGGTGATGGACGGCATCAGCATGGTGCGTGAGCTGCGCACCATGCCCGAGTACAAGGGCGTGCCGATCCTGATGCTGACCACCGAGTCGCACACGGACAAGAAGATGGAAGGCAAGGCGGCCGGCGCCACCGGCTGGCTGGTCAAGCCGTTCGATCCGGAGCAGCTGCTGGCCACGGTCAAGCGCGTGCTCGGCTAAGGGCATTCTTATGAGCACGGTGAGCCTGGCGCAGTTTCATCAGACCTTCTTCGACGAGAGCCACGAAGGCCTCGACGCCATGGAGACGGCGCTGCTTGCGCTGGACGGCGGCGGCGACAAGGAACTGGTCCACGGCATCTTCCGTGCGGCCCATTCGATCAAGGGCGGCGCCGCCACGTTCGGCTTCCCGGACATGGCGGCCTTCACCCACGAAGCCGAATCGCTGCTCGACGAGCTGCGCGACGGCCGCCGCGCGGTCGACGCCGGCATCGTGGAGGTGCTGCTGCGCTCGGTGGACTGCCTGCGCGGCATGTTCGCCCGCGTGCAGTCCGGCCAGCCGCTGGCCGACGCCGACAGCGAGGCGCTGCGGCACGAACTGGCCGCGATGGTCGGCCGCACGCTCGCGCCGGCCGCCGCGCCGGCGCGGCGCAGCGACGACGCCTCCACCGGCTGGTCGATCGCGTTCCGCCCGCACCGGGGCATGCTGGCCGGCGGCAACGACGCGCTGCGCCTGCTGCGCGAACTCGGCGAGCTGGGCGAACTGAAAGCCGAGGCCGAGCTGGACCGGTTGCCCGGCCTGGCCGCGCTCGATCCGTCCGAATGCCATCTGGGCTGGCGCCTGGAACTGCGCGGCGACGTGACCCGCGCCGCGGTGCAAAGCGTGTTCGATTGGGTCGAGGACGAATGCGATCTCACTATCGAAGCGCTGCCCGGTGCGCAGGTGCATCACGCGCCCGTCGTCGCCGAAGCAGCGGCTGCCGTACCCGCTCCCGCGGCCGCGGCACCCAAGGCCGCCGCGCGCGAAGCCGCCGCCACCGAATCCTCGGTGCGCGTGGGGATCGACAAGATCGACAGCCTGATCAACCTGGTGGGCGAGCTGGTGATCACCCAGTCCATGCTCGACACCTTCCGCGAGGACTTCGACGCCTCGCGCCTGGAAATGCTGCAGCAAGGCCTGGCCCAGCTGGCGCGCCACACGCGCACGCTGCAGGAAAGCGTGATGGGCATCCGCATGCTGCCGATCGGCTCGGTGTTCAACCGCTTTCCGCGCATGGTCCGCGACCTGAGCCAGAAACTCGGCAAGCAGGTGAAGCTGGACCTGGTCGGCGAACAGACCGAGCTGGACAAGACCGTGCTGGAGAAGATCGGCGACCCGCTGGTGCATCTGGTGCGCAACGCCATCGACCACGGCCTGGAAACCCCCGACCGCCGCCGCGCCGCCGGCAAGGGCGACACCGGCACCCTGCGCCTGGAAGCCTCCCACCGCAACGGCTCGATCGTGGTGGAAATCAGCGACGACGGCGCCGGCCTCAATCGCGAAGCCATCGTCGCCAAGGCCTTGCAGCGCGGCCTTATCGCCAGCGCCGAGGGCCTGACCGACGAAGCCGTCGCCGACCTGATCTTCCAGCCCGGCTTCTCCACCGCCGCCGTCACCACCGACCTGTCCGGCCGCGGCGTCGGCATGGACGTGGTCCGCCGCAACGTGGTGGATCTGGGCGGCAGCATCCAGATCCGCAGCGTCGCCGGAAAGGGTTCGGTGTTCACCATCACCTTGCCGCTGACCCTGGCCATCATCGACGGCCTCACCGCCCTGGTCGGCGGCGAGCACTACATCGTGCCGCTGGCCTCGATCGTCGAAACCGTACAGCTGCGCAGCGAACATCTGCGCACCGTCACCGGCGGCGGCGAACTGTTCCACTTCCGCGACGGCTGGCTCCCCGTCCTGCGCCTGCAGGATGCCTTCGCCTGCCACGGCACCCGCCGCCCGATCGAACAAGGCCTGGTCGTCGTCGTCGAAGGCGACGGCTCCCGCCTCGGCCTGTTCGTCGACGAACTGATCGGCCAGCAGCAAGCGGTGGTGAAGTCGCTGGAAGCCAACTACCGCCGCGTCTCCGGCATCTCCGGCGCAACGATCCTGGCGGACGGTTCCGTCGCCCTGATCGTCGACGTGGCCGGCTTGTCACGCCAACTGTCCCGCCGCCGCGCGGCCTGACGAGCAAAAGAATGAGGTACGCCGCACGGTACGCTCCGCCCGGCCCCTCACCCTGCCCTCTCCCCGGAGGGGAGAGGGGGGGTGTCGTGAGGCAGGCAGGAACGAAGAACAAAAGCTGGCCTCGGTTCTTGAACATCCTCTTCGCCACGGCACGTTGAAGCACCCGCTACGTAAACGCACCGTCGTTTCGTGTAGGCCCAGGTTAATCAAGTTACCGCAGCCGCCCACCGCTCCTTCTAGTCGCGTCGCGAGCCGTTGCTCTAAGGCCATTTCTTTTGGGTTACTTTTTCTTTGGGCCAGCAAAGAAAAAGTGACTCGGGCGCCGGCAGGCGTCCGAAATGCCCGCTGCATAAGCGGCCAGTTCGCGCTATCGCGAAAACCAAGCGACACAGTCACTGGATCCCAGCTTCCGCTGGGATGACGAGCCAAAGAGTCGCGCCACCGCGACAACCAGGCGATACAGAAACTGGATCCCGGCCTACGCCGGGATGACGAGCAGGGGAGGGGGGCGCCAAATCCCCCTAGGAAAACTCTCAAGCCCCGCGTTCACCTGCCGATAACGGCAATACAGGCGCGGTCACCCGCGCAAACGAGACCCCCATGAGCCAGCCATCGCCCGGCGCCGCCGAAGCGGCCCCCACCCAATACCTCATCGTCGGCCTCGGCCCCGAGGAATACGGCCTGGACATCCTGGCCGTCCGCGAAATCCGCGGCTGGACCCCGGTCACCCGCATCCCGCAGGCCCCGCACTACGTGCTGGGCGTGCTCAACCTGCGCGGCGCCATCGTGCCCGTGCTGGACCTGCGCCTGCGCTTCGGCCTGCCGAGCGAGGCATACACGCAGACCACCGTCACCGTGATCGTCACCGTCGCCGGCCGCCTGTTCGGCGTGGTGGTCGACAGCGTGTCGGACGTGCTCGACGTCAACGCCGGCGCGGTGCGCCCGGTGCCGGACATGGGCACCTCCGTAGATACCGAATACCTCAAGGGACTCACCTCCGTGGCAGAGCGCATGGTGCTGCTGCTGGACGTGGACAAACTGCTGCAACCGCAGGACGCGCAGATGCTGGAGGCCGCCTTGCCCGCGGCTATCGACGAGAAGGCCGTGGCCTAAGGAATTCCGATGAAGATCCCCGCAATCAAGTTCAAGCTTCCCGCCATGACCGTCCGCAACCGCCTGCGCGGCGTGCTCGGCCTGCTCGGTCTCATGCTGATCGGCGGCGCCGCCATCGGCCTCGGCGCCATGCACCTGCAGAACGAGGGCATGCGCCAGATGTACGACGACGAGATGGTGCCGTCGGAAATCGTCAGCCGCATCAACACGCGTTCGCTGATGTCCTTCATCGTGCTGGGCGAATCCAGCAACCTGCTGGACAAGCCCGACGCGCTCAAGCAGAAGCTCGGCGAGTTCCAGAAGTACCAGGACGAGATGGCCCTGCTGAAGAAGCAGTACGCCGCCATGTCGCGCTCGCCGGAGCTGGATGAGCTGTACAAGAAGTGGCGTTCCACCGACGAGGATTACGCCCAGGCCAAGAAGGACATGCTCGACGCGCTGAACCAGAAGGACCCGGCCGCGTCGGACGTGCTCGAGATGCAGGTGCGCCCGCTCCTGATGGAGCGCCAGGATGCGCTGGCCAAGCTGACCGAAGCGCAGCGCATCGAAGCCAAGCACATCTACGACGCCCAGCTCGCCCGCTTCGGCTGGATCCGCGCGGCCAGCCTGATCGCGCTGATCGCCGGCCTGCTGATCGCCATCGTCGCCGCGGTGATGCTGATCCGCTCGATCATCGGTACGCTGAACCGCGCCGTGCGCATCGCCAACGAGATCGCCGAAGGCAAGCTCGGCCACGACATCGAGGCCGGCCGCAATGATGAGCTCGGCCAGCTGCTCAACGCTTTCCGCAGCATGGACCAGCGCCTCGCCGCCATCGTCGGCGAAGTGCGCCACGGTTCCGGCGCGGTCAGCACCGCCGCGCAGCAGATCGCCCGCGGCAACGACGACCTGAGCCAGCGCACGCAGGAGCAGGCGTCGAGCCTGGAGGAAACGGCTTCTTCGATGGAGGAAATGACCTCCACCGTGAAGCAGAACGCCGAGAACGCCAGCCACGCCAACCAGCTGGCGCGCGGCGCCCGCGAGCAGGCCGAGCGCGGCGGCGAAGTGGTGACCCAGGCGGTCGGCGCGATGCGCGAGATCAACGACTCCAGCCGCAAGATTTCCGACATCGTCAGCCTGATCGACGAGATCGCCTTCCAGACCAACCTGCTGGCGCTCAATGCCGCGGTGGAAGCGGCGCGCGCCGGCGAACAGGGCCGCGGCTTCGCGGTGGTGGCCACCGAAGTGCGCAACCTGGCGCAGCGCAGCGCGGGTGCGGCGAAGGAGATCAAGGGCCTGATCGCCGACAGCGCGGAGAAGGTGCGTACCGGCACCGCGCTGGTGGACCAGTCGGGCAAGGCGCTGGCCGAGATCGTGGACAGCGTGAAGAAGGTGACCGACATCGTGGCGGAGATCGCCGCGGCCAGCCAGGAACAGTCGGCTGGCATCGACCAGGTCAACAACGCCGTGACCCAGATGGACGAGATGACCCAGCAGAACGCCGCGCTGGTGGAAGAAGCCGCGGCCGCCGCCCGCGCCATGCAGGAACAGGCCGGCGAGCTGTCGCGCCAGGTGGGCTTCTTCCGCCTGGGCGACGAAGCGGCGGTGGCGGCTCCGGCGCGCAAGGCGGCAGCCACGGCCAGCGCGGAAGCGGAGGCGGTGTTCGCGGCGGTGCGCAGTTCCGCGCCGGTGCGTGCGCAGCGCGCGGTGGAGACGGCCGACGCTGGGGTGTGGAAAGAGTTCTGAGGAGGCGGGATTTAAAGCCCCTCTCCCCGTTTACCAATTTGTGCACGGGGAGAGGGGTTGGGGTGAGGGTTCGGGCGGAGCGCGAGAGTGATGTGCACCGCTCCGCCCGAACCCTCATCCGGCTGCCGCCACCTTCTCCCGGCGGGAGAAGGATTCCAGTTTGGGGACTGGGGAAGTAAGGGAAGTCAGCAGCAAGACAACGATAAGAGGTGTGTCGTGAGTGTTCGCAGGGGGAGTGTTTCCAACGGCGGGAAGGGGGGCTGAAACATGGCCGCGAACCTTTCCCAGGAAGCCGCTGCGCCAGGCGTGGGCGGCCCGTTGCTCGGCAACCGCGATTTCGATTTCCTGCGCGAATTCGTGCTCACGCACTGCGGCATCGCGCTCAGCGAGCAGAAACGCCAGCTGGTGCAGGGCCGCCTGCTGCGCCGCCTGCGCGCGCTGGGCCTGAAGGAGTTCGGTGAATATTGCGAGCTGCTGCGCCGCGATCCGGACGCCGAGATGGGCGACCTGGCCAGCGCGATCAGCACCAATGTCACCTCGTTCTTCCGCGAGTCGCACCACTACGACCTGCTGGAGCAGACCCTGCTGCCGCAGTGGCTGGCCGAGAAGCGCCGCAGCGGCGAACGCCTGCGCATCTGGTCGGCCGGCTGCTCCACCGGCGAGGAACCCTATGCGCTGGCGATGGTGCTGGCGGAGGCGCTGGAGAAGCACGGTTCCAGCGTGGACGCGAAGATCCTCGCCACCGACCTTTCGCCGCAGGCGCTGGCCGGCGCGCGCGAAGGCGTCTACGCGCTGGACAAGCTCGGCGGCGTCAGCGCCGAGCGGCGCCGGCGCTGGTTCCTGCGCGGCGAAGGCAGCTATGCGGGCCTGGCCTGCGTGCATCCGCGCCTGCGCGAGCTGGTGGCGATCCAGCCTTTGAACCTGCTGCACGAATGGCCGATGAGCGGTGTGTTCGATGCGATCTTCTGCCGCAACGTGGTGATCTATTTCGACAAGCCGACCAAGGAGCGCCTGTTCCGGCGCTACGCCGGCAAGCTGGTGGCCGAGGGCTATCTGTTCCTGGGCCACTCCGAATCCATGCACGGACTGAACGACGACTTCGCCCTGGTCGGCCGCACCGTCTACCGGAAGAAGCCCGCATGAACGCCCAGACGCGCCCCGCGCCCACCGGCGAAGTGCTGCCCGGTTTCGAGCACGTGCGCCGCTACTGGGACCCGGCCCAGGCCAGCATGACCGCCAAGGTGCTGCCCGGCGAGTACTACGTCAGCCGGCAGGAGGAACTGATCGCCACCGTGCTCGGCTCCTGCGTGTCGGCCTGCATCCGCGACCGCCGCCGCGGCATCGGCGGCATGAACCATTTCATGCTGCCCGAGCCGATGGGCGAGCGCGACGCCTGGTCGTCCACCGTGGGCCGCGCCGCGCGCTACGGCAACGACGCCATGGAGCAGCTGATCAACGCCATCCTCAAGGCCGGCGGCCGGCGCGAAGACCTGGAGGTGAAGATCTTCGGCGGCGGCCGCGTGCTGACCCAGATGACCGACATCGGCGAACGCAATATCGCCTTCGTGCGCCGCTACCTGGCCGCCGAGCGGCTGGAGCTGGTGGCCGAGGACGTGGGCGACGTCTACCCGCGCCAGGTGCAGTTCTTCCCGTGCAGCGGCAAGGCCCGCGTGCGCCAGCTGCGCGGCCACCACGCCAGCGTGCTGGTGGACGGCGAGCGGAAGTACCTCAAGCGTTTGGCCAACGATCCGATAAAGGGAGAGGTGGAATTGTTCTGACCGGTTCGCAGGGACGAGCAGTGAGGGCGTGCGACCGGCGCCCGCGCGGCAGCAGATGCAAGCCGGAGACGGCCAGGAACAGGGGGCTGCCGCGCGAGCCGGCGTGGCGCCCTCACTGCTCATCCCTCAGCACGACGACCTTCCACCCTCGCATCACTGAAGAGAAGCCTGCATGTCCCGAGTCCGAGTCCTGGTGATCGACGATTCCGCCCTGGTGCGGAAGCTGCTGACGACCATGCTCTCCTGCGATCCGATGATCGAAGTGGTGGGCACCGCGGCCGATCCCTTCATCGCGCGCGAAAAGATCAAGCAGCTGGAGCCGGACGTGCTCACGCTGGACGTGGAAATGCCGCGCATGGACGGCCTCACGTTTCTCGAGAACCTGATGCGCCTGCGGCCGATGCCGGTGGTGATGGTGTCCTCGCTGACCCAGCAGGGCGCGGAAGTGACCCTGCGCGCGCTGGAACTGGGCGCGGTGGATTTCTTCACCAAGCCCAGCAGCGACCTGGCCAGCACCTTCGCCGAGGGTGCGCAGGACATCTGCGCCAAGGTGAAGCTGGCCGCGCTGGCGCGCCCGCGCGTGCGCACCGCGGTGCGCAAGCTGGAAGTGGCGCCGCGGCTTTCCGCCGATGCGGTGCTGCCGCGCGCGCAGACGGCGGACAGCCGCGGCGGCAGCCCGATCATCGCCATCGGCGCCTCCACTGGCGGCACGGAGGCGATCCGCGTGGTGCTGGAATCGATGCCGCCGGACGCGCCGCCGATCGTGATCACCCAGCACATCCCGGCCGCCTTCAGCGGCCCGTTCGCCACGCGCATGGACAACTGCTCGGCGATGCGCGTGTGCGAAGCGCGCGATGGCCAGCCGATCCAGCCCGGCCATGCGTACATCGCGCCGGGCAGCCAGCACCTGCTGGTGATGTGGGACGGCGCGCGCCACGTCTGCCGCCTGCACGACGGCCCGCCGGTGAACCGCCACAAGCCGAGCGTGGACGTGCTGTTCCGCTCGATGGCCGCCACCGTCGGCCGCACCACCATCGCCGCCTTGCTCACCGGCATGGGCGACGACGGCGCGCGCGGCCTGCTGGAACTGAAGGAAGCCGGCGCCGCCACCGTGGTGCAGGACGAAGCCAGCTCGGTGGTGTGGGGCATGCCCGGCGCCGCCTGGAAGCTGGGCGCGGCGGCCGAGATGCAACCGCTGGAACATATCGCCGCGCGCCTGCTGGAACTGGCGCGCCAACCTGTGGCGAACGCGCTGCGCGCCGCCACCCGCTGACCTGGACGCTGTCATGTCTGCCATTCCCGCCCCGTCCTTTCCCCGCCTGCCGCTCGGCCTTAGCGTCAGCGCCGCGGCGCTGCTGCTGTGCCTGCTGTGGCAGCCTGCCTGGCTGGCGCCGCTGGCGATCCTCGCCACCGCCGCAGCCTGGATCGTCGAGCAGCGCCGCACGCCGGCGCGCGTGGTGACGATCGCCGCGCCGCAGCCCGACAACGCACCCGTGCGCGAAGCGCTGGAAGACGTGCGCGAGGCGCTGGTCGAGGAACTCGGCCACGCCACCCGCGAACTGCACCAGGCGCTGGACCTGTTGCGCGACGCGGTGTCCGAGCTGGGCGGTGGCTTCGACGGCCTGTCGCACAAGACCGGCCAGCAGCAGTCGCTGCTCAAGCAGATCATCGACGGGCAGAAGGACGGCGTGTCGGTGCAGGACTTCGCCGCGCGCACCAGCGACCTGCTGGAGCATTTCGTCGGCCTGATCGTGCAGCTGTCGCGCGACAGCCTGCGCATCGTCTACCGCATCGACGGCATGGCCAAGGAAATGGACGCGGTGTTCGGCCTGCTGAAGAACGTGAATACCATCGCTGAGGAAACCAACCTGCTGGCGCTGAACGCCTCGATCGAGGCGGCACGCGCGGGCGAGGCCGGCCGCGGCTTCGCGGTGGTGGCCGGCGAGATCCGCAACCTGGCGAGCCATTCCAACCAGTTCAACGAGCAGATCGGCAGCCACGTGGAGCGCGCGCGCACCGCGATGGAGCAGCTGCGCGGCCTGGTCGGCGCGATGGCCTCGCAGGACCTCAACATGGCGCTGTCGACCAAGGGCGGCATCGACGCCATGCTGGCGCATGTGACCGAGAGCGACGCGCGCACCAGCCAGGTCGCCGACCAGGTGGTGGAGATCAACCGCGGCCTGGGCAGCGACGTGTCCACCACCATCCGCTCGCTGCAGTTCGAGGACATCCTCAGCCAGCTGATCAACCAGACCCGCACGCGCCTGGTGGAGCTGCAGGACGTGACCGCCGAATGCACGCGCG
Organism: Dyella sp. SG562; assembly: GCF_011759495.1. NCBI lineage: Bacteria > Pseudomonadati > Pseudomonadota > Gammaproteobacteria > Lysobacterales > Rhodanobacteraceae > Dyella > Dyella sp. SG562. The sequence goes on from NZ_JAAOYS010000007.1 coordinate 238,988, forward strand.
ACATCGAGGAGCTGGCCTGCGCAGACGTGGAAGCCAGCGCGTTGGCCGCGCACGCGCAGCGCGTGCGTTCCCGCCTTGCCATGCAGCGCGAGAAGGCCCGCCTGCGTTCGCGCGGCCCGGCCCTGCAGAACTCGATGGACGCCGGCGAGATCGAGCTGTTTTGAGTGGAGCGGGGAACGGGGAATAGGGAACGGGGAACATGCGGGTTGCGGATACCTGTGACGTTCGGGCTTGTTCCTACCTTCATGTTCCCCATTCCCGTTCCCCGTTCCCGATTCAAGGACCAAGCCATGAGCCTGACCATCCATCACGACACCGAGCAAGACTGCCTCACCCTGCAGCTGGGCGAGCGTTTCGACTTCACCGTGCACCGCGACTTCCACGATGCCTGCCTGGGCGGCCGCGCCGCGCGCAGCTATGTGATCGACCTGGGCGAGGTGAGCCGCATGGACAGCTCCGCGCTGGGCATGCTGCTGCTGCTGCGCGAGCACGCCGGCGGCGAGCGTTCGGAGATCCGCATCGTCAATGCCGGCAGCGAGCTGCGCGGCACGCTGCGGGTGGCGGGCTTCGACAAGCTGTTCGTGCTGCACTGAACGGGTAAGCGGACGGTTGGGTGAGCGGGGCGGTCTCTGCCGGGGACCGCCTCTTTTTTTGCCTGGATTTTCCCGGCGCCTGGTTTCTCCGGGCGCAAAAAAAGGCCCCTCGCGGGGCCTCAAAGAAAAGCAATGGTTCCGGTGGGCTTGCGGTGCCGTATTACCAGGTCTTCACTTCGGAAACGCTGACGGTGTAGTCCTGCATGTCCGACTCGTAGCGGAACAGGCGGCCGAGGTCGAAGCTGACCGACTGGCCCGGGCCGATATTGGCGGTGCCGGCCGGCCAGCCCTGCTTGCTCTGCAGCACCTTGCCGCCGGCATCCTTGGCTTCGATGCGGATCTGCGCGGCGGCGGCCGAGCCGCAATGATTGGTGAGCTGGCCGGCGAGGCTCAGGCGCATGCCGGTGCCCGAACCGGAGGACTTCATCTTGAAGTCGGAAATGGCGAAATCGGTGGCGGCGCAGGCCGCGTGCGAAGCGACGGGGGCCAGCAGCAGGGCGACGACGAGGAGAGTTTTCATGGGCGGGTCCGATCGATGGGAAATCGTTGATAAGGAACGACGTCCTACAGATCGGCCGGGCCGGATGAAACTTTAGGGCAGCGCCTGGCGTAGGTTGGGGTTCGCCTGCGGCTCACCCCAACCTACGCCGGTGGGTGGGGCTTTCAGGCCTGGGGGCGGCCGTGTTCGATAAACCACAGGCCGGCAAACAGCTTCGGGTCGATCGAATACCCCTGTGCCGCCCGCGCGAACAGCCAGGCGCCGGCCTCGCGGCGGGGTACTTCGTGCACCACGATGTTCTCGCTCTCATCGCCGCCGCCCGGGCCTACCTTCACCAGGTCCCAGGCGCGCACGAAGGCGATCATCTCGGTGCTCATGCCGGAGGAGGACGGACCTTCGTGGACGAATTCCACGCGGGCGCAGCGGTAGCCGGTTTCTTCCTCCAGCTCGCGCTGCGCGGCGATCAGCGCGCTCTCGCCGTGGTGGCCGGCTTCGTCGCCGATCAGGCCGGCGGGCATCTCGATGGTGTGCTTGAGGATGGCCACGCGGTACTGCTCGACGAACAGCACTTTGTCGTCCGGCGTCACCGCCAGGATGATCACCGCGCCCGCGGGGTTGTTGCGCTCGGCGTATTCCCAGCGGCCGCGCTTGCGCAGGCTGAGCCAGCGGCCCTCGTAGAGCGTTTCCACCGGGGCCTGGGCGTCTTTGGGGATGCGGTCGTTCGAGTGCATGGGCAGCCAGTGCTGGAAGGAAGCCCCGCATGGTGCCGTCCCCGCATGACGGCTACAACCGCTCGGCTTCGGGATGTTCCACCGGCACCGGCTTCACCCGCGTCGCCCACGCCACGCCCGCCACCAGCAGGCCGATGCCCAGCAGCGTCCGCGCACCCGGCGGCGTGCCGCGCAGCATGAACGCATAGCTCAGCGCCGCCAGCGTCTCGAACACGATCAGCTGTCCGGCCAGTGCAGTAGGCAGGCGCTGGCTGGCTTCGTTCCAGCACAGCGTGCCGAGCCAGGAGGCGAACAGGCCGATCGCCGCCATCAGCGCGATGAAAAACAGCGGACGCGGGCCGAACGGCATCGGGAACGGGTTGCCGCCGGCGCCCATCAGCAGCCACAGCAGCGCATAGCCGGCCAGCGCCAGCGGCAGCGTGGCCACGCCCTGCGCGGTGGCCCAGGTGCGCGGGCTGCGGCCGGGGTGGTGGCGCAGCCAGTCGGCGTTGCGCAGCGGGTACCAGGTCCAGCAGGCCACGGCGCCGAAGGCGAGCAGGGCGCCGGTGGCGTAGCGGCTCAGGTCCGCGCCGGACTGCGCCCGCAGCGCGGCCAGCTCGGCCTGGTTGACGCAGGCGATGCCGGCGCCGATCAGCAGCAGCGAAGGCGCCAGCCGTGCCCACGGCAGGCGGCCGTCGCGGCGCGCATTGCGCAGGTTGGCGCTGACCGCGATCACCACCGGCAGGGTGCCGATGATCATGGTCGGCAGCGGGCCGCCCGCGCGCTGGATCGCACTGGCCAGGCAGAGGTAATAGAGCAGGTTGCCGACCGCGGCGAGCTTCAGCGCCTCGATCCAGTCGGTGCGCGCGAGCTGGCGCAGCGCGGCGCGGTCCAGCCAGGCCAGCGGCAGCGCGATCAGGCCGAAGGCCAGATGGCGGCCGACTGACTGCAGCGCGGCCGGGTATTCCGGCACCAGCAGCGGGCCGACGAAGACCAGGCCCCACATCAGGCCGGCGACGAGTGCATAGAGCGTTCCAGTCCACATCCGGCCAGCTTGCAGGTGCGGCGCGCGGTGGTCTTGTACGAGATTGCTATCGCTGCAGCTGGCGCTGGTAGCGCGCGGGCGTGACGCCGTAGCGGCGCGCGAAGGCGCGGGTCAGGTGCGCCTGGTCGGCCAGCCCGGTGGCGGCGGCGACCTGCGCCGGTGCTTCGCCGCCGGTGAGGCGGCGCTTGGCTTCGGACAGCCGGAACGCCATCAGCATCTGCTGCGGCGTGGCGTGGTGGCGCGCCTGGAACTGGCGCAGGAAATGGAAGGGGCTGAGGCCGGCGACGGCGGCCAGCTCTTCCAGGGTGAGGCGTTCGGCCAGATGCTCGCGCAGGTAGTCGATCACCGGCTCGAAGCGCGACAGCGCCTCCGTCCGCAGCGGCTGCGGCGTGCGCGCGTGGCGGCGGAATGCCTGCAGCAGCTGCAGCATCAGACCGTCGAAGGCCAGCGGCTCGCGCGCCTGCCACAGCGCATCGAGCAGCACGGTGATGCGCCGCGCGCCGGCCGCATCCGCGCGCACCGCGTCGCCGAACCACCAGCCCGCTTCGCCGGTGATCGCGTCCACCGCGGACTGCTCGACGTAGACCATGCGGTAGTGCCAGCCGCCTTCGGTCTCGGCACGTCCGGTGTGCAGCTCGTCGGGATTCATCATCACCAGCGAGTCGGGCGGCGCCAGGTGCTCGGCGCCGCGGTAGCGGAAGCGTTCCACGCCGGATTCGATCGCGCCCAGGCCGAAGCCGTCATGCACGTGCGGCTCGAACGCGTGCCGCACGATATGCGCGCGATAGAGCTCGATGCCCTCGCGGTGGGAGGGCAGGCGGAACTCCGCGCAATCGCGGAGATGCTCGAATGCGTGAGGGACGCCTTGCACGTGGGTCGCGGGCTCTGCCGGGAAGATTTGGATATATACGCTCTATCGATTCGTTAGGAAATATCGAATGGGCATATGGAAAAGTCTTACGTAGTCTCACCCAGGAGAGCTGGCGGTGGGAGAGCGCTGCCAAACCCTAAGGATAAGAACCCATGCCATTCCACCGCTACGTACGTGCCCTGGGCGCGTCGCTGCTAGGCCTTGCCCTGCTCGTGGCCCACGCCCATGCGCAGAACACGCTGACCCGCGCCAACGGCGCCCCGGTCGGCGACAACCAGAACTCGCAGACCGCCGGCCCGGCCGGTCCGGCCCTGCTGCAGGACGCGCAATTGGTGGAAAAGCTGCAGCACTTCGGCCGCGAACGCATCCCTGAGCGCGTGGTGCATGCGCGCGGCACCGGCGTGCATGGCAGCTTCGTCTCCGCCGGCGATTTCAGCGAACTGACCGCCGCCTCGCTGTTCGCCGCCGCCGGCAAGACCACGCCGGTCTTCGTGCGCTTCTCCACGGTGATCCATCCTTCGGGCTCGCCGGAAACGCTGCGCGACCCGCGCGGCTTCGCCACCAAGTTCTATACCGACCAGGGCAACTGGGATCTGGTGGGCAACAACCTGCCGGTGTTCTTTATCCGCGATGCGATCAAGTTCCCGGACATGGTGCATGCGCTCAAGCCCTCGCCGGTGACCAACCGGCAGGATCCGAACCGCTATTTCGATTTCTTCTCGCACGTGCCCGAAGCCACCCACATGCTGACCTGGGTGTACAGCGACAACGGCACGCCGGCCTCGTACCGCACCATGGACGGCTTCGGCGTGCACGCCTTCAAGTTCGTCAACGCCAAGGGCGACGTGCATTACGTGAAGTTCCACTGGAAGAGCCACCAGGGCATCAGGAACCTCAGCGGCAAAGAAGCCGAGGCGATGCAGGGCAAGGACTTCAACAACCTCACGCACGACCTGTACGACGCCATCGCGGCGAAGAACTATCCGCAGTGGGATCTGTACGTGCAGGTGCTGAAGCCCGAGCAGCTGGCCGGCTTCGCCTTCGATCCGCAGGACGCCACCAAGGTCTGGCCGAACGTGCCGGAGACGAAGCTGGGCACCATGACGCTCGACCGCGTTCCCGCCAACTTCTTCCAGGAAACCGAGCAGGCCGCGTTCGCGCCGGTGCGCATGGTGCCGGGCATCGAAGCCTCGGAGGACCGCCTGCTGCAAGGCCGCCTGTTCTCGTATGCCGACACGCAGACCTATCGCCTGGGTGTGAACAACCAGCAGTTGCCGATCAACCGGCCGCTGGTTCCGGTGCGTGCGTATCACCAGGACGGCGCGATGAATGCCGGCGCCACGGATTCGGACGTCAACTACCAGCCGAGTGAAACCACCGGTGCCTATGCCGACGATGCGCGCTACAAGGCCAGCCAGCTGCCCTTGAGCGGCACCACGCAGCAGCAGCGCATCGCGCGCAGCATGAACTTCGAGCAGGCCGGCGAGCTGTACCGCAGCCTGTCGCCGCAGCAGAAGGGCAACCTGATCGCCAATCTCGCCGGTGATCTCGGGCAGGTGAAGGACGCCCGCGTGCGCGACACCATGCTCAGTTATTTCTACAAGGCCGACGCGGACTACGGCACGCGTATCGCCAAGGCCGTCGGCGCCCAGCCGGCACAGATCGAACGCCTCGCGCGAGCACTGTAAGCACTCTCGCTTGCAGTGGCCGCCGGCCCGGGAGTCACGCTCTCAGCTCCCGGGCCGTGCGGCACCTTTCATCACTTCAGGTTTCATCACTTCAGGAGACGCGCGATGAAGCACTTGATGCTGGCTTCGTGCCTGCTGCTTGCCGCCTGCGGCTCGCCGCCGCCGCCCGCGGCCACGGCCGCCGCTGCTACGCCGGAAGCCGCGCGCCGCGCGGAAGCCGAGGCGGAACTGAAAACCTATTTCTTCGAAGCGGCGCGCCAGGGCGACGTGGTGCTGCTGCGCGAGTATGTGAAGTCCGGCTTTCCGGTCGACGTGCGCACACCGCAGGGCTACACCGCGCTGATTCTCGCCGCTTACCACGGGCAGGAGGCGGCCGTGCGCGAACTGATCGCACTCGGCGCCGACGCCTGCGCGCGCGACCACCGCGGCAGCACGGCGACCATGGGCGCCGCGTTCAAGGGCGAGCTGTCGGTGGCGAAGCTGCTGCTGGATCAGCCCTGCGCGAAGGCGGACGACCGCAACCGCGAAGGGCAGACGGCGGCGATGTATGCGGCGCTGTCGGGCAATGCGCGGCTGCTGGATCTTCTACGCAAGCGCGGCGCGAACTTCGCCATGAAGGATGCGCAAGGGCGCACCGCCGCTTCCATCGCGCACGAGCAGGGCGCCGACGAGGTCGCGCGTTCGATCGAGCGCGCCGCACGATGATGTAGGTTGGGGTGAGCCATAGGCGAACCCCAACGATGCGAGGCGCTCGATGTTGGGGTTCGCCTATGGCTCACCCCAACCTACGCCCTACGCCAGCGCTTTCAGGCGCTGGCGCGTCAGCGGGCCGAAACGCAGGCGTTCGCTCAGGTCGTCCAGCGCCGCCGCGTTCGCGCCGTTCCAGGCCAGTGCGTCAGCGGCCATCGACACCGGCGCATCCAGTGCGATGCGCGTAAGGCGGCGGTACAGCAGCGCGGCGTCCTTGTGCTCGCGCAGCTTCTGCGCGCAGCTGGCGGCGCCGCGGATGCGCAGGAACGGCACTTCGTCCACGCGCTCCAGCAGCGCGTCGAGGCTGCCGAAATGCGCGAGCAGGGCGGCGGCGGTCTTGGCGCCGATGCCGGGTACGCCGGGGATGTTGTCGACCGCGTCGCCGCACAGCGCGAGGTAGTCGGCCACCTGGTGCGGATGCACGCCCAGGCGCTCGTGCACGCCGGCCGGGCCCCAGCGCAGGTTGCGCGCGTAATCCCATTGCTCGTCGTGCTCGCCGAGCAGCTGGCCGAAGTCCTTGTCGGCCGACACGATCACGCTGCGGAAGCCGTGCCCGCGCAGACTCCACAGCGAGCTGCCGATCAGGTCGTCGGCTTCGTAGCTGTGGTCGATCAGGGTGACCAGGCCCAGCGCCGCGGTGATTTCGCGGCACAGCACGAACTGGTGTTCCAGATCCGGCGGTGGCAATTCGCGGTTGGCCTTGTAGGCCGGGTAGATGGCGTTGCGGAACGAAGTGGTGAGCGAGGCGTCGAACGCCACCGCGATGTGTTCGGGCTTGGTGCGTTCGAGCAGTTCGCACAGGAAGCGGGTGAAGCCGTGCACCGCGTTGACCGGGTGGCCTTCCGTGTCGGTGAACTCGTCCGGCATGGAATGCCAGGCGCGGAACACGTACAGGCTTCCGTCGACCAGATGGGCCGCCAGCGTGCTCATGCCCGCCACGTGCTGAGCAGGTCGTCGAGCGCGGGGCGGTCGCGGTCCGGCACGTCCAGCTGCAGCGTGCCCAGGTGCACGAAGCCGGTGATGTGTTCGTGCGCGGCCAGGCCGAGCATGCCGGCGACTTGTTCGTCATAGGCGGCCCAGCCGGTCAGCCACTGCGCGCCCAGGCCCAGCTGCGAGGCGCCCAGCAGCAGGTTGTAGGCGACGCAGCCGGCGCTGAGGCGCTGCTCGATCTCGGGCACCTTGCTGCCGGCATCGATGCGCGCGACCACCACGATGACCAGCGGCGCATAGGTGTAGCGGCGGCGCTCTTTCTCGCGCTTGGAATCGGGCAGGTCCGGGTCGCGCGTTTCGGCCAGTGCGGCCAGGCGCTCGCCGAAGCGCAGCTTGTCTTCGCCGCGCAGCAGGATCAGGCGGAACGGCACCAGCTTGCCGTGGTCCGGCACGCGGATGGCTGCCTCCAGCAGGGCGCGCAGCGTGGCCGCGTCGGGCGCCGGTTCGCCCAGCTGGGCGGTGGGCGCGGAGTGGCGTTGCAGCAGCGGCTGGAGCGGGGAGGACATGCGGGATTCCTGCAAAAGCAAAGCGTCCATGCTAACCGCCTGTGACCGGGGAGGCGACTCGCGTTCGCTACGCGGTGAGCGGCAGGCGGAACGAGCCGGGCAGCAGCTCCTTCACCGTGGTTTCCTGCAGCTTGCCGTGCAGGTTGGCCAGCAGCACGGGCATCGACTGGTCGCACAGCTCGTCCATCACCTGGCGGCAGGCGCCGCAGGGGCTGATCGGGCCTTCGGTGTCGCCGATCACGGCGAGGCGGACGAAATCGCCCGGCTTGCAGCCGGCGGCGATGGCGGTGAACAGCGCGGTGCGCTCGGCGCAGTTGCACAGGCCGTAGGAAGCGTTTTCCACATTGCAGCCGAGGAAATGGCGGCCGTCGCGGGTGAGCAGCGCGGCGCCGACCAGGAAGCGGGAATACGGGGCATAGGCGCGCTCGCGGGCTTCGCGGGCGAGTTCGACCAGGGGATCGGTCACGGGTTGCACAGGCATCGGGATCTCCGGATGGGACCCCCGCGGCAGGCCGGCGCACGGGCGCCGGGTGAACGGCGGTGGGCCATTCTAGCTCTGGAGCGGGGAACGGGGAACAGGGAGCGGGGACCGGGTGAAGCGCGCGCTCCTTCGTTCCCTGATCCCTGTTCCCCGTTCCCCGATCCCGTAAGATCGCCCCATCTTCCGCCCGAGGACCCGCACGATGCCGATCACCGTGGCCGCATTGCGAGAGACCGCCGCCGGCGAACGCCGCGTGGCGATCACGCCCGAAGTGGCGAAGAAGCTGCGCGGCAAGGGCCTGCGCGTCCTGCTGGAGCGGGATGCCGGCGCGGCGGCCGGGTTTCCCGATGCGAGTTATGCGGACGTCGATTTCGCCGACGCCGCCACCGTGCTGGCCCAGGCCGACCTGCTGGCCTGCGTGCTGCCGCCGGACGACGCGGTGTGGAGCGGCCTGCGCGAAGGCAGCCTGGTGGTCGGCCAGCTGCGGCCCTACGGCGCGGCCTCGCGCGTCGCCGCGCTCGGTGCGCGCAAGCTGACTTCGTTCGCGCTGGAACTGCTGCCGCGCACCACGCGCGCGCAGGCGATGGACGTGCTCAGCTCGCAGGCGGCGGTGGCCGGTTATCGCGCCATGCTGATCGCGGCGGAAGCGGCGCCGAAATTCTTTCCCATGCTTACCACCGCGGCCGGCACCATCCGGCCCTCGCGCGTGCTGGTGATCGGCGCCGGCGTGGCCGGCCTGCAGGCGATCGCCACGGCGCGCCGGCTGGGTGCGCAGATCGAGGGCTACGACGTGCGCCCGGAAACGCGCGAGCAGGTGGAATCGCTGGGTGCGAAGTTTCTCGATCTCGGTGTGAGCGCGGCCGGCAGCGGCGGCTATGCGCGCGAGCTGTCGGCGGAAGAACGCGCCGCGCAGCAGCAGGCGCTGGCCGAGCATCTGAAGTCGGTGGACGTGATCGTCACCACCGCCGCCGTGCCCGGACGTCCCGCGCCGAAGATTCTTTCCGCCGCGATGGTGCAGGGCATGAAGCCGGGCGCGCTGATCGTGGACCTCGCCGCGGAAGGCGGCGGCAACTGCGAGCTCACCCGGCCGGGCGAACGGGTGGAGCAGGGCGGCGTGGTGGTGCTCGGTCCGCTCAACCTGCCGGCCGGCGCGCCGCTGCATGCGTCGGAGATGTATGCGCGCAACGTCTACAACTTCGTCGAGCTGCTGGTGAAGGACGGCGCGCTGGCGCCGGACTTCGGCGACGAGCTGGTGGCGAAGAGCTGCGTGACGCAGGCTGGCGAGGTGCGTTTCAACGCCTGAGCGGCGCCTTCGGCGCGACAAAAAAAGCCCCGCACGTGCGGGGCTTTTTTATCAGTGCTTGGGCCCGTGCGGCGGCGATCCGAAGCCGCCCATCGGCCGCGGCATGCCCGGCGGCGGGGGGCGGTGCGGCGGGATGCCGTGTTCCTGGCGGAACTGGTGCATCAGCTGCTGGCGCTGTTCCGGCGGCAGCTGCTGGTAGCGCTTGAAGGCGTCGTGCAGCTGGGCGCGCTGGTCGGGGCTGAGCTGCTGGAACTTGCGCATGTTCTCGCGCGCCTGGTCGCGCTGCTCCGGCGTCATCTGCTGCCATTGCTCGATGCGCTGGCGGATTTCCTGGCGCTTGTCCGGCGGCAGGGTGCTCCACTGGTGCACGCGGTCGAGCATGCGCGCCTGGCGCTCCGGCGGCGTGCTGTTCCATTCGTTGCGCAGCGGGGCGAGCATCTCGCGCTCGGAAGGCGAGAGGCTGTCCCACGAACGCGGCGCGCCGGGCGGCGGACCCTGCTGCGCCCAGGCGGGCGCGGCGAGACCGCCGGACAACAACAGTGCGGCAAGCAACAGAAAACGGGCGATACGGCCTGGATGCATGGATCAGCGGCTCGCCTGGCTGGCGTCGTTGGTGGCCAGCCAATCGTAGAAGTCCAGGTTTTGCATCAGCGACGGATCGGTATTGCTCAGGTCCGGCGGCAGGTCGCCGTCGGCTTCCAGCGTCTGCGCGGCGCCGGCGGGCGGCAGCGGCACGCTGTCGCGCGGCGAGAACACCATCAGCGCGGCCACCGCGATGGCGGCGAAGGCGCCGGCCGGCACCAGCATGCGGGCGAAGCGTGCGTGCGCCGGCGCGGCCGCGGCGGCCAGCGCCTCGCGGCGGGCTGCGCGCAGCTTGCCGGCGGTGGCCGGATCGATCTGCCGGCTGGCCTCGCGGTACAGCGCGCGGGCGCGGCGTTCCAGGTTGTCGGGCGCATTCATCGCCAGTCCTCCAATTGGTCGCGCAGGTTGTGCATCGCGCGCGACAGATGGGTTTTCACGCTTCCTTCGGAGCAGCCCATGGCCTGGGCCGTCTCCGCTACGTCCAATCCTTCGAGCACGCGCAGCATGAAGGCCTCCTGCTGGCGCCGCGGCAGCTTGCGCACGGCGGCGGCCATGTCTTCATAAGACTGCGCGTCCTGCAACCGGTCCAGCGGTCCGGGGCCGTTATCGGCCGGTTCCCATGCCGGCAGCTCGTCGCCGTCGTCGTCGCGGCCTCCGCCCAGCCAGCCGACCACGATGGAGCGCACCTTGCGGCGGCGCTGCAGGTCCACGATGCGGCGGCGCAGGATGCCCCAGAACAGCGGGGTCCATTCCTGCGCGGGCTTGTCGCGGTAGTTGCGGACCAGGCGCAGCATCGCGTCCTGCACCGCGTCCATGGCGTCCTCGCGGTGGCCCAGGCTCATTTCGGCCAGGCGGAACGCGCGGCGTTCCACCTGGGCCAGGAAGGCATCCAGCGAGGTCGGGACTGCCTGGACGTCATTGGCCAGCAGTTCCGCTTCGAGCGTGGAGACGGCGCTGTTCATGGCGCTGTCGTCCGGTTCGTCGGATCGGACATCGGCAGACTCCATCGGTTCGACTCCCCGCCTCAACGCGGCACGCTCGCACGGGTTGACCCGCAACCGTATGATGCGCCGACAACCGCAGGCAGGCAGGGAGGGGTCATGATCGACGGGTTCCTGGCGCTTTACATCTTCATGCTGGCCGCGTTCACCGGCTACGAGATCATCGCGAGAGTGCCGGTGATCCTGCACACCCCGCTGATGTCCGGTTCGAATTTCGTGCACGGCATTGTGCTGGTAGGCGCCATGGTCGCGCTAGGGCATGCGCAGACATCGTTTGAACTTGCGATCGGCTTCATCGGCGTGCTGCTGGGCGCCGGCAACGCGGCCGGCGGCTACGTGGTGACCGAGCGCATGCTGGAGATGTTCAAGACCAGCAAGTCCGCCGGCGGCAAGGAGGCCAAGTGATGGCCTGGCTGCCGACCCTGATCAAGGCCTGCTATTTCCTGGCCGCCCTGCTGTTCATCCTGGGCCTGAAGCGCATGAGTTCGCCGCGCACCGCGCGCGGCGGCATCGTGTGGGCGGGCGTCGGCATGCTGGTGGCGGTGCTGGCCACCTTTGCGCTGCCGGACATGCACAACCGAACGCTGATCCTGGTGGCGGTGCTGCTGGGCGTGTCGGCCGCGTGGTGGTCGGGCCGCCGCGTGGCGATGACGGCGATGCCGCAGATGGTGGCGCTGTACAACGGCATGGGCGGCGGCGCGGCGGCGGCGATCGGCGCGGTCGAGCTGATCGGCTACGCCAGCCGCAGCATCACCCTGCTGGACGGCGGCCGCTTCACGGCCGACGGCGCCGCGCCGGGCACGGCGCAGCTGGTGCTGGCGGTGCTGGGCGCGCTGATCGGCGCGGTGAGTTTTTCCGGTTCGCTGATCGCCTTCGCCAAGCTGCAGGGCTGGCTGGACCGGCGCTTCGTGTTCCCCGGCCAGCGCACGGTGAACATGCTGGTGCTGGCCGCCGCGGTGGCGCTGGGCGTGGCGCTGGCCTGCGGGCAATTGGGCTTCGGGCTGATCGCCGCGTTCTTCGTGCTGGCCCTGCTGTTCGGCCTGATGATGACCTTGCCGATCGGCGGCGCCGACATGCCGGTGGTGATCTCGCTCTATAACGCCTTCACCGGCCTGGCCGTGGCCTTCGAAGGCTTCGTGCTGCAGAACGAGGCGATGATCATCGCGGGCACCGTGGTCGGCGCGGCGGGCACCTTGCTCACCCAGCTGATGGCCAAGGCGATGAACCGCTCGCTGGGCAACGTGCTGTTCGGCAGCTTCGGCGCGGGCGGCGGCGCGGCGCAGGCGATCGACGGCGCGCAGAAGCCGATCGAGCCGGCCGACGCGGCCGTGATGATGGCCTACGCCGAGCGCGTGGTGATCGTGCCCGGCTACGGCATGGCCGTGGCGCAGGCGCAGCACAAGGTGTGGGAGTTCGCGCAGCTGCTGATCGCGCGCGGGGTGAAAGTGAAGTTCGCCATCCACCCGGTGGCGGGGCGCATGCCCGGGCATATGAACGTGCTGCTGGCGGAAGCCGGCGTGCCCTACGACCTGATCGCCGACATGGACGACATCAACCCGGAATTCCCGGCCACCGACGTGGCCCTGGTGATCGGCGCCAACGACGTGGTCAACCCGCTGGCCAAGACCGATCCGGCCTCGCCGATCTACGGCATGCCGATCCTGGACGTGGCGAACGCGCGCCAGGTGATCGTGGTCAAGCGCGGCAAGGGCACCGGCTTCGCCGGCATCGAGAACGCGCTGTTCTACGCCGACAACGCCCGCATGCTGTACGGCGACGGCCAGGCGGCCGCGGGCCAGCTGGTGGCCGAGCTGAAGACGCTGGATACCTGAGTCCGCCTTGCCGGCGCGGGCTCAGGCCCGCTTCGGCACCGTCTTCCAGGCCACCCAGGCGGACAGCGCGATGCCCACGGCGAACCACAGCAGGTCCAGGCCGGCCAGGTTCAGCCGCACCAGATCGGTCAGCAGCCCGAAGCCTGCGATCTTCATGGCGTCGACCAGGCCCAGCCCCATCAGGCCGGCCACGCGCGCGGCGGCGGTGAGCAGGCAGACATAGGCGCAGGAAAGCGCGGTGGCCAGGGCGGCCAGCACCGCGGCGCCGCGCGGCTCGGGGCGCACCCAGCCGCGGATCAGGCGGCCGAGCAGCCAGCCGATCAGCAGGGCCAGCCAGGGCATCACCCGCGAGAAGAACAAGGTCGGCAGCATCCACACCGCGCCGAAGGCCAGGCCCAGCATCACCGCGCTGACCAGGGCAAAAAGCAGGGAGAACAGCGCGCGCGCGCTCATAAGGGGCGGTGACCGGTAAGCGGGGCTGGCACGTGCGGCTCTTCCCTGAGGGTGAAAGCCCCGAATCATAGCGCGGCCGCATCTTGAGATCGGCTCCCGGCGGCCTGATCTGGGTCAGCGGACGGCATAATAGGCAGCTTGGCCCGGCCTCAAGCCCGGGCTTTTCGACTTTCTCAGGATCGGCATGAGCGGTTTCAGTCTTAGCAGCGAACCTTTCACCCTGGAGCGCGATTGCGACGCCGTGATGGTGCCGCAGGGAGAAACGGTCAACCTGCCGGCCGGGCAGGTGGGCTACATCACCCAGGCGCTCGGCGGCAGCTTCACCGTGTACGTGGAGGGCAACCTGTTCCGCATCGCCGGCAAGGACGCGGACGCCCTGGGCAAGGAGCCGCCCCCGCCGATCGAGCTGCCCGACGACGCCACCGACGCCGACGTGGAAAAACTGGTGTGGCAGCAGCTGCGCACCGTGTTCGACCCGGAGATTCCGGTGAACGTGGTGGAACTGGGCCTGGTCTACGACGTCAGCCTCGACGCGGTCGAAGGCGGCCGCAAGGTCTACGTGAAGATGACCCTGACCGCCCCCGGTTGCGGCATGGGCGACATCCTGATCGACGACGCCCGCACCAAGCTGGAGCTGATCCCCACGGTGAAGGAAGCCGACGTCGACCTGGTGTTCGACCCGCCGTGGAATCATTCGATGATGTCGGAGATCGCCAAGCTGGAAACCGGCATGCTCTGACGCATTGCGCTAGGAAAAAGACCTAGGAAAAAAGCGCCCCTCGCGGCGCTTTTTTTGTGGGTCGCGACACGTTTCGCGCGACCGATTCCTGTCTTCGAAATGCACGCGATAGTCGCGCCTGCAACCATTATTCAGCATTCGTTTATCCAAGGCGAAAGGCATGCTCGCGGCCGCTTCGTTTCAAACGCAAGAAATCGAGGCGGGCATATCGTCATATCGTGCGGGCATGACTGGTCGCCATCACGCGTGCGCGTGCAACACGTGCATGCAAGCGTTCGCGCAACGTCGCGGCTTCGTAAAAAGTTGCTGACGCGAAGGTGTCGGAAATCACTTATTTCCAGGGGTTTTGCGCGCATTGACGAAATCGTGCGCCGCCCCTTAGCGTCAATGAATCCGTCGGCGGGGAGGTTGACGGGTGATGCGTGAGCGCCACCGCGGGGCAGCGGTTCGCTCAATAGCAACGCAGAGAGTCAGGCGCGTCTGGGTCAGGAGCGACCAGGGGACAGCGGGCCGGGCGTACACAGGATCGCTGGGCAATCACACACCAAAGGCGCCGCACCCAAGCGCGGCATTTCCATCATGGGGCCGACCGGCCGCATCGGGTCCGTTCGTGCCTGAAAAATGTCTGGGGAGTCACGGAATGAGCAGTCTGAATCACTCGCGGAGCATCACCAACAAGCTGTATCGCAAGGCTCTTCTGCCGGCCGCCGTTTCGCTGGCGATGCTGGCCGGTTCGGCGCAGGCCGCCGACAGCTGGGTCGGCACCAAGACCCATCCGGCGATCGACCGCGCCGGCGCCGGCGTTTCCACCCTGTCCACCGCCGGCGGCGCCGCGCAGTGGACCATCCGCATGCGCGGCAATCCCACCGTGGACAACGCGTTGGTCACCCCGCTGGAGCAGAGCAAGCCGCTGCACATCGCGGTCAGCCTGAAGCTGCGCAACGCCGACCAGCTGCAGCAGTTCCTGCACGAGCTGGCCACGCCGGGCAGCGCGCACTACGGCAAGTACCTCACGCCTGAGCAGTTCAAGGCGGCCTATGCGCCGACCGAGCAGCAGGTGCAGGCGGTGATCGCGCATCTGCGCGCCGCCGGCTTCGGCAACGTCACCGTGTCGCCGAACAACCTGCTGGTCGAGGCCGACGGCAATGCCGGCCACGTGCAGGCCGCGTTCCGCACCACCATGAAGACCTTCCAGTTCCGCGGCCGCCAGCGCGTGGCCAACGACGGCGAAGTGCAGGTGCCGTCCTCGCTAGCCGACACCGTCGAGGCGGTGCTGGGCCTGCAGGACGTCAGCGTCAAGCACACCATGCACCACGTGCTGAAGCAGCTGACCCCGGCCGAGATCCACCCGAACGCGACCAGTGCCACCGTCGCCAGCCACAACCCGAAGGACTTCCCGGCGATCTACGACGTCGGCAGCGTGCCGGCGGCCACCAACACCACGGTCGGCATCGTGACCTGGGGCGCCACCACCACCACCATCAACGACCTCAACACCTTCACCAGCAACGCCGGCCTGCCGACCACCAACGTGCAGACGGTGAAAGTGGGCACGGCCGCGCTGTGGGACGACACCGACGGCGACGGCGAGTGGAACCTGGACAGCCAGACCATCGTCGGCACCACCGGCGGCGTGCAGAAGCTGATCTTCTACACGGCGGCCAACGGCACCAACAACGCCTCGCTGACCGACGCCGGCATCACCGCCGCCTACAACAAGGCCGTGACCGACAACGTGGCCAAGGTGGTCAACGTGTCGCTGGGCGAAGACGAGACTGCCGCGCACAACGCCGGCACCCAGCAGGCCGACGACAACGTGTTCCAGCAGGCCGTCGCGCAGGGCCAGACCTTCTCGATCTCCTCCGGCGACGAAGGCGTGTACGAGTCGCAGGGCGGCGTGCTGACCAATTCCTCGGGCACCGTCACGGCCGACCTCACCGCTTACTCGGTGAGCGAGCCGGCGGCTTCGCCGTACGTGGTCGCGGTGGGCGGCACCACGCTGTCGACCAACGGCACCACCTGGGCCGGCGAGACGGTGTGGAACGAAGGCCTGGCCAACGTCAGCTCCACCGACACGCGCAAGCGCCTGTGGGCCACCGGCGGCGGCGTCAGCTCGTTCGAGACCGCGCCGAGCTGGCAGACCGCCGCGCTCGGTTCCTCGGTGACCAAGCGCGTGCTGCCCGACGTGGCCTTCGACGCGGCGCAGTCCAGCGGCGCGCAGATCGTCTACCAGGGCAGCACCTACGCCATCGGCGGCACCAGCCTGGCTTCGCCGATCTTCGTCGGCGTGTGGGCGCGCCTGCAGTCGAACAACGGCAATGCGCTGCCGTTCCCGACCTCGAAGTTCTACGGCGACTTCCCGAACCACCCCGAGCTGCTGCATGACGTGACCTCGGGCAACAACGGCTACAGCGGCCACGGCTACAACGCCGCGGCGGGCTGGGACTACACCACCGGCTTCGGCAGCCTGGACATCTCCAAGGTCAACGCCTTCGCGGCGGCGAACTGGGTCTCCGGCGGCGGCAGCACCGGCGGCACGCCCACGGCCAACTTCAGCTTCACCACCAGCGGCCTGGTGGCCAACTTCACCGACAGCTCCACGGATACCGGCGGCACCATTTCGTCGCACGCCTGGACCTTCGGCGACGGCGGCACCTCCACCGCGACCAGCCCCAGCCACACCTACGCGGCGGCCGGCACCTACACCGTCACCGAGACGGTGACCGACGGCACCAGCGGCAAGACCAGCTCGAAGAGCTCGTCGGTCACGGTGTCCAGCGGCGGCGGCGGCGGTTCCAGCCAGCTGCTCGGCAATCCGGGCTTCGAGACCGGCACGGCCTCGCCGTGGTCGATCAGCTCCGGCGCGCTGTGCAGCAACTCCAGCTGCAGCGGCCAGACCGCCCATGGCGGCACCTGGTTCACCTGGCTGGACGGCTATGGCAGCAGCCATACCGACACCGTCTCGCAGAGCGTGGCCATCCCGGCCGGCAAGACCTCGGCTTCGCTGACGTTCTACCTGCACGTCGACACCGCCGAGACCACCACCTCGACCGCGTACGACAAGCTCAACGTGCAGGTGCTCAACAGCAGCGGCACCGTGCTGAAGACGCTGGCGACGTACTCGAACCTCAACAAGGCTTCGGGCTACTCGCTGAAGACCTTCGACCTGAGCGCGTACATCGGCCAGACCGTGACCATCAAGTTCACGGGCACCGAGGACAGCTCGCTGCAGACCTCGTTCGTGCTGGACGACGTCAACCTCAACGTGCAGTGAGAAAAATGAAACGGGCCCGGTCGCAAGACCGGGCCCGTTTCTTTTTCCACGTAGGTTGGGGTGAGCCGGAGGCCAACCCCAACATCGCGACAATCGTACGTCTGTTGGGGTTCGCCTGCGGCTCACCCCAACCTACATGGATGCTTACGCTTCCTCGAAGCGGTTGGCGTCGCGGTTCTTGCGCACCTTGGCCGGGTCCCAGATGCGGCCGTTCATGGCGATGTACACGCCGTCCGGCAGGGTCTGCACCGCGCCCACCGCGCAGCCGATGTTGAACACCGCGTCCGAGCCCTGGAAGCGCGCCGGATTGAGCGCGCCGGTGAGCACGATCACCTTGCCCTTGATCTGGGCCAGTTCGCGCGCGGTCTCCACCATGGTGTCGGTGCCGTGCGTGACCAGCACGTGGCGGTGCGGCTGCGCCTCGATGGCGGAACGCACCAGGGCGCGGTCCTCGGCGCCCATGTGCAGGCTGTCCTTGCGCAGGATCGGGATCACGTCGAACTGGAAGGCGACGCCGAGCTGGCCGAGGATCTCGCCGATCTGCGGCGCGCCGATCTTGTAGTCCGACTTGTCGTCGAAGTAGATCTTGTCGATGGTGCCGCCGGTGGTGACGATGGTCAGGTGCTGCATGGGGAAAGGCCGTGGTGGAGGAAGGGCATTAGTGTAGGTTGGGGTGAGCCATAGGCGAACCCCAACGAGGCGAGGCGTTTGAACGTGGTCATGTTGGGGTTTGCCTGCGGCTCACCCTGGCCTACGCCAGCAGCGCGGTATCCGCCGCATCCAGCGTATCCAGCCGGTCCAGCCCGTGGCTGACGAAGCGCCGCAGCGCCGCCCCTGGCCGCAGGTCGCCGCGCTGGCGCTTGGCCCAGGTCGCCTGCCGCGCCAGCAGCGCCGCCGCCGCGCAGCGGGCCAGGGTCAAGGCCAGGCCGCGCGCGCCTGCTTCCAGCGCGTCGCGCTGCGCGCCGTGCGTGTCCAGCCAGCGCATGGCCGCGTCGAGCGTGTGCTGCACGGCGCTGGCGGCGTGCATGTCGTCGCTGTCGGCCAGCCAATGGGCGATGCATGCGCGCAGGGCCTCGGGCGACTTGCCGGCCAGCGCGCGCAGCGAGTCCAGCGATAGTACGTTCGTGGTGCCTTCCCAGATCGCATACACCTGCGCATCGCGCAGCAGCTGGGGCAGGCCGGTGTCCTCGATATAGCCGGCGCCGCCGAAGCACTCCAGCGCTTCCGAGCAGATGCTTATGGCCAGCTTGCCGGTCCACAGCTTGGCCAGCGGCGTGAGCAGGCGCAGCAGCGCGGCTTCGTCCGGCGTGGCGGCGCGGTGTTCGGCGCGGCCGAGCAGATGCGCCACTTCGAAGCCGAGCGCGAACGCGGCCTCGAATTCCGCCTGCATGCCGGCCAGCGTCTGCGCGTGCAGCGGCTGCTCGGCGAGGCTGCGGCCGAAGGCCTGGCGGCGGCGCGCGTAGTCGCGCGCCAGCTGCAGCGCGCGCGCCATGCTGGCCACCGCGCAGATCGCGTTCCAGCTGCGCGTGACGTTGAGCATCGGCGCCACCTGGCGCACGCCGTGTTCCAGTTCGCCTACCGGCCAGGCGGGCAGGCCGTCGAGATGGATCTCGGCGGTGGGCAGCTCGTGCGTGCCGAGCTTGTCCTTGAGGCGGTCGATGACCAGCTCGGGTTTGCGCTGGCCATCGTCCATGGTCTCCACATAGAACAGCGCCAGCGCACCCGCGCCGCTGCCGGCGCCTTCGGGGCGGGCCAGCGCCAGGGCGGCTTCGCCGACCACCGCGGAACTGAACCACTTGCGCCCGTACAGCCGCCACTGGCCGTCCGCATCGCGGCGCGCGACGGTTTCGGTGTTGCCCACGTCGGAGCCGCCGGCGTTCTCGGTCATCCACTGGCCGCTGAGCCAGAAGTTCGCCGGGTCGCGGCTGAGGAAATGCGGCAGCGCGCGTTCGATCAGCTGCGCATTGCCGGAAGCCTTCAGCGCGGTGGCGGCGCCGTCGGTCATCGCCAGCGGGCAGGTATAGAACTCGCTGGCCAGGTGATAGAGATAGACGCGGGCGAATTCCTCCACGCGCGCTTCCGGATGCGCTTCGTGGCCGGCGGCGAGCACCGCGTGGCGCGTGGTCAGCAGCGGGCCTTCCTGCCAGGCGGGCGTCAGCTCGATGCGGTCGACGCGGCGGCCCCAGGCGTCCCACTGCGTGAGCACCGGCTTGCGCCGCGTGGTGCTGCAGACGCGGCGCCAGGCCAGGCGCGCGTAGTCGCCTAGAGCGTCGAGGTCGGTTTCGATGGCGGCGCGGCGCTCCGCCGGCAGCACGCGGTCGAGCAGGTCGACCAGCAGGCGGTCGTCGCGGTACGGATGCGCCAGCTGCGGCGCTTCTTGCAGGAATCCCATGCGGCCCTCCCTGGGCTTGAGAATGCCCGCGGAGTATAGGCCGGCGCTTGTTCGGCCTTCGTCAGCGCGCCGGCCTGCGCTGCACACCCGCGCCCAGCGCGCCGATCAGCAGCAAGGTCAGCACGATCTCCACCAGCGCCAGCCAGCGCTCGCTCGACGAACTCCAGCCCTCGGCGATGCCGTGGCAGAAATAGAACAGCGCCAGGATGCCCACCCACAGCAGCGCGCGGCGCACGTCGCGGCGCAGCGCCAGCAAGGGCAGCAGCAGCGGCAGTACGGTGATCAGCAGCACCAGCCACACCGGCATCAGCTGCGCCGGAAACAACCAGCCGTGCCAGGCGAACTGCAGCAGCACCAGCGCGGCCCACGCGGCCAGGCCGATGCGGTACGCGCGCGGAACCGGCGCGCTCACGAGTTGCTGTCCGCCAGCCGGCGCGCCACGTCGGCCAGTCGCCGCCCCAGCGCACGCGCCAGTTCGCGCTCGTGTTCGCTGATGGCGTTGTCGCCCTGCGCGCCGGACACATGGCTGGCGCCGTACGGCGTGCCGCCGCTCTGCGTGGCGGTGAGCGCAGGCTCCGTATACGGCACGCCGACCAGCAACATGCCATGGTGCAGCAGCGGCAAAGCCATGCTCAGCAAGGTGGATTCCTGCCCGCCGTGCATGGTGCTGGTGGAGGTGAACACCGCGGCGGGCTTGCCGGCGAGCGCGCCGCTGGCCCATTCGGCGCCGGTGTTGTCGAGGAAGTACTTCAGCGGCGCGGCCATGTTGCCGAAGCGCGTGGGGCTGCCCAGCGCCAGGCCCGCGCATTCGAGCAGGTCCTGGCGGCTGGCGTAGGGCGCGCCTTCTTCCGGTTCCGGCGGCTGCGCGGTCTCGGTCACCGGCGCCACCGGCGGCACCTGGCGCAGGCGCGCCTGCAGGCCGGCTTCTTCCACGCCGCGCGCGACCAGCCGCGCCAGGCGCGCGGTATGGCCGCTGCGGCTGTAGTAGAGGACCAGGATGTCTCGGCTCATGCCTTGCGCCTTGGGTTGGGGCGTTCGCTGCGGATCGGTTAGTGTACCGTTCCGTTCCGCCCATGTAGCCGCCGCGCCCCTGGCGGCGGCAGCCGACGAGGACCCGCATGGCCTGGCGCATCGACCGCGACCGCACCACCAGCTTCAGCCGCTTCCTGTGGCAGCGCTTCATCGACGACAAGTGCTTCGAGACGGCCGGTGCGCTGTCCTACACCACCCTGGTATCGCTGGTGCCCCTGGTGGTGGCGGTGCTGGCGATGTTCTCGGCGTTTCCGGTATTCGCCGAATGGCGCAATACGCTGATCAATTTCGTCTTCAACATGGTGCCGGCCGCGGCCGAGACGGTGAAGAACGCGCTGCTGGCCTTCGCCGACAACGCCAGCAAGCTCACCGGCATCAGCGTGATCGTGATGCTGTTCAGCGCGGTGTCGATGATGGTGAGCATCGAGGACCGCCTCAACCGCATCTGGCGCGTGCACCGCCCGCGCGCCTGGGGCTCGCGCCTGCTGCTGTACTGGGCCGCGCTGACCCTGGGGCCGGTCCTGGTGGTGGGTGGACTGGCCGCAAGCTCGTATGTCACCGCGCTGCCGCTGATCAAGAGCGCGGCCAGCTTCAACTTCGGCACCTATCTGCTCAGCGCGCTGCCGTTCGTGGTGACCTTCGTGACGCTGTGGCTGCTCTACGTGGTGGTGCCGAACCGGCGCGTGTCGCTGAAGCACGCGGCGATCGGCGCGCTGCTCGGCGCGGTGCTGTTCGAGCTGGCGCGCTGGGGTTTCGCGCTGTTCGTGCATCACGCGCAGACTTACCAGCAGATCTACGGCGCGGCGCTGGCGGCGCTGCCGATCTTCCTGCTGTGGATCTATCTTTCGTGGATCATCGTGATCCTCGGCGCGTCGATCGCCGCGTCGATCTCGGCCTACGAATACCAGATACCGACCGAATGCCTGCCCGAGGGTTCGGAATTCCTCGGCCTGATGGTGGTGCTGCGGCATTTCGTCGATGCGCAGCGCAAGGGCTACAGCGTCGACCCGGCGATCGTGCGCCTGGAAGAACCGTACCTGCGCAGCGGTTCCATCGCCGCCTTCTTCGAAGACCTGCAGCGCGCCGACCTGGTCCAGCGCAGCGAATCCGGCGGCTGGCTGCTCAGCCGCAGCCTGGATGCCACCGACCTGCTGCGCGTTTACCAATATGCGGGTTATCGTCTGCCGCTGGACCCGGCCGGCGAGGCGCAATCGCTCGGCATCAAGTTGCCGGACGAGCTGCTCCAGCTGCTGTGTTCCACGGCCAAGCTGCTGCGCGAGAAGCTGGACGCCAAGCTCGATCAGGTTTTCCCCGCTACGCAAGAAACTTCGAAGGAAGTGGTCGCATGAATCGTTTCACCGCCATCGTCCTCGCCGCGGCCCTGGCCGCCGGCGTGCCCGCCGCGCAGGCCGCCATGCCGGCGCAGCCCACGCTGAAGATCAGCACGCTCGAGGGCAAGCCGTACGATCTCGCGCAGCAGCGCGGCAAGTACGTGATCGTCAATTACTGGGCCACCTGGTGCGTGCCCTGCATCAAGGAGATGCCGGACATCTCGCGCTTCGTCGCCACGCACAAGGACAAGGTCGCCGCCATCGGCCTGGCCTACGAGGACACCGACAAGGCCGATATCCAGGCCTTCCTGGCCAAGCATCCGGTCAGCTACCCGATCGCCCAGGTCACCCTGGACCAGCCGCCGAAGGATTTCGACGAACCGCGCGGCCTGCCCACCACCTGGCTGATCGGGCCGGACGGCAAGGTGGCCAAGCGCTTTGTCGGCCCGGTCACCGAAGCCTCGCTGGGCGAGGCGGTCGGCCTGCCGAAGGCGGGGAAATAAGGCCATGGCCGCGGCCTTGTTCCGGGTGAGCGGCAAGGTGCAGGGCGTCTGCTTCCGCGCCTGCACCCGCGAGCAGGCCCTGGTGCGCGGGCTGGCCGGCTATGCCAGGAACCTGCCGGACGGCGGCGTCGAGGTGCTGGCCTGCGGCAGCCCCGTCGCCATCGATGCGCTGGAGCAATGGCTGCGCAAGGGGCCGCCGGCGGCGCGGGTCGATGAGGTCGCGCGCAGCGAGTGGAACGGCGAAGAGCCGGAAGATTTCCGCACGGGCTGAGCGCCCGTGCGGCTTACTCGTCCGCGAAGGTATCCGGCACCCACTGCGCCTTGTCGGTGACGTGCTCGCGCCGCGGCTTGCCCTTGAGCTTGGGCAGCTTCACTTCCGGAATGCTGGTCTCCTTGCGCGGGATATGTTCCAGCAAGTGACGGATCAGGTTGACGCGGCCGCGCTTCTGGTCGTTGTAGTCGACCACGAACCACGGCGCGTACGGCCGGTTGGTGCGTTCGATCATCTGGTCGCGCAGGTGGCCCATTTCCGCGTACTTGTTGCGCGAGGCCAGGTCCACCGGCGAGAGCTTCCAGCGCTTGAGCGGGTCCTCGGCGCGTTCGGCGAAGCGTTCTTCCTGCTTCTTCTGGTCCACCGCCAGCCAGTACTTGATCAGGACGATGCCGTCGTCGGCCAGCAGCTTCTCGAAGTGCGGCACGGCGTGCAGGAAGTCCTCGCGCTGCTGCTCGGTGCAGAAGCCCATGGCCGGCTCCACCACCGCGCGGTTGTACCAGCTGCGGTCGAACAGCACGAGTTCGCCGGCGGCGGGCAGGTGTTCGACGTAGCGCTGGAAATACCACTGCGTCGACTCCGCCTCGCTGGGCTTGCCCAGTGCGGCGACGCGATAGCCGCGCGTATCCATCGACTCGGTGATGGCCTTGATGGTGCCGCCCTTGCCGGCCGCGTCGCGCCCTTCGAACAGCACCACCACGCGATGGCCGCTGCGCTTGAGCCAGCGGTGCAGGCCGGCCAGCTCCAGCTGCAGTTCCTCCATGGTTTTGCGGTAGCCCTTGTCCTTCTTGCTCATGTCGGTCTCCGGCAGTGCGGGGCGTAGATTGGGATGAGCCGCGGGCTGACCCCGATATGGCCAACTTCAAGAGTCTCGCACCGTTGGGGTTCGCCTGTGGCTCACCCCAACCTACAACGGGGCATCAAAGATCCAGGTCGGCCGGCGGACGCCCGATGCGATGGCGCGCGCCCATGGCCTGGATGGCGCGGCGCAGGTCGTTGGCGAAGCCGGCCGTATCGAACACCGGGCTGTCGGCACGCGCGTCCTGCAGATGGCGGCGCAAGGTGTCCAGCGCCTCGCGGTCCTTGCCCAGGTGCACGGCCATGGAGACGAACGAGTCCTCGTCGTCGGCCACCAGCTCGGGCAGGCCGGCATGGAACAGCAGGCTGGCGCCCTGGCGGCCGGCCAGGGTGCGGCCGATCCAGGTGAGTACCGGACAACCGGCCCACAGCGCGTCGGCCGCGGTGGACTGCGCATTGCAGGGCAGGGTGTCCAGGAACAGGTCGGCATGCGCCAGCCGCGCCAGGTGCTCGGCATGCGGCAGGCGCGGCATGAAGACCAGGCGGTCCGGATCCACCTCCATCAGGCCGGCGGCCTGGCGCAGGCGCTGGTCGGTGCCGTCGTTGCCGGAATACAGCCACAGCACGCTGTCCGGCACCTGCTGCAGGATCAGCATGAAGCGCGCGAAGCTGGCGGGGTTGAGCTTGTGGTGGCCATTGAAGCTGGCGAACACGGTGCCGCTTTCGGGCAGGCCGCAGTCGGCGCGCGAAGGCGGCGCGGCAATCGGCGTGCGGTCGTCGAACGGCAGCGCGCAGCGCGACAGCCGCACGATCTTCTCGCTGAAGCCTTCGCGCAGCGGTGCGGGCAGGGCCACGGCGTCGGTCAGCAGGTAATCGGTCCAGGCCGCGCCGGCGGTGGCCGGATAGGCCAGCCAGTTCACCTGCACCGGCGCGGGGCGGAATTCGAACAGGTCGCTGTTGGCGCCGCCGCCGTAGCTGCGCAGGTCGAACAGCACCTCGATGCCGGCGGCGTGCACGCGGCGCGCCACTTCCATCGGGGCCAGGCCGGTGACGTCGTGCACGGTGGTGCTTGCGGCCAGGCGCTGGCGGATCGGGCCGCCATCGTCGGGCACCAAGCAGAACACGTGGACCTGGAGCCGTTCGTCGCCGAGTTTTTCCAGCACGCCGGTAAGCAGCTGGCCGATCGGCCGCTCGCCGAAGCCGTTGGAGACGAAGCCCACGCGCAGCGGGTCGATGGCGGTGCGCTGCGCGGGTTCGAAGGCGAGCACATTGCGCCACGGCGCGGCGATCTTTTCCACGCCTGCGGCAAAGGTCGCGGCGCAGCGGCGCTGTTCGGCGGCGCTGGCCTCCTCGGCGAGAAACGCGAACGGCATGACGCCGTCGCGGCCTTCGGCCACCGCGCGATGCAGGCGTTCGCTCAGTTCATCGAGACCGCGCCAGTCGCACAGGCGGCGCTTGGCGAAGACCAGCATGGCGAGCGCGGCGCCGGCGGCGGCGTCCAGGCGCAGCGCGCGCTCGAACGCTTCGGCGGCGGCGGGCAGGTTGCCGGCGTCGTCCAGCAGCAGGCCGGCGTGGAACGGGTAGAGCGCTTGTTCCGGCGCGCAGCGTTCGGCCTGCAGCCAGGCCTCGGCCGCTTCGTCGACGCGGCCCATGGCGTGCAGCACGCGGGCGCGCATGGCGTAGGCGCCGTCGTAGTCGGGCGCCAGCTGCAGGCCTTCGTCGGTGTGCTGCGCAGCCTGGTCGAGATTGCCCAGTTCCAGTTCGGCCGCGGCGAGATTGAGCCGCAGCCCGGCATGCTGGGGCGCGCCGTGCGTGGCCATGGCGTAGGACTCGCGCGCCTGCGCGTAGCGCCCCACCGCCATCAGCGCATTGCCCAGCGCCAGCAGGATGGCGGCGTGGCCGGGCTGCTTGCGCAGCGCGGCGCGCAGGCGCGCGATGGCGCCTTCGGCATCGCCCTGCTCCAGCTCCACGCCGGCCAGGTTGCATTGCACTTCGACGCTGTCCGGCGCCAGTTCCGCCGCGGCTTCCAGCGCGGCGCGCGCCTCGTCGGCGCGGCCCAGCTGGAGCAGGGCCAGGCCATGCAGGCGGGCGAGCTCGACGTCCTGCGGCGATGCCGCGCGCGCGCGCGCCGCCAGCGCCTCGGCGCCGGCCGCGTCAGCGCGGTCGAGCAGACGGGCCAGCTGGTGATGGAGGGCGAGGAGTTCGGATCGTGAAGCCTGCTTCATCCGCGCACGCTAACCCACGCTGCGGGCACTGCCAATCGCCGGGTGCGTGACACCGTAAGCAGGCTCAGGCCAAGGCCTTGAGCTGGTCCGCCTGGTGCTCGCGCAGCAGCGCCGCGACCAGTTCGTCCAGGTCGCCCTGCATGATCTCGGGCAGGCGGTACAGGTCCAGGCCGATGCGGTGGTCGGTGACCAGGTTGTCCTTGTAGCGGTAGGTGCGGATGCGCTGGCTGCGGTCGCCGCTGCCCACCTGCAGGCGGCGCGACTCGGCTTGCTCGGCGGTCTGCTTGGACTGCGCCTCGTCGAGCAGGCGTGCCTTGAGCAGGCTCATCGCGCGGGCGCGGTTCTTGTGCTGGCTGCGCTCGTCCTGGCACTCGACCACGATGCCGCTGGGCAGGTGGGTGATGCGGATGGCCGAGTCGGTCTTGTTGACGTGCTGGCCGCCGGCGCCGGAGGCGCGGAAGGTGTCCACTTTCAGGTCGGCCGGCGCGATCTGGATCTCTTCGATGCCGTCCAGCTCCGGCAGTACCGCCACGGTGGCGGTGGAGGTGTGCACGCGGCCCTGCGCTTCGGTGGCCGGCACGCGCTTCACGCAGTGCACGCCGGATTCGAACTTGAGCCGCGAGTACACGCCCACGCCGTTGACGATCGGGCCTTCCACGCGCGCCACGATCTCCTTGTAGCCGCCATGCTCGCCGGCATGCTCGCTCAGGATCTCCACGCGCCAGCCCTGGCGCTCGGCGTAGCGCGCGTACATGCGGAACACGTCGCCGGCGAAGATCGCCGCCTCGTCGCCGCCCGCGCCGGCGCGCACTTCCAGGAACAGGTTGGCGTCGTCGCGCGGGTCTTTCGGCAGCAGCAGGATCTGCAGTTCGGCGTCGAGTTCGGCCAGGCGCGTTTCCAGGCGAGCGACGTCGTCGGCCGCCAGTTCGCGCATGTCCGGATCGGCCAGCATGGCGCGCGATTCGTCCAGTTCGCGCTGCGCCTGCTCGTGCTCGCGCAGCGCGCCGACCACCGGTTCCAGCTGCGCGTATTCGCGCGACAGATCGCGGAAGCGGCCGCCATCGGCGAGCACGTCCGGCTGCGCGAGCAGCAGGCCGACTTCTTCGTGGCGTTCGGCGAGGGATTCGAGTTTGCGGCGGATCGAAGGAGTCATGGGCGGGCGCGGAGGAGGGAAGGGACGCGGCCGGTACGGCCAGGAAGCAGCGGCGTTGGACAGGCCCGCTAGCCTTCGGCGTCCGGTTCCTTCTCGTCCAGCCCGTAGAGGCGCCCGGCCGCGTGCAGCAGGTCCATGTCGCCGGCCAGCGCGGCTTCGCGCAGGCGGGCGCTGGGATGGTGCAGCAGCTTGTTGGTGAGGGTGTTGGCGAGGAAGGCCAGCGCCTCGTCCGGCGACCTGCCGCGGGCGAGCATGGCGCGCGCCTTCTCCAGCACTTCGTCGCGGTGCGCCTCGGCGTGCTGGCGCATGTCCACCGCCGGATTGCGCAGCGTGAGCGCGCGGCGCCAGGCCATGTAGCGGTCGACCTGCAGGTCGATGATGGCGTCCGCCTCGCGGGCCGCGGCCTCGCGCGAGCGGCGGTTGTCGTCGATCACCTGGCGCAGGTCGTCGATGCCGTAGAGGAACACGTCTTCCAGTTCGCCCACCGCCGGCTCGATGTCGCGCGGCACGGCGATGTCCACCATGAACATCGGCTTGCGCCGGCGCGCGCCGATGGCTTTCTCCACCATCGGCCGCGTCACGATCGGCAGCCGCGCGGCGGTGGAGGAAATCACGATGTCGGCTTCGGCCAGGTGCTGCGGCAGGTCGTGCAGGCCGATGGCGTAGCCGCCGTGGCGGCTGGCCAGTTCCTGCGCGTTTTCCAGCGTGCGGTTGGCCACGATCAGGCGCCGCACTTTCTTGTCGGCCAGATGCCGCGCGGCCAGCTCGATGGTGTCGCCGGCGCCGATCAGCAGCACGCAGGCCTGTTTCAGGTCGGTGAACACCTGCTCGGCCAGGCGCACCGCGGTGAAGGCCACCGACACGGTATGCGCGCCGATGCGGGTGTCCGTGCGCACGCGCTTGGCCACGGCGAAGGTGTGCTGCAGCAGGCGGTCCATCGGCGCGCGCAGGGTCTGCGCGTCGCGCGCCACCTGGTAGGCGTCCTTCACCTGGCCGAGGATCTGCGGCTCGCCCAGCACCATCGAGTCCAGGCCGGTGGCCACGCGGAACATGTGGCGGACGGCGTCGTCCTCGTCGTGGCGGTAGAGGAACTCGTCGAGCTTGCCGGGAGTCAGCTGATGGTGCCGGCTCAGCCATGCCTCCGGCACCGCCTCGGCGCCCGCGGCGACGCTGACGTAGAGCTCGGTGCGGTTGCAGGTGGACAGGATCATCGCCTCTTCCACGCCGGGCTGGCTGGTCAGCTCCTGCAACGCGGCGCCGGCGTTCGACTCGTCGAACGCCACTTGCTCGCGCAGCTGGACCGGCGCGGTGAGGTGATTGAGCCCGAGGGCGATCAGCGGCATGGTGAGGATCGTTTGGGAGCGGCAGGCATCCGCGGCGTAAACTAGGCCGCGATACTGGCCGTTCCCGGGGAGCGGCGGCTATATGACGGATGAACGGAGAATAGTGTGCTGAGCAGGTGGGCCAAGTTCAAGCAACTGCGGCATTTTGCGATCGGCGCCATCGGCCTGGCCGTATTGGCCGGATGCGCCACGGTACCGGGCCAGCAGGCCGCCAAGCCGGCGTCCGCGCAGCCGCTGGATCACCTGGCGGTGGTCACTCCCGATGAAGACCACGACCTCACCGCCCAGCTGCTGGCCGGCGAGATGGCGATCGTCCGCACCGACCTCAAGTCCGCTGCCGCGGCCTACGCCAAGGCCATGGGGCTGAGCAACGACCCGCGCGTGGCCCAGCAGGCGACCGAGCTGGCCACGGCCATCCACGATCCCGTGCTGGCCGGACGTGCCATCGAGCGCTGGCAGCAGCTGGGCGCCAAGCCGGGCGACCTGGCCACGGTCCGCGCCCAGCTGGCGCTGGACCGGGGCGACACCGGCGAAGCGCAGAAGCAGCTGGACGCGCTGATCTCCAGCGGCGATCCGGACGCCTGGCGCCAGTTCGGCCGCGTGCTGCTCGGCAGCCGCGATACCGCCGTTTCCGCCCGCCTGCTGGAAGCCCTGGCCACCCCGAAACGCCTGCCGTCCGACCCGCAGGCCTGGCTGGCCATGAGCGAGCTGGGCGACAAGCTCGGCCGCCACGCCTACGCGCAGCAGTTGGTCGACGCCGCGATCAAGCGCTTCAACAGCGCCGAGACCTACGCCTGGGCCGCCCAGCTGAAGTACCGCAACGGCGACCGCGCCGGCGCGCAGGCCATGTTCCAGAAGGCGCTGGGCCGCGAGCCTAAGAACGCCGGCCTGCGCATGGCCTACGCCACCCTGCTGGGCCAGGCCGGCGACTATGCCGGGGCGACCAAGGTGCTCGACAACGGTCCGCAGAACACCGAGACCTACGCCCTGCGCGCCACCCTGGCCGCGCGCGCCAACGACAGCAAGGCGATCGCCCGCATCTACGCCCAGCTGCAGCGCGCGCCGCGCGACGTGCGCGACAGCAACAACTTCCTGCTCGGCACCCTGGCCGAAATGCTGGACAAGAACGAGGAAGCGCTGGACTGGTACAACCAGGTGCCGGACGAGGACGACCACGCCTTCGAAGCCGACCTGCGCAGCGCCATCCTGCTGCACAAGATGGGCCGGGCTTCGGAATCCCACGAGCTGCTGACCCAGATGCAGACCGACTACCTCGACCAGCCGGCCCAGCTGCGCCGCGCCTACGAGGCCGACGCCAGCCTGTACATGGCCGACCAGAAGTTCGCCCAGGCCGAGGCGGCGTTCAGCCGCGCGCTGCAGGTGGTGCCGGACGATCCGGAGCTGCTCTACGGCCGCGGCCTGGCCTATGCCGAGACCGGCGACACGGACAAGGCGGTGGCCGATTTCCGCCGCCTGCTGCAGCTCAAGCCGGACGACATCGACGCCACCAATGCACTGGGCTACACCCTGGCCGACGCCAACCGCGACCTGCCGGAAGCCGAGCAGCTGATCCAGACCGCGCGCAGCGCCAAGCCGAACGACCCGGCCATCGCCGACTCCTGGGGCTGGCTGCAGTACCGGCTGGGCCACCTGGACCAGGCCGAGCAGACCCTGCGCACCGCCTGGCAGGCGCGCAAGGACGCCGACGTCGGCGTGCACCTGGGCGAGGTGCTGTGGAAGCAGGGGCGCCAGGCCGACGCGCGCCGCGTGTTCGACGAAGTGCGCCGCATCGATCCGCACAGCAGCACCCTCCACGACACGCTCAAGCGACTGAATCCATGAGGACTTTTCTGCGTATCGCGGCGGCGGCCCTGCCGCTGCTGCTCGCCGCCTGCGTGTCCGCGCCGGCCGTGCGCATGAAGGGCGATGCCGCCCTGCTCAACGAGCAGGAAGCGCGCGAGCACGCCCTGGCCGGCACCGATCATTGGGTGCTGCAGGGCAAGCTGGGCATTTCCGACGGCAAGGACGGCGGCAGCGGCAGCTTGAGCTGGTCGCAGGACGGCGAGCGCTACGAATTCACCGTGCGCTCTCCGGTGGTCGGCAAGAGCTTCCGCCTCAGCGGCGGCCCCGACGGTGCCCTGCTGGAAGGCGTGGACGGCGGCCCGATCCGCGGGCCGGACGCCGAATCGCTGATGCTCAAGGCGCTGGGCTGGGACGTGCCGCTGCGCGAACTGCGCGCCTGGGTGCTCGGCCTGCGCGCCGACGGCGGCCCGGCGGAACTGAGCTTCGGCACCGACCGCCTGCCGTCCCTGCTGCAGCAGGACGGCTGGAATGTCGACTACCGCGAATGGGACGCCACCCGGCAGCCGCCGGTGCCGAAGAAGGTATTCGCGGAAAAGCCGCCGTACCGGGTGCGCCTGTCGATCGACTCCTGGACGTTTCAGTAAGACCGCTCCGCGGTTAGGCTTGGCGCCCCCGCGGCCGGGCGCCGTCAGCCGGAATCGACATGAGCTATAGCATCCAGCGCGCGCTGCCGGAGCAGGTGGAGGCGCTGTGCGCCATCGAACGCGAGGCCATGGAACTGTTCCGCGGCCATCGCGCCTGGCGCTTCTACGCGCCGGTGGTGATGCCGCCCGACCTGCTGCGGCTGGCGATCGAGCGTGGCCTGGTATGGGTTGCGCTGAGCGACGCGAGCGGCGAGCCGGTGGGCTTTGTCTGGCTGGACACCGAGGACGAGGCCGGCATCGGCCTGGCCGAGATCGACGTGCTGCCGGGCTGGGGCGGCCAGGGCATCGGCGCGGCGCTGCTGGAGCACGCCTGCGCCTGGGCCCGCGCCGCCGGCTATCGGCGGATCACCCTGGGCACCCTGGCCGACGTGCCGTGGAATGCGCCGTTCTATGCCAGGCATGGCTTTGTCGAGGTCGACAAGCGCGATCCGGCCTTTGCCTTCGCGCGCGAGCGCGACTTGGAGAACGGTTTCCCCGACGACCTGCGCGTGTTCATGAGCCGTACCTTCGAGGCGCCGGGGGCGGAGGATTGGACGGTCTGGCCGGCGCCGGCCAAGCTGAACCTGTTCCTGCGCATCACCGGGCGGCGTCCCGACAGCTACCACGAGCTGCAGACAGTGTTCCGGCTGCTGGACTGGGGCGACGAGATCCGCCTGCGCCCCCGCCGCGACGGCCTGGTGCGGCGCCTCACGGACGTCCCCGGGGTGCCGGAAGAACAGGACCTGGCGGTCCGCGCCGCCCGCCTGCTGCAGCCGCATGCGCCGGCCGGTGCCGGGGTGGATATCGAGCTGGAGAAGCGCATCCCGATGGGCGGCGGCCTGGGCGGCGGCAGTTCGGATGCGGCGACGGTGCTGGTCGCGCTCAACCATCTCTGGGGCACCGGCCTGACCGAGGACGCGCTGGCCGAACTGGGCCGCCAGCTCGGCGCCGACGTGCCGGTCTTCGTGCGCGGACGTTCGGCCTGGGCCGAGGGGGTGGGCGACCGGCTGCAGCCGATCGCGCTGCCGCAGCGCTGGTACGTGGTGGTCGATCCGCACGAACACGTGCCCACCGGCGAGCTTTTTCAAGCGTCTGAATTGACACGAAATGCTCAGCCAGCCACAATTTCATCCTTTGCTTCGGGCGAAACAGCCGAGAACGCCTTCGAGCCGGTCGTACGCGCGCGCCACCCCCGGGTGGCTGCGGCGCTGGGCTGGCTGAACAAGTTCGGCTGGGCAAGGCTTTCCGGCAGCGGCGGTTGCATCTTCATCGAGACCAAGTCGCAGGAACGGGCGGAATTCGTCGCCGGTCAGTGCCCGCCTTCATGCTCGGCCCATGTGGCCTTCGGCGTGGAGCGCTCCCCGTTGCTGGAAGCTCTGGCGCGCCATCGCGGCGCCGCCTGAGCCGCAAGAGACAGGTCCCGGCCCGCCGCGAGGCGGGGCCGGGACAAAAAAATTCACTGGGGCGTCGCCAAGCTGGTTAAGGCACGGGATTTTGATTCCCGCATGCGCAGGTTCGAATCCTGCCGCCCCAGCCACTTCGAAACCGAGATGGCCAAAGGCTCACTGCAATGACCGTGGACACGTCCACCCCGATGCTCTTCACCGGCAACGCGCACCGCGCCCTCGCCGAGGATGTCGCCACGCGTCTGGGCGTGCCGCTGGGCAAGGCGCTGGTCGGCCGCTTCAGCGACGGCGAGACGCAGATCGAGATCGAAGAGAACGTCCGCCGGCAGGAAGTGTTCGTGATCCAGCCGACGGGCGCGCCCAGCGCGGAGAACCTGTTCGAGCTGCTGACCCTGGTGGACGCGCTCAAGCGCGCCTCGGCGGCCAGCGTGACCGCGGTGATGCCGTACTTCGGCTACGCCCGCCAGGACCGCCGCCCGCGTTCGGCGCGCGTGCCGATCACCGCCAAGATGGTGGCCAAGATGATCGGCACCGTCGGCGTCGACCGCGTGCTCACGGTGGACCTGCACGCGGACCAGATCCAGGGCTTCTTCGACATCCCGGTGGACAACGTCTACGC
Source organism: Dyella sp. SG562 (assembly GCF_011759495.1). Classification (NCBI taxonomy): domain Bacteria; kingdom Pseudomonadati; phylum Pseudomonadota; class Gammaproteobacteria; order Lysobacterales; family Rhodanobacteraceae; genus Dyella; species Dyella sp. SG562. Next base: position 271,864 of record NZ_JAAOYS010000007.1, read on the forward strand.
CTCGCCGCTGCTGCTGGCGGACATCTGGCGCAACCACTCGATGGACAACCTGATCGTGGTCAGCCCGGACGTCGGCGGCGTGGTGCGCGCCCGCGCCCTGGCCAAGCGCCTGGACGACGCGGACCTGGCCATCATCGACAAGCGCCGCCCGAAGGCGAACGTGGCCACGGTGATGAACATCATCGGCGACGTGGACGGCAAGACCTGCGTGCTGGTCGACGACATCGTCGACACCGCCGGCACCCTGTGCGCGGCTGCTGCGGCTCTGAAGGAGCGCGGCGCCCGCAAGGTGGTGGCGTACTGCGTGCACCCGGTGCTGTCCGGTGCGGCGATCAGCAATGTGGAGAACTCCCAGCTCGACCAGCTGGTGGTGACCAACACCTTGCCGCTGCGCCCGGAAGCCCAGGCCTGCGCCAAGATCCGCCAGCTTTCGGTGGCCGAGCTGCTGGCGGAGACCATCCGCCGCATCGCGTTCGGCGAATCGGTCAGCTCGCTCTACGTGGATTGATTGGGGCGGGAATCGGGAATAGGGAATAGGGAATCGGAAAAAGCCGAAGCGCAACCTCGATTCCCTATTCCCTATTCCCTAATTTACTCAAAAAAAACCGACTCCCTTGGTCGCGAGGGAGTCACTCAAACCGCCGCGAGGCGGATCACAACCTGAAGTAGGAATCGCCAACATGGCACAGATTCATGAAATCAAGGCCGAGAGCCGCAAGGACGAGGGGAAAGGTGCGAGCCGCCGCCTGCGTCGTGCGGACTTCGTGCCGGCCGTCGTCTACGGTGCGGGCCAGCCCCCGCAGAGCATCCAGATCTTCCACAACACCATCCTGCTTGCCGCCAAGCATGAGTGGTTCTTCTCCTCGGTGCTCGACCTGAACGTCGACGGCAAAGTGCAGAAGGTGCTGGTGCGCGACTGGCAGAAGCATCCGTTCAAGCAGCAGATGCTGCACATGGACTTCCTGCGCATCAATGAGAACGAAGCCGTTCGCGTCAACGTGCCGCTGCACTTCCTTAACCAGGAAAAGTCCCCGGCCGGCAAGACCTCCGGCGTGGTGATCTCGCACAACCTGACCGAAGTGGAAGTCTCCTGCCTGCCGAAGGACCTGCCGGAGTTCATCGAACTCGACCTGGCCAGCCTGAAGCCGGGCGAGATCGTCCACCTGTCGCAGCTGTCGCTGCCGAAGGGCGTGGAAATCCCGGCCCTGCACCTGGGCGCCGATCACGACATCGCCGTGGTCACCGCCAACACGGTGAAGGAAGAAGTCGAAGAGGCTCCGGCCGAAGGCGAGGCCGCTCCGGCCGCCGACGCCGGCAAGGACGCCAAGAAGTAAGTCGCACGGCGATCCGCGCCTTTCCGGCGCGGGTCGCCGCCGCGTGCTTGCCGGCTATCCATGGCGGGTCTGCGCCTCGTTGTCGGGCTGGGTAATCCCGGTGCCGAATATCTCCGAACCCGGCATAACGCCGGGTTCTGGTTTGTTGACGCCCTCGCGGCGGGGCAGGGCGAGCGCTGGGGCTTCGACGGCAAGCTGCATGGCGAAACCTGCAAGGTGCGCATCGGCGGCGAGCCGGTGTGGCTGCTCAAGCCCGCCACCTTCATGAACAAGAGCGGCCTCGCCGTCACGGCGGCGCTGCGCTACTACAAGATCGAACCGGCCGAATGCCTGGTCGCCCATGACGAACTGGACCTGGACGCCGGCACCGTGCGCCTGAAGTTCGACGGCGGCCACGGCGGCCAGAACGGCCTGCGCGACACCATCGCCCACCTCGGCCACGCCAGGTTCCATCGCCTGCGCATCGGCATCGGCCATCCCGGGCACCGGGACCAGGTCACGCCGTGGGTGCTGGGCCGCCCCTCCGCCAAGGACGAGGACGCCATCCTGGATGGCATCGCGCGCGCGCTCAACGTGCTGCCGCTGGCGGTCGACGGGCAGTTCGACAAGGCGATGCAGCAGCTGCATACACCTGGGAATAGGGAATCGGGAATAGGGAATCGCTAAAGCGTTTCGCCTCTTGCTGGTTTTACTATTCCCTATTCTCCACTCCCTATTCCCGGATCCATCCATGGGCATCAAATGCGGCATCGTCGGCCTGCCTAACGTCGGCAAGTCCACCCTGTTCAACGCGCTGACCAAGGCCGGCATCGCCGCCGCCAACTTCCCGTTCTGCACGATCGAGCCGAACGTCGGCGTGGTGCCGGTGCCGGATGCGCGCCTGCAGGCGCTGTCGGACATCGTCAATCCGCAGAAGGTGATTCCCACCGCGGTCGAATTCGTCGACATCGCGGGCCTGGTCGCCGGCGCCTCCAAGGGCGAGGGCCTGGGCAACAAGTTCCTGGCGCATATCCGCGAGGTGGATGCGATCGCCCACGTGGTGCGCTGTTTCGAGCACACCGACATCATCCACGTGGCCGGCAAGGTCGACCCGATCGCCGACATCGAAACCATCGACACCGAGCTGGCCCTGGCCGACCTCGATTCGGTGGAGAAAGCGCTGAACCGCGCCGAGCGCGCGGCCAAGGCCAACGACAAGGAGGCCCTGGCCAGGAAGCCGGTGCTGCAGAAGCTCGCCGCCGGCCTCAACGAAGGCAGGAGCGCGCGCAGCCTGGGCCTGGACGAGGATGAAAAGGCGCTGGTGCGCGACCTGTTCCTGCTCACCTTGAAGCCGCTGATGTACATCGCCAACGTGCGCGAGGACGGCTTCGATAACAATCCGCACCTCGATGCCGTGCGCGCCCGCGCCGTGCAGGAAGGTGCCGAAGTGGTGCCGGTATGCGCCGCCATCGAAGAGGAGCTCTCGCAGCTCGACGACGCCGACCGCGACGAATTCCTCAAGGACCTGGGCCTGGAAGAGCCGGGCCTGAACCGCGTGATCCGCGCCGGCTACACCCTGCTCAAGCTGCAGACCTATTTCACCGCCGGCGTAAAGGAGGTGCGCGCCTGGACGATCAAGCGCGGCTTCACCGCGCCGCAGGCGGCGGGCGTGATCCACACCGATTTCGAGCGCGGCTTCATCCGTGCCGAGACGGTGTCGTACGACGACTTCATCCAGTTCAAGGGTGAGGCCGGCGCCGCCGCGGCGGGCCGCCTGCGCAAGGAAGGCAAGGACTACGTGGTGAAGGACGGCGACGTGCTGCACTTCCTGTTCAACGTCTGACCGGCATCGCCCGCAAGAGCAGCGGCGGCACCTCGCGGTGTCCGCCGCTTTTTTGTTTCCGGCGCCGGCGCTGCCAGACTGTGCGGGGTGTTCTGGGAGAGCGGCATGTCCGGCGAAGTCCATCCATTGCGCCTGCGCCTGGGGCGCCCCGGCGACGCCCGCGCGATCGGCCTGCTGGTGCGCCGGGTGGCGCGCCGCTGGGTGGTGCCGGACCAGCCGGAGGCGGTAGGGCGGGCAATGCTGGCGCGCTTCAGCGCCCGCGGTTTCCGCGAGCGGATGCTGGCGGGGCAGCGCTTCCACCTGGCCTTCCTGGGGCCGGTGCTGGTCGGTGTATCGGGCATGCGCGACGACAGCCACCTGGTGCAGCTCTTCGTCGGCACGCGCTACCACGGCCGCGGCATCGCCCGGAAGCTGTGGCAGCGGACCATGGACGACGCCATCCGCCGCGCCGGCACCCGCCGCTTCACCCTCAATGCCTCGCGCTGCGCGGTGCCGGTCTACCTGCATCTGGGCTTCGTGCCGACCGGGCCGGAAGGGCGTTCGCCCAAGGGCGTGGTCAGCACGCCCATGGCGCTCGTTCTGAGCCGCGCCGGGGCGCGCAAGCCGGCGGCATAATAGGCGTCCTTTCACCAGCCGGAGCCTCCATGTCGGGCACGCAGCACGAAGTCAGTTTCCGTTTCCTGGCCCAGCCGACCGACGTGAATTTCGGCGGCAAGGTGCACGGCGGCATGGCGATGAAGTGGATCGACCAGGCCGGCTATGCCTGCGCGGTGGCCTGGAGCGGGGCGTATTGCGTCACCGCGTCGGTGAGCGGCATCCAGTTCGTGGCGCCGATCCTGATCGGCGACCTGGTGACCGTGCGCGCACGCCTGATCCACACCGGCCGCTCCAGCATGCACATGGCGGTGGACGTCCTGGCGCGCGACCTGCGCAAGGACGAGCACCGCCTGGCGACCAGCTGCGTGATGGTGTTCGTCGCGCTCGACAGCCCCGAGGGCAAGCCCACGCCGGTGCCGGTGTGGGAGCCGCGCGACGAGGCGGAGCGGCAGCTGCAGGCGCAGGCGAAACGCCTGATGGATCTGTCCAAGGAGATGGAGCAGCTGATCGACGCGAAGGCGCATTCGGACGTCTGAGCGCGGCGCTGCGCGAGGCTTGATTCGCCGGCCCCGCACACGTATTTTTTGCGTGCTCGGGTGTTGACAGAACCAGGCTCGATCCACACAATAGCCGTTCTTTGTTGGAGGAATACCCAAGCGGCCAACGGGGGCAGACTGTAAATCTGCTGGCTTACGCCTTCGGTGGTTCGAATCCACCTTCCTCCACCAGACGAGTTCCGCGCAGGCGGGAGTAGTTCAACGGTAGAACCTCAGCCTTCCAAGCTGATGGTGCGGGTTCGATTCCCGTCTCCCGCTCCATTGATCCTGCTCCAAAGATTGGAACCTGCTCGTAGAGAACCTGGTCTGGCAGTTTTCGTGCTCATGTAGCTCAGTCGGTAGAGCACTTCCTTGGTAAGGAAGAGGTCGCTGGTTCGATTCCAGTCATGAGCACCACTTAGTTGGTCTTCGCGGTTATCGCTCTCCACTTTTTTTCGTTATCTGACTCCATCGGGGTTTAGCGCGCATGGCAAAGGGTAAGTTCGAACGCACCAAGCCGCACGTCAACGTCGGCACGATCGGTCACGTGGACCACGGCAAGACGACGCTGACGGCGGCGC